>PHAL01000048.1 GCA_002840355.1 Elusimicrobia bacterium HGW-Elusimicrobia-3 | reverse complement strand
GCGTATTCCTGGAGAAATTCCACCCGGTGAGCATGGTGGCGCTGCTGCTGACCCTGGTCTGCATCTTCGCCTTCCAGGCCGAGAACATCACCTCGCGTTTCTTCCACGTGGCGCTGATAGCCGTGCCGATAACCATACAGGTATACTTCAACTCGGGGCTGGTCTATTTCCTGATGAAGAAGTTCAAGGTGGAGTTCTGCGTGGCCGCCCCCGGCGCGCTGATAGGCGCCAGCAACTTCTTCGAGCTGGCCGTGGCCACCGCCATAGCCCTGTTCGGCCCGGACTCCGGCGCGGCGCTCGCCTGCGTGGTGGGCGTGCTGGTGGAGGTGCCGGTGATGCTCAGCGTCGTAAAGTTCTGCAACGCCACCCGGCACTGGTTCGGCCAGCCGCAGGCCTGCTCCTAGGCATGACCTTGCCCCTTGAAAAAGGGGCCGGCTTTATTGTCAAATAGGGGTAGTTAGAAGGGGGGGAAATGAAAACCATTGTTAACCGTGTAATGTGCGCGGCCATCCTGCCGGCTTTACTGCTGGCCGGCTGTTCGCGGCGGGACGAGGCGTCGGTGGGTACGCCGGCCAACCCGCTGTTGGTAGTACTGTCGCCGGCCCATGCGCCGGCCGCTCCTGACGCGTTGTCTTATATACAGGCCCACCTGCAAAAAGCCACCGGGCTGACGGTCAGGGTGGAGGCCGCGGCTACGCCGGCCGCCGCCATAAATTACCTGGGCTCAGGCAAGGCCGACGCCGGTCTGGTAACGCTGGAGGAGTTCCTGGTGGCCAGGGAGGAGTACGGGGTGCAGCCGGTGCTGCAGGCGCTGCGGGGAGGCGGCCTGGCCGACTATGAGGGCGTGCTGCTGGCGCGGGCCGCCGGCGGGCCCAAAGCCGTGGCCGACCTGAGAGGGATGAAAGTGGGGTTCGTGGGGCCTTATTCAGTAAGCGGCTTCACCCTGCCGGTAGTCTACCTGGAAAAAGCCGGGGTGAAAACCGGGCGCGAGTTCTCGGCCGGCCACGACGAGAACGTGAAGAAACTGCTGGACGGGCGGGTGGCCGCGGCCGCCACTTACGCGCGCCAGGCGGGCAAGCATAAAGGCCTGCGGGTGCTGGCCGTGACCGGCCGGGTGCCCAACGAGCCGCTGGTCTTCCGCAGCGACCTCGCCGAGGCCAAGCGGCAGGCGCTCAAAGAGGCTTTTCTCAGCCTCGCCGCCGCCAGGGAGGGGCGCAAGGCGCTGGGGGCCGTGGCCGATATCACCGGCTTCAGGCCGGTAAGCGCCGAGGTATACCGCCCGCTGCATGAGCTGCTGCGCGCCCAGGGCAAGAGCGTCTATGACCTGATGCCCGAGGGCTGGGCTATACACCGGCTGAACCAGCCCTATATGCAGGGCCTGTAGTCCGCCGGTAAAATAAAAACCCCGCGCCCTTTCGGGCGCGGGGTTTTTTTATCCCCTTAACAGTGGCCTTCGGCTTAGAACTTGTAGCCGATGGTGATGGCGGGCAGGCGGGCGACGGAGCTGTACTTGCCGTTCAGCACGTTTGTCGTGGTATCTTGCACGCTGTCGTCTATCGTGCGCTTCGCGAAGCGCAGGTAGAGGTAGGAAGCGTCCACGGTGATGTTGCCCTTGGCGTAACCGGCGCCGAAGGAAACGGCCACGCGGTCGGAATCCGGCACGCGGGTCTCGAAGTAGTCTTCCTTGACCGGGTTGACGTCGTAGAAGGCGCCCACGCGCAGCTTCCAGTTCTCGTTGACCTTATGCTCGCCGCCCACGCGGAAAGCCCAGACGCTGCTCCAGTTCTTATTGTCTATAGACTGCTTAGCAACTCCAAGCGTAGTCGTGTAGTCAATAACCAATCTGCGGTAGGTGCTCCAGTTGGTATAGTCGGCTTCGGCCGTGAACAGCCAGGAGTCGGTGCACTGGTGCGCGACGCCTATCTGGAAGGTGTCGGGCAGGGTGATTTTCGTGGAGGCGTTCTGATTAGCGGCGTCTACAGTGGGAGCGCCGACAACGAGGTTAATCTTGCCGTCAACATCTATCTTGACCTTGCTGTGATAGCTGGCGCCGAACTTGTACTTGTTCCACTTATAGGTGGCGGCCAGGTTGTAGCCCATGCCGGTGCCGTCGCCCTCAAGAGTCTGCTCCGAGGTCGCCGTAACCATCTTATTCATCGTGGCGTCCAGGCGCACAAAGCTGGCGCCGGCGGCCACGGACAGGTTCTCATTTACCTTGTAGGCGCCGTTGAGGTTGGCGTACAGGGCCTGTATCTCGGACAGGGTGGCCACCCGGCGGGTATTGGCCGTGTCCTTGTCCCAGTCGGTAGAGAGGCCGAAAGGGGCGAGCACGCCAAGACCGAGCGAGAATTTCTCGTTGAGTTTTCGGGTGGCGAAGAAATGGGGGGGGATATGAAGCGTCTGCTTTATGCGGTCTTTGCTGCCGTTGGTGTTGGTATGCTCCATCTGGGGCAGGACCATCACGGAACCCAGGGACACGTTGGTGCCTTCGAGGCCGGTGATGGCCGCGGGGTTGTACCAGACAGCTGACGGGTTGTCGCTCACGGCCACGGCGGTATTGCCCATGCCGTTAGCCCTGGCATCCTGCTCCGAAAGGCGGAAACCCGCGGCGTTAGCGCTGCCCGCCAACCCCATGAGTACCGCTACTACCAGTACTATTATATTAACCATTATTCCTCCTGATGTCATTTGACTACGTCCAAATTATACAAAAATGCCCTCCGTAACCCCATTAACGCCGGTCAACCCATAAAAGAGGCGGCCGCCTTGCGGGCGGCCGTCTTCGAAAGGCAGCTGTCTGCCTCAGGGCTGGAGGGACCAGAGCTTTACGGTTTTATCGTTGGAGGCCGAGGCTATGTACTTGCCGTCCGGTGAGACGTCCACGCTGTAGATCTCGTCCGAGTGGCCTTCATAGGTGCGCAAGCAGGCGCCGGTGGCGGCGTCCCACACCTTAACGGCCGTGCCGCCGGTGACGGCGTACTTGCCGTCGGGGGTGAAGGCGACGCAGTTCACCCAGTCGCTGTCCTTGATGGAGCCGGCTTCCTCCATCTTCTCGGTATCCCAGAGTTCCAGGCGCTTCTCCATGCCCGTGGCCGCGGCCAGGCGCCGGCCGTCCGGGGAAAAAGCCAGGCAGCGTATGCCGTAGAGATAGGAATCGTTGTCCTTTACCAGGTCGCCGCAGGTGTCGAGGATCTGCAGCTCGGAGCCGCCCACGGCCAGCAGGCCGCCGGCCGAGACGGCCACGGCCTTGATGTCGCCGATACCGGGGTTGATGGTCTTCTTGAGCGAGCAGCCGGGGCAGGCGAACACCTTTATGGTGGCGTCGTCGGAGCCGGAGTACAGGGCCTTGCCGTCCGGCGAGAAGGCCAGGGCGTTCACCGGGCCGTCGTGGCCGCCGGCCTCGGCTATGGTGGAGCAGTCGGCGGTCTTCCAGATCTTTATGGTCTTGTCCCAGGAGGCGGAGGCGAAGAAGTCGCCCTCCGGGTTGAAGGCCAGGGCCCGGATGTCGCCCTGGTGGGCCTCTATGGCCTGTATCTCTATGCCGTCGGGGATGTCCCACAGGCGTATAGTGTTGTCCTCTCCGGCGGTGGCGAGGAACTTGCCGCACGGCGAGAAGGCCAGCGCCAGCACGCCGTCCTTGTGTCCTTCCAGAGTTTTGATCGCTGTATCGTTCATTCGGCCCCCATTAAATTCGACAACGAGGATAATCTATATAATTTACCGCCTGCATAGCAAAAGCCCGGCCCAGGCAACGTTCGCGGCCATAGGGCCTAAACCGGGCTAGGCCCTTTATCTTTAATAGTATGGCCCTTAGCCTCTCCTGCCGGCCCCCCGAACCTGGTATAAATATATAGCGGGTGAGCGGGCAAGGAGAACCAAATGAAGAACCTGGTAAAAATAGCGGCGGCCGGCCTGATGTCTTTCAATTTCGTTTCCTACTCTTCGGCGGACAACGGCGCGCTCGAAGCCGCCGGCTTTTCGCTGGAGGGGATAGAGATCCCCGAAGTTTCAGCCCCGGCCGCGGGCGTTGACCAGGCCGCGCAGGACCTGGACCTGTTCCGCTACTTCGGCTACGGCGTCGCCCCCGAGGCCGCCAGTCTCGGCGACGAGAAGGGGCTGAAGGGCGTGAGTGACGTCGTGTTCTCCATCAACCTCGAGACCGTCAAGAACGCCTACCTCAAGCCCGATGTCGCCTTCACCACCGGCAAGGGCACCAAGGTGCATGTCAGCGGCTCCAAGGCCTCCAACTGCCCCAACGGCGGAAACTCCTGCAAGGATAAGGACAAGTTCTTCCTGGTGCTGACCACCTCCCGCAACGAGAGTTACTTCGTGCGCGGCACCGAGATCATCAACTTTGGCATCTTCATGAGCGGCTCCAAGACCGTCACCATAGACGGCGAGAAATATGTGGTAAAGATCAAGGCCAACGCCTCCACCCCCGAGAACAGCATGCTCGAGATCAAGGGGCCCCGCGGCATGGCGCTTAATACTTCCCTCAAGTCCGTGGGCGACGGCGTGGCCGCCAAGGGCGTGGACGTGCGGCTGGGCAAGAGCTACAAGCTGGCCTACGGCAACGAGATCGTGCAGGGCCCGCAGGGCGCGCGCTTCACCGACAAGACCCTGGTGCTGCTCATCCCGTTCCCCGTGGTGGACGCCACCGCCTACTTCATCTTCAAGACCGAGGACATCAAGCCCGGCGGCGTCACCTTCCCGTCTTTCGAGCGGGGCTACGGCTTCAAGCTCAATGGCGGCAAGCTGGATATATACAGGCTGTAAACCCCCGCAGCGGCGAAAAAGGCCGGGCTTAGCCCGGCCTTTTCTTTGCCCCGACTGACGGGGAGGGAGTTTTATATATATAATTTACTACAGGACAACGGCCCCGACGGCGGGAGCGAGGATAAAATGAACTTTTCAGAAGATATCAGGACAGTATTCTCCAAGGACCCGGCCGCGAGGGGCTTCTGGGAAGTCCTGCTCTGCTACCCCGGCCTGCACGCCGTCTGGCTGTACCGCCCGGCCCACTGGCTGTGGACGCGCGGCTTCCACTTCCCGGCGCGCCTGCTCTCCCATATCGCCCGCTTCCTTACCGGCGTGGAGATACACCCGGGCGCCACGATAGGGCGCCGCTTCTTCATAGACCACGGCATGGGCGTGGTGATAGGCGAGACCGCCGAGATAGGCGACGACGTGCTGATGTACCAGGGGGTGGTGCTGGGCGGCACTTCGCTCGAGCACAAGAAGCGCCACCCGACGCTGGGCGACGGCGTGGTGGTGGGGGCCGGCGCCATAGTGCTGGGCGCCATCAAGGTGGGGGACCGCTCGCGCATAGGCGCGGCCTCGGTGGTGCTGCAGGACATACCGCCCGACACCACCGTCTTCGGCGTGCCGGCGCACAGCGCGCGAGGCGGGGCGGGCCGCGCCCAGCTGGACCATAACCGGCTGCCGGACTACTGCGGCGAGGAGATGCGCCGCGTGCAGGCCCAGCTAGACGAGCTCAAGAAGGAGATCGCCAAGAAATGAAATACGCCCCGGACATGAGCGGCCTCGTCGGCCGCACCCCTCTCGTAAGGATCAACCGCCTGGCGGAGGGTTCGAAAGCCCTGCTGCTGGCCAAGCTGGAATTCTTCAACCCGTCCTCGAGCGTAAAGGACAGGGCCGCCTACGGCATGCTCGCCGACGCCGAGGCCCGCGGCCTGCTGCGGCCGGGTTCCGTGGTGGTGGAGCCCACCAGCGGCAACACCGGCATAGGCCTGGCCTGGCTCTGCTCCATAAAGGGCTACCGGCTGGTGCTGGCCATGCCGGAGACCATGAGCGTCGAGCGCCGCAGGATCATGAGCGCCCTCGGCGCCAAGATAGTGCTGACCCCCGGAGCGGCCGGCATGGCCGGCGCCGTGGCCAAGGCCGAGGAGATATTCGCCGCCACGCCCGGCGCCTATATGCCGCGCCAGTTCGCCAACCCGGCCAACCCCGCCATCCATGAAGCCACCACCGCCGAAGAGATCTGGGCCGACACCGACGGCGGCGTGGACGCCGTGGTGGTTGGCGTTGGCACCGGCGGTACCCTCACCGGCATAGCCCGCGGCCTGAAGCGGCGCAAGCCCGGCCTGCGGGTCATAGCCGTGGAGCCCTCCGCTTCGCCGCTGCTCTCCGGCGGCCAGGCGGGCCCGCACCGCATACAGGGCATAGGCGCCAATTTTATCCCGGAGAACCTCGACCGTTCCCTAATCGATACCGTCATGGCCGTGGGGGACGACGAGGCCGGGGTGATGGCCCGCCGCCTGATCAAGGAAGAGGGCATCCTGGCCGGCATTTCCTCCGGCGCGGCCATGCGGGCCGCCGTAGCCCTGGCCCAAAGCCCCGAGTACGCTGGCAAGACCATAGTCGTCATCCTCCCCGATACCGCCGAGCGCTATCTCAGCACCTGGCTGTTCGAGGAGATCCCGCCGGTGGGGCAGTCGGACGTCTGATGAAACTGGCCACGCTCTGTTACCTGCGCAAGAACGGGAAGACTTTGATGCTGCACCGCGTCAAGAAGGCGCGCGACGTGCACGAGGGCAAATGGAACGGGTTGGGCGGCAAGTTCGAGCCCGGCGAGAGCCCCGAGGACTGCGTGATCCGCGAGGTGCGCGAGGAGTCCGGACTCAGGATAAAGTCCCCGGCGCTCAAGGGCGTGCTGACCTTCCCCGATTTCGCCGGCGGCGAGGACTGGTATGTCTTCGTGTTCACCGCCGCGAAGTTCTCCGGCAAACTCATAGATTCCCCGGAGGGGAACCTGGAGTGGATACCGGACCGGAAACTTTTGAAGCTGAACCTGTGGGAGGGGGACCGGGTCTTCCTGCCGCTGCTGCGGCGGCGCGGCCACTTCTCCGGCAAGTTCCATTACCGCGGCGGCCGGCTGGCCAAGTACAGCGTGGAAAAATATTAGCATGAAAAAAAACCTTATAATGGGCCTGATGAGCGGCACCTCCGCCGACGGGCTTTCCATAGCCCTCTGCGAAGTCTCGGGGCGGTCGCTGGCCGTGCAGGCCTTCGGCAATTACCCTTACACCCCGGCCCTGCAGGCGCGCCTGATAGCGGCCAAAGAACTCCGGGCGCCGGAGCTTTCAGCCCTGAACTTCGAACTGGGCCGGCTTTGGGCCGGCATGGTTAAAAAATTCTGCCGCCGGCACCGCGTGGCCTGCAAGAGCGTGGCCGTGATAGGTTCTCACGGCCAGACCGTCTGGCACGCGCCCGGGAAAAAGGGGCATACGCTGCAGATCGGCGAGGCCTCTTTCATAGCCGAGGAGACGGGCCGCCCGGTGGTCTGCGATTTCCGCCCGGCCGACATGGCCGCCGGAGGGGAGGGCGCGCCGCTGATCCCTTTCATGGACGAGTACCTGTTCGGCGGCGGCTGCCCGGTGGCGCTGCAGAACATCGGCGGCGTGGGCAATATCGCTTTCGCGGGCCGCGGCGTTAAAACTTTCGGTTTCGACACCGGCCCCGGCAACTCGCTGATGGACACGGCGGTGGCGGCCATTACCGGCGGCAGGCTTTCCTACGATAAGGGCGGCGCCTGGGCCGCCGCCGGAGAGCCGGACCTGCTCAAAGTCTACGCCCTGCTGGAGGCGCCGTTCTTCTCCCGCCGGCCGCCCAAGTCGCTCGACCGCAGCGCCTATACGCTGGCCTTTATAAAACGGCATTTCCCCGGCCAGCTCAACCTCAGGCGCTCGCGCGGCCTGCTGGCCTCGCTCAACCTGTTCACCGCGGCTTCCATAGCGCAGGCTTTTAAGAACTTCGCGCCGCGGGGCACCCGCGAGCTGATAGTCAGCGGCGGGGGCGCGCTGAACCCGGCGCTGATGGACAATATCGCCGCGCTGCTGCTGCCCGCCGGCGTGAGGACCCGCTCTATCGCCGAGCTGGGCATACACCCGCTGGCCAAGGAGCCCGCCTGCTTCGCGCTGCTGGCCTGGCTGGCCCTGGCCGGGGAGCGCAACCACTGCCCTTCGGCCACCGGCGCGCGCGGCCCGAGGGTGCTGGGGAAAATTATCCGCCCATGAACCCCAGGCGCTCGCTGGAACTGCTGCTGCGGGCTTTCAAGTACCGCAACTACCGGCTGTTCTTCGGCGGGCAATGCCTTTCCCTGATCGGCACCTGGATGCAGAGCGTGGCGCTGAGCTGGCTGGTCTACCGCCTTACCGGCTCGCCGCTGCTGCTGGGCGTCACCGCCTTCGCCTCGCACGCCCCCAGCCTGCTGCTGGCGCCTTTCACCGGGCCGGCCGCGGACCGGTTCGACCGGCGCCGGATACTGCTGGTGACGCAGGCCCTGTCCATGGTGCAGGCGCTGTCGCTGGCCGCGCTGGTGCTGCTGGGCGACCCGCGGCCCTGGCAGATCATAGCCCTGGCCGCCGTGCTGGGCGTCATCAACGCTTTCGACATGCCGGCCAGGCAGTCCTTCATCGTGCAGCTCGTGGAGAAGCGCGAGGACCTGGCCAACGCCATCGCGCTCAACTCCTCCATGTTCAACTCGGCGCGGCTCATAGGCCCGTCCATCGCCGGCATCTGCATCGCGGCCTTCGGCGAAGGGGTCTGCTTCCTGCTTAACGGCCTGTCCTACATCGCCGTCATCGCCGCGCTGCTGGCCATGCGCCTGGGCCCGGGGGCGGGGGCGGCGCGCGCCCGCGGCGGCTTCCGGGCCGGCGTCAGTTACGTCTTCGGCTTTCCTCCGATAAAATACATCATCCTGATGCTGGCCGTCGGCAGCCTGCTGGGCATGCCCTACGCGGTGCTGATGCCGGCCTACGTCAGGGAGATCCTGCACGGCGGTCCCCGCACGCTGGGCTTCATCATGGCGGCCTCCGGCGTGGGCGCGCTGGCGGGCTCGCTGCGGCTGGCCCTGCGGCGGCACCCGGCCGGCCTCGAGCGCGAGATCCCGCTGTACACCTCCGTCTTCGGCCTGGGGCTGCTGGCCTTCGCCTTCTCCACAAATTTCGCCCTGAGCGCGCTGCTCATAGCCCTGGCCAGCTACGGCATGGTCAGTTTCTTCGCCTCCTCCAATACGGTCATCCAGACGCTGGTGGACGACGACAAGCGCGGCCGCGTGATGGCGCTGCACTCGGTGGCCTTCATGGGCATGGCGCCCCTCGGCAGCCTGCTGGCCGGCGTCGCGGCCGAACGCATAGGCGTGGCCTATACCATGGCGCTCAGCGGCCTGTGCGTGCTGGGCGCCACGGCCGCCTTTGCCTCGCGCGGCGCCGAGATCACGGCGCACGCCGCGCCCGTCTACACCCGCCTTGGCATGGGAAGGATAGCCGCCGGGAGAATGGAGGCCGCGCAGGCGCAGCGGCCGGTTTAATGGACCGGCGGCATATTTTGTAGAATTAAAAAGATGCAAAAGAGCAACAAGACCCGCCTATCAGGCGAAGTCAACGCGATACTCAAGAAAGTTTCGCGCACCCTCTACCTCAGCGTCAGCATACTGCCGGAGCCCGTTCGTTCCCACATGGGCCTGGGCTACCTGCTCTGCCGCGCGCTGGACACGGCCGTGGACACGCAGGGCGTGCCGGCCGCGGAGAAACTAAAAATACTGGACCTGGCCCGCCGCCTCGACAAGCCCGAAGCCCGCGCCGGCCTGCTGGCCGCGGCCGCCGCCATTGCCGCCCTGCCCGTCGCGCCCGGCGAGCGGGAACTGCTGCTCAAATTCTCCAAGATCCTCGACGTCTATGCCGGGCTGCCGGAGGGCGACCGGCCGCTGTTCTCCGACCTGCTGGGCGGCGTGGCCGACGGCATGGAGATGGACGTGCGCGCTTTCCCCGGAGGGGCTCCGGCCGCTTTCAAGACCTGCCGCGACCTGGAGCGCTACTGCGCCCTTATCGGCGGCAAGCCCGGCGTCTTCTGGGCCCGCCTCTACAGGAACGCCATCCGGAGCGAAAGCCGCGGCGCCAGCGGCTTCCCGCACGAGAAGGACGCGGAGATGATAGGCTCCGCGCTGCAGATCACCAACGTCCTCAAGGATATGGCGGCCGACCTGCGCCTCGGCCGCTGCTACCTGCCGCAGGAGGACCTGGACACCAGGAACATGCGGCCGGAAGACCTGCTCAACCCGGCTAACATGGAGCGCCTGCGCGAGATAACTTTCAAGTGGACCTATTGGGCCCTGGACCGGCTGGACCAGTGCGAGGCTTTCGTCACCGCCATTCCCAAGACGGAACTGGCATTGCGCGCGGCCGTGATCTGGCCGGTTTACTGGGCCATGGATACCCTGGCCGAAACGGCCCAGTCCAATTTGCTGGACCCAGCCGACCGGCCCAGGGTGGGGCGCGGCAGGATCTACGGGACCATAGCCGCCACGCCGCCGCTGCTGCTCAGCAACACGGCTTTCGCCCGGGGCTACCGGTTCCGCCGCGAGACGCTGATAGGTTCGATAACCCGGGGAAACTACGAGGGGAGGGCTATATGAGAAAACTAATGCTGATCGCCGCCGCGCTGGCGGTTTTCGCCGGCTGTTCCAAGCGTCTGACCGCCACCGAGCGCGAGGAAGCGCGCCGCGCCGAGATGGAGCTCAACAGCGTGATGGACATGGTGTCCAACCGCCAGATCCCGCCGATAGAATTCGAGTTCAACTCCGACCGGCTCAAGCCCTCCTCCCACGAACTGCTGGACCGGGTGGCCGAGATCCTGCTCAACCATAACAAGCTCAAGCTGATCGTTTCCGGCCATACCGACGACGTGGGAAGCGAAGAGTACAACAAGGACCTGTCCATGCGGCGCGCCGGCGCGGTAAAGATGTACCTGGCCGTCAAAGGCGTCTACCCCGACTCGGTGCGCGTCTACGGCCAGGGCGAGAGCCAGCCTGTGATCAGCGAGACCACCGACGAGGCCCGCGCGCTGAACCGGCGCGTGGAATTCCGCATCACCACCCGCGACTGGGGCTCCGTCTACTGAGGCTCTCCCGGCCAGTAAAAAAGCCCCGGCTGTCCGGGGCTTTTTTTTGCGGGCTGGCGCCTACTGGTCGGAGTAGTCTATGCCTTTCTTCTTGTACTTGTAGGCGAACTTGCCGGGTTTGGCCGACGGCAGCGGGGCGTCGCTCCACTCGAATTCCTTGTTGAGGATGCGGACCATGCTGCCCTCCACGGCGCCGGCTTTCTTCAGGGCCTTGTCCACGCCTATCGTGCGCAGCACGCGGCGGAACCTGTCCCAGGAGTCGGGCTGGGCGAAGTTGGTCATGACTATCAGCTTGTCCAGCTTGGAGCCCTTGACCACGTAGGTCCCGGCGCTGTCCTGCGAGACCTTGAAGCCCTCGGAGAGCTTGGGCGCTATTACATTGGCGTCGGCGGCCTGGTAGAGCTCGTCGGTCTTGAGCGTGGGCAGCAGCTTGATGACCCTGTCGAGCAGGCGGGACACGCCCTTGTTGGTGGCGGCCGAGATCAGGAAGACCTCGCGCGACTTGTATTTCTTCTGCAGGGCCGCGTGCACTTTCTCGGCGCAGGCCAGGTCGGACTTGTTGACCGCCAGGATCACGGTCTTCTTGGCCAGCACCGGGTGGTATTCCTTCAATTCTTTCTCTATCACCCGCACGGCCTTTTCCGGCTTCATGTCGCCGAAGCCTTCCGGGTCCACCAGGTGGATCAGCAGCTTGGTGCGCAGGATATGCTTGAGGAAGGTGTCGCCCAGGCCCTTGCCCTCGTGGGCGCCCTCTATCAGGCCGGGGATGTCGGCGGCCGCGAAGGATTTGCCCTTGTGCGTCACGATGCCTATGAACGGGCTGAGGGTGGTGAAGGGGTAGTTGGCGATCTTCGGCCTCGCGGCGGAGATGACCGATAGCAGCGTGGACTTGCCCGCGTTGGGGAAGCCCACCAGGCCCACGTCGGCCAGCACGCTGAGTTCCAGGAAGGCCTCGAACTCCTCGCCCGGCTCGCCGTTCTCGGAGATCTTGGGGGCGGTGTTGAAGCGGGTCTTGAAGGCGGTGTTGCCGCGGCCGCCGCGGCCGCCCTTGGCCACGCAGAAGCGCTGCCCTTCCTCTTTGAGGTCGGCCAGCACCGTGCCGGCGCGCTTGATCACGGTGCCGAGCGGCACGTAGAGGGTCTTGTCCTCGCCGTAATGCCCGTCGCACTTGTTGCCGCCGCCGTTCACGCCGTCGCTGGCGGTGATGTGCGGGTGGAAAGCGATCTCGCGCAGCGTCGTGATGTTGGCCGAGGCCACGAACCAGATGCTGCCGCCCTTGCCGCCGTGCCCGCCGTCGGGGCCGCCATAGGGGATGAACTTCTCCCTGCGGAAAGAGGAGGCGCCGTTGCCGCCCTTGCCGGCCTTCAGGTAAACCTTGGCCGTGTCGATGAACGTATTGGAGGTCCTGGGTAGGGACATATATTAATAAAAAACCTCCCGACCGTTTGCGCCCGGGAGGTTTTATCCTTGGTTGGGGTTACTTCGCGGCGGGGTAAACGCTGATCTGTTTCTTGCCGCGTTTCGCCCACTCGAATTTCACGACGCCGGTCACGATCGAGAAGAGCGTGTCGTCGGAAGCGCGCCTGACGTTGGCGCCGGGAAGGAACACGGTGCCGCGCTGGCGGACCAGTATCTCTCCGGCGTTGACGGTCTGCATGCCGTAGCGCTTCACGCCGAGGCGTTGGCCCGGGCTGTTGCGGCCGTTGCTGCTTGAACCTTGTCCTTTAGTATGCGCCATAATGTTCCTCTTGTTGTATGCCGCGGTCCTCCGCGGCTGTCGGCCAAAAACTAGGCTAACTGGATATCTTTGACTTGTATCTCAGTGAGTTCCTGGCGGTGGCCCGAAGCTTTTTCGTAGGCTTTCTTCGTTTTCTTGCGGAAAACGATTATCTTGGGGCCCCTGAGATGCCGGACGATCCGTGCGGTTACCTTGGCGGAGGGAGACTTCGCAGCCGAGGCGTTTTTTTCGTCCTGGGAGGCAGACCACAGGGCCTTGAAGGAGACTTCCTCGCCTTCTTTAGCCGTGATCTTTTCAACCTGCAGGATCTCGCCCGGGACTACCC
This sequence comes from Elusimicrobia bacterium HGW-Elusimicrobia-3, assembly GCA_002840355.1. Lineage (GTDB taxonomy): Bacteria > Elusimicrobiota > Elusimicrobia > Elusimicrobiales > UBA9959 > UBA9959. The sequence goes on along the minus strand of PHAL01000048.1, from coordinate 5,568 downwards.
AGTACTGCTTGCCGCCTGTTTCAATGATTGCGTACATAGTATGTATATATTACTAAAAAAACGGGGGCCGGGCAATATAAAACCGGCGGCAGCGCTGCCTGGGCCGGGGGACCCAGGCCCGGGTGGGCCTTTGGCCACTTACGCTCCCGCTCTTTTTATACCATAATCTCAGTATGCGGTTCCAATCCAACACGGAGGCTTTAATGTCAAAGATCAACGGACTGTGCCTGGCTGCTTCTTTCGCTCTGCTCTTCACCGGCGCCGCCGCCGCCGGCGACAACGTCCTGCTCGCGCTCAACGTGCCCGCCCCCGCGCCCGTCACCAAGCCCGCCGCCGCGCTCAAGGCCGACGCCACCGCCCAGGCGCAAGCCCCCGCGATCACCGCCACGGATTTCGACGCGCTCAGTTCCGTCAACGACCCGCTCTACCGCGAGGGCTCCAGGCAGCTGCTCGATCAGGTCATCAGGCAGGATTCGGAGAAGGCCGCGCCCAAGACACAGCTGCGCGACGCGCCCGTGTCCCGAGACATGAAGCCGCTCAAGAAGCTCAAGAAGATAAAGACGCGCAAGCCGGTGCACGCCGACCCGCTCAAGCACAGCGCGCTCTGAGCCGTACCGCCGCCGCGAAAGCCCGGGCCCTGCCCGGGCTTTTGCTTTGCCCGGAGGATAAATAATAGAATACCGCATACCCTGACCGAGGAGCCAAGCAATGACGATCAACGAGCTTACCGAACCTTTTTCCCAGCCCGTGCTGGATTTCTGGACCCAGATCTCGGCCTACCTGCCCAAGCTGGTGGCCGCTTTCGCCTTCGTGCTCTTCGGCCTGTTCGCGGCCCGCGTGGTCAGCTCGCTGCTCGAGCAGTTCCTGCGCAAGATCAAGCTCGACAACTATACCGGCAGCGTCGGCATCAACGAGCTGTTCATCCGCTTCGGCTTCGGCAAGTCGCCCTCGCACGTGATCTCCTTCCTGACCTACTGGGCGCTGATGCTGATCTTCTTCGTCACCGCGGCCCGCATCCTGAACCTCTCCGTGATCTCCGACATCCTGCAGCGCTTCGTGAACTTCCTGCCCAACCTCGTCGCCGCCATCTTCATCGGCTTCGGCGGCCTGATGTTCGCGCGCTTCATGTCCGACGTGGTCATGAAATCCGCCACCGTCAACAACCTGCGCGGCGGCCGCTCGCTGTCCAAGATCGTTAACTTCGTCATCGTGATGCTCACCATCATCGCCTCGATAGAGCAGCTGGGCCTGAAGATGAAGACCATCTACCGCGGCCTCGACATCGTCTTCATCTCGCTGGGCCTGGCTTTCGCCATCGCGGTGGGCCTGGGCGCCAAGGACATCGCCCACGATATCCTCAAGAACCTCCTGACCGAGAACAAGGACGAGAAGTAAGGCCCCGTCTCCGCCAAAGAAAAACCCCCGGCTCTCCCGGGGGTTTTCTTTTTTTACAGGCCTGGCCTCAGTCCATGTAGTCCCGCAGCATCTTGCTGCGGCTGGGGTGGCGCAGCTTGCGGATGGCCTTGGCCTCGATCTGCCGCACGCGTTCGCGCGTGACGCGGAAGATCTTGCCAACTTCCTCGAGGGTGCGGGGGTAGCCGGTCTCGATGCCGAAGCGCAGCTTGATGATCTTGGCCTCGCGGTCGGTCAGCGTGTCGAGGATCTTGGTCACCTCGCGGCGCCGCAGCAGGTCCATCGCCGAGTGGGACGGCGGCAGGCCGCCCTTATCCTCGATGAAGTCCTCGAGGTGGGAGTCCTCGTCCTCGCCTATCGGGGTGGACAGGGAGATCGGGTCCTGCATGATCTTCAGGGCGTTCTTCACCTTGTCCATCGAGATGTGCATGTGCTTGGAGTACTCCTCGATCTGCGGATCGCGGCCGAACTCCTGGCGGTACTTGCGCGTCACCTTCATCAGCTTCGAGACCAGTTCCTTCATGTGCACCGGGATGCGGATGGTGCGGGCCTGGTCGGCGATGGCGCGGTTGATGCTCTGGCGGATCCACCAGGTGGCGTAGGTGGAGAACTTGAAGCCGCGCTTGTACTCGAACTTCTCCACGGCCTTCATCAGGCCGAGGCCGCCTTCCTGGATCAGGTCGGAGAGCTCCAGGTTGGAGTTCACGTGCTTCTTGGCGATGCTGACGACCAGGCGCAGGTTGGCGCGGATGAGCTTCAGCTTGTCCTGGAGGATCTGGTCCTCGAGGAAGGTGATCTTGTCGTTGAGGGACATGAAGTCGTCGGGGTTGATCGGGAGCGTGCGGATCAGGTGGTGCTCGCGGTCCTTGACGGCCTTGATGTTCTCGAGGGCGGCCTCGACTTCCTGCGGGTTATAGCCCCACTTGCTCTTGAAGGCGCCGGGGCGCAGCTTGCCGCGGCCCACCAGCTCGTGGTCGTGCTGCAGCTTGACCAGGTCGCCGTAGATCTTCTGGTACTTCTCGAGCTCCAGGCGGTACTCGCGGATCTTGTGCGCGAGGTTCTTGATCTTGTTCGTCAGGCGCTTGATCTTCTCCTGGTTGAGGTTCAGGTTGATGATGTTCTTGACGATGTCCTTGCGCTTCTTGTCGATGACGGATTCGACCTTCTTGCGCATCTCGTTGGAGAGGGAGGGCTTGGCGGCGCGCTCGGTGAGCTTGATGATCTCCTTCTCGGTGCGCGTGATGAGCTTGGCGATGTTCTTCATCTTGCGCTTCATCGCCGAGAGCTCCTGGTTGGACTTGCGGCCGCGGGGCATGAGCTCCTTCGTGGTCATCTCGTCCTGCTCGATGAGCGTTTCCCAGTTGCGGATCTCGCGCATCGTGATGGGGGATTCCAGCACCATCATGCGCAGCTCGCGCTCGCGCTCGCGGATGTTGCGGGCCAGCGTCACTTCCTCGTCGCGGGTCAGCAGCGGCACCTTGCCCATCTCGGAGAGGTACATGCGGATGGAATTCGACACGTCGGGCGTGGCGCTCCATTCCTCGGTGTAGGCCTCGCGCTCCGAGCCCACCACCATCTTGAATTTCTTGCGGTCCACGACCTCGATGCCGAGGTCCTCCAGCGTGCCCATCAGCGTGTCTATTTCCTCGCTCGACATGGACGCGTTGGTCAGCGAGCGGTTCATCTCCTCGAGGGTGATGTAGCCGTGCTCTTTGCCGAGTTCCACCAGGTCGCGTAAGGCTTTTTTGGGTTGTGCCATCTGTAGTCTCCTGTCTAACGCTTAAAGGTCTTGGGCCGAGGATTTAAGCTCGGACATCAATCTGCTGTATTCCTGCAGCTGCTGGGGGGACATCGTCGGGAGGCCCTTGAGCTCCCTGGCCCGCCGCTGCAGCGATTTGCGGCGCAGCTTCCTGATCTCGCTGGCCGCGCCCTGGGCCGAGGACACCTCGGCGTTGAAATCCGCCACCGCCAGCCCCAGGATCAGGGCCGACTCTTCGGGGAACCGCTCCGCCAGCGCCGGCGCGGCCTTGCCGCGCAGCTCCTGCGGCAGTTCCTTGAGGGCCAGGAAGATCTTGCGGGCCAGCTGGTCCGAGAAATCTTCGGGCTCGAGGGCCCCGGCCTGGTCGAGCAGCGCCGGGTAATGCAGCAGCGTCTGCAGGAAATCGCGCTCCAGCTGCGGTATGCCCTTGGCCGGGTCGGGCTGCACGCGGGCCTTTTCCCGGGGCAGGGCCAGCGCGGCCTTGCGCAGCTCCTTGAGCACCGAGGCCTGGTCCACGCGGAAATGGGCGGCCAGGTTCTTGATCCACTCGCTCTTGAGCACCTCGTCGCTTTGCTTGGCCACCGTGTCGAGCAGGTCGGCGATGGCCTTGGCCTTGTCCTGCGAGGTGGGGGGATTCTTGGGGTCCCGGAATAAAAGCTTCAGCTGGAAGTCCAGCGGGTCGGCCGCCTCGGAGAGTTTCTTCTCGAACTCCTCGCGGCCGTACTCGTTGAGGAACTCGTCCGGGTCCAGACCGCCGGTGAGGCTGGCCAGGCGTACGTAGAGCCCGGTTTCCATGAAGACGTTGGCGGCCTTGACGGAGGCCTGGATGCCGGCGCGGTCGTCGTCGAACATCACCACCGTGTCCTTGGCGTAGCGGCTGACCACGGCGGAATGCTCCGCGGTCACGTTGGTGCCCAGCGGGGCCACGGCCCAGTCCACGCCGTGCTGGTGGGCGCCGATGACGTCCATGTAGCCTTCGAGCAGCAGCAGGCGGCCGGTGCGTCGGATCTGCGGCAGGGCCTCGTGCAGGCCGTAGAGCGTGCGGCGCTTGGAGAACAGCGGCGTCTCCGGGGAATTGAGGTACTTCGGAATGCCCTCGGGGTCCAGCACGCGGCCGCCGAAGGCGATGGTGTCGCCAGACTGGTTGCGGATGGGGAACATGATGCGGCCGCGGAAGGTGTCGCCCACGCGGCCGCCCTCCCGCTCGGTCACCAGGCCGGCCTTCACGGCCAGGTCGCGGCTCCAGCCGCGGGCCTTCAGCTCTTCCATCAGCGCGGTGCCGTTGGCCGGGGCCCAGCCCAGCTCGAAGCGTTCCACCGTGGCCTTGCTGAGGCGGCGCTCGCCCAGGTACAGGCGGGCCTTCTCGCCGTCGGGGGAGAACAGCGCCTTGTGGTAGAAGGCGGCCGCGGCGGTGAGCATCTTCTTGAGCTCCAGGCGCTCGCGGTCCTCAGGGGTGATGGCGTGGGCGCGCTCGTCGCCGTACTCCACGCCGGCCTTGGCGGCCAGCTTGCGGGCGGCCTCGGGGAAGGTGAGGCCCTCTATGTCCATCACGAACTTGAAAATGTCGCCGCCGGTGCTGCAGCCGAAGCAGAAGAAGATCTTCTTGTCGGGGTTGACCGTGAAGGAGGGGGTCTTCTCGTTGTGAAAGGGGCAGTTGGCCTTGTAGTTGCGCCCAGCCCGCCTGAGAGCCGGGACGTACTCGCGCACGACCTCGACGATGTCGAGTTTCTCGCGAATCAGCTCTATGATGGGTGACGAACTCATTGTGCTATATATAAGACTTTACGCCGTGCCGGGGGGATACAGGCAAAAAGCCGCGCGGACCGGGATCCGCGCGGCCGTCTGCGTTCTGACGCGGTTAGTAGGACCGCCTGCCCTTGCGGACCTTGCGGCGGGCTTCCTGGGACTTTATCTTGCGCTTCATCGCGGGCGTTACGTAATGCTCGCGGCGCTTTATTTCCTTCAGGATGCCGTTGCGTTCGCAGTCGTGCTTGAAGCGGCGCAGGGCCTCTTCAATGGATTCTTCGTCTCTGACTTTTATGAATACCAAGCTAATCACCACCTTTTGGTATCGAACTTAAAATCTTGGTCTAGCCCGGGGGCCAGAGCAGCTTTCTGCCGCCGAGCAGGTGGTAGTGCAGATGGTCCACCGACTGGCCCGCGCCCTTGCCGTTATTGCTGACCAGCCTGAAGGCGCCTTCTACTTTTAAAAGCTTCGCTATCTTCGCCGCCGCCAGCTGCAATTTGCCCAGCAGCTCCGCGTCGCCGTCGGCGGCCGCGGTAAGGCGCTCGATATGCCGCCTGGGCACTATCAGCGCGTGGACGGGGGCCTGCGGGTTCAGGTCCAGGAAGGCCACGATATCGGGATCTTCATAAACGACCTTGGCGTTGAGTTC
>PHAL01000047.1:19621-24253 GCA_002840355.1 Elusimicrobia bacterium HGW-Elusimicrobia-3 | reverse complement strand
GCCTTCGGACGTGGAATGCGAGAACATGAAGCGCTTCAGGTCCGGTTTTTTGGGAAGTTCCGGTTCGGGCGCGGGCTCTTCGGCCTTGGCTTTCTTGGCCTTGGCCGGAGCCTTGGCGGGCTTTTCGCCGTCGTCGGCGCTTTCGGCCTTCTTTTTGGGCGCGGCTTTTTTGGCCGGGGCTTTCTTTTCCCCGGCGTCGGCGCCTTCGGCCTTCTTTTTGGGCGCGGCCTTCTTCTTAGGCGCGGCCTTAGCCTCGCCCTCAACCTTAGCCGCCGAGTCCTTCTGGTCTAAATCTTCATTTTCCTTTTTCTTGGCTGTCATTTTTCACCTCTTCAGTCTCGGTAGCGGTCTCGGCGGGGGTCTCGGTAGCGGGCTCAACCGCGGGCTCGGCGGGGGCCTCGGCGGGGGTCTCGGCAACGGGCTCGACCGCGGCCTCGACCGCGGCTTCGGCAGGGGCCTCGGCGGCGGCTTCTTCCTGGGCGTCCGGCTGGCCGTAATTGGGGTGCTCTTCGAGGTACTTCTTGGCGCCCGCCAGTATCTTCTGGGCGGTCTTCTCGCCTATGCCCTCGAGGGAGCACAGCTCCTCCTCGGTGAGGCCGGCCACGGTGCGGATGTCGAGCACGTTCATGGTGATGAGCGTCTCGGCCACCTTGGCGCCGATGCCGTCGATCTTGAGCAGGTCCTGCATGGCCATGTCCACGGTCTTCTTGTTCTCTTCGTTGCGCTGGCCCTCGGATTTCACCTCTATCTCCCAGCCGGTCAGGCGGCTGGCGAGGCGGATGTTCTGGCCCTCGCGGCCGATGGCCATAGCGAGCTGGTCGTCGGGGACTATGATCTGGGCGCGCTTGCCCTCTTTGTCGAGCACCCGCACGGAGCTGACCGTGGCGGGGGAGAAGGCCTTGGCTATCATCGTCAGGGTGTCTTCGATATAGGGGATGAGGTCGATCTTCTCGTTGGCGAGCTCGCTCATGATGACGCGGATGCGCGAACCGCGGATGCCGACGCAGGCGCCGACAGGGTCCACCTTGGGGGAGTTGCTGCGCACGAGCACCTTGGCACGGAAGCCGGGGTCGCGGACCACGTCCACGATCTCTATGACCTTCTCGGCGATCTCGGGCACTTCGGCCTCGAACAGCGCCTTCAGGAAGGCGCCGGAAGCGCGGGAGAGGACGATCTGCAGGCCCTTGTTCTCCTTGTCGACGCGGTGGATGATGGCGCGCACGCGCTGGTTGACGCTGTAATGCTCGCGGCGGATCTGCTCGGAGAAGGGCAGGATGGCCTCGGCCTTGCCGAGGTCGACGAAGATGTCGCGGCCGGCCACATGATGGACGAGCCCGGTGACGACCTCGCCTTCGCGCGGTTTGTACTCGTCGAAGATGCGGACCTTTTCGATCTCGCGGATCTTCTGGATGAGCACCTGCTTGGCGGTCTGCGCCGCGATGCGGGAGAAATCCTGTATCGGCACGGGGATGTGCACGTCGTCGCCCATCTTGGCGTCGGGGTGGTGCTTCTGGGCCTCCTCGAGCGTGATCTCCAGCTCGGGGGTGACCACCGGGTCGGAAATCTTTTTGACCAGGAAGCCGGCCATCTCGCCGGTCTCGGGGTCTATGCCGGCCATGATCTGGGCGGTCTTGCCGAAATATTTGCGCAGCGCGCTCACCAGCGAGTCTGTGATCGTCTTGAAGACGTCCTCGCGCTTTATGTTCTTCTCGCGCTCGAGCTGCTCCAGCGCCAGTAAAAGGTCCGATTTGTTCTTCTGTTCCTTGTTAGTAGTCATTGTTCTTACCCCTGTGTTATTTTCCCTTCAGGATCTCGTCGTCGGCCGGATGAAGCCGGGCCTCTTCGATATCTTCCAGGCTGAATTTTAAGTCGCCGGACAGGAGCACCTGTCCGTTTTCAAAGCCGGCTATGTCGCCGTAGTACACGCGCGAGCTGTTGACCGGCCGCTTCAGCCGTACCTTGGCTTGCTTGCCTATGAAGCGTTTGAAATCTTTTTCCTTCTTGAGGACGCGGTCGATACCGGGGGAGGAAACCTCCAGAAAATACCCGTTCTCGTAAAAATTATTGGTGTCCAGGCACTCGCCCACTTTCTCGCTGAGCACGGCGCAGTCGTCGAGCAGCACGCCGCCCTTCTCCCTGTCCACGAAGATCTGGATGAGGGGCTTGCCGTTATGGCTGGCCAGCTTGACGTCCACCAGCTCGAACCCGCTCAGGTCCACGGTTTTCTCTATTTCGGCCTCTAATTTGGACTTATCCATAAAATTCCCGGTGACCGCCCTACTAGTAAAAAAAGCGGCCTGAACTTCAGCCACCTTCCATATATAATAATAGCAATTCCATTCTCCTAAAGGCAAGGCCGGAACCGGACCATGGCAAGACTTTACACGCATTTTACACCCGCCGGTTCACCGCGGCGGGGCAAAAAGTTATAATTTTCGCATGGATACACCTATTCACTCCGGAGCATACCGTTTCCGCCGGGCCCTGAACTGGGTCCCTCTCGGCTTCGCCTACGCCTTTCTCTACATGGGCCGCTATAATCTCACCGTCGCCAAGAGCGTGCTCGGCGACGGGGTAATGACCAAGGCGCAGTTCGGCGAGATCTTCGCCGTGGGCGCCTGGGTGTACGCGCTCTCGTTCCTGGTCACCGGCCCGCTGGCCGACAAACTGGGCGGCCGCCTGGCCATGCTGATAGGCACCGGCGGCTCCCTGGTGGTCAACTTCCTCATGGGCCTGGCCCTCTACGGCATGGCGGTCTGGGGCTGGAACATTTCGCTCTTCACCGCGTTCATGCTCCTCTATGCGCTGAACATGCACTTCCAGAGCTACGGCGCCATCTCCATCGTCACGGTGAAGGCCCCGTGGTTCCACGTGCGCGAGCGCGGCACCTTCTCCACGATCTTCGGCGCGATGATAGCCTTCGGCCTGTACTTCGCCTTCGACTGGGGCTTCGCGGTGGCCGAGGCCAGCCGCGCCGCCGCCGGCGCCGACCCCTCGGTGATGGCCCGGGTATTCTCCGCCGTGTTCGGGCTGGGCGGAACGGGCGTGGACCAGAACTGGTGGATCTTTTTCGTGCCGTCCGTGATGCTGGCCATCTTCTGGCTGATCATGTTCTTCTTCCTGCGCAACACGCCCGGCGAGGCCGGCTACAAGGACTTCGACACCGGCGAGGACTCCGTCTCCGCCACCGGCGAGCGCCTGCCGGTAAAGCAGGTGTTCCTGAAGATCATCACGCACCCCGTGCTGATAGTGGTGTGCGGCATAGAGTTCTGCAGCGGCGTGCTGCGCAACGGCATCATGCACTGGTACCCGCTGTTCGCCGGCGAGGTGGGCTTCAAGAAAGGTTTCTGGATCACCGACAACTGGGGCCTGATGCTGCTGCTGACCGGCCTGGCGGGCTCTTTCCTGACCGGCTGGTGCTCGGACAAGCTGTTCCAGTCGCGCCGCGGGCCGATGGCGGCCATCCTCTACGGTGTGATGGGCGCGAGCGCGGGCATCATGGCGCTGATGCTGGGCGCCAACATCTGGTGGGCCGGCGTGGCGACGATGCTGATCTCGATGTCGGTGACGGGCGTGCACGGCATCCTCTCGGGCACCTCCACGACGGACTTCGGCGGCGCCAAGAACGCGGGGGCTGCCACGGGCATCGTGGACGGCATGGTGTACCTGGGCACGGGCATGCAGTCCATCGTCATCGGCCATATCACGCCGGTGGGCGAGCTGGCCAAGGACCCCAACAACTGGAAAATGTGGCCCGTCTTCCTGGTGCCCTTCGCCGTCATCGGCTTCCTCCTCTCGATGAAGATCTGGAACGCCCTCCCCAAAAAAGCAAAGCAACCAGTGGCCGTCCCCGCCGAGCCCGAATACCAGCCCGGCACCTGAGCAACCCGCTCACCAACCAAAACCGCCGGGCCCTCCCGGCGGTTTTTTTATATAGCGGGGGCAGACGAGGGTACGCCTTCTCCGGGTACGCTCGGCCACACCGTGGCCTCGCTCTTTCGCTACGGCTCGGCGCTTACGCAAGCCTCGCCTCCGCGAGGCCCCTCCGAAGGCATACCCTCGCCCGCCCACTCCGCGCCTAACGGGGACAGCCCACGGCCAGCCGCCGACTGGGCATCTTGACGATACGTCTATATTGTGTCGCTTCGCTCCACCCGCGGTCTTCAAACGAAAAAGCCCCTTGCGGGGCTTTTTCAGTTGAGGCGCGGCCAACCTTACTTCAGGTTGCGGGCGAAGTATTCGAAGGCGCGGGCGAAGGGCTCGGGGGGGGCGCTGAGGACGCCGGCGCCTACCTGGCCTACGCCGGCGTTCTTGTGGGCCACGCCGGTGTCGATGAAAGGCAGGATGCCCGACTTCGCCACCTTGATGACGTCTATGCCCGTCGGCGTGCCGCGGAAGTCCAGCGCCGGGATCTTGTAGATGTTGCTCTCCCCGACGGTAATGCCGTACATGGCCAGCGTGTAGGCTAAAGCGTCAGCGGCCTTGCCGCCCACGAACTGCACTATGGCCGGCGCCGCCGCGATGGCGAAGCCGCCCAGGCCGTTGGTCTCGGTGATCGCCGAGTCGCCGATGTCCGGGTTGGCGTCCGCCTTGGTGTAGCCCGGAAAGTACAGCGCGTCCGGCACCTGGGCC
>PHAL01000047.1:0-19605 GCA_002840355.1 Elusimicrobia bacterium HGW-Elusimicrobia-3 | reverse complement strand
CGCCCGCCGGTGCCCGACAGCTGCACGCCGAAATCCGTGCCGTTGCGGGCCATCACCACGACGAGGCTGGAGTCCTTCACGCCGCGGCCGGCGTCGAGCGAGGCCTTGGAGAGCGCCATGCTCAGGTTCAGGAAGAAGTGGTCGTTGCCGTTGATGAAGTCCAGGGATTTAGCCGCCGTCTCCGGGTCCTTGCAGGTCTTGATCACGGCGGGGGCGAGGGCGCGGTAGAGCAGCGACGTGCCGGCGCGGTTGCGGTTGTGCACCTCGTCGCCCATGTGCAGCGCCTGCGCCACCATCGTCTTCAGGTCTATACGGCCCAGCGACTCTATGGCTGCCTTCAGCGTCGGGTAAAGGGTCCGCTCCATCCACTTAAGCCGCTCTATCACCTCGGGCCCGTAGGCGCCGTAGCGCAGCACCTTGCCCAGGCCTTCGTTCTGCGTGGCGTAGGCGAAATTGCCGTGCTCCTCGTTCTTGACGATGAAAACGGGCATGGAGGCCGAGATGATGCCCGCCATGGGCCCGACGGCATTATGCTCGTGGCAGGGCTCGTACTTGATCTTGCCGGAGGCGGCCAGACGCTCCGCCTCCTTCGGGTTGGCGGCCAGACCCTCGTACATCAGGGCCGCCATAATGCCGCCGCGCATGGGGCCGCACATTCGATCCCAGGTCACGGGGGGGCCGGCGTGGAGTATCAGGTTCTTCTTCATGCCGGGGATCACATCGAGGGCAACGCCCATGCCCACCAGGGCCGGCTTGGCCGCCAGCACCCTGGCCAGGGCCTTCTGGTTGGCCTTCTCAATCTTCGCTCCGTGCCTGGCGGCCTTGGCGAACAGCGCCGCCTCGGCGGAGAGCGGCGGCTTGAACTGCGCCTGCACGCTAGCCACGCCGGAGTCATGAAGCCCCTGCCTGAAAGATTCCAGGCCGATATTGATGACCTTGAGTTCGGATTCGAAAAGTTTCATGTTATTTCTTACCTCCAAGACGCACTATTTCGCCGGCCAGGCGGCAGGCCCCGGCGTTGGAAGACATCACCAGCACGCCGGCGGCTTCCAGGGCCTTCACCACCCTGGAGCGCACCTGCGGGTCGGTCTCGGTGCCGGTCACCGACGCCACGATGGACAGTTCCCTGTTGCGCAGGAACGCTTCCGTTATGGGGGGGAGTATCTCCTCGAGCGGTTTGAGGTTGGCGCCGTAGCCCAGCACCAGGTCCAGCAGCAGCACGGACACTTCCGGCTTCTTAGCCTCGGAGACGATCAGCTTGTTGCGCAGGGAGAAGTCTATCATCGGGTGCGGGCGGCCGACGGTGAACTCGTCCTCGCCGAGGTCTATCACGGCGTGGCCGGACAGCTCCATGGAATTCTTCAGCTTCAGGCGCTTGTCCAGCGGCGCGTTGGACTTCACCTCGCCGATCAGGTCGGGCAGGATGACCTGCGCCTCGCCGACATAGGTGCCGCCGGTGAACAGGCCGCGCAGGCAGCGGCTCCGCTTCTTCTTCGCCGCCTCCTTCCTGGCGAGTTCCTCGGCCTTGAGGTTCAGGTCGTAGATGATCTCGCGGGCCTTGCCTATCTTCCAGCCCTTGCCCAGGCAGGCGGCCTTGTAGGCGGCCTCCTCAAGGGTTTTGGCGGGGTAGAAGTCTTCCTTGATCTTTTCCTTGATCTCGCCGCCGATGAATACCGCCACCACCGGCTTCTTTATCCGCTTCACCTCGGCCATGATCTTCCTGAGCACCTCGGCGGCCGGCGGCTTGGAGACCAGCAGCAGCACGTCGGTGGACGGGTCGGCCGCCAGCAGCTTCAGCGCCTGTATAAAAGTCAGCCCGCCGACCTCGGCCTTCACATCGCGCCCGCCGGTGCCGACGGCCTGGGAGATGCCAGCGCCCTCGTTGGAGATCAGCGTGGTCACTTCCTGCAGGCCCGTGCCGGCGGCGGCCACCACGCCGACATTGCCGCGGCGCACGGAGTTGGCGAAAGCTATGGGGGCGCCGTTGATGATGGCGGTGCCGCAGTCGGGGCCCATCACCAGCAGGCCCTTCTTGACGGCGGCCTTCTTCAGTTCCACCTCGGTCTCCACCGGCACATTGTCGGAGAAGAGCATCACATTAAGCCCTTTCTCCAGGCAGTCTCCGGCCAGCGCGCCGGCGAAGCGCCCGGCCACCGAGATGACGGCCAGGTTGGCGCCGTCGAGCATTCTCACGGCCTCGTCCAGACCCGCGGCCTTGCGGTCCGCGGCGCCGGCGGCCTGGGCCGGCTTCTTGTTGAGCAAGTCGTCGGCGGCGGCGAAAGCGGCCGCGGCCGCGGCCGGGGTCCTGGCGCTGACCGCTATGGCCAGGTCGCTGTCGCCGGCTTTCAGGATCTCCGGGGTAAGCAGGCCGGAAGCCTTGATGATGCCCTTGTTCTCGGCGGTGGCCATCACCACGGCCGAGTCGATGACGCCGGGCACGGCGTTGAGCCGCTTGGCCACCTGCATCAGCGAGACCGAGTCGAAATAAGCGCCCTTCTTGATCACGGTTTTTATCATAAGTTCCTTTATTTAACGCGCCTCCAGCGCCTGCCGCAGCGCGAAGACCAGCCCCGCGCAGAAATCAGCTCCCGACGTATGGCCGCTGGCCAGCGCCTCGCGCGCCGCGGCCCGCAGCTCCCCGCGGTCGCGGCCGCCCAGCGCCCGCAGCAGCCGGCCGGTCTTCGCGTTCACCTTGCCCTCATAGGAGCAGCGCAGGAAGGAGTTGGAGACCAGGTTGCCGCCCTCGGCGTAGAAGAAGATCTTCTCTATCAGCCCCTCGGCGTCGTAGCGCAGGTTGAGCATGGCGAAATTGAAGCCGGCCAGCAGGCCGCTGATGAAATCGTCGCCGGAGGGCGTCAGGCCGAAACCAAGGCCGCGCATGGTCTTTACGCCGCGCGAATAATCCCCGGCCCGCATATGGGTCACCGCCCGCCTGAAGCGGATCAGGAGCTGGCGCTCGAAAACGCGGGAGAAGGCCTTCTCCAGTTTCTTATCGAAGACGAAGGCCAGGCTCTTGGGCGGGGCCTTGAGCACCAGCTCGCGCTCCAGCGCCTTCAGAGCGGCGCTCAGGGCGGCGGGAGTAGCGTCCACCAGCGGCACGGCCGAGGCGTAGCGGGCCTCCGGCTCCTTGCGCAGGCGGTTCTCGTCGATATACAGGTAGAGGCGGGTGGAGCGCAGGCGCTTGGCGCCGGGCGGCAGCTGCCGCAGCACGACGTTCAGCGGCCCGGCGCCGGCGCGGGGGGGCACCACCGAGACCAGCAGCCCGCCCTTGCGGAAATTCAGCGCGTTGGCGAAAGCCGAATGCAGGCGGTACTCGCCCTCCGGTATGCTGTCGCCGTATGAGATTAGATCCATAGAATGCACTGCGAAGACGGAGTAGACCAGGTTAGAAAAACCCTCACGGAGGGAGGAGCTTGCGTAAGCGCGACGACTGAGTGAGGAGGGGCGGCCACGGTGTGGCCGACCCCGTGTTTTTCGTTCTGGTCTACTCCGGATTTACCACGGGAAATTCTTGCGTTCTCCGATAAAGGGGAAGCGCTCGCGGGTCTTGGCCACCAGCGCCGGGTCCAGCGGGGCGTCGGCCAGGTAGATGCCTTCCGCCGTACCGGCGTCGATCACCGTCTTGCCCAGCGGGTCGTAGCACATCGAGTTGCCCGAGTATTCGATCTTGCCTTCCAGCCCCACCCGGTCCACGCCTATGCAGTAGGCCTGGTTCTCCACCGCGCGGGCGCGCAGCAGCGTCATCCACTGCTCGGAGCGGCGCATAGGCCAGGCCGCTATCACCACGTAAACGTCCACGTCCTTGGCCTTGTTCCAGAACAGGTAGGGGAAGCGGAGGTCGAAGCATACGGCCGGCATCACGCGCAGCCCGTCCAGCGTGAACACCTCCTGCTTCGAGCCGGAGTTGTAATGCTTGTCCTCGCCGCCGAAGGCGTAGAGGTGGATCTTGGAATAGGTATTGACCCGGTTGCCCTTGCGGTCCAGCGTGATCAGGTTGTTGTAGCCCTTCTCCACGCCGCCGTAGGAGATGTTGATGCCGTACTCGGCCGCCAGGCCGGAGAAGAAGGCGCGGTCCGAGTCGTCCAGCTCCGAAACCGCCGTGTTCATCGTGAAGCCGCTGAGCGTCATCTCGGAGAACACCAGCCAGTCGATGCCGGCGGCGCATTTGCAGTCCGACAGCATGTCGGCTATGCGGCGCTTGTTGGCTTCCTTGTCCTCCCACTTCATGTCGAACTGGCAGAGAGCTGCTTTCATGTTGCGTTCCTCCGGAGCTTATTTCCTGGCGGCCTTCGCGGCCAGGGCCACCTTTTCCTTGGTGACCGGCATGGACTTTATCCGCACGCCGAGCGCGTCGGCCACGGCGTTGGCGATCAGCGGGGCGCACGGGATCATCGTGTGCTCGCCCACGCCGCGGGCGCCGAAAGGCCCGTCGGGCTGCGGCACCTCGATGATGATCGGCACCACAACCTCCGGCATGTCCATCACGGTGGGGATCTTGTAGTCGGAGAAGTTGGGGTTCAGCAGCCGGCCCTTCTCATTGTAGCGCATGTCCTCGTAGAGCACGGTGGCAAAGCCCTGCAGCAGGCCGCCCACCACCTGGCCCTTCACCAGGTCGGGGTTGATGGCCTTGCCGCAGTCCACGGCCAGCGCCACCTTCTTGATCTTCATCTTGCCGGTCTCCCGGTCCACTTCGAGGATGATGCCGGCCGAGCCCGTCGTGTAATGCACGTTAGGATGGCCGCCCTGGCCGGTCTCCGGGTCGCCGATGGCCGAGGCGAACTCGGGCATGAATACGCCCGAGCCCATGATGGGGCCGCCCTTGAAGGTATGGTCGTCGGCCTGGATGCCGTTGATGACGAAGTCCCGAAACGGCAGGGAGAAGTCAGGCTTGGTGCGGCAGCGCACGCATTCGTCCTCGAGGTAGAGGGTGCTCTTATCCAGGCAGTGCACGCGCTGCACCAGGTCGAAGATGCGCTCGCGGGCCTCGAGGGCCGCGCGCTTGACCGCGTTGCCGCAGCCCCACGTCACGTGCGAGCCCACGGTCTGCCACTCGTACGGATTGCGGTCCGTGTCGGGCGTCTCCACGCGGATCTTGGTCACCGGCAGGGCCAGCACCTCGCCGGCCACCTGGGCCATCACGGTCAGCAGGCCCTGGCCTATCTCCATGCCGGACACCAGGATATTTACGCTGCCGTCCTCGTTGAACTTGAGAAAAGCGCTGGAGCTGGCATTGGGCGGCATGGCGGGGGATTTCCAGAAGCAGACGAGGGCCTTGCCGATGGCTTTCCGGGGATCCTTGGACTTTTCTTTGACGCCCCACTTGATCTCTTTCTCCACCTTCTCAATGGCCTCGCGGATGCCGTTGGGGTTCATGTGCGCGCCGTAAGGCAGGATGTCGCCTTCCTTGATGGCGTTCTTCTTGCGGAACTCCACCGGGTCCAGGCCCAGCTGGGTCGCCATCCTGGTGATATGCGACTCGAGGCCGAAGAGGAACTCGGAGTAGCCGAAGCCGCGGTAGGCGCCGCAGGGCGGCAGGTTGGTATAGGTGCACATCGAGTCCACGCTGATGTTGTCCACGCGGTACGGGCCGCTGGCCGACAGGCCGGCCGCGTTGACCACGTTGGCGCCGTACTCGACGTAAGCGCCGGCGTCCCAGTGCAGTTTGAAGTCCAGCGCGGTTATCTTGCCGGCCTTGGTGACGCCCATCTTGATCTTGGCGGTCACGCCGAGGCGCTGGTAGGTATTGTAGAACTCCTGCGCGCGGTTCCACAGCAGCTTGATGGGCCGGCCGGGCACGGCGATGGCCAGCGCGGCCGCGATGATCTCCATCGTCACGCCGGCCTTGCCGCCGAAGCCGCCGCCGATGTAGGTGCTGATAACGCGTACGTCCTTGTGGCTGAGGCCGAAGGACTTGAGCGTCTCGGCGAACACGTGGCGCTGCGTGAAGGGGGACTGCGAAGAGGTCCACATCGTCAGGCGGCCGGAGGCGTCGTAGAGGCCGATGGCCGAATGCGTCTCTATGGCGCAGTGCGCGTAGCGCGGCACATAGTAGGTGTCTTCGAGCACCAGGTCGGCCTCTTTAAAGCCCTTCTCCAGGTCGCCCTTGCGGATCTTGCGCCAGTGGGCGATGTTGGTGCCCGGCTTGGGGAAGAACCACGGCACGTGGGAGTAGGTGCCCAGGTCGGGGTGCACCAGCGGGGAATCCTTCTCGAGCGCCTTCACTGGGTCCATCACCGCCGGCAGCTCCTCGTATTCCACTTTCACCAGCGCGGCGCCGCGCAGGGCTATCTTGGGGTCGGTGGCCACCACGGCGGCCACCTGCTCGCCGACGAAGCGCACGATGTCGGTGGCGAAAACGTAGCGGTCGTTCATGTACAGGCCGAACTTCTGAGTGAAGTTGCGCCCGGTGACCACCTTCACCACGCCGCCCAGTTTTTCGGCGGCGGAGGTATCCAGGGATTTTATCCTGGCGTGGGCGTGGGGGCTTTCCACCAGCGCCGCGTAGAGCAGGCCAGGGCCGAACTGCAGGTCGTCGGTATACTGCGCCGCGCCCTTGATCTTCTCCCAGCCGTCCACGCGCAGCACGGATTTGCCGACAACTTTCAGGCCGTCGGCCGCGGGCGCGGTCCTGGCGGCTTTCCTGGGCTTGGTTTTAAGTTTCTGAAGGTCCATAGTTACCTCTGGGCTATTTGCCCTTCACGGTCTCTTCGATGGCTTCCACGATGGGCTCGTAGCCGGTGCAGCGGCACAGGTTGCCGGCGATGGCCTCTTTAATGTCGTGCTTGGAAGCTTTGGGGTTTTTCTCCAGCAGCTCGGTGGCAGACAGGATGACGCCGGGCGCGCAGAAGCCGCACTGGAAGGCGTTCTTCTCGTGGAACTTCTTCTGCAGTTTCTGCGTCCACTTGCGCGTGGTGTTGGCTCCCTCGAGCGTCACGATCTCCGTCCCGTCGGCCTCGACGGCCAGCGCCAGGCAGGAGCGTATGGTCTTTCCGTTGAGCAGGACCGTGCAGGTGCCGCAGTCGCCGCGGTCGCAGCCCACCTTGGGGCTCTTTATGCCCAGGCGGCCCCGCAGCACGTCCAGCAGCACGTCGCTGGGCTCCACGCTAAGAGCCACCTGCTCGCCGTTAAGGGTGAATTTGATGTCGTGATTTTTCATGGTCGCTCCGGTCAGCAGATATTCTCGGCGCCGTACTTGGGCCCCTTGCCCAGCAGCCGGGCGGAGGCGCTCTCGAGCGCGCGGCCCAGCATGATCTGGGCCATGTGCAGGCGGTACTCCTTCGAGGAGCGGATGTCGGTGATGGGGGAGATCTCGCGCAGCAGTGCCTCTTTGGCCGCCTGCAGCGTCTTATCTCCCAGCTTCTTGCCGTTCAGCGCGGCCTCGGTCAGCGGGCAGCGGCCGGGCTTGGGCCCGAGCGCGCAGGCGGCCACACGGTAGGTGTGGTCGGCGAAGACCAGCACGCCTATGCCGCCCTGGGCCAGGTCCTCTCCCTCGTAGCGTGACAGCTTCATGTAGCAGCCGGCGTGCTTCTTCTCCGGCAGACGCAGCTCTACGGCCTCCACTATCTCGTCGGGGCGCAGCGCCGTGCGCTTGGGCCCGGTGAACCAGTCGGCTACCGGCACGCGGCGCGCGCCGCCAAGGCTGCGCGTCAGCACGACGGCGTCGTAGACGGCCAGCGCGGGGGCGGAGTCGGCCGACGGCACGGCGGAGCAGATATTGCCGGCCACCGTGGCGCGGTTGCGCACGCCGGTGGAGGCCACGGTCAGCGCGGCTTCCCAGAGCAGCGGGAACTTCGCTTTTATCACGGGGGCTTCTATCAGGTCGGTGAAGGTGGCGAGCGCGCCCAGGCGCAGCGTGTTGTCCCTCAGGGCGAAGCCGGCCAGTTCGGGGACGGCCTTAAGGTCCACCACCACTTCCGGCTTGGCCAGGCCCTCTTTGAGGTGCACTACCAGGTCGGTGCCGCCCGCCAGGGCCCGGGCCTTTTCCTTGTAAAGCGAAAAGACATGAAGGACCTCCTCCATGTCTTTGGGTTTGACGTACTCGAATTCGGCTGTTATCGGCATTTTTCCTCCCGCTCAAAATGATCGGGCCGGAAGCGTAAGCTCCCGGCCCGGTCAGGCCCGGTTCAGGCGGTCCAGGCTACCACGCGGCCCATGGCCGACTCGAGCTCCATGCCCTTCAGGGGGAAGAAGCCCAGCCAGCAGCGCTTGTTGGACAGCTTGTCTATCTCGCCGCCGATGTTCTCGGCGTGCACGAGGCGCTTGGGGAAGAGCTTGAGGTGCATCACCTGGTAGAACTCCTCGGTGGGGAACATCTCGTCCCATTTCTTGCCGTAGGTCTTGAAGAGCTTGTTCTCGGCCTCGACGAAGAGCTTGGGGTGCCAGTTGCGGATGATGGTGTTCATGGGGTGGTCGGCCGAGCCGCAGTCCACGCCTATCCACTTGAACTTCATGTCGAGCGCCCACTTGTGGAAGCGGGGGCCGGGGCCGGGGTGCTTGCAGAAGTAACGGACTTCGTCGCAGGTGCCTTTCTCGTACCAGGCGTACTTGTGGTAGCCGGTATTGATGATGAGGATGTCGCCCTTGCGGATGTCGGCGCGCTTCATCAGCAGTTCGGGCTCATAGAGATCGTAGTCGCCCACGTCCTTGGAAATGTCCACGACGACGGCCTGGCCGGCCCATTCTTTCATAGGGACCTCGCCGATCGTGCGGCCGGCGCTGTAGAAATGGATCTCGCCGTCCATGTGGGTGCCCACGTGGTTGGAGGTGGTCATGATCTGGCCGTTGGCGCCCTGGCCCATATGCGCGCCGGCTATGCGCTTGAAATACTGCAGCTGCAGCGGCATATAGCTCGGCCACGGGGGGGTGTGGATGCTGAGCGGCTGGGTCAGGTCGTACATCTTGGCTTTATCAAGGAATTTAATGAAGTCGTTGGGTTTCATGGGTCCTCCGGAGCCCCCTGCCCGGGCGGGCCGGTGGGCGTTTTTCTATATAGAAATTCTAACAAATGCGGGGGGGCAAATAAAGGCAAAAAGGCGCCGGAGGCGGCGCCTTTTCGCTTGAGCCGCGCTGGCGGCGGGAACTAGTAAGACTTGGACATCAGCACCCGCTGGGCCGACGGCTTGCCGGTGAGGATGCAGACGCCCGCGCCCTTGGCCGCGGCCGGGATCTGGTCTTCGAACGGGATATTGCGGATGCTGGTCTCGAAGCGCTTGGCCATCTCGTCCTCCTGCTCCGGGCTGCCGGCCCAGTGCACCCAGGCGAAACCGCCGCCCTCGCCCTTGAAGAATTTCTCGAAGTCGGCGATATTGTCTATGACCCTGGTGCGGGCGTCGCGGGTCTTGCGGGCGCGCTCCAGCAGCTCCGCCTGCATGGCGGCCAGCGTGGGCACGATGGAGGCGATGGCCTCGGCCCTGGGCAGGAAAGCTTTGCGGCGCCGGCGCTGGGCGTCGGGGGCCTCGCCGGGGATCTCGTTGACGAAGCGGCGGGCGATGCACAGCGAGCCCTTCTCGAGGTCCTTCGGGCCCACCTCTATGCGCAGCGGCACGCCCTTGCCCTCCCACTCGTAGTACTTGGCGCCGGGCTGCATGTCCCGGTCGTCCACGCGCACGGCCACGCCGAGGGCCTTCAGCTCCGCGGCCACCCTGGAGGCCTCTTCCATGGTCTTAACGTGCTCCTCGTCGCTCTTATAGATCGGGATCACCACCACCTGCACCGGGGCGAGCTTGGGGGGCAGGACCAGGCCGGCGTCGTCGGAATGCGTCATGATCAGCGCGCCTATCAGGCGGGTGCTGACGCCCCAGCTGCTGGCGTACACGTACTCCAGCTGGCCGTCCTTGTTCTGGAACTTCACGTCGGCGCCCTTGGAGAAGTTCTGGCCCAGGTAATGGCTGGTGCCCATCTGCAGGGCCTTGCCGTCCTGCATCAGGCCCTCGATGGAAAGCGTCTCGAGCGCGCCGGCGAAGCGCTCGCCGGCGGTCTTGCGGCCCTTGATCACCGGCACGGCCATCACGTTCTCGGCGAAGTCGGCGTAAACGTCGAGCATCCGCCAGGTCTCTTCCAGCGCTTCCTTCTCGGTGGCGTGCGCGGTGTGGCCTTCCTGCCACAGGAACTCGGCGGTGCGCAGGAACAGGCGCGTGCGCATCTCCCAGCGCACGACGTTGGCCCACTGGTTGATGAGCAGCGGCAGGTCACGGTAGCTCTGTATCCAGTTCTTGTACTGCGCCCAGATGATGGTCTCGCTGGTGGGGCGCACGACGAGCGGCTCCTCCAGCTTGGAGTCGGGGTCCGGCACCACCTCGCCGTTGACGGACTTGAGGCGGTGGTGCGTGACCACGGCGCATTCCTTGGCGAAGCCGGAGGCGTGCTTCTCTTCGCGCGTCAGGTAGGACAGCGGGATGAAGAGGGGGAAATAGGCGTTCTCATGGCCGGTGGCCTTGAAGCGGTCGTCGAGCTCGCGCTGCATCTTCTCCCAGATCGCGTAGCCGTGGGGCCGGATCACCATGCAGCCGCGCACGGCGGAATGCTCGGCGAGGGTGGCCTGCTTTATCACGTCCAGGTACCACTGCGAGTAGTCCTGCGCGCGGGTGGTGATGGCGGCGGAGGCAGATTTCGGCTGGTTGACGGGTTTGTTCATAGTTTCGTTCGTTTCCTCGGTGCGCGCCGCGGGCGGCGCTATTTGGAGCTGCGGATCTTGCGGATCACTTCGTTGACCCACTCGCTTTCCTTTACCACTTTGATCTGCTTGCCCTTCTCTATCCAGACGCCGCGGCCCTTGCCGCCGGCCACGCCGAAGTCGGCGGAGCGGGCCTCGCCGGGGCCGTTGACCACGCAGCCCATCACGGCGATCTTCATGCCCTCGGCCTTCTTGAGCAACTGCTTGTCGGAATAGATGCGGTCCTCGAGCTCGCGGACCACCTTGCCCACGTTCACCTGGCAGCGGCCGCAGGTGGGGCAGGAGATTAGGTCCGGACCATACTGCCGCAGGCCCAGGGCCTTGAGGATCTCGTAGGCGGCGCGCACCTGCATTACCGGGTCTTCGGTCAGGGAAACCCTGATGGTGTCGCCGATGCCCTGCGTGAGCAGCAGGCCTATGCCCAGAGAGGACTTCACCGTGCCGGCCAGGAAGCTGCCAGCCTCGGTGACGCCGAGGTGCAGCGGAATATCTGACTTGGACGCGAACAGCGAGTTGGCCATCAGCGTGCGCTCTATGTCGTCGGCCTTGAGCGAGACGACGATGTCGCGGAAATTGAGGCGCTCCAGGACGCGGGCCTCGTCCAGGGCTTCCTTGACCATCAGCTTGGCCCAGTCGTAGGGCTTCCAGGCGGGCTTCGGGTTGTCGCGCAGCGCCTTCAGCGAGCCGGCGTTGACACCGATGCGGATGGGGATGCCGGCGGCCTTGCAGGCTTTCACGACCTCTTTCACCTTGTCGCGCTCGCCGATATTGCCGGGGTTGATGCGCACCTTGTCCACGCCCTGGCGCACGGCCTCCACGGCGAGGCGCCAGTCGAAATGGATGTCGGCCACCAGCGGGATGGAAATGGCGCTCTTGATGCGGCCGAGCGCCTGCGCGGCTTCCATGTCCGGCACGGCCACCCGGATGATCTCGCAGCCGGCGTCCTCGAGGCGGCGGACCTGGTCCACGGTCGCCTTCACGTCGCGCGTGTCGGTGTTGCACATGCTCTGCACCGAGACCGGGCTGTCGCCGCCTATGGTAAAGCGGCCCACCCGCACCTTGCGGGTCTCGCGCGTCTTGCCGTGGCAGGAGCAGGCCATGTTACTTGGCCTGCGACTGCGCCGCGGCGGCCTTCTTGGCCGAGCGCGAGGTGACGATGCGCATTACATCGTTGTAGGTGGCGAACAGCAGTATGCTCAACAGCATCACCATGCCGGCGGCGTTGACGTACTTCATCATGTCGCCGGTCAGCTTGCGGCGGGAGATCCCCTCGTAGAGGTACAGCAGCATCCAGCCGCCGTCGAGCAGCGGGATGGGCAGCAGGTTGAAGAAGCCCACGGCCACCGAGATGAGGCCGATGAGGAAGAAGAAGTCGGCTACGCCGGTGTGGGCGGCCTTGCTGACGATATTGACGATGCCGATGGGGCCGGCCAGGTCGGGCTTCTCGCGCTTGTGGATATTGGAGGCCAGGGTCTTCACGGTGAAGGCGGTCCAGTACCAGCACTGGTGCGCCCCCATCGCCAGGCCCTTGAGCAGCGGCACGCGCGCGTATTCCACGCCGGGCGCGATGCCGATCACGCCGCGAGACCCGCCCGCGTCGGCGGCCTTGCGGGTCTTGAGCGTGACGGAGGCTTTCTCCCCGGCGCGCTCGTAGGTCACTGAGATCTCCTGCTCCACCTTGGTATAGATGGCGGCGGACATCTCTTTCCAGCCTGGCACCGGCTGGCCGTCCACCTCTACTATGCGGTCCCCGGCCTTGAGGCCGGCGATCTCGGCCGGATAGCCCTGGGTCAGGTCGCCTATGACGGGCGCCGACGAGGGGCGGGGCTCGCCCATCAGCAGGATCACGCCGGAGAAGAGGACGAAGGCCAGCAGGTAGTTCATCACCGGGCCGGCCAGCACCACGGCGAAGCGCGCGTACCAGGGCTTGGCGAAATATTCGGCGGGGTCGCCGGAGAGCTCGTCGAGGCTCTCGCCGGCGGGCTTCACGTATCCGCCGAGGGGGATGAGACGTATGGAGTAGCGGGTGGGGCCGCTCGTGCGCCCCCAGAGTTCCTTGCCGAAGCCGAAGGAGAAGGCCTCCACCCGGATGCCGGTCAGGCGGCAGACCGCGAAGTGGCCCAGCTCGTGCAGGAAGATCACCAGGCCGAAAGTGAAAAGCACCGCAAGTATGGATATGATCATTGTTTTACCTCATCCTCTGTGCGGCGTCGGCCGCCTTCTGGCGCGCCCAGGCGTCAGTCTCCACCGCCGCGGCCAGCGTCAGCCCGGCCTTGCCGCCCCGGCAGGCGGCGAGCACTTTCTCCACCACCGCCGGGATACCCGTGAACTTCAGGCGCCCCGCTATGAAGCGCTCTACCGCCACTTCGTTGGCGGCGTTCAGCGCCGCCGGGCAGATGCCGCCGCGCCGCGCGGCCTCGAAGGCCAGCTCCAGGCAAGGGAAGCGGCGGAAATCCGGCTTGAAGAAATCCAGCCGGGCCAGCCTGAAGAAATCCAGCGGCTCCGCCAGCGACGGAGCGCGGTCGGGCCAGGTCAGGGCGTACTGGATGGGCAGGCGCATGTCGGGCCAGCTCAGCTGCGCCAGCACGGAGCCGTCCCTGAATTCTACGCCGGAGTGCACCACGGACTGCGGGTGCACCAGCACCTGCACCTTGGAAATGGGCAGCGAGAACAGGTTCTGTATCTCTATGGCCTCGAGGCCCTTATTCATCAGCGTGGAGGAGTCCACCGTGATCTTGGGGCCCATGCTCCAGCGCGGATGCTTGAGCGCCTGCGCCGGGGTAACGCCGGCGAGCGAACCCTTGCGGGCGTAGAACGGGCCGCCCGAGGCGGTCAGGAAAACGCGCGAGAGCGCGGCGTCATACTGGCCGGGCTTGAGGCCGGCAAGGCACTGGAAGATGGCCGACGGTTCGGAGTCCACGGGGACTATCCGGGCCTGCCAGCGCTCGGCCTCTTTCATCAGCAGCGCGCCGGCCATGACCATCGGCTCCTTGTTGGCCAGCGCTATATGCTTGGAAGCGCGGATGGCGGCCAGCAGCGGGGCGAAGCCCACCGCCCCGGTCACCGCGCTGAGCACCACGTCCGCCTGGGCGAGCGAGGCCAGTTCCACGAGGCCTTCCACTCCGGGCGCCAGCACCTTCGCGCCCTTCGGGGGATCGGCCTTCAATTCCTGCCAGGCCTTGTAATCGAAAACGGCCACATAAGCGGGCTTTACCTCGCGCGCCTGGGCGCGCAGCGCGGCCAGGTTGGAGTTGGCCGCCAGGCCCAGGGCGCGCCAGCCTTTACCAAGCTTGCGCAGGGCCTTGACGGCGTTGACGCCGATGGACCCGGTGGAACCCAGGATGACGACGTTCTTCATCAGAGGGCGAGCACCGCGTAGTAATAGATGACCGGGGCCAGGAAGATATAGGAATCGAAGCGGTCGAGGATGCCGCCGTGGCCGGGCAGGATGTTGGAGGAATCCTTGGCGCCCACGGCGCGCTTGAGCATGGATTCGGCGATATCGGAGATCTGGCCGAAGACGCCTATCAGGACGCCGGCGCCGACGGCGAAGGAGGGGGAGAAGGCCCCCGAGAATTTAGCGATGCCCCAGGCGGTCAGGATGGCGGCGATGAAGCCGGCGGCCGCGCCCTCCCAGGTCTTCTTGGGGCTGATCGTGGAGAGCTGCCGGCGGCCGAACGAGCGGCCGAAGAAATAGGCGGCGGTGTCCATGATCCAGACGGTAATGATGAGCAGCAGCGTCAGCCACAGGCCGGCAGGCCGCAGGTCGCGGATGGCCGAAAGGTGGAACAGGCACCAGGAGATCATGAAAATGCCCAGCAGCGTCAGGCCCATGCGCTCGAGGTATTTCTTGGGGGAGAAGAGTTCCCAGGTCATCACGCCGATCACCGTCAGCGAGACGAAGAAGCCGGAAAAGTTGTTGGCTCCGGGCAGGCCGGCGCCGTAGCGGTCGAAGTAGAGCGACAGCGGCAGCAGCAGGCCGAACACGTAGAGCGCGCCGGACTGCACCGGCTTGGAACCCAAACGCATCATCGTGGCGTATTCGTACAGCGAGACGGCGATTATGGCGAAGACGAAGGCCGCGTAGGCGGGGCCGCCGGCGCGGATAAGGAGCAGGACCACCGGGATGCCGAACAGGGCTGTGAGTACTCTGGGCAGAAGCATTATTTTCCTCTCCTTCTCTCTCTGGCCTGGTACTCGGCCAGGGCCTTGCGGAATTCCGCGGCCCCGAAGTCCGGCCAGAGGGTGTCGGTGAAATAGAACTCGCTGTAGGCGGCCTGCCACAGCAGGAAATTGGAGATGCGCATTTCGCCCGAGGTGCGGATCAGCAGGTCCGGGTCGGGCAGCGGCGAGGTATACATCAGGCGCGAGAAAGACTCCTCGTCCACGGCCTTGGCGCCCGAGGCCAGGGCGCGGTTGGCGGCGTCCAGGATCTCCTGCCTGCCGCCGTAGTTCAGCGCGATATTGAGCGTCATGCCGGTATTCTTCCGCAGGCGCTCCACGGCGTCGCTCATAACGGCCCGGGCCGCGGCCGGCAATTGCCCGGTGCGGCCGCTGAACATCAGCCTGACGTTCTCGCGGTCCAGTTCGTCGGCGTAGGCGGCGATGGTCCGCTTGAGCAGGAACATCAGCGCGCTGACCTCCAGCTTGGAGCGGTTCCAGTTCTCGGTGGAGAAGGCGTAAATGGTCAGCGCCTTCACTCCCGCGTCGCTGGCTGCCTTGACCACCGCGTGCACCGAATCCACCCCGGCCTTGTGGCCGGCTATGGCCGGCAGCCCGCGCTTTTTGGCCCAGCGCCTGTTGCCGTCCATGATGACAGCCACATGGGCGGGCAGGCGCGCGGGATCGGGCTTGTTGGGGGACATCAGACGGTGAGCAGTTCCTTTTCCTTGGCGGCCACCGTGTCGTCGACGTTCTTGACGAAGGCGTCCGTCAGCTTCTGCACCGCCTCCTCGTTGCGCGTGAAATCGTCCTCGGAGATCTCGCCGGCCTTCTGGGCCTTCTTGACCTTCTCCAGGGTGTCGCGGCGCACGTTGCGCACGGCGACGCGGGAATCCTCGCCCATGCTGTGGACCACCTTGACCATCTTCTTGCGCTGGTCCTCGGTCATCGGGGGCAGGTTGATGCGGATCACGCCGCCGTTGCGGTTGGGGGAGGAACCGAAATCCACTTTGCGCAGCTCGGCCTCGATGGCGTCCACGGCGCCGGCGTCCCAGGCGCGGACTTCGAGCGTGCGGGGCTCGGGGATGGAGACCGCGGCCACCTGCTTGAGGGGGACGCGCGCGCCGTAGTACTCCACGTACACGTTGTCGAGCAGCTGCGGGTTGGCGCGCCCGGTGCGCAGCGAGGTAAGCTCGCGCTTAAGCTTTTCGAGCTTCTCCATCATCTCCATCTCGGATTCCGAGAGCACTTCTTCCATTGAAAATTCAGCCATAGACCCTCCTCCTGTGCCGCGGGGAAAACCCGCTGGCATAGTGTAATTATATTAAATTATAGCGGTAGTGTCTGTCAGCCGGCGGCCGCCACTTCGTCTTCTACCAGGCCGCAGACGATATGGGCCGCCAGGATATGCATTTCCTGCACGCGCGGGGTGTCGGAAGAGGGGGCGAGAAAAGCCAGGTCGCAGTGGGGGAGTATGGCCCCGCCGGCCGCGCCGAAGAAGCCGACCACGGCCATGCCGAGGGACTTGGCTTTTACGGCGGCTTTCAGCACGTTGGGGCTGGAGCCGGAAGTGGAGACGGCCACCAGCAGGTCGCCGGAGCGGCCGAGCGCCTCCACCTGGCGCTCGAAGACCCGGTCGAAGCCGTAATCGTTGCTGACCGAGGTGAGGATAGAGGTGTCGGTGCTGAGCGCCACCGCGGCTATCGCGCGGCGCTCCTTCTTGAACCGGCCCACCAGCTCGGCGGCTATGTGCTGGCTGTCGGCGGCCGAGCCGCCGTTGCCGCAGACAAGGATCTTGCCGCCGGCCAGCGCGGTAGCCGCCAGCAGCCGGGCTATAGGTTCGATAGCGGCGTGGTCCGCCGCCAGCGCGGCCGCGGCCGCCTGATGCTGTTCTATAGCCGCCCGGATCTTGCCTTCCATATTCAGCCCTGCCTGATCAGCGTGCCGGTCCGCTGGCCGGACAGCGCCTTGCGGATATTGCCCGGAGTGTGCAGGTTGAACACGAGTATCGGGATGTTGTTCTCCATGCAGAGCGTCAGCGCGCTGGCGTCCATGAACTTCAGGCCCTTGCTGATGGCCTCCATGTACGTGATGTCCTTGATCAGCTTCGCCTTCGGGTCCTTCTTGGGGTCGCCGGTATAGACGCCGTCCACCTGCGTGGCCTTGAAGATGACGTCGGCGTTGATCTCGGCGGCGCGCAGGGCGGCCGCCGTGTCGGTGGTGAAGTAGGGGTTGCCGGTGCCGCCGGCGAAGATCACCACGCGGCCTTTCTCGAGATGGCGCATCGCGCGGCGGCGGATGAACGGCTCGGCCAGCCGGCTGATCTCGATGGAGGTCTGCACGCGGGTGGAGACGCCCTCGTGCTCCAGCGCGCTCTGCAGCGCCATCGCGTTGATGATGGTGGCGAGCATGCCCATGTTGTCGGACGTGACGCGGTCTATCATGCGGCCGTCGCGGGCGCCGCGCCAGATGTTGCCGCCGCCGATGACGATGGAAAGATGTATGCCTTTTTTCAGGCCCGAGGAAATTTCTTTGGCGATATAGGTGAGGGAAGGGGAACTGATGGAACGGCAGTCGCCGGGGGTGCCCAGCGCTTCGCCGGAAAGCTTCAGAAGTACGCGTTTGTACATATGCCTCCCTGTGGATAGTTTTCCGCCGCCGCGGGCCCGTGGGGGACCCGCGGCGGCGGTTTACGGCCTGCGGCTGCTTATTCTACGCCGACGATGAAGCAGCTGAAGCGCTTGACGGCCACGTTGCCGCCGAGCTTGGCGCCCAGGTCCTTCACGGTCTGCGACACGCTCTTCTTGGAGTCGCGTATGGAGGCCTGCTCTATCAGGCAGCATTCCTGGAAGAACTTGTTGACGCGGCCTTCGAGCATCTTCTCGATGGCTTCGGCCGGCTTGGCCTTGTAGGGCCGGCCGGTCTCGACGGCGCGGGCAGCGGCGTCGGCCTCGTCCTTTTCCGTCTTGGCGCGGTAGATCTCTTTTTCCTTGGCCACGATGTCGGCGGGCACCTCTTCGCGCTTGAGGTACTTCGGGTTCATCGCGACGGCCTGCATCGCCAGTTCCTTGGCCAGGCTCTCCAGGTCGGCCTTGCCGGCGGCCATGTCGCCGTCGAAGGTCAGCTCTACGATAGCGCCCTTGCGGTTGTCGGAATGCACGTAAACGTTGACGGCGGAGCCGGCGGCGGCGGCGTAGACGACGCCGCGGCGGATGGCCATGTTCTCGCCCATCTTCACGGCGACGGCCTGCAGGCGCTCCTTGGCCTTCTCGCTCTCGGAGGGATTGGCCAGATCGGCGTCGGCGAGCATGTCGGCGGCGAGCGCGTCGGCGAAAGCGGCCACGTCGGGGTTCTTGGCGACGAAGTCGGTCTCGCAGTTGACCTCGACCAGGGAGGTCGCGGCGGCTGAGCTCTTGGACACGACCATGCCTTCCTTCATCGTGCGGCCCGCGCGCTTGGCCAGGCCGGCCAGGCCCTTCTTGCGCAGTATCTCGACGGCCTTGGCCAGGTCGCCGCCGGCCTCGTTAAGGGCCCCTTTGCAA
Organism: Elusimicrobia bacterium HGW-Elusimicrobia-3; assembly: GCA_002840355.1. Lineage (GTDB taxonomy): Bacteria > Elusimicrobiota > Elusimicrobia > Elusimicrobiales > UBA9959 > UBA9959. Next base: position 1,230 of record PHAL01000047.1, on the reverse strand, counting down.
TCCATTATGCCGGCGCCGGTCTGGCTCCGGAGTGTCATTACCTGTTCGCTGGTTATCGCCATAGTGTTTATCTCCTTGGGTGCTGGTGAATCTTGAAAAAGGGGGCGCAGGCGTAATAGCCGCGCCCCCTGTTCCGATGGAAGACTTATTCTTCGGTGCGGACCGGCTCTTCCACGGGGGCTTCCTCAACCTGGTTGAGGGGGTCGCCTTCGGGCTGCTGCTCGCCGGCCTCTACGGCGGAGGCCTGCTGGGCCTGCTGGTGGGCGGCGGCCTTCTCGGCCTCGGCCTCGGCGCGGCCGTCCACTACGGCGTCGGCCATGGTGGCGCAGAACAGGCGGATGGAGCGGGCGGCGTCGTCGTTGCCGGGGATCGGCCAGTCGAGCTGGTCGGGGTCGCAGTTGGTGTCGCAGACGCCGACGATGGGGATCTTGAGCTTGTGGGCTTCCTTGAGGGCATTGGCTTCGTTGACGGGGTCCACGATGAAGACGATGTCCGGCAGGTTGCGCAGGTTGCGGATACCGCTGAGCAGCTTCACCAGGCGGGCCTTCTCCTTGGAGAGGCGGGAAACTTCTTTCTTGGACATGACCCGGAACAGGCCGTCGGCCTCGAACTTGTCGAGCTCGTCGAAGCGCTTGAGGGATTTGCGCAGCGTTTCGAAGTTGGTGAGCGTGCCGCCCAGCCACTTCTCGTGCACGTAGGAGACGTCGGCGCGGAGGGCTTCCTCGCGGATGATCTCTTTGGCCTGCTTCTTGGTGCCGACGAAGAGGAAGGTCTTTCCGGCTTTGGAGCAGTCCTTCACGAAGGTGTAAGCCTTCTTGATCTCTTTGACGGTCTTCTGCAGGTCGAGTATATGGATGCCGTTGCGCTCGCCGAATATGTAGCGGGCCATCTTGGGGTTCCACCTGTAGGTCTGGTGACCGAAGTGGACGCCGGCTTCTAACATGCTTTTCATCGTTACGTTAAGTGCCATTTTTTGACTTTCCTCCGTGTCTATACATTGCGCTTCTTTTCCCGCCCTCCAGGAGCAGGATTTCAACCGCATGGTTATATATTAACAAAATCCATGGACAGGGTTCAACGAAAAAGGGGGGAATCATGCCTTATGCCCCGAAATGTGGCGGCCTACCATATGGGCAGGAACGCAAAATCGGCGTCGCGCACACCGTGCGCGCGCCTGCCGCCCTCAGGCTCGGCGCTTACGCAAGCCTCGCCTTCCGGGGGGCTTTTGCT
>PHAL01000046.1 GCA_002840355.1 Elusimicrobia bacterium HGW-Elusimicrobia-3 | reverse complement strand
GTAGTGGCGGTTGGCGGTCGAGTACTCAACGTGGGAGACGGCGATCGTGACGGTCTTGGAGTCGTCGCGCACCGTGCCGCCCTTGGTGATCTCGGCGTAGGACTTAAGATTAGCGAGGCCCTTCTCGGACTGCACTTTCACAAGCGCGGTCGTCAGGGTGGATTTGCCGTGGTCGACGTGGCCGATGGTACCCACGTTAACGTGCGGCTTGCTGCGGTCGAACTTTGCTTTTGCCATTTGATGCTCCTTGAGTTTCTTGCTTGCTTTCAAGCCCGCCGGTTTTGCCGACCGGCGGACAAATTTACTTCGCCGCTTCCTCGGCCGTGCGCTTTTCAACGACGGACTTGGCTATGTTCGGCGGCACTTCTTCGTAGTGGCTGGGCTCCATGGTGAAGGAGGCGCGGCCCTGCGAGATCGAGCGGACGGCGGTGGCGTAGCCGAACATCTCGGAGAGCGGCACGGTGCCGCGCACGGCGCGCGCGTTGCCGCGGTTGGCCATCTCGTTGATCTTGGCGCGGCGGCTCGAGAGGTCGCCGATGACGTCGCCCATGTTCACTTCGGGCGTGGTCACTTCCACCTTCATGATGGGCTCCATCAGGTAAGGGCCGGCCTTGCGGCAGGCTTCCTTGAAGGCCATCGCGCCGGCGATCTTGAAGGCGATCTCGGAGGAGTCGACTTCGTGGAAGGAGCCGTCGAACAGCGTCACTTTCACGTCCACTACCGGGAAGCCGGCCATCACGCCGGCGTCGAGCGCCTCGCGGATGCCCTTTTCCACGGCGGGGATGAATTCCTTGGGAATGCGGCCCTGCTTGATGCCGTCGATGAATTCGAAGCCCTTGTTCATTTCCTGGGGCTCCACGGTGAGCCACACGTGGCCGTACTGGCCGCGGCCGCCGGACTGGCGGATGAACTTGCCTTCCTGCTCCACCTTCTTCTTGATGGACTCGCGGAAAGCGACCTGCGGGCGGCCGACGTTGGCCTGCACGTTGAACTCGCGCTTGAGGCGGTCCACGATGATGTCCAGGTGGAGTTCGCCCATGCCGGAGATGATGGTCTGGCCGGTCTCCTCGTCGGTGCGGATGCGGAAGGTCTGGTCTTCTTCGGCCAGGCGGCCCATGGCGATGCCCATCTTTTCCTCGTCCTCTTTGGACTTGGGTTCGATGGAGATCTGGATGACCGGCTCGGGGAAGTTCATGCCTTCCAGGATGATCGGGTTGGCGGGGTCGCAGATGGTCTCGCCGACGGTGGCGTTCTTGATGGCCACGGTGGCGGCGATGTCGCCGGCGCCGATCTCTTTGATCTCTTCGCGCTTGTTGGCGTGCATGCGCAGGATACGGCCGATGCGCTCCTGGGCCTTCTTGCGGGCGAAGTACACGGTGTCGCCGGGCTTAAGGGTGCCGGAATACACGCGGAAGAACGTCAGCTTGCCGACGAACGGGTCGGGCTGGATCTTGAAGAGCAGGGCGGAGAAGGGCTCCGTGATGCTCGGGTGGCGCTCCACTTCCTTGCCCAGTTCGTCCACGCCCTTGATGGCGGGCACGTCGAGCGGGGAGGGCAGGTAATCTATGACGGCGTCGAGCATGGGCTGCACGCCCTTGTTCTTATAGGAGGAGCCGCACAGCACGGGGAAGAACTTGCAGGCGATGGTGGCGCGCCGGATGGCGGCCTTCAGCTCTTCGATCGTGTAGTTGGTCTCGCCGGCCAGGAACTTCTCGGCGATCTTGTCGTCGACGTCGGCCAGCTTCTCTATGAAATTCTCGCGGTACTGCTGCGCCTCTTCCTTGAGGTCGGCGGGGATCTCCAACTCGTCGAAGTGCGCGCCCAGGTCGTCGCCGACCCAGATCAGGGCCTTCATCTTGACGAGGTCCACGAGGCCCTTGTAGGTCTCGGTGACGCCTATCGGGATCTGTATGGGGGCGGCGTTGGCGCCCAGTTTCTCCACGATGGAGTTGGCGGACATGTAGAAGTCGGCGCCGATGCGGTCCATCTTGTTGATGTAGGCGACGCGGGGCACGCTGTAGCGGTCGGCCTGGCGCCACACGGTCTCGCTCTGGGGCTCCACGCCCTGCACGCCGTCGAACACGGTCACGGCGCCGTCGAGCACGCGCAGCGAGCGCTCAACCTCGGCGGTAAAGTCCACGTGGCCGGGGGTGTCGATGATGTTGACGGTATAACCGGCCCACTGGGTGCTGATGGCGGCGGCGGTGATGGTTATGCCGCGCTCGCGCTCCTGGGGCATCCAGTCGGTGGTGGCGGTGCCGTCGTGCACCTCGCCGATCTTGTGCTGTTTGCCCGTATAATAAAGGATGCGCTCGGAGGTGGTGGTTTTACCAGCGTCGATGTGGGCGATGATTCCGGTGTTGCGTACTTTACGAAGGTCGAGTTCTGCCATATTGTCCTTGCCGCTTTATAATTTTGGGGCCAGGCGGCCGGTTTCCCGGCTGCCTGGCGGAACCTCACAAGAGGATCAGGATTACCAGCGGTAATGAGCGAAGGCCCTGTTGGCTTCCGCCATCCTGTGGGTGTCTTCGCGCTTCTTGAAGGCCGCGCCTTCTTTCTTCCACGCGAGGAGCAGTTCTTCGGCCAGGTGCTCGGCCATCGGGCGGCCCTTGCGGCCGCGCGCGGCGGTGAGAATCCAGCGCATCGCCAGCGTGGCGGAGCGGGCCGGGCGAACTTCTATCGGCACCTGGTAGTTGGCGCCGCCGACGCGGCGGGCCTTGACTTCGAGGAGCGGGCGGACGTTCTCGATGGCCTTGGTGAACACGGCCAACGCGTCTTCCTTGGTCTTCTCGGCGATGATGTCGAGCGCGCCGTACATGATGCGCTCGCCCACGATCTTCTTGCCCTGGAAGTTGATCCTGTTGATCATGCGGGCCAGCAGCACGGAGTTGAATTTAAACTCCGGCGGCGGAGCGTCACGGCGTTCGCGGGGCTTTAAACCTTTTCTAGGCATAGTAGTTTATCCAGTCCTTATTAATTTAGCTGCGTTACTTACCGGCTTCCGCGCCTTTGCGGCCGGGCTTCTTCTCGCCCTTGGGGCGCTTGGCGCCGTAGCAAGAGCGGCTCTGCATGCGGCCTTCCACGCCGGACGCGTCGAGCGCGCCGCGGATGATGTGGTAGCGCACGCCGGGCAGGTCCTTAACGCGGCCTCCGCGCACCATCACTATGGAATGCTCCTGCAGGTTGTGTCCGACGCCCGGGATGTAGGCGGTGACTTCCTGCTTGCTGGTCAGCTTCACGCGGGCCACCTTGCGGAGGGCCGAGTTGGGCTTCTTGGGCGTCGTGGTGTAGACGCGGGTGCAAACGCCGCGGCGCTGCGGGCACGAATTGAGCGCGGGGGCCTTGCTGAACGTCCGCGTCTTAGAGCGGCCGTGTCTGATTAACTGGTTAATAGTAGCCATATGAACACCGGGAAAGGTTTCACCCTTCCGGTTACTCCTCCTTGTTCTTCTTTTCCTCTTCGTCAGCAAGCTTGCGCGTAGCGAAACCGCTGCCCGCGGGGACCAGATGTCCTATTATAACATTTTCCTTGAGGCCTTTTAAACTATCCACCTTGTTGGTGGTGGCCGCGTCCGTCAGCACCCGGGTGGTTTCCTGGAAGCTGGCGGCCGATATGAACGACTCGCTGGCGAGCGACGCCTTGGAGATACCCAGCAGCACGGGCTCGGCCTGGGCCGGCTCGTGGCCGGTGGCGCCGGCGGCCTGATTCTCGGTCTTGAAGCCGCCCTTGTGCACGATCTCGCCCTTGAGCAGCGAGGTACCGCCCGGCTCGGTCACTTTCACGTTGGAAAGCATCTGGCGGACGATGATCTCGATGTACTTGTCGTTGATGTTGACGCCCTGCAGACGGTACACTTCCTGGATGGCGTCGACGATGTAGTTCTGCACTTCCTTCACGCCTTTGACGGCGAGCAGGTCGTGCATGTCCACGGCGCCGTCCGTGAGGGCTTCGCCGACGGCCACGCGGTCGCCTTCGTAGACAACCAGGTGCTTGCCGTAAGGTATCGCGTAGGCTTCAACCTGGCCGGTCTCCTCGTTCTTGACGGAGACTTCCACCAGGCCCTTGGCGTTGGTGCCGAGGGAAACGAGGCCTTCGATCTTTGTGATGATGGCGGCGTTCTTGGGGCGGCGGACCTCGAAGAGCTCGGCCACGCGGGGCAGACCGCCCGTGATGTCCTTGGTCTTGGCGGTGTCGCGGTGGATCTTGGCGATAACGTCGCCCTTCTTCACCTCTTCGCCCTGCTCGACGATGATGATCGTGTCGGTAGGCAGCGTATGCGAGCCGACGAGCTGCGAGCCGGCCTCGACGACGATGCGCGGGTTGCGCTTCGTGCCGCGGTGCTCGATGATCTTGCGCTCGATGATGCCGGTGACCTTGTTGCGTTCCTCGTGCAGCGTGACGCCTTCCTTGATGTCGAGGTACTTGGCCTTACCGTCGTGCTCGGTGATGATCGGCACCGTATGCGGGTCCCAGTCGGCGATCAGCGTGCCGTCGTTCTTGGTCTTGTCGCTGGGGCCGCGGAGTTCGGCCTTCTCGGCGACGTGGATGCGCGCGCCGAAGCTCAGCTTGATCTCTTCCTGCGGCAGCTTCTTGGCGTCGTCGTACTTCACCAGGATGATGGCGCCGCGGCTGACGCAGATGTCGTGGCCGTCGCGGTTCTTGACGGTGCGGACGTTCCTGAATTCCAGCTTGCCCTTGCCTTTGGCGCGGGCTTCGGTGTTCTCCAGAACGCGGGACGCGGTACCGCCGATGTGGAACGTGCGGAGCGTCAGCTGCGTGCCGGGTTCGCCGATGGACTGCGCGGCGATGATGCCGACGGCTTCGCCGGGCTCCACCTGGTAGCCGGTGGCCAGGTTCTGGCCGTAGCACTTGCCGCAGATGCCGGTCTCGGCCTCGCAGGTGAGCACGGAGCGCGCGAACACGCTCTCCACGCCGGCCTTCTCTATGGCCTTGGCGGTCTCGGGGGAAACCAGCTCGTCCTTCCTGGCGATGGTCTTGAGCTTGCCTTCGGAGTCGGTGATCTTGACGTCCTCGAGCAGCACGCGGCCGGTAACGCGGTCCGCCAGCGACTCGATGACTTCCTCGCCGCTCTGCAGGGCCTTCAGTTCGACGCCGTTGATGGTGCCGCAGTCGGGCATCGTGATGACCACGTTGTGGGCCACGTCGACGAGGCGGCGGGTAAGGTAGCCGGCGTCGGCGGTTTTGAGGGCCGTGTCGGAGAGACCTTTACGACCGCCGTGGGTGGAGATGAAGTACTCGAGCACGGTGAGGCCTTCGCGGAAGTTCGACAAGATCGGGTTCTCGATGATCTCGCCGACGCCGCCGGTCAGCTTCTTCTGGGGCTTGGCCATAAGACCGCGCATACCGGCCAGCTGGCGTACCTGCTGGCGGCTGCCGCGGGCGCCGGAGCCCTGCATCATGTGCACGGAGTTGAAGCGGGGTTCCTTGACGCTGTAAGGGCGCGTCTCCTGCTTTTCCATCTCCTCGAACATCATGTCGGCGACGCGGTCGCTGACCTTGGTCCAGATGTCGATGATCTTGTTGTAGCGCTCGTTCTCGGTAATGATACCGTCCTGGGCCTGGTCGCCGATGGCGCGCACCATCTTCTGGGCCTTCTCTATCAGTTCGGCCTTCTTGCCGGGCACGCTCATGTCGGCCAGCGAAATGGACAGGCCGGACACGGTGCAGTAATGGAAGCCGAGGTTCATCAGGTGGTCGAGCAGCAGCACGGTGGCGTGGTGGCCGACCTCCGGGTTCTTGAAGCACTCGTCGACGAGGTTGGACAGGTCTTTCTTGCCCTGCACCTTGTTGTACTTCTTCCAGTCGAGCTTGGCGGGCAGGATCTCGAAGAAGATCAGGCGGCCCACGGTGACGTAATCCTTCCAGTCGCCGGGCTTCTTCCAGGCCTTGGCTTCGGCGTCGTAGTCGGCCGACTCGTGCGTGGTGTCGTTCATGCCGCGCACCTTGATCTTGGCGTGCAGGTCGACGACGCCGTGCTGGTGGGCGGTCAGGGCCTCTTCCTTGTCGTTGAAGAACTTGCCCTCGCCGGGTTCGCCGGCCTTGATCTTGGTAAGGTAGTTGACGCCGAGCACCATGTCGTGCGACGGGTTGGCTATCGGCTTGCCGCTGGCGGGGCTGAGGATGTTGTTGGTGGCCATCATCAGCATGCGGGCTTCCATCTGCGCTTCCTGGCTGATCGGCACGTGCACGGCCATCTGGTCGCCGTCGAAGTCGGCGTTGAAGGCGGCGCAGGTGAGCGGGTGCAGCTGGATGGCCAGACCCTCGATCAGCACGGGCTCGAAAGCCTGGATACCGAGGCGGTGCAGCGTGGGGGCGCGGTTGAGCATCACGGGATGCTTCTTGGTGACGCGCTCCAGGATGTCCCAGATCTCGTTGTCCGCGTGCTCCATCTTCTTCTTGGCGACCTTCAGAGTGATGTTCTCTTTCTTGATCAGCTCGGCGAGCACGAAGGGTTTGAACAGCTCGAGCGCCATCTCCTTGGGGAGACCGCACTGGTTGAGCTTGAGGTTCGGGCCGACGACGATGACCGAGCGGCCGGAATAGTCCACGCGCTTACCCAGCAGGTTCTGGCGGAAGCGGCCCTGCTTGCCTTTGAGGATGTCCGAGATGGACTTGAGCGGGCGGTTGGCCGCGCCCAGGACCACTTTACCGCGGGCGCCGTTCTCTATGAGGGCGTCGACGGCTTCCTGGAGGAGGCGCTTTTCGTTGTAGATCATCACCTGCGGGGCGCGGAGGGCCTCGATGTGCTTGAGGCGGTTGTTGCGGTTGATGATGCGGCGGTACAGGTCGTTGAGGTCGGAGGTGGCGAAGCGGCCGCCTTCGAGCGGGACCAGCGGGCGCAGGTCCGGCGGGAGCACCGGCAGCACGGTCATGATCATCCATTCCGGGCGGTTGCCGCTGGCGAGAAAACCTTCGAGGATCTTGAGGCGCTTGATGGCCTTGGAGCGGTCGGCGTCGCTCTTGATGGCGGGCAGTTCCTTCTGGATGCGCTCGATCTCGACCTTGATGTCGATGTTCTCGAGCAGGTGCTGGATGGCGTTGGCGCCGATGCCGACCTTGATCTTGGAGTACTTCTTCTTGACCTCGCTGAGCTGGCTCTCGGTGAACACCTCGCCGCGCTTGTGCTCCACGCGGCCGGTCACGGGGTCCTTGGTGTCGTCGAGCACGACGTACGCCGCGTAGTACACGACCTTCTCCAGGTCGGTGGGGCGCATGTCGAGGATGATGCCGATGCGGCTGGGGCTCTTGCGGAGGAACCAGATGTGGGCGACGGGGCAGGCCAGGTCTATGTGGCCCATGCGCTCGCGGCGCACCTTGGCTTCGGTCACTTCGACGCCGCAGCGGTCGCAGACCACGCCCTTGAACTTCACCCAGCGGTACTTGCCGCAGGCGCACTCGTAGTCCTTGGAGGGTCCGAAGATCCTTTCGCACAGCAGGCCGTCGCGCTCGGGCTTGAGCGTGCGGTAGTTGATCGTCTCGGGCTTCTTCACCTCGCCGAAGGACCAGTTGCGGATCCTGCTCGGGCTGGCGAGGCCGATCTTTATGCCGTTAAAGGCCGCGTAATTGAGTTCCTTGGCGCGCTTCTTGGTCTTGCCCGCGTTGAATAAGTTTTTAACTTCCGACATCATGTCCATAGTGTTCTCCGGTTATCGTTTGTCCGCTCCGGCCGCGGCCGGGTTTCCCCGGCGTTGGCCGTTTGTTGCTTCCGGTAATTACGCCTTGGATTCCGCTTTCTTCTTGGAAGCGGCCTTCTCGGCGGCCCGCTCGGCCGCCAGTTCCATCTCGGGCTGGAACGTAGGCACGTGGGGCGTGTTGAGCAGATCCACTTCGAGCGCGAGCGCCTGGAGTTCCTTCACGAGCACCTTGAAGGATTCCGGCACGCCGGGCTGCGGAGGGAAGTCGCCTTTAATGATGGCTTCGTACATCTTGGTGCGGCCGGTGAAGTCGTCGGACTTAACGGTCAGCATCTCCTGCAGCGTGTACGCGGCGCCGTAACCTTCGAGCGCCCAGACTTCCATTTCGCCGAAGCGCTGGCCGCCGAACAAGGCCTTACCGCCCAGGGGCTGCCTGGTGATGAGGCTGTAAGGGCCGGTGCTGCGGGCGTGAACCTTGTCTTCGACGAGGTGGATCAGCTTGAGGATGTACATGTAGCCGATCGTGACTTTCTCGTGGAAGGCTTCGCCGGTGCGGCCGTCGAACAGCTGGATGCGGCAGTAGTCGTCCGGGAGGTATTCCTCCGGCACGCCCTTGGCCATCAGGTGATCCTTGGCCAGCTGCACCATCTGTATGACGCCGGGCTTTTCGGCGCTGGGGTTCTTCTGGATGTCGGCGAGCACGTCGTCTATGGTGACCTCGCCGCGCTTCTTGCCGCGCTTGGTCTCCCAGTACTTCCAGTAATCCTTGTTGTCCTCGGCCGCGCTGTCGAACACGGGGCAGGACATCTGGGTGTCGAGCTGCTTGCCGGCCCAGCCCAGCATGACTTCGAGGATCTGGCCGATGTTCATGCGCGAGGGCACGCCCAGCGGGGACAGCAGCACGTCCACCGGGGTACCGTCGGGCATATACGGCATGTCCTCCTTGGGGAGGATGCGGGCGACGACGCCCTTGTTGCCGTGGCGGCCGGAGAGCTTGTCGCCCACCTGCAGGCGGCGCTTCAGGGCGATGTGCACCTTCACCACTTTGTTGACGGTGACGGGAAGTTCGCCGGAGGATTTCAGCATCTCCTTCTCGCGGGCGAACTTCTCCTTGATCTTCTTTTCCATCTGCTTGCAGAACTCTTCGGTGTCGGTGCCCCGCTTGGCGGTGTCCTTGCGGAACTCCTTGAGCGCGTCGAGGTTATAGTTCATCTCGGCGTCGATCTCTTTCTTGCGGCGGTCCTCCTCCGGCTTGGAGAGCTTCTCGCGGCGCACGAACACGCGGGTGCCGATGATCTTGCCGTACACGCCGGGCGGCACGCGCATGGAGGTGTCGGTCACGTCCTCGGCCTTCTTGCCGAAGATGACCTTCAGCAGGCGCTCTTCGGGGCTGAGCTGCTGCTCGCCCTTGGGCGAGACCTTGCAGACCAGGATGTCGCCGGGGCGCACCATCGTGGACGGGATAACCACGCCGTCGCTGTCGATGTGCTCCAGGGCGTCGGTGCCCACGTTCGGGATGTCGCGGGTGATCTCTTCGGGGCCCAGCTTGGTGTCGCGGGCTTCCACTTCGAACTCCTCGATGAACACCGAGGTCAGCTGGTCCTGTTCCACGACCTTCTCGGAAAGCAGGATGGCGTCTTCGTAGTTGTAACCTTCCCAGCTCATGAAGGCCACCAGCAGGTTCTTGCCCAGCGCGAGCTGGCCGTTCTGCGTGGAGGGGCCGTCGGCGATGATGTCGCCCTTCTTGACGTCCATGCCGCTCTCCACGATGGGCACCTGGTTGACGCAGGTGTCCTGGTTGGAGCGGCGGTACTTGATGAGGTGGTAAATGTCGGGCTCTTTCGAGTGCTCCGGCTTTATGGCGATCATGTCCGCGGAGGCGTAAATGACCTTGCCCGTGGTGCGGGCGGTCACGCAGGCGCGGCTGTCGCGGGCGATGGCCTGCTCCATGCCGGTCCCGACGAGCGGGGCCTCGGTCACGAGCAGCGGCACGGCCTGGCGCTGCATGTTGCAGCCCATCAGGGCGCGGTTGGCGTCGTCGTGTTCGAGGAAGGGCACGAGCGCGGCGGAGATGGACACCACCTGCAGCGGGCTCACGTCCATGTAGGTCACGTCGGCGGCGTCCTTGAACTCGTACTCGTCCTTGATGCGGCCGTACACCTGGTCGCTGGAGAGCTTGTTGCCGTCGATCGGAGTATTGGCCTGGCCCACGAAGATGTCGTCTTCGTTATAGGCGGTCACGTACTCGGCCTCGTCGGTAACCTTCTTGTTGGTGATCTTGCGGTACGGGGTCTCGATGAGGCCGTACTGGTTCACCTTGGCGTAGCTGGCCAGCGACACGATGAGGCCGATGTTCGGGCCTTCGGGCGTTTCGATGGGGCAGACGCGGCCGTAATGCGTGTAGTGCACGTCGCGGACTTCGAAGCCGGCGCGCTTTCTGTTCAGACCGCCCGGCCCGAGGGCCGACAGGCGGCGCTTGTGGGTCAGCTCGGCCAGCGGGTTGATCTGGTCCATGAACTGCGACAGCTGGGAAGTACCGAAGAACTTCCTCATGATGGCCACCACGGGCGCGGCGTTGATCAGCGTGCGCGGGGTGACGGTCTTGTCTTCCTTGCTCATGCGGTCGCGCACGTTGCGCGCTATCTGCACGAGGGCGACGCGGATCTGGTTCTCGAGCAGCTCGCCGATGGAGCGCACGCGGCGGTTGCCGAGGTGGTCGATGTCGTCGACCTTGAACTCGAACTTGACGCCCTGGTAGTCGAAGCCGGCGGCGCCGGAGTTAAGGGCCATCAGGTACTTGATCGTGACGATGATGTCTTCGAGGTTGATGTTGCGCAGCTTGTCGCCGGGCACCTTGAAGCGCTTGTCGCTCTTGGACAGTTCCTCGTAGAGCGGGCGCAGCTTGCGCATGGCCTTGTAGCGGCCTACGATGGAGAAATCGTAGCGGCGCAGGCTCTTGAACATGATATTGTCGAGGTATTCCTCGGCCTGTTCCTTAACGATGAAGTCCTGGCCGCGCATTTTCTTGTAGATCTCGTAGCGGGCGTCGGAGGCGGTCTTGGGCTGGTTCTTGGCCTCGAGGGCCAGGATCACGCCGGGATTCTCTTCCTTGGGGTTGCCCTTGATCAGGCGCACGGACTTGAGCTTGCGGTCCAGCATGGACTTGAAGGCTTTCTCGTCGATGGGCTGGCCGGCTTTCTCCTCGAGGTTCCAGACGACCTCGCCGGAGGATTTGTCCACGATGTCCTCGATGGCGTACTTGCCGATGATGTTGGCGGCGTTGTCGTGGCTGACGACGGCCTCGACGGCCGGGTAGAAGGCCTGCAGGATCTCGGCGTTGGTCTCGAGACCGGCGGCTTTCACGAAAGTGGTGGCGAGGATCTTCTTCTTGCGGTCCAGGCGGACCCACATCACGTTGTCGGTGTCGAATTCGAACTCCACCCAGGCGCCGCGGTACGGGATGATGCGGGCGAAAAAGAGGGGTTTGCCGAGGACGGACTGCTTCTTTTCGTCGTCTTCCTCGAAGATGATGCCGGGGGAGCGGTGCAGCTGGCTGACCACGATGCGCTCGGCGCCGTTAAAGATGAACGAGCCGGTGTCGGTCATGATGGGCAGCTCGCACAGCGTGACGTCCTGGTCGATCATGTGCTTGAGCTTGCCGCTCTCCTGCTTGAGCGACAGCGACATGAAGGCCTTGAGCGGGGCGGAGTAGGAGCCGCCGCGGGAGAGGGCTTCTTCGGGCCCGACGTACTTGGGCGTGCCGAGCTCGTACTTGAGGAAGTCCATCACCATCGTGCCGTCGGCCGATTCTATCGGGAAGACGTCGACGAAGGAGGCCTGGAGGCCCTGGATCTTGCGGTTTTCGGGTTTTTCGTCGAGCTGGAGGAACCAGTCGAAGGACTGCTTCTGCATGTCGAGGAGGTCCGGTACTTTGAGAATCTGCCCTATCTTCGAGAAGTTAAGATGTTTCATCAGTTCACCTCGTAATTTTTACCGAACAGCAGACTATCCCTCCGGCCTCTCGGCAGAAGGGATGAGTCTACCCCGCTTATGTTACCGCTTATAAGCTTTATTTGACACAAAATACCGGGTACGATACTGGCAGCCGGCTAAAACCGGCCTAAACGACACCGCCGCCCGCTTTTAAGCGGACGGCGGTTTTACGGATAGTTACTTCAGCTCGACAACGCCACCGGCTTCGGTGATCTTCTTGTTGAGCTCGTCGGCGGTCTTTTTGTCCACGCCCTCTTTCACGTTCTTGGGGGCGCCTTCCACCAGGTCCTTGGACTCTTTCAGGCCCAGGCCGGTGATCTCGCGGACAACCTTGATCACGCTGATCTTCTTGGCGGGATCGGCGACGGCCTTGAGGACGACGGTGAATTCGGTCTTTTCCTCAACGGCGGCGGCGCCGGGGGCGGCGGCAACGGCCACGCCACCAACGGGGGCGGCCTTCACGCCGAACTTGTCTTCGATACCCTTAACAAGGTCCGCGAGTTCCATTATGGTCATCGTGGAGATTGCGTCTAACATCTGGTCTTTGCTGAGTGCGGCCATTTTAGGGCTCCTTTTTCCGCCGGGAGGCGGTCTGTTTTAGTAGCCCCCCGAGCCTCGTCGGCTAGGGGGTTTATCCCATTGACTGGCGGGACTACCAGGATTTACGACAAATTTATAGATAGCTGAACCGCAGATGGAGGAGTGAAGGATCTAAACACGGACTACTTACTCACCAATCTACTTATATTATAGCAAATTTTTTATTGATTAGGGCTGCGCCGGGGCGTCGGCCGGGGCGGCAGCGGGGGCTTCGGGGGCGGCGGCAGGCGCGGCGCCCTCTTCCTTCTGCTCTTTCAGGGCTTCCAGCACCCAGCGGATCTGGGCGACGGCGGTGTACAGCGTGCCGGCGAGCTGGCCCAGGAGTTCGGGCTTGGAGCCGATCTTGGAAAGCTTGGTGATATCTTCGGGGGTAAGCCAGTTCTTCTCGTAGAAGCCGCCCTTCCATTTCACGCCGGGGTTAGCCTTGGCGAACGCCATCAGCTCTTTGGCCACGCGGGTGATCTCGTTGGGATCCTCCATGGTGACGACGGCGGTAGGGCCCTGGGCGACGGTCTCGTCGGCGGGCTTCAGGGAGGCGTTCTTGAGGGCATGCGACACGACGGTGTTGCGCATTACCTTGAACTTAGCCTTGGTCGGGCGCAGGGAATCGCGAAGGCCGTTGGCATCTTTGAACTTCATGCCATTGAACGTAGCGAAGAAAGTGTCCTTGGCCGCAAATTCCTTGCCAAGTATCTCCGCCTGTTCTTTTTTATCGGTCTTCGAGATCTTCATTTTTTATTAGTCCTGCTTCGATCCTTAGACAATTCAAGCGCTTAGTGCGATTCCTGCGATTAATAAGACCGGCATCGACCTACTCTGCCAACACCGGGTTGGGTGTTAGTACCATCGGCCCTGGAGACCTTAACTGCCGTGTTCGGAATGGGAACGGGTGTAACCTCTCCGGAATAAACACCGGTCTAATTAATCACAGGAAGCGCGTATCATAAAGCAAAAGTTATTCAAAACCACACCTTAGTCTTATGTGTTCTAATGTTAGGATTAGAAAATAAGGCCAAGCCTCACGACCGATTAGTACCGGTTAGCTGAACATATTACTATGCTTACACATCCGGCCTATCAACCCAGTAGTCTTCTGGGGGTCTTCTGGGACTTAACGTCCAGGGATACCTTATCTTGGGACGGGTTTCACGCTTAGATGCTTTCAGCGTTTATCCCTACCGAACTCCGCTACCCAGCTTATGCCGTTGGCACGACAACTGGTATACGGGCGGTTCGTCCACCTAGGTCCTCTCGTACTGTAGGCAGCTTCCCTCAAGTATCCTGCGCGCATATCAGATAGAGACCGTACTGTCTCACGACGTACTGAACCCAGCTCACGTACCGCTTTAATGGGCGAACAGCCCAACCCTTCCCACCTGCTTCAGCGGGAGGATGCGATGAGCCGACATCGAGGTGCCAAACCTGGTCGTCGATGTGGACTCTTGGACCAGATCAGCCTGTTATCCCCGGGGTAGCTTTTATCCGTTGAGCGATGGCCCTCCCACGAGGTACCACCGGATCACTATGACCGACTTTCGTCCCTGTTCGGCCCGTCGGCCTCACAGTCAAGCTTCCTTCTACCATTGCGCTCGACAGGCGATTTCTATTCGCCTTGAGGAAACCTTGGTACGCCTCCGTTACTCTTTGGGAGGCGACCGCCCCAGTCAAACTGCCCGCCTGCCAATGTTCTTCGGCCGGATGACGGCTACGAAGTTAGATTCACAATTTCAATAGGGTGGTATTTCACCGTTGCCTCCCCCAGGACCGAAACCCTGGGATCACCGGCTCCCACCTATCCTACGCAACTAAAACCGTAAATCAATGACAAGTTACAGTAAAGCTCCACGAGGTCTTTTCGTCTAGATACGCGCAGCAAGCGTCTTCACTTGCACCACAATTTCGCCGAGCCCTACGTTGAGACAGCGGGATCTTTGTTATGCCATTCGTGCAGGTCGGAACTTACCCGACAAGGAATTTCGCTACCTTAGGACGGTTATAGTTACCGCCGCCGTTTACTGGGGCTTAAGTTCGAAGCTTCGCCTTGCGGCTAACCCCTCCCCTTGACCTTCCAGCACCGGGCAGGCATCAGGCCCTATACGTCATCTTGCGATTTCAGCAGAGCCCTAAGTTTTTGTTAAACAGTCACGATCCCCATTTCACTGCGACCCTTTCACAGCGTGGTCTTTAAATCCCACACTCCTACCGGGGCACTCCTTATTCCGAAGTTACGGAGTCAGTTTGCCTAGTTCCTTAACGTAGGTTATCTCGCGCGCCTTAGTATACTCAACTCGCCCACCTGTGTCGGATTACGGTACGGTTATAATGGAAACTCCCTACGAAGTTTTTCTAGGCAGCGTGCTTGGGCCACTTCGCGCCGTGTTACCGGCACTAGTCTCGAATTCCAGCGTTAACGGTCAAACGGATTTTCCTATCTGACCTAGCCTTCCTTCTTTCTCCGGGACAACCTTTACCCGGTAAGCTTGCGCTACTGCGTCCCTCCTTAGGTGATGACGCGTCCACTATAGTTCTGGAATATTAACCAGATGTCCATCGTCTACGCCTTTCGGCCTCGACTTAGGCCCGACTGACCCTGAGCCGACGAACGTTGCTCAAGGAACCCTTAGGCTTTCGGCGACAAGGATTCTCACCTTGTTTATCGCTACTTATTCCGGCATCCTCACTTCGTACCGCTCCAGCGCTCTTTTCAGTACGCCTTCGCTGCAGTACGAACGCTTCCCCTACCACGAACGATATCTCGCGATATCGTCCATCCGCGATTGCGGTGACATGCTTAGCCCCGTGTCATTTTCGGCGCAGGTTCGCTAGACTAGTGAGCTGTTACGCACTCTTCAAAGGGTGGCTGCTTCTAAGCCAACCTCCTAGCTGTTTATGTAAACCCACATCCTTTGCCACTTAGCATGTACTTTGGGACCTAGATCGGCGGTCTGAGCTGTTTCTCTCTTGCACATGAAGCTTTTCCCTCATGAACTGACTGCCGTGTTGTTCGCCGCGGTATTCGGAGTTTGATTGAGTTCGGACCGGGGGTCGCCCAGCCTACATCATTCAGTGCTCTACCCCCGCGGGTTAAAACACGACGCTAGCCCTATAGCTATTTCGGGGAGAACTAGCTATCACCAAGTTCGATTGGCCTTTCACCCCTTACCCCAACTCATGTAGAAACTTTTCAACGTTTAACACTTCGGACCTCCATCACCGGTTAAGGTGACTTCATCCTGGCCAGGGTAAGATCACTTGGCTTCGAGTCTACTAATGCGAACTAATCGCCCTATTCAGACTTGCTTTCGCTACGGCTCCGTCGTTTACTGCCGACTTAACCTTGCTCGCACTACGTAACTCGCCGGATCATTCTTCAACAGGCACGCCATCGAGCATTCCCTTCCTTGCGGTCGGGCATAGCTCTATGACAGTTTGTAGATATACGGTTTCAGGTTCTATTTCACTCCCGGTCACGGGTTCTTTTCGCCTTTCCCTCGCGGTACTTGTTCACTATCGGTCACTAGAGAGTATTTAGCCTTGGAGAGTGGTCTCCCCAGATTCCCACCGGATTTCACGTGACCAGTGGTACTTAGGTATCCATCGGAAGCCGCTTCGATTTCGCCTACGGGACTATCACCCGCTATGGTGCTTCTTTCCAGAAGCTTCGGCTATCTCACGGTTTGTAACTTCCCGGTTCTGCACCGGACGGACCCTGCAACCCCGGATGAATAAATCCATCCGGTTTAGGCTGTTCCCAGTTCGCTCGCCACTACTAAGGGAATCTCGTTGATTTCTTCTCCTCCTGGTACTATGATGTTTCACTTCCCAGGGTTGTCTTCAGTGCGCTATCTAGGTGCCTGACGGCTCCCACTTTACGCAAAGATTTAGGGGGAATACCCCTAACGGTTGCCCGATTCGGAAATCCTCGGATCAAAAGATATTTGCTCCTCCCCGAGGCTTATCGCAGCTTATCGCGTCCTTCATAGACTTCTAGTGCCAAGGCATCCACCATATACCCTTGTAGCTTGGCCTTATTCTTTAATCCTAAGCTATTAAGGTTATGTTTGTACTACTTGTATTCTACTTTTGCCTTAACTTTACTTATTTGTTCGTTCTTCTTATCACATATGTATACTAAGGTGTGATCTATTAATTGTAGTGTCTTAATTATGCTAAATTAAGACGCTTTTGCTTTATAATTCGTTTTAGTCTTACCCACTCCCGAAGGAGAATTACGGTTTGACCGTTAGAATTTGCGCTTGAATTGTCAAAGAACCGAAAATTTGTTTTTAGTTAAGTCCGCTCCGGCCCGGGGCCGCTAGGGGGTAACTATTATAGTATTTTTTCTCTGGTCTGCCAAGAGTTTTGGAGCAGACCGGGATCGAACCGGCGACCTCCTGCTTGCAAAGCAGGCGCTCTCCCAACTGAGCTACTGCCCCGAAATGGCCGCCAAGCCGTCATAGCCGCTGATTTTTTTAGAGCGATGGGCCCAGATGGAATTGAACCATCGACCTCACGCTTATCAAGCGTGCGCTCTAACCAGCTGAGCTATGAGCCCAAAAGTTATGTATGAATGGTCACCCTGAACCGAAGGTTGATGGCACCGACCTATATTTTTCCGTGAAGAAAAATAATAAAGGAGGTGATCCAGCCGCACGTTCTCGTACGGCTACCTTGTTACGACTTCACTCCAATCACCAGTCACAACTTGGGACCCCGAGTATCCGGGGTACTTCTGTTGCAACTAACTTTCGTAGTGTGACGGGCGGTGTGTACAAGGCCCGGGAACGTATTCACCGCAGCCTGCTGATCTGCGATTACTAGCGATTCCAGCTTCATGAGGGCGAATTGCAGCCCTCAATCTGAACTAGGGTGCAGTTTGGGGATTGGCTCCACCTTACGGTCTTGCAACCTTCTGTCTGCACCATTGTATCACGTGTGTAGCCCTGGACATAAAGGCCATGATGACTTGACGTCGTCCCCACCTTCCTCCGTGTTATCCACGGCAGTCTCCTGAGAGTCCTCCCCTTGCGGGGTAGCAACACAGGACAAGGGTTGCGCTCGTTGCGGGACTTAACCCAACATCTCACGACACGAGCTGACGACAGCCATGCAGCACCTCGGCTAGCTCCCTTGCGGGTCGCCCCTACTTTCATAAGGACTACCACTAGTCGTTCGAGCCCAGGTAAGGTTCTTCGCGTAGCGTCGAATTAAACCACATGATCCACCGCTTGTGCGGGCCCCCGTCAATTCCTTTGAGTTTTAACCTTGCGGCCGTACTCCCCAGGCGGTAGACTTAATGCGTTAGCGTCGGCACGGAAGGGGTCGATACCTCCCACACCTGGTCTACATCGTTTACGGCTAGGACTACCAGGGTATCTAATCCTGTTTGCTCCCCTAGCTTTCGCGTCTCAGCGTCAATTGCGGCCCAGTAACCTGCCTTCGCCTTTGGCGTTCTTCCAGATATCTACGCATTTCACCGCTACACCTGGAATTCCAGTTACCTCTACCGAATTCAAGAAGGCCAGTATCCGCCGGCATTTCATGGTTGAGCCATGAGATTTAACAGCAGACTTAACCTCCCGCCTACACGCGCTTTACGCCTAGTAATTCCGAGTAACGCTCGCCACCTACGTATTACCGCGGCTGCTGGCACGTAGTTAGCCGTGGCTTATTCGCAGAGTACCGTCAAATCCTTGCGGATGTTCGTCCCCTGCAAAAGAAGTTTACGATCCGAAAACCTTCGTCCTTCACGCGGCGTCGCTGGATCAGACTTTCGTCCATTGTCCAAAATTCCCCACTGCTGCCTCCCGTAGGAGTAGGGCCCGTGTCTCAGTGCCCTTGTGGCCGGTCATCCTTTTAGATCGGCTACCCGTCATAGCCTTGGTGGTCTTTTACACCGCCAACTAGCTGATAGGCCGCAAACTCCTCCTCGAACGACCCTTGCGGGCCTTTCATCCCCTTGAGATGCCTCAAGAGGATTGTATGGGGTATTAGCCAAACTTTCGCTTGGTTGTCTCCCATTCGAGGGCAGATTGTTTACGTGTTACTCACCCGTCTGCCGCTAAGAGCCCGATACTCTGGTACTCTTCGCTCGACTTGCATGTGTTAGGCACGCCGCCAGCGTTAACTCTGAGCCAGGATCAAACTCTCCAAAAAATCCGTAACAGCTCATAATAAACATTTCTGTTTACCATTTACTATTAGCATTTACGGAGAAGTTCTAATTAGCTCTATTACTATTGTTCATAACCAACTTAGTTATCACACCATTAGGTAATTGCTTCGTATATTACACCATCAACATGTTCCGCAGGATCGGTCAGAAGTTCAGACAGGTTTTAAGGCCTGGCCTCTTTTGACATCCCCTGTTTCGCACGTTCAGGGTGCCCATTCATACATAATTTTTTAGAGAGCAAACCCTTTTCCTGTTTTGTGGAATCCACTCCACAGGTAGAAGGTCGGTTATTACTGTCGCGGCTTTTGTTCGCGACCGTAAAGAAATCTTATCACAAATCTGCGAACCTTGTCAACAACTATTTTTTCTCGTCGGAGAAATCGTTTTTTGAGTTGCTGCTTTTCAAAAAACTTTTTTGTTTCGCACTGTTGTTTTTACTTTGAAAGATCGTGTTGTTGGCTTTTTTGGTTCGCGCCCTTTGTGGGGGGCTGTTTCCGACAACAAGATTAGTATAGCACAATTAAAAAAACACTGTCAACTAATTTCTGCAAGTATTTTTTTTAATTATTTTTTTCTCCGTTTTCTCGTCGGAGAAACGCTCTTGCGCCATGTGCATATTATACACAAATACTTGCGCCTTGCGTAAAGCTTTGTGTTTTTTCCCGGTTCTTCCCGCGGCTTTTTCGCGGCTGCCTGGCGGGCCGCGGCGCTCCTCCGCGTTTTCAGCGCGGCCGCCGCGCGCCGCGCGGAAAAAAGCGTTTCTCCGACGTGAAAAGTGTTTTTTTCTCCGCTGCCGCGTTTTGCGGGGCCTGCGCCCGCGCATTACCGCGCGCGCCCGGCCGCGCCCGGGCCGCCCGGCCGCCGCCCCGATTCGCGCCCGCCGCGTCAACAAAAAACAAGGGCCGGCTGGCTGCCGGCCCTCTCCCCGGCTGCCCGGGCTCCGCCCTCGCGGCGGTTCGTTTAGGTATATATAATTATATTTATAAATATATAATTATGGGAGGCCTATTCTCCCCCCTTTCTTCAGGGCCGCGTCTATGGCGTCCATGCGCCTGGAGATGGCCTCGAAGGCCGCGTACTTGGCCTCCAGCGCCCTCATTTTGCGCTCCGCCACCACCGTATAATCGTCGGAGAGGCGGATCAGGTTCTCGCGCAGCCAGCGCAGCTGGCCGTCCATATCCTTCAGCCGCGGCTCCAGGCTCTTGGCCAGGCGTTCCTCGGCGGCGGAGAACATCTTGTTATAGAGCACCTCGCTGCTGCCCAGCTTGGCGGAAAGTTCGGAAAAGCCCGCGTGCATGGCGGTCTCCAGTTCCGAGAGCCGGGTATTGGCCCGCGCCACGGCGTCCTTCAGGTGCTCGTCGAAGCGGCCCGCCGCGCCGCCCTGCGCGGCGGCCCGGGCCAGGCCCTGCGCCTCGCCCAGCGCCTTGCGGCACTCGGCCGCCACGGCGGAGAGCTCGTCGGAATACTGCCCGTAATTAAGCTTGATCTCGTCGAGCGCGGCCAGCGCGGCCGCCAGGTTCACGCGCAGCTCGTCGGCCGTGGCGCGCGGGGCCAGCGTGTCCAGCTCGGCGCGCACCTTGCGCTGCTGCCCCTCCAGGGCGGTCTTCATGCCGGCCAGCGCGGTCTCGGCCTTCTCCAGCCGGGCGGCCAGCTCGCCCTCGCCGGCATAGTTGCGCGACAGCGAGTCGAAGGTGGCGGCGAGGTCGGTGACCTTCAGGTCTATATTTTTTATCTCGTCCTTGGAGACGGCCTTGGCCGCCTCGGCGCGCAGCGCCTCGTCGGAGGCGGCCGCGTGCTGGCGCAGTTCGCTCACCATTTTCTCGGCGCGCTCCAGGCGGAAAGCGAAGTCCTCCCCGCTGCCGGGCTGAGGCGGCGGGGCCGCCGGGGGCGGGGCAGGCCTGTTCTTCAGGGCCTCGATCTCCTCGCGCAGCGAGCGCAGCTCCGCCTCCAGGGCGGCGCTCCTGAAATCGGGCATGGGAAGCGGCGGGGGCGGCGGGGCGCCGG
>PHAL01000086.1 GCA_002840355.1 Elusimicrobia bacterium HGW-Elusimicrobia-3 | reverse complement strand
CCTTGCGCAGCGGCAGGTTCCCGGCGCGGGCGAACTCGGTGTCGTAGGCCGCCGAGGCGTAGGGGCCCGCCACCAGCTTGCCCAGCCGCCCGTCGAATTTGCGCCAGCGGTAGACCAGCTCGCCGGAGTAGACCAGCTGGTCCGCGCTCTCGGTGGTCAGGCGCGGCTGGCCCTTGGGGCGCAGCACGGTCTTGCCGTAATCGGCCGACACGCCCACGTCCAGCCTGAAACTTTCGGAATAGAACTCGGAGAAGAGCCGGGCGGAACCCTGCATCTGCGTCTGGTCGGCCGCGCTGATGCGGGACTCGTTGACCTGGCCGTAGCCGCCGGGCGCGCGCACGCCGGTATCCACCATCTGCGCCGAGAGGTTGCGCAGGTTCAGCCGCCAGACCGAGCGCGGCGCCGTCACGTTGCGGGCGGCCTCCAGGATGGCCTCTTCCCAGGCCAGGCGCGACGCCGTGGTCGCCTTAAGCTCCTGCAGGGCGCCGAGCACGGCGGCGTGCAGGGTTTCGGGGGCGCCCTCGGGCCGCTTCAGCACCTTGATGAAAGGTTTGCCCTCGGCCATGCCGGCCGGCAGCGCGGTAAGATAGGTTTCGGAGGGGACTATGGGCAGTCCTCCCAGCCGCCCTGATTTGTCCAGGCCCGAGACGGCTAGGTATTCGGCTCCCAGGTAGGCCTCGGCGTCGCTGCCCTCCGGCACCGCGCGGCGGGCCAGTTCGCGCAGGTGGAAACCCGGCACCAGCGCCAGCGCCAGCGGTTCGTCGGGGCCCAGCCACGTGCTCACCATCGAGGAGGGGATCTCTCCCGGCACCCGGCTCGAGAACGGCTTCACCTTCACTATGGCCGCCTCGGCGCCGTACTCCTTGCGCAGCAGCGCGGCGGCCATGTTGAAGAAAGCGTGTATGGTGTAGCCGCCGCGGGCGCGCAGGTCCGGCAGCACCGAATCGCCCGAGCCCATGAAATAGCGGGCGATGCGCTCCTTCATGTAGAGCTGCTCGCGGTAAAAAACGGGCTCGCGGCCGTCCTCCGGCGGAGGACCCGACTCCAGCGCGGCCAGGGACCCTCTTGGGCCGCGTTCCAGGCGTATGACGCCGGCGCCGCCGGCGTCCGGGAAAACCGTGAGCGCCGGGCCGGTGTGCGTCTCCTTCTCCCAGCCGCGCAGCACTACGCGGGTGCTGCGGCCGCTCTCCGTGTCCCAGGCCTTGGGCCCTATCAGCACGTCTATGCCGCTGAAATTAAGCAGCCAGCCCAGTTCTCCGCTCTTCAGGAAGGAGACCGCCACCACCGCTTTGACCTTCTCGCCGGCGCGCAGCTGGTCTATGACGCGGTACAGCGCCTTCTCGTCCCTGGGATCCCACACCTCGAAGGGGGAGCCCGCCAGTTCCGACGGGGAGTGCGCGCGCACCAGCGAGATGAAGCCGGTGCGGATGCCGGCGATCTCGCGCACGGCGTAGGGTTGTACCAGGCCGGCCAGCTCGGGATCGGTGATCCTGAGGTTGGTGCAGATGAATTCCGGCGCGGCGGTGGAGACCTTCAGCGCCCCGCTGCGGGCCCAGGCCCTGAAATTAGCCAGGTCCTCCGGGTCCAGCGCGGCTATGTCCGCGCCGGCGGCGCGCATGTACGCTAAAGTCCTGGCGGGGCCGGCTTTCATCAGCGCGCCGGCCAGCGTGCCGCCGGCGCCCAGGCTCAGCATCACGGCCGTCCGCTTATCCGCTCCCTCCTCCACCATGCGCCGGCTGATGCCGTCGAGGCCGGTGGGGATGGAGAAGACGGAGAATTCGTCGAGGCGCTCGCCGGCCGAGACCAGCTGCCGCGAGCGCAGCGTGGGCTCCCACAGCGGCTTGGCCGCGCGCCAGGGGGCGCGCAGCGCGCGGAACTTTATGCCGGCCGGCGAAACGCCGCGCAGCAGCTGCACGCGCCGGAGTTCCACCTCGCGGTAGGGGCGCAGGTTCTCGCGCAGCGCGGCGGCGGTAGCCTCCGCCAGGTCCCGCGGCGGCAGCGCTATGGAGAAAGCGCCGTCTATGGCGTCGGCCTCCTCTATCAGCGCGTAGGAGGTGGTGGCGTTGAGCTCGCGGGCGCTGAGGTCCTCGGGGCCCTCAAGGAGGAAGGTGTCGCCGTTGGTATAGGTCAGCTCGGTCAGCACCTTCTCCAGCTTCAGCGAGGCGGAGGACTTGATGACCTCCTCCACCGATTCGGACAGGCCGGAGGTGATGCGGTAGCTGTGGTCGAAATAAAAAATGGAGGCCGAGGGGGCGGCGGCGGCGGGCGCGGCGGCGGCCAGGGCGAGGAGAACGGCCAGGGCGTTACGGTGGAGCATGTGAAAAAGATTAGCATTTTAGGCCGGACCGGTTAAGGCGGCCCCGGGCGGATAAAGGCCGATAAATCGGTATAATATTAGCGATGGACGTCCAGCGGAGGAGAAAAGCATGAAAGCCCTTGTCAAAGCAAAAGCCGAGAAAGGCCTGTGGATGCAGGACGTGCCGGCGCCCGAACCGGCCGACAACGAAGTCCTCATAAAGATAAAGAAGACCGCGATCTGCGGCACCGACATACACATTTACCAGTGGGACGAGTGGGCCCAGAAGACCATCCCCGTGCCCATGCACGTCGGCCACGAGTTCGTGGGAGAGATCGCCAGGCTCGGCAAGGCCGTGCAGGGACACTTCGTCGGCGAGCGCGTCTCCGGCGAGGGCCACATCGTCTGCGGCCACTGCCGCAACTGCAAGGCCGGCCACCGCCACCTGTGCATCAATAC
>PHAL01000045.1:22149-24289 GCA_002840355.1 Elusimicrobia bacterium HGW-Elusimicrobia-3 | reverse complement strand
TGGAACGGTTGGGGCAGAGCGATGTGGGCGCGCCGCTGGCTTGGGACGAATGGATCCCCGCCGCAGCCCAAGGCGTGATCGCGATTGAATGCCGCGCCGATGATGTGGCGACCACCGCGCTCCTCGCCGCGATAGACGATGCGCCGACGCGCGCCGAACTGGAGGCTGAACGCGCGCTGCTGGCGCAGCTGGGCGGCACCTGCCATTCGCCGGTCGCGGTGTTGTGCGAAACAGGCGGCGGCGCACTCGTGATGCGCGCCGCGCTGTTCAGCCCTGACGGTGTCGAGCGGATAGAAGGCACCGTCACCTTTGCGCCGCACGACCATGCGCCGATCCGCGCGCTCGCCGCTGATCTGCTGGCGCGCGCCACGCCGGGGATTGCCCCGCATTTCCGCAAGCACCAATGAACTTGCAGCTGCTTGCGCTGCGACCCGAACCGGGGCCGACCGCGACGCTCGACAAAGCCCGCGCGATGGGCCTTGCGATCACCTGCCACGCGCTGTCGCAAATCCGGCCTGTGGACTGGGATTGCCCCGACCCTGCGGGGATCGACGGGTTGTTGATCGGCAGCGCCAATGCGTTTGCGCATGGCGGGCCGAACCTCGCGCTGCTGACCGGCAAGCCGGTGTTCGCCGTGGGAGAGGCCACCGCCGATGCCGCACGCGCGGCGGGCTTTGCGGCGGCGATGGTGGGCAGCGGCGGGTTGCAAGGTGTGCTCGATACTATACCCGCGCCCGCTCACCTGCTGCGCATCGCGGGTGAGGAGCACGTTGCGCTGACCGCGCCCGCTGGCGTGACCTTTGACGAAGTGATTGCCTATCGCAGCGTGCCCCTGCCGCTTGATCCGGCAGCGTCACTACTCAGGGCAGGCGGCGTGTTGGTGCTGCTCCATTCCGCCGCTACCGCACGCCATTTCGCTAGCGAATGCGACCGGCTCGGCCTCGCCCGCAGCGCCGTTACGCTCGCCGCGCTTGGGCCGCGGATTGCGGCGGCAGCGGGGGGAGGCTGGGCCGCTGTCCACACCGCCGCCCGCCCGGATGAGGCCGCGCTGCTGGAAATGGTGTTTGACTTGTGCAACAAGCCGCGCTCCATTCCCGTTTCCCCGCCCGGCAAGCCGTAATCGCGGCGACGGCGCGGCAATAGCAATCAGGGTCGCAGAACGGATCAAAATGGCACCGGACTACGCAAACCTCCGCAAGCCGTCATCTGGCAGAGGCATCATCATTGCCGCGCTCGCCGCGTTTATCGCGGGCGGGGTGCTGGTGGGGTATATGATGTGGAACAATTTCCAGCCTGATCGCGTGCCCGCGCCGGGAACTGAGTCCAGCGTTGCGGCAGAGGCGGCGGCTGGCGGTTCGCCCCCCGCGCTTGCCGAAGCGCCGACTGCGCTTTCCCAGGCGATCAAGGCTGAAAATGCCGAAAAGGCGGTTGAACGCGTCGCGGAACAGCAAGGCGGGCTGGATCAGCGGCTGGCGGCGGCGGAGCAACGCCTGACCCAGCTTGATCTGCAAGCGCAGGCGGCGGCAGGCAATGCCGCGCGCGCCGAAAGCCTGCTGATCGCCTTTGCCACGCGCCGCGCGGTCGAACGCGGGGCGGAACTGGGATACCTTTCCGATCAGTTACGGCTGCGGTTTGGCGATCAGTGGCCCAACGCGGTGGCCACCATCATCGAATTTTCGCGCAATCCGATCCGGCTGGATGGGCTGGTTGCGCGGTTAGAAGGTTTGGGGCCGCAGCTGCGCGAAAGCAGCGATGGGCCGTCATGGGCCTCGTTCGAGCGCGAGTTGAGCCAGTTGTTCGTGTTCCGGCGTGAAAGCACCCCATCGCCAGAACCGCAACGGCGGCTGGAACGTGCGCGCTGGGCGCTGGAACAGGGCCGCTATCAGAACGCGATCGATGAAGTGAAAGGGATGCCCGGCGCGGACAAGGCCGAAACCTGGATCGCCGATGCCGAACGTTTTCGCAAGGCGATGGAGGCGCTGGAGGTGATCGAAACCGCCGCCGTGCTCGATCAGCGCGGCCTGCGCGACGGGGCGGGCAACCCGGTGCGGCAGTTGAATAGCCCGTTGGTTATGCCTTAGGCAAACCCCATCTCCGTTCGCCCTGAGCTTGTCGAAGGGTCGCTTTTCTTTGAGGCGGG
>PHAL01000045.1:0-22114 GCA_002840355.1 Elusimicrobia bacterium HGW-Elusimicrobia-3 | reverse complement strand
TGCTTGGCTTCGTAAGCAGTACAGCCCTTCGACAGGCTCAGGGCGAGCGGGTGTGGGAGGCTCAGGGCGAACGGAAGTGGTTAAGCCCGCAAGATAGCCGGCAAATCGCCCGCCACCCCGCGCGCTTCGTCCATGAAAAAGCTCTTGAGCATCGGCGTGCGCTGCACCGCTGCCATCCCCAGCCGCCGCACCGCCGATGCGGTCTTGCCCCGCACTCCGAACAGGCGCGTCAGCCCATCGGTCGCCAGCGCCACCATGAAGCTATCAAGCCCGCGCCAGTTTTCATAGCGTTTGAGCAATTCGGGATCGCCCGGATCAAGGCCGAGCCGCGCGCCTTCGCCCAGCACTTCGGCCAGCGCGCCCACGTCTCTCAGGCCAAGGTTCAGCCCCTGTCCCGCAATCGGGTGAATGCCATGCGCCGCATCGCCGATCAGCGCGAGCCGCTGTGCCGTGATCTTGGCGGTGTGGTGGAAGCCGAGCGGGTAGGATGAGCGCTGGCCGACGCTGAGCACCTTGCCCAGCACCCCGCCCATGCGTTTTTCCACCTCGGCCAGAAACGCCCGGTCGCCCAGCTTCATCACGCCCGCGCCGTCGGCTTCGGACACCGTCCACACCAGCGATGATCGATGGGTGCCGTCGGCGTCATCGCGCATCGGTAGCAGCGCAAACGGCCCGGCGGGGTAGAAGATTTCCCACGCGACATTGTCATGCGGCTTTTCGTGCGTCAGCCCGGTGATGATCGCGCGGTGTTTGTAATCCCACTTGGCGATGGTGATACCCGCCTGATCCCGCGTCGGCGATTGGCGGCCCTCGGCAGCGATCATCAACCGGCCTTTCAGCTTGCGCCCATCAGCAAGTATGGCGGCGACGCCATATTCGCTGCGCTGGCGTTCGGTGACGTTGGCCTTGGCGGTCCAGTGGATCAGCGGCTCCTTGGCCGCAGCCTCGAACAATGCGAGCCTCAGCCGCCGGTTGGGCAGCATCCGCCCCAACGTGCCACCTTCGGGGCCGGGTTCGAAATCCAGCCTGCCGGGCTTGTTCTGATCGGTCACCGCGATGCTGGCGATGTCGCAGGCGAATTGGTCAAGGCCATCAGCGATCCCGATATTTTCGAACAGGTGCCAACTGGCGGTGGAAATCGCGGTGGCGCGGTCGTCAAACCCCTCGGCGGTCAGTTCCGCCGGGTCGGCGCGGTCGATCACGTGGCTGGAAAGGCCCTTTGTCGCGGCGGCGAGCGCCATCGTCATCCCGCCCAATCCTCCGCCAAGGATCACGAGGTCGCGGGTTTCATTTTCAGGCTTGGTCACGGGTTCGCTCCGATTGCGAAGATTGCGCACGCAGCCTAGAGGGTAGGCTGTGTCCCGCGCAAGAACCTTCCCGCTTTCCGCCCGTCAATTCGCTGCATGGATGCTTGCGCTGATCGCAAGTGTGATGCTGGCCGCGGCGGCCCATGCGCAGGAGCCGGAGCGTCGGGCGCTCTATGGCGATAAGAACATCGCGGTGACGTTGTTTGCCGATGGCGCGCCGGTGGCGGGCAAGCAATGGATGCTGGCGCTGCGCTTCACGCCCAGCGCGCACGAATGGCACGGATATTGGTCCAACCCCGGTGATGCGGGGCAGGGGATGAAGCTGACGCTCGACCTGCCCGATGGCTGGCAGGTGGGTGAGGCGCGCTATCCGGTGCCGCAGCGGCTGACCATCAGCGGGCTGATGAACCACATTTATGAAGGCACTTACGCCGTGCTGGTGCCGGTGATTGTGCCGCCGGGCGCGGATGTTGGCGCGCTGCCGCGCATCACCGGTCATGTCGAATACCTCGCCTGCACCGACAAGATTTGCGTGCCGCAGGACGCGCTGCTTGACGCGCGTCAAGGCGGTGACTTTGCGCGCTGGCGGGCCGAGGTGGTGCCGCCGCTTAGCGCCGGGGCGGATTTCGCGATCACGCGCAGCGCCTTGCGACTGGCGATCCCCTTGCCCGCGAGCGTGGCGCTCAATGATCCGCACGTGTTCATCAGCAACGCCAATCTGGTCGATTACGCCGCCACGCAGACCTTCCGCCGCGCAGGCGATATGCTGACGGTGGAGATTCCGCTGGCCGAATACCGCCCCGATACGCCGAGCGCGATCGGCGGAATTCTGGCGTTTGACGCGGACGCGGGGGTGGAGTTTGGCGCGATCCCCGGCGACGTGCCGAGCGGGGGCGATCTGGTCGCCGGGCCGCAGGGCGCGCTGATCCCGCCACTGTGGACGCTGGTGCTGGGCGCGCTGGCGGGCGGCCTGCTGCTCAACATCATGCCCTGCGTGTTCCCGATCCTCAGCCTCAAGGCGCTGAGCCTTGTGCGTGCAGGTGGCAGTGAGGCGCAGGCGCGCGCCGAGGGGCTGGCCTATACCGCAGGCGTGGTGATCGCGAGCCTTGCCCTGGGCGCGGTGATGCTGGCTTTGCGCGCGGCAGGCGAACAGGTGGGCTGGGCGTTCCAATTGCAGGAACCCGGCGTGGTGGTGGCGTTGCTGGTGCTGGCGGCGGTGATTACCGCGAACTTTGCCGGGGTGTTTGAACTGCCCGCATTGCCCATCACCAGCGGGGGCGAGCCATCGGGCGCATTTGCCACCGGCTTGCTCGCCGCTTTCGTCGCCACGCCGTGCACCGGCCCGTTCATGGCGGCGGCGCTGGGTGCGGCGCTGTTGCTGCCGGTGCCGCAAGCCTTGTTGCTGTTCGCATTGCTGGGGCTGGGGCTGGCGCTGCCGTTTCTGGCGCTCGGCTTTATCCCGGCACTGCGGCGGATGCTGCCGAGGCCGGGGCCGTGGATGGAGCGGTTCCGGCGGATCATGGCGATCCCGATGGGGCTGACCGCGCTCGCGCTGGTGTGGCTGACCGCGCAGGTCGGCGGGCGACCGTTTGCGCTGATCGCGCTGTTGCTGGTGCTGGGCGTGATGATCGCGCTGTCGGTGGTCGGGCGGCTTCAGCGCAGCGGCAAGATGGCATGGCCCGCATTCGGCCTGATCGCCGCGCCGTTCCTGGTGGTGGCCGTGATTGCCCTGCCATCGACCTACGCGGTGAAGGGCAAGGAGGTGGCAGCAAGCATCCACAACCCCGCCGCCTTCAGCCGCGCGGCGCTGGCCAAGGCGCGCGCCAGCGGCAAGCCGGTGTTCGTGTGGTTCACCGCCGATTGGTGCGTCACCTGCAAGGTCAATGAAAGCGTCGCAATCGAACGCGAGGCGGTGCGTGATGCCTTCGCCGCAGCGGGCGTGGTGACGATGGTGGGCGATTGGACGGTGCGCGACGAAGCGATCACCGCCTTCCTGACGCAGCAGGGCGTGGCGGGCGTGCCGCTGTACCTGTGGTATGCACCGGGAGCCTCAGCGCCGCGGCAATTGCCGCAGGTGTTTACGCAGGATCTGCTGATTGATCTGGCTGACCAATCCCCCGGCACGACTCCACCAACGCCAGCGGCAGCGGGCTTGGATTAAGCCGCACCAGCCCCGCGCCGGGAACGGTGGCGGTGGCTTCACGCGGGCCTTTGAAGGCGTCCCATCCGGGCGCGATTGCGGGCACATCGCCCTGCCACATCAGCCTGTCCCCGCGCGGGGTCGCATCGACGGGGAAGCGCCCAATCCGGCCATTGCCGATCAGCGCCAGCAGCGCCCCCGCAACAAAAACAGCGAGTACCGCCATCAATATCTTTTTCATTGTGTTATCCTTCTTTCCACTGTTGATCTACGGCCGCTTGCCGCGCTTTATTTTTTTACGAGCTCTTCCACTTTCTTCTGCAGCTGCGCCAGCACCACGGGCTTGGCGAAGAAGGCCTTGAAGTTGCCCTCCTGCGCGAAGAGGTCCGTCATGCCCCTGTCCATGTATTTGCCGCTCATCACTATCACCGGCACCTCGGCGGTCTCGTCGGCGGCCTTCAGTTCGCGCAGCACCTCTATGCCGTTCATCTCAGGCATCATGATGTCCAGGAAGACCACGTCGGGCTTGAGCGCGCGGGCCTTGGCCAGGCCGTCCTTGCCGTTGGGCGCCAGCGTGACCGCGTAGCCCAGCCGGGTGAAATGCGCGGACGCGAGGGCGCTGAAATCGGCGTCGTCGTCTATCATCAGTATCTTGGACATTATCCCCCCCGAAAAGCGGCCGGTAGCCGGCCGCGCTATATCTTACCTAACTCTGCGCCGCGCCGCAAAGGCGCGGTTACTTCGCCAGCTCCACGGCGTAGGCCACGCCCAGCCGGGCGAACTTGAAAGCGTGCGAGGCGTTGCCGCCGCTGTTGGCCAGCGTGTCGTTGGCCGTGTGGATGAAAGGGTTGTGTTCCTTGAACAGCGTCTCGAATGGCGTGGAGGCCGGGTAACCGTTCTTGGTCCAGGAGGCGTGGTCGGAGCAGCCGTAGCCGCACTTGAACTCGCCCCAGGCGTAGCCCAGGTAAGCGTCTATCAGGCCGCCGAGGAAGGCGTTCTGCCCGGCGCTGGTATGGTCGGTGACGAAATAAATGTCGCCCTGCGAGCCCTTGTAATTGACCATGTCGAGGTTAAGCATGCCCTCCACATTAACGCCGTCGCGCCTGAAGGCCGCGGCTATCTCGCCGGAGCCGAGCAGGCCCGCTTCCTCGGCCGCGAAAGCTATGAACTTTATGGTCTTGGCCGGCCGGTAGCCGCCCTCCGTCAGCGCGCGCAGCACCTCGTGCGTAGCGGCCACGCCGGAGGCGTTGTCGTCGGCGCCCGGGGCCGGCCTGTCGCCGTAGCCGGCCACGCAGTCCAGGTGTCCGCCTATCACCACCACCTTCTCAGGCTCGCGCGAACCGAGCATGGTGACGATCACGGACTCCTGCGAAAAAGAGGCGTGCTTGAACGGGGCCACGGAAATATAGGGGCGGCCCTCGGCGAAACGCGCCCAGCGCTGCTGCAGCCACTTGGAGGCGTCCACGCCGGTGGCGCTGCGGTAGCCCCTGTTCCTGTAAGCCGACAGCGTGGTTATCAGGTCGGCGATGGGTTCTTCTTTAACCTGCGCCAGCAGCGCTTTCACGCGCTGGGCCTGGTCCACGGTATAGGCGCGCTGCGGCACGGCCGGCGGCTCTTTCAGGTCCTCCAGGGCGGCCTCCAGCGTGGCATAGGCGTGGAAACCGGGGGCCCGGCGGAAGGAGCGGCGCATGCCGTCGGCCAGCCGGCCAAGCTCGGAATCGTCGAATTCGTAGATGGCTATACGCTTGTTCTGCGCCACCGGGAGGCCCTTGAACAGCGCCTCGTCCAGCGCGCCGATCTCGCTCTTCTCCAGGCTCACCCAGACCGGGTGTTCGGGGGCGGGCCGCCCGGGCACGTCGGGCACCAGCCCGCCGGCCGAAGCCGCCGACTCCAGGGCTGCCCGTATGGCAACCCTCACGTCTATCCCGCCGTCGAAATCGGGCGAGTAGCCGGCCCGCGCCGCCGCGGCGCCGCCAGCCAGTATCACTGAAACCAATAAAATCTTGACTATGCGCATAGCTTCTCCGTTACCGGGTTGACTTCGCTCAATTATACAACTTCCCAACGCAAAGAACAGCCGCCGGGGCGGCCCGGCGGGTTAATGGCGCAAGCGCGCCCGTTTATTTCACGAATATCCAGGGGTTGGCCTTGATCAGCGGCACGGGCGTTTCCACGGTCTCATACACCACGCGCGTCTTGCCGTTGGCGAGCTTTACTTCTTTCTTCACCTGCCGGTCATAGTACACCGTGGGGGTGAGGTCCTTGGGGTCGAAGCTGTATTCGCGGGTATACTCGCGTATCGGGCCGCGCTTGGTATCCTTGGCCCAGCTGTCCACGTACATGCCGGTGTCGTTGGGGTCGGTGCCTTTGGGCCAGACCACGGCCACGAAATGGGGCAGCGGCACCGGCACGCTGGGCGGCCACTTGGTCACTGCGCCTATGGGGTTGCGCAGGCCGCGCACGTAGCCCACCTCGTATTTCTCGCTCAGCACCGGGTCGCGCTTGATGGCGCCTATGGTGGCCTCCGACCAGCCGCTGCAGCCGGAGTCGGCCTTGGTCATGCCCACGCTCTGCTTGAAATTGCCCAGCCAGCCGTTCTCGGAGCCCGCGGCCTGGCGCTGCTGTTTCATGTCGGCCACCACCGCGTCTATGCGCTTCAGGTCATCGGCCGGTATGGCCCCGCTTTTTTTCGCGGGGGCCGCCGCGCCGCCCAGGGAGGGCACAGCCCCGCCCTCAACGGTCCTGGCGTAGCTCTGTCTTAAATTGGAAGAGAGCTTGCCCGCGTCCATCCTGTCGCCGCCGGACACCCCCCCGGGGGAGCCGGCCGCGCCGCCGCTCTGCGAGGAATTGTCGAAGAATTTGGAGCCGTTGCCGGAGGCCGCCGACTCGCTGTAGGCGCCTTTAACCCCGCTCACCCGGCCGGCCATCTCGGCCTGGCGCTGCTGCTGCTTAACGACCCGCTCAGGCAGCCCCGAGCCGGATTTTAACGCCGCGTTCAGCTCCGTTACGGCCGCCGCGTCCAGGTAGCGGGCCGCGCCGCCCAGCGTCTCACGGTTAAGTTCGGCGCCGGGCCCGCTGAGCCGCGCCAGCGCCGCGCGCTTGCCCTCCAGGTAAGCCGCGTGCTCCCCGCCCAGCCAGATCCGCACCGCCCGGATGCCGGCGTCGTCCAGCTGGCCCTGTTTTTCGGCCACACTGTCCAGGCTCCACCGCTCCGTCATGCGCGCGTAGTAGGCCCGCACCTCGCCGAAGCGCTCCATGGCCGGTTCGCCGGCCCGTTCCAGTTCCGCCTGCCTGGCTTCGGACGCCAGCTTGCCCCAAGACCCCTCGTTATAACGGCCATTCTCCTCTATATAGCAGAAAGCGGCGGCGTGGGCCCTGGCCTTCCATTCCAAAGCGCCGCCCTCAGCGGCGCGTGCGGTGGCGGCGGCCGGCAACAGGGCAAGTATGAGCAGCAGGGTCTTCATTCTAGTCTTACCTAAATTGTCCGTTTTCCTATATATAGTCTGGCAGACAAAAACCCGGCTGTCAATGCGCCGCCCGGTCACAGCCGGCGCCCCGCGTTTGCAAAGACGGCCCGCGAACGCTATAATACTTGAACTATTGATATCCGTCATGCCTCGCGGCAGCCCTTCAGGGCCGGCAGCGGGGCGGACCACAGAGGAAAACAAATGAAAAGAACCGTACTGCTCTCAACCCTGACCGCCCTGCTCGCCTGGGCCGTCCTCCCCGCCGCCGCCTCCGATTGCGACGGCTTCGTACCCCCCAACGACCTGAAGATAACCGTGGACTCTCCCAGCGCCAAGGGCATACAGGAGTCCCAGTTCAACGCCGTGCTCAATACCATCGAGCGCCTCTACGCGCCCACCGTGGCCGCCGAGGGCGCCAAACTGGAGATACGCCGCAAGTGGAGCGACCCCACCGTCAACGCCTCCGCCCAGCAGAGCGGCGGCGTCTATATCCTCAATATGTACGGCGGCCTGGCCCGCCACGAGACCATCACCATGGACGGCTTCGCCCTGGTGGCCTGCCACGAGCTCGGCCATCACCTGGGCGGCGCCCCCCAGAAAGCCGGCTGGTACAGCACCTGGGCCTCCAACGAGGGCCAGAGCGACTATTACGCCAACCTCAAATGCCTCAGGCGGGTCTTCTCCGACTCCGCCAGCGCCGCCTTCACCCGCATGACCGAGGGCGACGAAGTGGCCATCAAAGCCTGCGCGGCCACCCACGCCGACCCTGACGAGCAGGGCATCTGCGTGCGCGCCGCCATGGCCGGTAAATCCGTGGCCCGCCTGTTCCAGGCCCTGCGCAACGAGACCGTCACCCCCCGCTACGACACCCCCGACGCCAACGTGGTGACCGCCATGATGGACACGCACCCCGCCACCCAGTGCCGCATGGACACCTACCTGGCCGGTTCGCTGTGCACCCAGCCCGTCTCGGCCGGCCTCAGCGACAGCAACCCCGCCACCGGCACCTGCACCCGCTCCGGCGGCTTTAGCACCGGTTTCCGCCCGCTGTGCTGGTACAAACCCGCCAGCGACTCGGAACTGCTGCCGGCCGGCTTCAAGGCCCCCGTCCTCGACGAGGAAACCGCCCCCGCCTTCAGCCTGCTCAAAGCGGGCTTCCCGGCCAACTAAACCGGGCCGCGACAAAGAAAACCGCCGGGCTGTCCCGGCGGTTTTTATTTTCCCAAGTCCCAAATCCTAAACGAGTTCCTTTACCATGTATTCCGCGTCGGTGCCGTAGCCGGCCAGGTCCAGGCCGGCCGGCCGGGCCGCTTTGAAGCCCATGCGCGCCCACAGCCTGGCGGTGCCGTATACCGAAACCAGCGCCAGCCGCCGCAGGCCACGGTCGCGCGCGAGCGCCTCGGCGTGCCGTGCGAAAGCGTGCGCCGCCCCGCGGCCGCGCGCGGCCGGCAGCAGGGCCACGTCGTGTATGTAGAGGCAGCCGGGTGCTTCCGGCAGCGGACCGAGAAAAGCATCCAACTTTGGGGCCGCGTTCAGCGCCCAGGGGTGCGACAGGCCGTAGCCGGCCATGCGCCCGCCCGACAGGAACTTCAGGCAGCCCTCGGGGAAAAGCCGCAGCTTCTCGGCGAACACTTCCACGCGCTCCGGCAGGTTCGGGTGGGCGAACGCCGCTATCCGGCACAGCTCGTCCAGATCGCCGGCGCCCAGCGGATGCCATTCAGCCGTTATTTCCATGGTAAGTTTTCGCTAACCGCTCCGCTCATTCCCGGTCTATCTCGAATCTGAATTCATGCCCTTCCGCCGCTATACTTTCTCCAGCTCGGCCGCCAGGCGCTCGCCCAGCACGCAGACCACCCCGGCGCGGGCGGCGTGGCCCTCGCGCCGCATGGACAGGGTGGCGGAGATGATGCGGAATTCGGCCCCGGGCTCCAGACTGGCGCTGAGCCCGGCCGCCACGGCCGCCGGCCCGCCTTTGACCAGCATGGGCACGGAGGGAATGGCGCTCTTCTTCAGGGCGTCGATCACGGGGTTCACCAGGGCGTTTATGATGATGTTGCCCACCTCTATCAGCAGGCCCTCTTCCAGTTCCTTTACCGCTTCGGTGCGGAACAGGGGGCCCTTGAGCAGCGAGCCGGAGATCATCCCGATATCCTCGGAGCGGAACACCATCGCCGCCGAGAACGGCGCGCCGGCGCGCACGTTGGCCAGCACGGCGGCGGAGGTTTTGCCGAAATCGGCCAGGCGGGCCAGGTCGGCCGCCTTGCCTGGCACCACGTCCACGCCGCGCAGTTCCCAGGTCCAGGAGGAGGCGTCGGTGGTCTTGAGCATGCATTTGCTCAGGCCGGCGGCGGCCAGGCGCTTGATGGCCTCGTTGTCCCCGGCCTTCACCGGTTTCTTCTCCAGCACCACGCGGAAGGTCTTTTCGAAATCTTCGGAGGCGAACGGCTTGTAGATTATCCCGTCGGCGCCCAGCAGCAGCAGGCGGCGGTTTATCTCGTTCTGCTCCATCGCGGTCACCATGACCACCTTGGCCTCGGGGTCCAGGGCCCGTATGTCCTCGAGCACTTCCACGCCGGACTTGCCGGGCATGATGATGTCGAGCAGCACCAGGTCCGGGCGCAGCTTGGTGAAAGCCTCCAGCGCTTTTACCCCGTCCTCGGCTTCGCCCACCACCGTATGGCCGTTGCTCTCCAGGATAGCCCTGATCAGGCTCCTGATATCGGCGCTGTCGTCCACTATAAGTATTTTCATATTTATTCCCCCGCCCGTCCGTTAGCCATATCCTACCAAACACGCCCGAAAAAACAAAACCGCCGGGACTTCCCGGCGGTCTTGCGCGGCGCGGCGGAGGCTAGCGCACTATATCCAGGCGGATGAAGGTGGTGTAATGGTCCGGGGTATAGAACACCTCGCGGTGGTCGCCTATCATCAGGCGCTCGGCGCCGCGGAAGCTCAGCACGGGACCGGCGTAGTAGGTCTGGCCGCCTATCACCACGGCCTCGGAGCCGGAGCCGGTGGGGCGGTTGGGAACGATCAGCGTGTACTCCAGGTAGTAACCGTAGGGCTTCTTGGGCAGGCCCTGGTGCGGCTTGCTGTGGATGTTGCCGTCGTTATTATAAGGCATAGGTTTGCAGACGGCGATATTGGATAAGAGGTCGTTAATAGCCCGCACGCGGCGCTCGTCGCTGACCTTCGGGAGGAAACCGCGGCCGGGCTTTATAGCCTGGCTGGGCACGCAGGGCGGGTTCTCGTACTGGCGCAGGTCTACGGCTTCCGGGGTAGGCGTCGAAAGCGAGATCTCGCTGCCGGGCACATAGGCCAGGCCGGAGAGCAGGTCGTAGGCGGGCCCGGCGGCGGCCGGCGGGGCGGCAAAGACCGGCGCGAGCCAGGTGAGAAACAGCGAGGAGAGGAGCAGATGCAGTTTTATTTTTCTCATTACTCTTATTATGCGAATTAATTCAAAGTCCCGTAAGGGCAAAAGGACCCAGACCGCCCTGGGTCCTTTTAGGCCAGCACCGGCCCCACTATTTGCCCAGGGCCTTCTCTATGTCGGGGACCAGGGCCTCGGGTTTAGTGGCGGGGGCGTAGCGGCCGATCACTTTGCCTTCGCGGTCCACCAGGAACTTGGTGAAGTTCCACTTTATGGCCTCGCTGCCCAGCACGCCCGGCGCCGCGGCCTTCAGGTGCGCGTAGAGCGGGTCCGCGCCGGCGCCGTTGACGTCCAGCTTGCCCAGCACCGGGAAGGTGACGTCGTAGTTGAGGCGGCAGAACTTCTGTATCTGTTCGTTCGTGCCCGGCTCCTGGTCGCCGAACTGGTTGCAGGGAAATCCCACTACGGCCAGCCCCCTGGCCGCGTATTTTTTATGCAGCGCCTCCAGCCCGCCGTACTGCGGCGTAAAGCCGCAGTTGCTGGCCACATTGACGATCAGCGCTACCTTGCCCTTCAGCGCCGAGAGGGAATAATCCTCCCCCTTGGCGTCCTTCACGGTAAACCCATATACGTTCTTCTCCATGCCTCCCTCCCGCTTATACCCGGTTATAATAAAACCCGCGTCGGCGCGGGCGCAGCCTTGCGACGAGTTCTCGGCCAGGTCCACGCGGTTGCGCCACACCTTCAGCTCCGCCGCGCGGCTTATTTAGGCGCCAGCTGCTCGTAGGCGCGCCGTATCTCCTTGAATTTCCTATGCGCGATGTCGCGGAACTCCTCGCCCAGGTGGCTGACCTTGTCCGGATGGTACTTGTTGGCCAGCTCCCGGTAGGCGTGCTTGATCTCTTCGGGCGTGGCGTTTTTTCCGACGCCCAGTATCGAGTAAGGATCTTTCTGCTGCTCCCCGCCGCCGGCGGCGTCTTTCGCCCCGCCCTTTCCCGGGCGGGCCCGCGGCGAGGCCGGCCGGAGGAAGTAATACCAGTACAAAGCTCCCGCTATCAGGAAGTCGTCTATCAGGCCCAGCCGCCCCAGCCCCCGCTCCGGCAGCAGGTCTATCGGGCTCAGCAGGTAAATGACCGAAAATAAAGTGGCCCAGTATTTCATAAAAGCGCGGCGTCTTTCAGGCCGCTCTAAATTCTACCAAACGGACAGCCGGGTATTCCGGGAGAGCCTTAAATGTGCGAAAATGTAGGGGCCGGCTATGAACAACGACAAACCTGAAAAAAACAATCTGCGAACTCTTCCGAGAGGACTTGCTTCTATGAACGCGGACAAACATCACCGTGAGATAATCCTGCTGGGCCTGCCGCCCGTCACCTCCGAGGTTGAAGGCATGTGGCACAAGGGCTACCCCGTGCACAAGGGCGAGAGCGAGGCCAGCGTCAACTTCGCCACCCTTTACGCCAAGAAGAACAACATCGTGCCCGACCAGGACCTGCTGCGCCGCGAATGGCTGAACTTCGTGGACACGCTGCTGCTCGCGGGCTTCCACCTGCACATCATCCCTTTCCCCGAGGGCCTCAACCGCCCCGACAGCCTGTACCACGACGCCGTCTTCATCCGCGACGGCGGCATGATCTTCCGCAGCATCTGGATAAAGGGCCGCTTCTCCGTGAAGGACCGCGTCACCGAGGGCGAGTACCACTCCCGGTTGATCTCCAGCAAGCTCAACAAGACCGTTATCACCCCCCCGAAGGACGCTTTCCTCGAGGGCGGCGACATCAATTTCATAGAGACCAAAGGCGGCAGCTACTACTTCGGCGGCCTGTCGCGGTCCAACCGGCAGGGCCACGACTTCGTGCGCGACATCGTGCGCCCCGACAACTATATCCTGGTGGAATCCGACGGTTACCACCTGGACACGGTCTTCACCCCGGTGATCTCGGCCGACAACCGCCTGGCGGCGCTCATCATCGCCTCCGCCGGCATCAAGCCCCGGAGCATGAAGCAGATCCGCGCGCTGGGCGTGCCGGTGATAGAGGTGTCGGCGCAGGACTCCTCCGGCGACGGCGACACCCTGGGCGACTACGCCGTGAACGCGCTGGTGGCCCCGGGCGTGATGGTGAACTCCAGCCGCTTCGTCACGCCCGGCGTGGAAGAGAAGCTGCGCAAGCTGGGCATAGAGCGCTTTGTGGCCCCGCTGACCAGCTTCAAGTACGCCGGCGGCTCCGTGCACTGCCTCACTAACGAGATCTACTAGCCCCGCCCGGCGGCTAAAGCGAAAACCGCCGGGTTTCCCCGGCGGTCGCTTTTGGCTGGCCCGCGGCTGAACGGGAGGACGGCCCCTACAAAGATCCCAGCCCCATGTAAGCCAGGGCCAAGGCGCCTATCCCGGTCAGCGCGACGCTGCCCCAGTACATCACCGGTTCGCTGTCCCGCCGGTGGTAAAAACCGCCCTTGCCCCTGGCCACGCCGGTGCGCAGGATGTTGACCATTTCATAACCGAGCCAGGCGCTGCCCAGCGCCAGCAGCCCCGCCCAGATAAGATCGGGTTTTCCTGTTTGCATCTCAATCCATGTAGGCTACCGCGTCGGTGCGCCTGGGCAGGGCCTTCTCCGGGCGGTGGCCCTTGTACCCCAGGGTCACCGCATAACAGGGCTCATAGCCCTCGGGCAGGTTCAGCCGCGCCACCTCGTCCTTCAGGGAGAACCAGAAGCGGGCCAGGCCTATCCAGCACGAGCCTATGTCCAGCGATTCGGCGGCGAGCAGCATGTTCTCTATGGCGGCCGAGCAGTCCACCAGCGGCGACAAGGCGTTCTTGCGCATGGATACTACGACCACGACCGGCGCGTTGTGGAAGACGTGGAAGCTCTCGTTGGCGCCCATGGCGCGCATCCAGTCCAGGTCGCTCTTGAGCATCAGCTCCTTGGAGAGCCGGCTGATGCGGTCGAGCAGCGCCCGGTCGCGGATCACGGTGAAATGCCAGGGCTGGTCGTTATGGGCGCTGGGCGCGTACAGCCCCGCCTCCAGTATGGCGTCCAGCTCCGCCTGCTTGAGCGGCTCAGGCAGGTAGCGGCGTATGCTGCGGCGGCTTTTGATGGTTTCCAGGACTTTGTTCATGTTTCCTCCCCTCAGCCGCCCTTCAGGCGGCGCTTGTTGTCGCCGATATCGCGCACCTGCCGGCCGAACTGCCGCAGCTTGCGCTTGCTCTCCAGCCGTTTGCGTATGTCGCCGGCGGCTTCGCGGCGCTCGGTCTCGCGGCGCAGCTTATGATAGTTGGCCAGCCGCTCGGCGGACAGCGTGCCCGCTTTCACGGCCGCCTCCACGGCGCAGCCCGGTTCGCCCGAGTGCGCGCAGTTGCCGAAGCGGCACTCCGCCGCCA
This sequence comes from Elusimicrobia bacterium HGW-Elusimicrobia-3, assembly GCA_002840355.1. GTDB lineage: Bacteria > Elusimicrobiota > Elusimicrobia > Elusimicrobiales > UBA9959 > UBA9959. The sequence goes on along the minus strand of PHAL01000045.1, from coordinate 8,451 downwards.
GCTCGGAGATGTCGCTGAAGGAAGTCTGCAGCCCGCCGGCGACCAGCTCCATGCCGAACTCGCGTATGCCGGGCGTGTCTATCACCTGGCCGCCGCCGGGCAGGAAATACAGCTGCCTGGCCGTGGTGGTATGCCTGCCGCGCGAGTCGTCCTCGCGCACCTCGGCGGTCTCCGCGGCCTGGCGGCCCGCCAGCCGGTTGAGCAGCGTGCTCTTGCCGGCCCCAGACGAGCCCACGAAGCAGCAGCGCAGGCCCCCGGCCAGCTCGGCCTCCACCTCGGCCACGCCGTCGCCGGTCAGCGAGCAGAGGCCTATCACCCGCGCGCCCGGCGCGGCCAGCGCGGCGGCGTCCAGCCGCGCGGCCAGCTCCTCCGGCGGGCACAGGTCTTTCTTGGTCAGCAACACCACCGGCCGCGCGCCGCTGTCCCAGGCCGCCACCAGCAGCCGCTCCAGCCGGGCTATGTTGAAATTGCCGTCGAGCCCCATCACGATGAACACCTTGGCCACGTTGGCGGCCACAGGCTGCGCAGCGTCGCGGCTGTCCTCCAGCCCCTTGCGCACCAGCAGCGAAGTCCGCGGCCGCACGCCGTGTATCACGGCCTGGGCGCCGCCGTCTATCACCGCCACGTCCACGCTGTCGCCCACCACAGGCAGTTCCAGCCGCGAGGCGGCCTCGCTCTGTATTTTCCCGGTCAGCACGGCCGGCACGTCGCGGCCGTCGAGCCGGACGATGTACACCCCTTTATGTTCCGCCGTCACCAGCGCGGCGGTATAATTTTTTTCTTCCATGATCTTTTCCTCGTTAAACGCCGACAGGCGCACTAGGTGCGCGGTCTTACTGCGGCCGGGCGGCCTGGCGGTTAACGGGGTTAAACGTGCAGGGAGGCCCGGCAAGAGCGGTTCATTACAATCTCCATACAAGGCCTCCTGTGCTTGGATTTGACTACCCAGATATTATACACCGCCCCCCGTAAAAATCAAGCCCGCCGGGGCTGAAACTTCCGGGCGCCCGGCCGCATCTAAATAGCGAGTACATTAAGCCAAAAAAGGACAAAGCATGGACATGGAAACCCTTCAGCCTTACCTGCTGCCGGCGGGCGTCGCAGCCTTCCTGCTCTACCGCTATTTGCGCTTCAAGGCCGCGCGCGCCCGTCTGCCCTCGCTGGCCGCCGGCGGGGCGGTTTTCGTTGACGTGCGCAGCCCCGGCGAGTTCGCCGCCGGCAACAAGCCCGGCAGCCTGAACATACCGCTGGATGTCCTGGCGCGTGAGGCCGGGCGGCTGGACAAGAATAAACCGGTAGTGCTCTCCTGCGCCTCCGGAGCGCGCAGCGGCGCTGGCGTGGGGATATTGAAAGGCCTGGGCTTCAGCAACGTCACCAACGCCGGCCCCTGGCAGAATACGCTCTAGGCCGGGCGCCGGGCTAGCGCCGGGCTTCGGGCGGCTGCTCTATATATTTGGTTATGTCTATGCCCTCGCCGAAGGCTATGCGGTAAGAGATCTTGCGCAGGGCGCTGCCGAGCACCACCAGGCCTGCCATAACCAGCAGCAGCACCGGGTAGGAGAGGCTGGTCTTGCCGAACTGGAAGAAGAACACCACGGGCCAGACCGCCAGCACGATCACTATGCCCAGCAGGCCGGCGGTGTACAGCCAGGCGCCGAAGCGCCAGAACCAGCGCCCCCGCGAGCCGCGGCGCACCATCTCCTCATAAAGCGGATAATCAGGCTGCATAAAAAGATTATACCCAAAAACGCCGGCCCCTACTCCTCCGGACCCTCTTCCCTCGGGCGGCCTTTTGCCTGCTGGCAGCGGATCTGGGTGTCCACCAGCCGTTTAAAAACCTGCATCAACACTTCCGGGCCGGCGCCGAGATCTTCGTAGCCGGCGGCTTCGGCCTCCCTGCATAAATAATAGATGGCCTCTATGGTGGAGACGCAATGCTCCATGGGCTGCTTTTTTATTTTGAACTGCGACACATAGTTGCCGGCGAAAGAGAGCCGCGGCAGGGCGCGCACGTTGGGGCTTTTGTTCAGCAGGCTCCTGGCCCCGCGCCAGGTGCCGTCTATCACGAATACCAGCAGGGTTTTTTTCGCCGGCAGGGCGTCCTTCCCGAGAGTTTTAAAATTAACCGCGTCGGGGCCCGGGTAGAGTACGAAAGGGCTGTAGGCCGGGTCTTTTATCAGGGCGTTCACCCGCTCGTTCCCGGTGAAGTCCGTGCCCACGATAAGTTCGGAGTTGGTCAGGCAAAGCCGCGCCAGCCGGGGCGTGCCCGTCCTCTGCTTGTGCGCTTCCTTGTCGTGCATGAGTATCACGAAGCGCGTGCGCGTGGCGAAAGGTTTTACGCTGCCGCACAAACAGCTCTTCTTCGCCCGGCGGCAGGCATAGCATTCCCCGCGGTAGTCCGCCGGGGCGGCTGTGGGAACGGTTTTCATTCAGTCATCACTTCGCCCGCGCTGGGCCGCCGGTCAGGTGGCGCAGTGCGGTAGCCGGCAGCGTTACCACCGCCCACAACAGGGCGAGCACGCCGCCCACGGCCAAACCCAGCAGCCGGAACGGCAGCAGTATAAGCCAGACCAGCGGGTACAGCAGCAGGGCCAGCAGCGCCAGCGGCCAGCACAGCACCAGCAGTATCAGCCACATCAGGAAAGTCAGCATAAATTAATTCTACCAAAACAAAGCCGCCGGGCTCGCCCGGCGGTTTCGCGTTAGTGGTCAAAAGCAAAGAGCCGCCCCTGCTAGCGCCAGGTGCGCGCGGCGTGGACCTTGTCCTTGTCGCGGAAGGCCTGCTCCAGGTCCACCTTGTAGTAGCTGGCTATCGTGCAGACATACATCAGCACGTCGGCCAGCTCCTCGCTGATGGTGCCTATCTTCGAATGCTCGCCCACCGGGATCTTCTCTTCCTTGCGTATCGCCTTGAACAGCTCGCCGATCTCCTCGCCGAGTATCAGGCATTTCTCCAGCGGCGCCTGCTTGCCGAAGCCGCGCTTTTTGGCCTCGCTCTCTATGTAGCGCTGCAGCTGGCCCAGCGACGCGCCCTCCGGCAGAACGGTTTTCGTGTTCTTCATCCCTTAATTCTACAAAACCCGGCGGGTGCCCAGCGTACGGTCAGAAGAGCACGCCGATATTGACGTGGATGTCGGCGGCGCCGTCGCTCTCGGTGGAGCCGCCCTCGGTGTACACGTTGTTCTCCGCCCACGGCGCAACCAGTATGCCGAGGTTCCAGAAAACGCGCGGCCCGAAGCGGCCCATGTAGCCGCCGCCGAAATAGGGCGCCACCGACGCGTCCGAGTCGCTGTCGCCGAAGTCCAGCGACTTCTCCATGCGCCACCAGCGCAGCAGCGCGGCCGCGGCGTACCAGCGCCCGGCTGGCCCCGGCGTGAACTGCCGGTGCGCGAACAACCCCATGAACTCCTCCCGCTCCAGCGAAAGCGGCCGCCCGGTGAACGGGTCCCTGAAAGTATAGTCCGGCACGCGCCCGTACTGCGCGCCCACGCGCCACCGGCCGCCATCGGGCTGCCAGTGCACCTGCCCCCCTATCGCCCCGAAGCCTACCAGGCCGGCCGCCACGCCGATCTCGGCCGCCGCGTTCAGCCGGCAGCACAGCAATAATACCGCGCTTATAAAAATGGGCTTCATATCCCCCCTGTCCCTACCGGCAATTCTACAAAACAAGAACGCCGGATTGAACCGGCGTTACGTCAGGAAGACAGGAAGCACGTTCCCTACTGATTGGCGAAGGAGGCGCCTATCAGGCGCCCCAGGCGGGTGGAGAGGTCCGGGTAGCGCTTGCGCAGGATGTCGACGTATTTTTCGCCCAGCGGTGAGAGTTCCCAGGTGCGCGGATTGTAGAGCTGGTCCTTGCGCACCCTGGGCGTGCGCACGGAGTCCAGCAGCGTGGCGAACACCATCCGGTCCTCCAGCGCGGACCTTATGCTGCCGCAGTTGCTCGAGGCGCCGCACTTGAGCATGAGGAAATGCCCGGAGTCGTCGATGCGGCCCAGCGCGAAAGCCACCGTGCCCGGGAAGTAGCGGTTGGGTTCGGCCGATTCTATTTCCCGGTTGCGCAGCTTGAAGATCTCCGAGAACCCCGTGGCGGCGAGGCCCCATTTGAAGGCGGGGATCTCTTTGTAACCGGACGCCTTGGCCGCGGCGGTCTTTTTAGCGGCCTCGGCCCTCGGCGCCGCGGGGAACAGCAGGCAAGGAACCAGCAGGAGGACCAGTAAATGTAAGCGCATGATTTTTAGTTTAGGCCAAATGCGGGCCGCCTGTCAACGCGCTTTTGGTATTATAGCTGGGGACGGAACGCGGCATGGAGAGTGTTGAATGTTCGAACGCGCCAAGAAATTTTATAACGAGCACGAACCGGCCTGCACGGCGGGCTTTTTCGTCGCGGGCTTCCTGTTCGACGTCATCGCGGTGGGGCGCATAGACAGGCTGCACAATATTATCCACCAGGCGACCTACCTTACCCTGTGCGCCTGGCTGACCGGGCTGGAACTGCGCGAGACTTACGGCGGCTTCGTGCCGCCCGAGCGCCTGAAGACGGCCTGGCGCTACCATAAGGGCGCCACGCATTTCATGCTCGGCACCCTGCTCAACATCTACACCCTGTTCTATTTCAAGAGCGCCTCGCTGGGCACCTCGCTGCTGTTCCTGGTAGGCCTGACCGGCCTGATAGCGGTGAACGAGCTGAAGCCTTTCAAGAACTCGGGCACCCTGCTGCGCATGAGCCTGTTCAGCCTCTGCCTGGTGTCCTATTTCACTTATCTCGTGCCCACCCTGATGGGCCGCATCGGCGCCCTGCCCTTCCTGGGTTCTATAATAGGCGCCTCGGCCTGCGCCGCGCTGCTGGCCTGGCGGCTTAAGGCGCGCCTGCCGGAGCAGGCGCCGGCGGTGCACAGGCATACGCTCTATCCCTTCGCCGCGGTCGCCGCGCTGTTCACCATCCTCTATTTCGCCAAAGTGATACCGCCCGTGCCGCTGTCCATCTCCGAGATCGGCGTCTACCACGGCGTCAGCCGCAACGAGAACGGTTTTGAATTGATCTCCACGCGGCCGCGGTGGAAGTTCTGGCAGCGCGGCGACCAGACCTTCCTGGCCCGGCCCGGCGACAAGCTCTATTGCTGGGCCGCCGTTTTCGCGCCGACCAATTTCAGGGAGCGCCTGGCCGTGCGCTGGAGTTTCCGCGGCCCGGACGGCTGGAGCGAGTCCGACACCATCCCCATGCCCATAACGGGCGGCCGCGACGACGGCTGGCGGGGGTTCACGGCCAAGGCCAACTACAAGCCCGGCCGCTGGCGGGTGGAGATCATCACTTCCGACGGCAGGGAGCTCGGGCGCATAGACATAAAGGTCAAGCCCGACGAGACCACGGGTCCGCGCGAAGAGCGCGTCCTGCTGCGCTAGCCCCGGCTGAAAAGCTTCAGCCCCACGGTGCCGGCCACGATCATGAAGATGCAGGCCAAGCGCGCCGCGGCGGCCGACTCTCCCAGCAGGAATATCCCCACGAGCGCGGTGCCGGCCGCGCCTATGCCGGTCCAGACCGCGTACGCCGTGCCCACCGGCAGGCCTTTAATGGCGACCGAGAGCCCGTAAAGGCTGGCCGCCATGGCCAGCCCCACCCAGACGCTGGGCCAAAGCCGGGTAAACCCCTGCGTGGACTTCAGGCCCGAGGCCCACACCACTTCGAAGAAGCCCGCGACCAGCAGCCACAACCAGGGGGAAGGTGTATTCATAAGGTAGCGCTATTCTATAAAATTGAAGCCGCCGCCGCTCCCCTCCCCGAATTGGTAAAATTGTAGTATGAAAGCCCCCTGGAAGCCCCACCCGCTGGACCGCGAGATCTTCCGCATCGCCGTCCCCGCCTTCCTGGGTTCGCTGGGCTTCGTCCTTTTCGACATCATCAATATTTTCTGGGTGGGCACGCTGGGCACCGCCGCCATAGCCGGCGTGGCCTCCGCCGCTTTCCTTACCTGGGCGGTATACGCGGCCATGGCCGCCACCACCGCCGGGGCCAACAGCCTTATAGCCCAGGCCTTCGGCGCCGGCAGGCACGAAGAAGCGCGGCAGACCGCCGTGGAAGCCGCGTGGCTGAGCCTCGGCGGCAGCCTGCTGATAATGGCGCTGCTGCTGCCGAGCATCCCCCTCATCTTCCGCCTGATGGGCCTGCAGCCGGAAACCGCCGCCTATGCCCGGCAGTACCTCACCGTTTACACCTGCGCCCTGCCGCTCTATTATCTCTGCAATCTCGCCGGCGCCGTCTTCAACGCCTACGGCGACACGCGCACCAACGTGATCATAATGTCCGCGACGGTGGCGCTCAATATCGTACTGGACCCCGTGCTGATACTGGGCTGGGGGACCGGCCGGCCGCTTGGCGTGCCGGGGGCCGCGGCCGCTTCGGTGATAGTCACTACCATAGCGCTGGCGCTGCAGCTGGTGTTCCTGCGCCGGCGCGGCTACCTGCCGCCGCTGGCCCAAGTACTGCGGCTGCCCGCTTTCACGCGCGGCGCGCGCATGCTCAAGATCGGCGTGCCGGCCGCCTCGGTCAACGTGGTGTGGTCGCTGGTATACCCCGCCCTCACGGCCATCATCACGCGCTTCGGCGAAGCCCCGCTCGCGGGGCTTAGCGTCTGCTTCCGGCTCGAAGGCGTGCCCTATTTCCTCGGCATAGGTTTCTCCACCGCCATGGCGGCGCTGGTGGGCCAGGCCTTCGGCCGCGGCGACATGCAGCGGGTGCGTCAGATAGTGGCGCGCGGCCGCCTGCTCATCACCGTGCTGCTGCTGCCGGTGGCCGCGGCCTTCATCTTCATCCCGGAGCTGCTGGTGCGCCCGATGACGTCGGACCCCGAGGTGATCGCCAACGCCGCGCGCTACCTGCGCACGGTGGGCTATTTCGAGATCTTCCTGGGCTGGGAGCTGCTCTTCGAAGGGGTGTTCACCGGGCTCGGCCATACCCGCGACTACATGCTGATCTCCGTGCCGCTCACCCTCGCGCGCTGGCCGGCGGCCTGGCTGCTGGCCATAACCCTGGGCTTCGGCACGCCGGGCATCTGGTGGGCCATAACCCTCTCCACTTTCGCCAAAGGCGTGTGGGCCTCCTGGCTGTTCCACAAGGGCGGCGCCACCTCCCGCCTGCTCATGACCCAGGCACCCGCCCTGGCCCTGCAGCCGTAAACCCAAAACAAAACCGCCGGGCTGTCCCGGCGGTCCTGCCTGGCGCTCAGCCAAGCGCCCTGTCGCTACGGCTTCAGCCGCTCGAAACTCATGCGGTGTACTTTGAAGCCGAGCCCGGAGAAGAACTTGAGAGAGTCCTTGTCGAAGCCGTCCAGCCCGACGACCAGTTGGCGTTTGGCGGTTTTGCTCAGCCAGGCCGCGCCCTGCTGCAATACGCTGCGCCGCGCCGCCGCGGACAGCCCCGGCATGGCGCTATGCCAGGTTACCAGGTCGTATGTGCCGTCGTGCATGGGGTGCTTCAGCAGCGAGAACATCCCGGCGAGACGGCCGCTCTTGAACAGCAGCAGCGAATCCGTCTTGGGCAGGAACTCACGCGCATACCTCTTCGTCACGGGCAGGAAGCTCTTGCTCACCCGGCCGCGCCACGTCTTATAGAAAGCCGCGTGCGCCAGCTTGCCCAGTTTGATCAGCTCGGCCTTGCTCTTGGGCTCCCTGGCCTCCACCCCGGAATTCGGGCTGCCTTTAAGGGCATACTTCACGCCCTTGCCGGCGGAATAGCAGGCCAGGCGCACCAGGTATTTGGACGGGATATTTATAGACGGGAACTTGGCCAGCGCTACCGGCGCGTTGAACTCCAGCCGCAGGATGTCCTTTTCTCCCGGCCAGTCCACTGATTTCAATAAAGCCATATCAACGCGCTTCGGAGCCGCGCCGCTGTACCTGGGCCCTTTCACGGTGAACCACGCTTCTTTCTTTTTCATGTTGTACCTCCCTTAACCTTGCAATATCCTACTAAACCTCCCGATAAAAACAAAACCGCCGGTCGCCGCGGCGCCGCGGCCTATCTTTGATATACTACAGGCGGGGGGAAGCATGAAAAGATTCGACACCGGAAATACCTGGATGGCTTACGCCGAAGACGGGCCCGAAGAGGGCCGGCCCGTGGTCTTCCTGCACGGGGCCACCGTGGACCATGTCTCGATGAAGAACACCTTCGAGCCTTATTTCGCCGGCGCCAACGGCGGCTCCGTAGCCGACGTATTTGAATCCGCCGAAGCTCTCGACGCTAATCTGGAAGTAAAATCAATCCCGAAAAGCGGCGCGGAGTTTTCATACAGAAGTTCGTCGCTCTCGTCTTCTACTATACTTGCGGCGACTTTCCTTCTGAAACCGGACAAACCTTCCGAGATACTCAAACGAATCGACGCTATAATGGCGCGGAGAGTCGCGGCGCAGCCGCATTTGCCGTCGGCCGGATCCGTTTTTAAAAACCCCGCC
>PHAL01000044.1 GCA_002840355.1 Elusimicrobia bacterium HGW-Elusimicrobia-3 | reverse complement strand
GCCCGCCGCAGGGCCCCGGCGTCGTCCTTATTGGAGACTACGAGGACGATACGGCCGTCTATACGGCCGTCGCGGGCCGCGTCTATCAGCGCCTGCAGATTGCTGCCGCCGCCCGAAGCGAACACGACGATATTTTTCATAGTTCTCCTAATCTTTCAACCTTGGCTTTTCCGCAGGATGCCCAGTCGGGGCTTGTCGAGGGCATGGGCCCGTCAGGCACGGGGTCGGCCACACCGTGGCCGCCCCTCCTCACACTGAGGTGTCGCTTCGCTCCACCCAGTCGTCGCGCTTACGCAAGCTCCTCTCTCCGTGAGGGCCTTCCGAACCCATACCCTCGCCACCCCTCCAGAAAGAACTCTTGCCATTACTTAAAAACCACCTCATTCTTGCCTTTTACCACTTCCCCGATCACGACGGCGCCCTTCAGGGTCTTTAGCGCGGTTTTGACTGCGGCGGGGCGGACTACGGCTATCATGCCTATGCCCATGTTGAACGAGTCCCACATGTCGGCTTCGGGGATGCTGCCGAGTTTCTGCAGGTCGCGCATGATGGCGGGCACCTGCCAGGCGCCCGGGGTGACCACGGCGCCGAGGTGCTTGGGGAGCACGCGGGGCAGATTGCCGGGGATGCCGGCGCCGGTGATATGGGCGAGGGCCAGCACGTCCTGGCCTTGCTTGCGCAGGGCGGCGCGCAGGCGGTTTACGTCCTTGACGTAGATCTTGGTAGGGGTGAGCAGGCGGGCGGCGTACTTCTTAAGCAGCTTCTTGCCGCCGAGCACTTTGCGTATCAGCGAGAAGCCGTTGGAATGGAAGCCGGTGGACGGCAGGCCTAGCAGCACGTCGCCGGCGCGCGCACGGCGGCCGTCGAGCACTTCGGAGTTCTTCACTATGCCCACCGAGAAGCCGGCGAGGTCGTATTCGCCGGGCTGGTAGAAGCCTGGCATCTCGGCGGTCTCGCCGCCCAGCAGCACGCTCTCGCCCTGGCGGCAGCCTTCCAGTATGCCCTCTATCACTCGCTTGGAACGGGCCAGGTCCAGCCGGCCGGTGGCGTAGTAGTCCAGGAAGATCATGGGCCTGGCGCCGCAGCAGAGGAGGTCGTTGACGCACATGGCGACGAGGTCTATGCCTATGGTGTCGTGGCGGTCGAGCAGGAAGGCCAGTTTGAGCTTGGTGCCCACGCCGTCGGTGGAAGCGACCATGCTGTACTCGCCGCGGGTCTCGGGGATGCTCAGCAGGCCGGCGAAACCGCCTATGGCCCTGGATTTCTTCTCCAGGAAATCGGTAAACTTGTCCGCCAGTTTTATATCCACGCCGCTTTTCTTGTAGGTGGTCATTGTTTCTCCTTAAAGCCCTATGTCCTTGCGGTACTGCATGCCCTCGAATTTTATGCCCGATAGCGCCCCGTAGGCCCGCTCCCTGGCGGCCGCCGTTCCCGTGCCGCAGGCGGCGACGGCCAGCACCCTGCCGCCTGCCGTGAGATAGGCCTCGTCCCTCTTCGCGGTGCCGGCGTGGAACACCTGCACGCCGGGCGCCTGGTCGTAGAGGCCTGTGATGGGCCTGCCCTTCTCCGGCTTCTCCGGGTAGCCGGCCGCGGCGGCCACCACGGCCACGCAGGTCTCGCCCGTCAGTTCCAGGTCGCGGCCCGCCAATTTCCCCTCCGCGCAGGCGGCCAGCGCCGGCAGCAGGTCGCTCTTGATGACCGGCAGCACGGCCTGGGTCTCCGGATCGCCGAAACGGACGTTGAACTCCAGCACCTTCGGCCCGTCGGGCGTGAACATCAGGCCGGCGTAGATCACGCCGCGGAAGTTGAGGCGCTCCTTTTTTATGCCGTCGAGGAAGCGCTGTATGACCTCGGTGCTGATGGTCTCCATGTCCGCCTCGCCGATCTCCACCGGGCAGACGGCGCCCATGCCGCCGGTATTCGGGCCGGCGTCGCCGTCCAGCAGGCGCTTATGGTCGCGGGCCGCCGGCAGCAGCAGCGCGCTTTCCCCGTCTGTCAGCGCCATCACCGAGGCCTCCCTGCCGGTCAGGAATTCCTCCAGCACTACCTTTGAGCCCGCCGCGCCGAACACGCGCCGCTCCATGAAATCCTCCACCGCGGCCAGCGCCCCGGCCTCGTCGGCGCAGATGCGCACGCCCTTGCCGGCGGCCAGGCCGTCGGCCTTTATCACCACCGGGTATTTCCGGTTGGCGGCGATCCGCTCGCGCGCGGCGGCCGCCGAGTAGAGCACCGCGAAACCGGCCGTAGGGATGCCGTTGCGGTCCATGAACTCCTTGGCGAACTGCTTGGAAGACTCCAGCATGGCGCCCTTCCGCGACGGGCCGAATACCTTTATGCCCTTTCCGGTCAGAAGATCGGCCAGGCCCCCGGCCAGCGGGGCCTCGGGGCCGATAACTACCAGGTCGATGCCTTCGGACAGGCAGTAGCCGAGTATGCCGTCCTGGTCCTCCTGCGCTATCCCCGGGCAGACGGCGAGGGCGGCTATGGCCGCCGAACCGGGCAGGCAGTGCAGCTTGCCCAGCAGCGGGCTCTGCTTTATTTTCCAGGCCAGGGCGTGCTCGCGGCCGCCGGAACCTATGATCAGTACGTTCACAGTTTCTCCATATATTTACCGGTAAAGCAGGAGACGCAGAAGTTGCGGTCCCGGCCCTCGCCGCAGGCCGCCACGAGGCTCTCCAGGCTGAGGTAATGCAAGGCGTCCGCGCCTATGAAACGCCGGATCTTTTCCAGGCTGAGCTGGTTGGCTATCAGCTCCCCCTTCGTCGGGGTGTCTATGCCGAAGTAGCAGGGCGAGACGATGGCCGGCGAGGCTATGGCCATGATGATCTTCTTCGCGCCGGCGCGCTTGAGGTTCTTCACTATCTTGCGCGAGGTGGTACCGCGCACCAGCGAGTCGTCTATCAGGACGATGGTCTTGCCCTTTATCACGTCGCTTATGGGGGCGAGCTTAAGGTGGGCGGTGAATTCCCGGAGCTTCTGGTCCGGCTGTATGAAGGAGCGCCCCGTGTAATGGTTGCGCATGAACGCCGTCTGGTAAGGTATGCCTGACGCCTTGGCGTAGCCCAGCGCGTAGACGGTGCCCGAGTCCGGCACGCCGGAGACCAGGTCCGCCTTCACGTCCTTCAGTTCCCCGGCCAGCCGCGCGCCAGTCTCGTAGCGGGCGGTCTGCACCGAGCGGCCGGCCACCACCGAGTCCGGGCGGGCGAAATAGACCTGCTCGAAGATGCAGCGCGTGAACCGCGCCGCCGGCGCGAAGCGCCTGAAGCGTATCCTGCCCCCGCCGATCACGACCATCTCGCCGGGCTCCAGCTCGCGCACCACGCTGCCGCCGGCCACTTCTATGGCGCAGGTCTCGGAGGCCAGGATGTAAGAGCGGCCCAGCCGCCCCAGCACCAGCGGCCGGTAGCCGTAAGGGTCGCGGGCGCCTATCACCTTACCCGGCGTCATGAACAGGAAAGCGTAGGCCCCGGCCAGCTTGGGCAGATTAGCCGCCAGCGTGTCCTCCAGGTTGCGGCCCTTGTGCCTGGCCGCCAGGTGCAGGATGACCTCGCTGTCGCTCGATGACTGGAAGATGGCGCCGTCCTGCTGCAGGCGCGCCTTGATGCGGTCGGCGTTGGTGATATTGCCGTTATGGGCCACTGCCACGTTGCCCAGGCAGGAATTGAGCACCAGCGGCTGGGCGTTCTTGATATGGCTCGAGCCGGTGGTGGAGTAGCGTATATGGCCGATGGCGTTGCGGCCGGTCAGTTTCTCCAGCGAACCGTTGCCGAAGACCTCGCTGACCAGGCCCATGCCTATGTGCGCCAGCAGCGCGCCGTGGTCGTCGGTCACTATGCCCGCCGATTCCTGGCCCCGGTGCTGCAGCGTGAACAGGCCCACGTAGGCCAGCCTGGCCGCGTCCTTATTGTCCGTTACGGCGAATATTCCGCACATAGTTTTCCTTTTACCTGACGTAGTCCACGGCGTTCCTGAAGAACTGGTAACCGGCGGCCTCGGCGCCCCGCTGAGCGGCCGGCCTGTCGGGGTGCTGCCAGGCGAAGAAGTTGCGCTCCGGGTGCGGCATCAGGCCGAAGCAGGTGCCGGCGGGGCTGCAGATGCCGGCTATGTCGAGCATGGAGCCGTTAGGGTTATCGGCGTAGGTCAGCGCGTGCAGGTCGCCCCCCGTGATGGCGGCGAGCTCCCTCTTATCCTCCACGATGAACTTGCCCTCGCCGTGGGCTACCGGCAGCTCTATCTCGTCGGGCAGGCCCTTGGTGAAAATGCACGGGCTCTTCTTGTTCACCCGCAGCCGCGCCCACTTGGCTATGAAATGCCCGCAGTCGTTGGTGTAGAGAGTCGAAACCTGCGCGTTGGCGCGGTTGGCCGGCAGCAGGCCGGTCTTGACCAGGATCTGGAAGCCGTTGCAGATGCCTATCACCGGCCGCCCGCCTTTTATGAAGGCCTTGAAATCCCCGGCGAGTTTCGCCATCTTCACCGCGTAGATCTTGCCGGCCGAGATGTCGTCGCCGTAGGAGAAGCCGCCCGGGAAGGCCATCAGGTCGTAGTCCAGTACCTTGCGCTCGCCGGCCAGCAGCTGGTTGATATGCACCAGCTCCGGTTCGGCCCCGACGTATTTGAACGAGCTGGCAGTCTCTATGTCGCAGTTGGTGGCCGTGCCGCGCAGTATTATCGCCCTGGGTCTTTTCATATCAGCTCCTTGCGCCAGCTGGCCTTCAGCCCGGCCAGGTCTTCGGTGAAGAGTTCGGTCCCGCCGTCGCGCACGGCCAGCACCGGCTCTTCCTTCACGCAGCCTAGCCCGGCCACCGGCAGGCCCCTCACCAGCCGCAGAAAGTCCCCCTCCCGGCCTTTTGCGACCTCGAGCACGAGCCGGGCCGGGCTTTCTCCGAACAGCAGCTCCGTCGGGGTCAGGCCCCGCTCGCGCGCAGCGGCGCGCAGGTCCAGGCTGGCGCCGTAGCCGCCGGAGAAAGCCATCTCGGCCAGCGTGACCGCCAGGCCGCCCTGCGACACATCGTGAGCGGCGCGGACGCAGCCGGCCGCCATGGCCCGCGACAGGGCGGCGTAGAGCTTAACGGCCCCTTTCATGTCCAGGGCGGCCACGGCGTTGTTGCCGCTGGGCGAGAGCTCGTTATAGACCGAGCCGCCCAGGCCGCGCAGCGAGTCGCCGGCCAGGTAGACCGGATCGCCGGGTTCTTTGAAGTTGATGGTCAGCGAGCGGCGCACGTCCGCCACCGGGGCCGTGGCCGAGATGAGCAGCGAGATCGGTATGGGGTATTCCTTGCCGTCGGCGTCCCTGGACTGGTTGTAGAAGCTGTCCTTGCCCGAGATGAACGGCGCGCCGTAGGTCAGCGCGGCGTCGTGGCAGCCCTCGGCCGCCAGCACCAGGTCGCCCATCACGCGCGGGTCGCGCGGGCTGGCCGCGCAGAAATTATCCAGTATGGCCGTGCGCGAGACGTCGGCCCCGGCGCACAGGAGGTTGCGCACCGCCTCGTCCACCGAGTGCAGCGCCATCTGGTACGGGTCCACCCGGCCGAGGGCCGGGTTGAAGCCGTGGCTGACCGCGAAGCCGCAGAAATCGCTCTGGTCCAGCGTGGCGGCGTGGGGCCAGATGACGGCCGCGTCACCCGGGCCGTCGCCGTACCGGCCCTGCAGCGGTTTGCCCACGGTGCCGCCCTGCACCTCGTGGTCGTACTGGGTGATCACGGAATGCCGGGAGCAGACATTGGGATGCGCCAGCGTCCGCCGCAGCAGTTCGCCGTAGGACAGCGACCGCGCGGCCGGCGGTTTGGAGGAGATCCTCACGGCGCGGCGCCGGGCCTCTTTCTCGAAGTTGGGCACCCCGCCGTGCAGGAAGGCCATGGGCAGGTCCACCACGCTCTCGCCCTCCCAGGTGACGCGCAGGCGGCCGTCTCCGGGGAAGTCGCCCAGCACGCAGTACTCGCAGTTCTCGGCGTCGAGTATGGCCGCGAGCCGCTTGAGCTTGGCCTTGGGCACCGAAAGGATCATGCGCTCCTGCGACTCTGACACCCAGATCTCCCACGGTTCTATGCGCGTGTCTTTGAGCAGGGCTTTCTCCAGCCTTACCCTCGCCCCGGTCTCGGAGCCGAGTTCGCCTATGGCCGACGAAAAGCCGCCGGCGCCGCAGTCGGTGACGGCGTTGTAGAGGCCCAGGTCGCGGGCGCGCATCAGCGCGTCGAGCGCCTTCTTCTCGTTGACCGCGTGGCCTATCTGCACGGCCGAGGCGGAGACGTCCTCGTCGATATTGGCCGAGGAGAAGGTGGCCCCGTGTATGCCGTCGCGGCCGGTGCGGCCGCCGATGGAGACTATCAGGTCCCCGGGCTTCACCTCTTTATGTATCTTGTCGACCGGGATTAGGCCGGCGCAGCCCACGTAGACCAGCGGGTTGAGCAGGTAGCCCTCGTCGAAATAGATGCCGCCGGCGGCCGTGGGGATGCCGATGCGGTTGCCGTAGTCGCGCACGCCCTCCACCACGCCACGCATGATGCGCTCCGGCGAATGGGCGTTCTTCGGCAATTTCTGTTTGCTGTCCAGGCGGCCGAAACAGAACGTGTCGGTGTTCAGCACCGGCTTGGCGCCCAGGCCCACGCCCAGTATGTCGCGGATAACGCCGCCCACTCCGGTCTCGGCCCCGCCGTAAGGCTCCACGGCGCAGGGGTGGTTATGCGTCTCGGCCTTGAAGGCCAGGCCCCATTTGCCGCTATGCCCGAATTCCACTATGCCGGCGTTGTCGGTGAACACCGAGAGGCACCATTTTTTATTGAGGGTTTTGGTGGCCCGGACGATGGTCTCTTTGAAAAGGTTCTTGTACTTCTTGACCTTGCCGCCGTCCCTGAATGTCACGGGGCCGGAGAAGGTCTTGTGCTTGCAGTGCTCGGACCAGGTCTGGGCGATGGTCTCCAACTCGCCGCGCGCGGGGGCGCGGCCCATGCGCCTGAACTGCCGCTGCGCCTCGGCCAACTCGTCGGCGTTCAGCGACCAGCCGCAGGCCCGGTCCAGCCGGCGCAGCTGGTTCTTGGAGAGCGTGTTGAATTTCAGAAGGAGGTCGTTCATATTTTCTCTATGGCGAACTTGTTGATGATGCCGTTGACCAGCGTTTTCTCCACGGCGCGCCGGAGCGCTGCCCTGGAGCCGCAGGCCACATAATAGGCGTGCCCGAACCTGACGGCCTGCGGCTCCTTGCCCAGCACGTCGGCTACGGCGCCCCGTACGCTCTCCCCCACCACGTCGGTGGCGGAATCCTTCAGCCAGACCTCCACCCGCCAGCCCCTTATCCCGGGCCGGGGGCGGGAGAGCGAATAGGTCTCGGTGATGCGGTCGGTGAGCAGGTCCGCGCCCAGCCGGCCGAACTCGGCCCGGCTGAAGCCGGCGTCCACCCGGTACAGGCGCGACAGCCGGGCGGCCCGCACCTTGAGCCCGGCGTGCGCCATGCGGCCGATAAAACCCCGCTCCTCGTTGGCGGCGTATTTTTCTTTCGTTCTTATCTCTATTATCATATTGAGCACCTGCCTGACGGCAAAACGAATGTCCGTAAAGAGTCGGCAAGGGTATGCCTTCGGAGGGGCCTCGCGAGGGTGAGGCTTGCGTAAGCGCCGAACCGGAGCGAAAGAGCGAGGCCACGGTGTGGCCGAGCGTACCCGGAGAAGGCGTACCCTTGGCGGCTACCGCACCCAATATCTTGCTGTATTGTTTCTGCCATAAAAAGAAGAAGCCGGGTGGCAGTTCACCCGGCTCCGGTTATTTTTTGCAGGGCTTCCTCGTATTTTTGGAGGGTGCCCCGCACTACTTCGGCGGGCAGCCCGGGCGGGTTGCCTTTTTTGTCCCAGCCGCTCCCCTCCAGCCAGTCGCGCACATACTGCTTGTCGTAGCTGGCGGGGCTGGTGCCCACCTGGTATTTCGCCGCGTCCCAGAAGCGGGAGGAATCGGGCGTCAGCGCCTCGTCTATCAGGATCAGCTCGCCGTCCAGCAGGCCGAACTCGAACTTGGTGTCGGCCAGGATGAGGCCGCGCTCCAGCGCGTGCGCGGCCCCGAAATTATAGAGCGCCAGGCTCTTTTCCCGGATGGTCTCAGCCAGGCCGGGCGGCAGGGCCGCCGCCATGGCCTCGAAAGTGACGCTCTCGTCGTGGCCCTGGTCGGCCTTGGTGGTAGGCGTGAAGATGGGCGCGGGCAGGCGCTGCGCCTCCTGGAGGCCGGGCGGCAGGGCTATGCCGCAGACGCTGCCCAGTTTCAGGTATTCCTTCCAGCCTGAGCCGGTGAGGTAGCCGCGCACCACGCATTCGAAATCCACGCGACGCGCCCGGTGCACCAGCACGGCCCGGCCGCGCAGGCTGTCCCAGTCGAAACCTGCCGGCGCCGAGACCAGGCGCTTTATCTCCTCTATATCCGCGGAGACCATATGGTTCTTGATTATATGCCTGGTCCGGTCGAACCAGAAGGAACTTATCTTATTGAGGAGGGCGCCCTTGCCCGGGACGGGCGTGGGCAGGATGAAATCGAAGGCCGAGATCCTGTCGGAGGAGACTATCAGGAGATACTTCTCCCCCGCCGCGTACAAGTCACGCACTTTACCCTGGTGTATCAACTTCAGCTCCATGCGCATCTCCTTTCGGTAGACTGCCGGCACGCCTAGCTGACCGCTACTTCTTCTCTTCCAGGTACTTCCTGTAGCCCAGCCTGCCGAGCCTGGCGTCCTTGGCCAGCACTTCCTTCTTCATGGACTCCCGGTAAGCCTTAAATCTTGTCCTGAGGGCCTTCTCCCTGACGGAAAGTATCTGCACGGCCAGCAGGCCGGCGTTCTTCGCGCCGTTCACGGCCACGGTGGCCACGGGGATGCCGGCCGGCATCTGCACTATGGACAGCAGGGCGTCCAGGCCGCCCAGGGGCGTGGCGTTCACGGGCACGCCTATCACGGGCAGCGGGGTGGCGGCGGCCAGCACTCCCGGCAGGTGGGCGGCCCCCCCGGCGGCGGCGATTATAACGCCGAAGCCGCGCCGTTCGGCCGCGGCGGCGAAAGCGAGCGCCGCCGCTGTAGTGCGGTGGGCGGAAAGTATCTTGATCTCGAAGGGGACTTTGAACCGCTCGAGGACCTCGGCGGCGGCCGATAATACTCCCAGGTCAGAATCGCTTCCCATGATGACGGCTGCCTTCAGCATACGCACCTCTTAACCGGGAAAGTGAGAGTATTACGACACGCATATCCTACTATTTTAAACCCGGCCGCACAAATTCCGCCCCTCCCTCTCCGTCGTCAAAGCCGCAGAACAGCGCACCGCGCTTTTTCGGGGTCCGGCCGGCCCTTGACAAAACGGAATGGTAGTGGTATAGTTATACCACAATACTTGTTAGGCCAGGATAAAACATGCAGACCATACTCAAACTCTCTGAAGCCGCGGCCATAGCCCTGCACGCGGCCGACTACATGGCCCAGCGCCCGGGTCTCAGCTCGGCGCAGGAGATGGCCCAGGGGCTCGGGGTTTCCTACAACCACCTTTCCAAGGTGCTGCAGCAGCTGACCAAGGCCGGCCTGGTAAGCCCGGTGCGCGGCCCCAAGGGCGGCTTCGCCCTCTCCCCCGCCGGCAAGAAAGCCACGGTGCGCGCTTACATCACCGCCATAGACGGCACGCCCGCCCTGCACGACTGCCTGATGAAGTCCAAAGTGTGCCGCCACAAGAACTGCCTGTTCGGCAGGTTCCTGCACGAGACCAACAAGCGGTTCGAGGCGGTGCTGGACGGCAAGATCTCGGAGTTCTCTAAACGCAAGTGATTTAGGTTAGGCTAATATAACTAAGGAGATTACAAAATGAGCGACGATATGTTCTGTTACCAGTGCGAGCAGGCGGCTAAAGGCACGGGCTGCACCGTGCAGGGTGTCTGCGGTAAAGACCCGGAGACGGCCAAGATGCAGGACCTCCTGCTCTGGCAGGCCAAAGGCATAAGCCAGTATGCCCACCAGGCAGCCAAGGCCGGCAAGCGCGACCGCGCCATAGACGTGTTCGTAGTGGAGGCCCTGTTCACCACGGTCACCAACGTCAACTTCGACCCCAAGAATATAGCGGGTCAAATACAGAAAGGTCAGGAAGTGAAAGCCAAGGCCCGCGCCCTGGCCGGCAACCCCGCCCTGGAAGGCCCTGCCGCCTGGACTGCCCCCTCCGACTATGCGGCCCTGCTGGCCGAGGCCCCCGAGAGGGGCATAGAAGCCCGCAAAAAAGCGCTCGGCGACGACGCCGCCGGCCTGCAGGAACTGCTGACCTACGGCCTCAAAGGCATGGCCGCCTACGCGGACCACGCGCTGGTGCTCGGCCAGGAAGACGAGAAAGTCTACGCTTTCATACACGAGGCGCTGGATTTCCTCACCCGGTCCAACCCTACGGTGGACGAGCTGGTCGGCTACAACATGCGTTGCGGCGAGGTGAACCTGCGCGTGATGGAGCTGCTCGACACGGCTAATACCACCGCCTACGGCCACCCCGTCCCCACCCCCGTGCGCATCAACCCCCTCAAGGGCAAGGCCCTGCTGGTCAGCGGCCACGACCTGAAGGACCTGGAGAACATTCTCAAGCTGACCGAGGGCAAGGGCATCAATGTCTATACCCACGGCGAGATGCTGCCCGCCCACGGTTACCCCGGCCTCAAGAAGTATAAGCACCTGGCCGGCAATTACGGCGGCGCCTGGCAGGACCAGCAGAAGGAATTCAACGCCTTCCCCGGCTCGGTCGTGATGACCACCAACTGCATACAGAAACCGCTGGACGGCTACAAGGCCCGCATCTTCACCACCGGCCTGGTGGAATGGCCCGGCGTGACGCACCTCAAGAACGGCGACTTCGGCCCGGCGGTGGAAGCCGCGCTGGCGGCCCCCGGCTTCGCCGAGGACGGCGACCCCAGGACCATTTTGGTGGGCTTCGGCCACAACACCGTGATGGGCGTGGCGGGCACCGTGATCGACGCGGTCAAGGCCGGCAAGCTCAAGCACTTCTTCCTCATCGGCGGCTGCGACGGGGCCAAGCCCGGCCGCAACTACTACACCGAGTTCGCCGAGCAGGCCCCCAAGGATACCGTTATCCTGACGCTGGCCTGCGGCAAGTTCCGCTTCAACAAGCAGGAATTCGGCGACATCGGCGGCATACCGCGCCTGCTGGACATGGGCCAGTGCAACGACGCCTACTCGGCCATACAGGTGGCGGTGGCGCTGAGCAAGGCCTTCAACGTGGGCGTCAACGAGCTGCCGCTGTCGATGATCCTGAGCTGGTACGAGCAGAAAGCCGTCTGCATCCTGCTGACGCTGCTGCACCTCGGCATAAAGAACATCCGCCTCGGCCCGACGCTGCCGGCCTTCGTTACCCCGGCCGTGCTGAAGGTGCTGGTGGAGAAGTTCAACATCATGCCCACCACGACCGCGCAGAAGGACCTGGAAGCCATACTCGGCGCCAAGGCGAACGCGTAAGTTAGCAACTGGCCGGGCCGGGGAGGAGAGACCCCGGCCCGGTCTTTTATTGCCGCCATGCGCATAAACACGCAACAACTCAGGCTCGCCTCGCAGCTCGGCTTCCTGGCCCTGCTGCTGCTGGCCGGCTGGGAGTTCCACCGCTTCGTACAGGCCGCCCTGGCCGGGGCCCCGCTGCCGCAGCGGCCGCCCGCCGCCGAGGGCTTCCTGCCCATCAGTTCGCTGATGAGCCTTAAACTTCTGGCGGTCACGGGGGAACTGCACCGGGCCCACCCGGCGGGGGTGTTCATACTGCTGGGCGCGCTGGCCATGTCTTTCGCGGCGGCCAAGTCTTTCTGCGGCTGGCTCTGCCCCTTCGGCCTCCTTTCGGAAACGCTCTGGAAACTGCGCCGGCGCCTTTCGGTCCCGCTCTATCCTCCCGCCTGGCTGCATTACCCGCTCGCCTCGCTCAAATATCTCCTGCTGGGTTTCTTCGCCTGGGCCATAGCCGGCATGGACGCCGCTTCGCTGCGCGCTTTCCTCGACAGCCCCTACAACCTGGTGGCCGACGCCAAAATGTACTTTTTCTTCGCGCGCCTTTCTCCCCTGGCGCTGGGCGTGATAGCCGCCGTGCTGCTGTTGAGCCTGGCCGTGCCGTACTTCTGGTGCCGCTACCTGTGCCCCTATGGCGCCCTGCTGGTCCCGGCCTCCCTGGCCGCGCCGCTGCGGGTACGCCGGGATCCCTCCGCCTGCACGGCCTGCGGCAGCTGCGTCAGGGCCTGCCCGCAGGGCATAGCGGTGGACAAGGCCGCCGCCGTGCGCTCGGAGAACTGCGTCTCCTGCGCCCGCTGCGTCGAGGCCTGCCCTTCCCCGGGCGCGCTCGGTTTCAGGCTGAGCGACAAGGCCCGGCCTTTGCGCCCGGTACTGCTGCCGCTGGCCACCGCCTTGGTCTTCCTGTGCGTGGTCTGGCTGGCCATGCTCTTTGGAGCCTGGCGCAGCGGCGTAACCGACGGCGAGTACTCCCGCCTGCTGCGCTCTCACGACGCGCTCTCCCACCCGGGCCGCCCCTGACGCCCGGGATATACAGGGCCAGCGCCCTATTTTAAAACAGGGCGCTGTCCCTAGTTTTCTATAATACTGCCATGAAGCCTACAAAAGCTTTTCTCGAGAAGACCTACAGGGAGATGAACCGGGCGGAGTATATACACCCGGACCCGCTGGAGTTCGTCTGGCGCTACAAGAGCGCGGCGGACCGCGAGGTGGTCGGGCTCATAGCGGCCTGCCTGGCCTACGGCAACGTCAACCAGATCCTAAAGAGCGTAGAGAAAGTGCTGGCCCCCATGGGCAAGGCCCCGGCGGCCTGGCTGAAAGACACCCCGCCGGCGGAGATAAAGAAAGGCCTGGCGAAGTTCAAGCACCGCTTCACCACCGGCGCGGAGATGGCCGTTTTCCTGCTCAATATCCGGCGCGCGCTGAACGACCACGGCTCGCTGGAAAAACTTTTCCTGAAAGGCTACCGGCCGGAGGAGCCCACCGTGGAGCAGGCCCTCTACCGCTTCATCGACGCCTTCAACGCGCAGGCCTGCGCGCCCACGCTGACGCCATGCACCGCGCTGAAGAGCTCGTTCAAGCGGGTGAACCTGTTTTTGCGCTGGATGGTGCGCAAGGACGCGGTGGATCCAGGCGTCTGGGGCGGGGTGTCCCCCTCGAAGCTCATCATCCCGCTCGACACCCACATGCGGCAGGTCTCTATGGGCATGGGCATCACCAGGAGAAAGGATACCTCCATGCGGACCGCCGTGGAGATTACGGCCTATTTTTCCTCCGTTACGCCGGAAGACCCGGTCAAGTACGACTTCGCGCTGACCCGCGCCGGCATCAGGGGCAACAACGTTTGATTTTTAGTAGAATATTAACACTCTCTGTTACTGCCGGTGGGGCCCGGCAGCGGCTCACATATATCTTAGGAGGATCCAAATGAATCTTAAAGGTTCCAAGACCGAGAAGAATCTGCTTGCCGCCTTCGCGGGCGAATCGCAGGCGCGCAACCGCTACACCTATTTCGCGGGGGCCGCTAAGAAAGAGGGCTACGTGCAGATAGCGATGGCCTTCGAAGAGACCGCCGACCAGGAGAAGGAGCACGCCAAGCGCTTCTTCAAGTTCCTCGAGGGCGGCGACGTCTCCATCACCGCCACTTTCCCCGCCGGCGTCATCGGCAATACCGCGGCCAACCTGAAGGCGTCTGCCGACGGCGAGAACCACGAATGGGGCAGCATGTACCCGGATTTCGCCCGCATAGCCCGCGAGGAGGGCTTCGAGCCCGTGGCCAAGGCCTTCGACTACATCGCCGTGGCCGAGAAGCAGCATGAGGCCCGCTACCGCGGCCTGCTCAAGAACGTAGAGGAAGGCAAGGTGTTCAAGAAGGACGCCCCTGCCACCTGGCGCTGCATAAACTGCGGCTACACGCACGACGGCGACACCGCCCCCGAGAACTGCCCCGCCTGCGCTCACCCCAAGGCCTATTTCGAAACGCTGGCCCAGAACTGGTAAAGGAACAAATGGAAGAGAACAACAACGAGGAAGTTAAGAAAGAGGCGGTCAAGCGCACGGTAACCATGCAGGGCCGCCCGATGGCGCTGGCCGGCGACGAGATGAAGGTGGGCATGCCCGCCCCCGACTTCAAGGTCACCGACAACGACATGCTGCCCATGAAGTTCTCGCGCTCCTACGGCGGCAAGGTAGCCGTGATAGTGGCCGTCCCTTCGCTGGACACTTCGGTCTGCGACCTGGAAGCCCGCCGCTTCAACAAGGAGGCCGAGATCCTCGGCCCCGACGTGGGCGTGCTGGTGGTCAGCATGGACCTGCCGTTCGCGCAGCGGCGCTGGTGCGGAAGCGCGGGCGTCAAGGCCGTGCGCGTCTTCTCGGACTATCAGAAAGCCGACTTCGGCAAAGCCTGGGGCGTGCTGATCAAGGACCTGCGCCTGCTGGCCCGCGCCGTGTTCATCGTGGACAAGGACGGCATCGTGAAGTACGCGCAGATCGTTCCGGAAGTTTCACAGGAACCTGATTACAACGAAGTGCTGACCGCGCTTCGCGCGCTGGTATAATTTAGAAAGGGTTAAGGAGGATACAATGGCTGAAAGAAGGGAAGTTTACAAATGCGACGCCTGCGGCAACATCGTGGAGGTGCTCCACGGCGGGCCCGGCGTGCTGGTCTGCTGCGGCTCCGACATGAAGGCGATGTTCGAGAACACCTCGGACGGCGCCAAGGAGAAGCATGTGCCGGTCATAGAGAAGACCGACAAAGGCGTGACGGTGAAGGTGGGTTCGGTGCCGCACCCGATGCTGGCCGAGCACTTCATAGAGTGGATCGAGCTCGTGGCCGACGGCCAGGTCTTCAGGCAATACCTGCAGCCCGGCCAGAAGCCCGAAGCGACGTTCTGCCTGTGCTTTACGCCCAAGACGCTGGAAGCCCGCGAGTACTGCAACCTGCACGGCCTCTGGAAGGCCTGATGAGCGCTTCGCTGGCCTACGCCGAAGCCCTGGCCGCCGCGGTGCGGGTCGAGGAGAACGGGGCGCTTTTCTACGGGAAAGCCGCCGCCGGCGCCTCCGACCCGGCCGCCGCGGAGGTCTTCGCCAGGCTGGCCGGGATGGAAGAGGAGCACCGCGGCTACTTCAGCGCCCTGAAACTGGAGCTGGAGCAGCGCGAAGCCCTCTTCGTCAACGATCCCCGGGGCGAGTACGCGGCCTCCATAAAGGCGCTGGCGGACTCCGGGGTATTCGGCCTGGCAGGCGACCCGGCAACCTTCTTCGAAGGCGCCAGGACCACGCGTGAAGCCGTGAAGTTCGCCATCGGGGTAGAGAAAGATTCGGTCATTTTCTACCTGGGCCTGCAGGAGGCCATGGTAGACAGGGAAGAAGCCGACAAGCTGGGCGGGATAATCAGGGAGGAGCTGCGGCACCTCGCTATACTCACCGGCCTGCTGAAGAAGATCAAAGAGTAGAGACTAGGAGGAAGAATGAAAAAGTACGTCTGCAAGCTTTGCGGTTACATCTACGATCCCGCTGTCGGCGACCCCGACAACAACATCCCCCCCGGCACGGACTTCGAGAAGCTGCCCGAGACCTGGCTCTGCCCGGTCTGCGGCGCCGGCAAATCGGAGTTCGAAGTAGTGGAATAAGCGGGGAGCAAAAAAGGCGGCGGAGGTTTTTCCTCCGCCGCCTTATTTTTTTACCGTCAGCGCGCCGGGCTCCAGTCCGCCAGCCCCGCCCCCTCGGTTATTTTAATATAGCGGTCCGCGGCCGCGTCCCGGTATACCGCCGTGCCGGTGAGCCAGTTCACCTCTACAGAATCAGCCTTGGCGGCCTGGCCCAGGCCAAAATGCAGCACCTGCTCGTTAGCGAGGCCCGCGTGCCCCTGCGAGGTATGTATCTCCCTGGTCTGCACCAGTCGCCCGGCCTTCACGGTCACCCGCACGCCGACGCCGCCCCTGTTGGTAGCCCCCGCCCCTCGCCCTTCCAGCTTTATCGCCAGCCAGTGGTTGCCGTTGGCCAGGCCGTTGCGCAGCAGCGCGGGCGCCGGCCTCTCTCCGCGCCGGTGCGCCGGCAGGCGCATCCAGGACTTGCCGGCGAGTATATCCAGATCTCCATCGCGGTCATAGTCGGCCACCGAAATCCCGCCGGAACTTTCCCAGTCCAGCCCCGCCTCCGCGGTGATGTCCCTGAATTTTCGCGGCTTGACCTGCCTGAACAGGCGCAGGTACTGCCCGTCGGGATAGTCGCCGCTGGCCAGCAGCAGGTCGGCCAGGCCGTCGTTGTCGAAGTCCGCCCAGGCGGCGCGCATGTCGCCCTGGTTCCAGCTGCGGGTATCCCGGTGCACCCGGTAGAGCAGCCCGGGGCGGCGGCGGAAAGCGAAACCCTTCTTTTTACCGAGGTTCTCCAGCACGCTTGAACGGTCGGAAGCCTCGCCTGCCCAGCCGTGCGTGATCTCGGAGAGGAAGACGTCCATGTCGCCGTCGTTGTCGTAGTCGGCGCAGGCCGCGGAGAAAGTGTTGCCGTGCGAGCGCCATTCCGGCTCCGGCTTTCTCTTTACCCCGGCGGGGTAGCGGCCGTGGCGCACGGCGTCGCCGTCGAAACCGGACTCCGGGCCGGCGTCCCTGAAAGTGCCGTCCCCGTTGTTGCGCCACAGGCGGTTGGCCTGGCGGCCGTAGGCCGGCACCAGCAGGTCGGCCAGCCCGTCGTTGTCCCAGTCGCAGTGGGACACGCCGTAAACAGGGCGGCTGGAATCCGGCCGCCCTTCCGTGGGCGTTGTCAGCAGCCCGGCCGCGGCCGTGGTCTCCTCGAACATGCCGTTGCCCAGGCCCTTGTAGAGCCGGCTCGGGTAGCAGAGGAAGGAGACGCCGTACTCGCGGTACCAGTTGCCGGCGTACAGGTCCAGCACGCCGTCGTTGTTGTAATCCAGGAAAGCCGCCGAGGTGGTGGTCTCCGGCGGGTTCTCCACGCCGGCCCGTTCCACGTGGGAGAAACGGCCGGACCCGTCGTTGACCAGCAGCGCGGAGCGCAGGCCGTCGTCGGGCGTCTCGTATACCGGGTTGCCGTCGGCGCCCCGCACTATCTCCCCGGCCGGGGAGGCCCTGGGCTTCTCGAACTCGCTGTAGCGGGCGCTGAACACGTCCAGGTCCCCGTCGTTGTCGGCGTCGCCGAACACCAGCGCGCTGCCCGCGCGCGGCGCGGTGCTCGGCGCCGGGGCGGAGTTCAGGCCGGAATCAGCGGTGAAATCGTAAAAGGCCCGCCCGCCTCCGGCGGTCGGGGTGCTGAGAAAGACGTAGGTGGTTCTGCCGCCGTGGGTGCTGCCCAGCACGGCGTCCGGCCAGCCGTCCCCGTTCAGGTCCGCCCAGACAGGGTTCTGGGCGCTGACCCCGGCCAGGCCGGCCGGCCCGGCCTCGTCGGTAAAGCGCGGCCCATCCCCCGCCCGCAGGGCCGCGGGGGCCAGCAGCAGGCAGAGCAGCAGTGCTTTCAACGCTCTACCGCCAGGGCTTTGAGCTTGTCCAGGTCGGCCCGGAAGGCGGCGTCGCGCAACATCCCGGCGTAAACGGCGTCGCCCAGCAGTTTGCCGGCCTCTATGTCGGAGGGATGGTGCACGCCGCCTATGACCCGGTTCAGGGCGGCCCGGTCGGAGCGGGCCAGGAAACTGGCGCGGCGCCCGGGGGCCACGTCGGAGAGCAGCAGCGCGAAAAGGCGCGAGACCGCGGCGTGACCGCTGGGGTAGGAGAGGCCGGGCACCTTGCCCAGGCAGGGCTTGAGGGCCTTGTCGCGCCTGAAAGGCCGCTGGCGGGCGAAATGCTTCTTGGCCGCCTCCACGGCCATCCCTCCGTCGAAATAGACCTGGAAGAGTATCGTGGACGCCGCCGGGGGCAGCGGGTCCGGGAAGGGCGAGACGTCGCCGAAGAACGCGTCGTACTCCGCCTTTGCCTGGGCGTTGGCGGCCGCGCAATCGGCCTCGCTGCGCCGTGATTGCCAGTCGAACAGCGTTTCAAAGTCTTTCCTGTCCTCCGGGGAACCGGGGGCAGGGGGCGCAGGCACCGCTGCGATGACGCTGTCGGCCGCCACATAGTGATGGTCCGGGCCGAACAGCTTGTAAAGGGAGAACTGTACGTAGCCGCAGCCCGACAGCAGCAAGGCTGTCAGACCTATGATGAGGTGTTTGCGTAGTTTCATTGTAAAAGTATACAAACTCCGGCGAAGAAGATAAATTCAGCGGGAGATCAGGGCCTGACGCCAGGCGGAGAGCTTCTGGGATGCGGTGAGCGTGGCACGGGCCGGGCTGGTGGAAGGCAGGCGCCTGTAGCGCAGGCCGTGCCCGGGCAGCAAAGCGGGCAGAACGTACCTGCGGTAGCATTCTTCGGCCTTGGAACCGTTGAAAAGCACTTTTACGATGCCCGGATGGGAGCGTAAGAAAGCCTGAAAATCGTTGACCACTACGGAGGCCCGCTCGATGGCAGAGTCGGAGCTGCCGGGCCTGACGCAGGACCCAAGCACATCCCACAGCGCCACGCCGCGGGACTTCAGCAGGCGCAGTCTTGCCGGGTAGGAGAGTTCCTCCCCTCCGGCGAACACCGCCTCCATGATTGGCCAGAAAGAGTTCCGGGGGTGGGCGTAATAGCGGCCGGCCGCCAGCGAGGCGGCGCCGGGCATGCTGCCCAGGACCAGTATCTTCGCCCGCCTGTCCGCCACCGGCGCGAAACAGCTGACACGGGCCATTGTTACTCGGCCCGCAGCGCGTCGGCGGGCTTCAGCCCGGCGGCCACCCAGGCGGGGTAGATGGCGAAGGCGAAAGCCGTGACGGCGGCTATCAGTATGGAGAGCAGCGGCATCCAGGGCTTGATCGGGCTGGCCCCCATGCCCAGGATAACCTTAAGCGGCACGCCCCAAAGCCAGCCCAGGGCCGACCCCAGCACGCCTCCTATCAGCCCCAGCAGCACCGCCTCCACCATGAACTGCAGCATGATGTCGCTGCGGCTGGCACCCACGGCGCGGCGTATGCCGATCTCCTTGGTGCGGGCGAACACGGTGGCCAGCGTGACGTTCATGATGCCGATGCCGCCGGCGATGAAGGCCAGCATGCCCAGAGAGATCGTCACGAAAGCGTCCTTTAGCCTGGCGGCCATGTTCTTGCGTATCTCCTCCAGCTGGTTCTCCACCAGGAAGAAGTCCCCGTCGCCGAAAGTGATCTTGAGGAAATTATTCACCTTGCGCAGCGCGTCTTCGAAGCCGGCCTCGGGCCCGGCGTCGATACTTACCTCCATCTGTCCGTTGCCGCGCACGAGGCCGTAGTTGGCGGCCGTCGTGATGGGGACCAGCAACTTGACCTGCTCGCGGTAGCCGCTGAAGTTCTGCATCCTCTTCGAGAACGGGAACTCCTCCGCCACGCCGATGACGGTGAACGTGAGGTTGTCTATCTTCACCGTCTTGCCCAGCAGGTCGTTATGCGAGACCAGGTTGTCGTAGGCCGCGGTATAGTTGTAAGCCTTGCGGGCCGTCTTGGACCCGGGCGGGGGCGGCGCGCGGCGGATGACCACGCAGACGCGCAGTTTCTCGTCTACGTCGTGCCAGGTAAAGAAGCGGCCCTTGAGCGTGTAGCCGAAGTCGCGCTTCATCCACTCGGGGGTAATGCCATTGACGGAGGCCACCACGCGTTCGCCGTTGTACTCCATGATGTTGCGCCAGGAGCGGGATTCCCCGGAGATCATGTGGAACTCCGGCGCCTGCTCGCGCAGCTTCTTTAGCTGCTCGTAGCCGAAGGTGGGCGGCTCCACGTACTCGTCGGCGGAGGAGTAGCTGGCCGCCTGGTTGGCCATGATATGCATACGGGCCAGGCCGGAGAACTCGCGCTGGCGTTCCAGCCGCTCGTAGGTATGAAAAATAGCGGAGAAGGCGTCGATGAAGACCACGGAGCCTACCGCGATGGCCAGGAAGCTGAGGATCGAACGGGTCTTGTGCGCCCAGATCTCCGCGGCCCCGCTGCGCGCCGCGTTGAGCAGAGCCCTGATCATGATTCTATCCTCCCGTCCCGCATCCTGATGTTGCGCCCGGTCCGCGCGGCCAGCTCCTTGTCGTGGGTAACCATGACTATAGTAATGCCCTCGGCGTTCAGGGCGAACAGGGAGTCCATTATCTCCCGGCTGGAGGCCGAGTCCAGGTTGCCGGTGGGTTCGTCGGCCAGGATGATCTTGGGGGAATTGGCCAGGGCGCGGGCTATGGCCACGCGCTGACGCTCGCCGCCTGACAGTTCGAGCGGTGTTTTCTTCTCTTTGCCGTGCAGGCCGACTCGCGCCAGCAGCGACGCGGCCCTGGCGCGCATCTCGTCCCCGCCGGCGCCGGCGTAGCGCAGCGGCAGGCAGACGTTCTCAAGGGCCGAGAGGCGGTTGAGCAGGTGGAAGGACTGGAAGACAAAGCCGATCTCGTCGCGGCGCGTGCGCGAGCGCTCTTCGTCGGAAAGAGTGACCACGTCGCGGCCGTTGAGGCGGTAGGCGCCGCCGGTGGGCTCGTCGAGCAGGCCGATGATGTTGAGCAGCGTGGACTTGCCGCAGCCCGAGGGGCCGGTCACCGACACGAACTCGCCGGGCTTGATCCCGAACGAAAGCCCGCGGAGGGCCGGCCAGCCCGACTTGCCGCCCTCGTAGACCTTGGCCAGGTCCGAGCAGTGTATCGTCATTTGAGCGACTCCGGCTGGGCGGTGAAGAGCCGGTCGCCGGCTTTTACCGCGCCGGCCAGTTCCACCTCGGTCTCGGATCGCAGGCCCGGGAACACCTGCAGCTTGTCGTACTCGTAGCCCTCGCGCTGGCGGTAAACGTAGTAATTCAGGCCTTCCTGGAACAGCGTCTCGATCGGCGCCTTCAGCACGTCTTTCTTGGCGTTCAGGTTGGCCGTCACCACCGCGCTCATGCCCACGCGCATCTTCTGGCTGGTGCGGTCTAGGGTTATCACCACGCGGAACACGCGGGTGCTGTTGCCCCAGGGGCTGTTCTTGGTGTCGGCCGTGGGCGCGATCACGTCGATGCGTCCGGCGAACTTCTCGCCGGGGATGGCGGTAAAGGTTACCGAGACCGGCATGCCCTGGCGCAGCTTGAAGATGTCCACCTCGCTGATCTTGAGGTTGACGGCCAGCGTCTTCATGTCCACGATGCGCGTGACGCAGGTGGAAGGGGTGTCGATGCGCTTGCCGGCGCGGATCTCCTCGTCGCCGGTAGAGTAGTAGTTGCGGCTCACGCAGCGGGTCAGCAGGCCGTCGCGGGTGGCCGAGACCGGCACCGGCACGTACTGGTCGGATTCCAGGCGCTCGCCGCCCTTGAACATCATGAGCTTGTCGCCCTTCTTGACGTATTCCCCTTCTTTGCGCAGTACTTCCACGATGAAGCCGCGGCCGGGCGGGAACACGTCCACCGCGTCGCGCGAGACCAGTTCGCCGGACTCCTGCAGGTCCAGCTTCAGGTCGCCCTTTTCGGCGGGCTTGACGAAGTCGGCCAGGTCCTGCCGCACCAGCATCTTCTTGTAGCGCGTGTAGCCGGCGAAAACCAGCGCGGCAACCACGGCGAGCGTCACTATCCACAGCGAGTGTTTTCCGATGCGTTTCATAATTCTCCCGTTATTCCCAGATCTTTTCGCCCATCAGTACTTTGTAGTTGGCCAGCGCCAGGTCCAGGTCGTTCAGGGCCGTGATCTGGTTGTTGCTGGAGTCGAGGTACTTCGTCTGCGAACTGTCCAGCTGCAGCGACGAGGCCCCGCCCAGGGAATACTCCGACAGCAGGTTGTCGGTGGTGGCGCGCAGCGCCTTGACCTGGAATTCCAGCAGCTGCCGGGTCTTCACCTGCAGCGCGATGTCCGCCTGCGCCGATAGCACCCCGGTCTTGAGCGTGCGCTCCGAATCCTCCAGCTCCAGCTCCGCCGCCAGAATCAATGCCGCCGGCTGGAGATGAGGCTGTCGGCGACGAGATGATGCTGAGAATGGATCGCAGCATAAACCTGCCGTTGCAGGATTCCGATCCCGGTAATGTCTCGAATCCATCGCAGGCGCCGGATGCGGATTTGCCTTCGGAAGCCTCCCCTGATTTCTTCGAGCGCATGCTGGAAAAGATCGGGTTCTAAATCTTTCAGTGGAGGCTCACTTGCCGAAGGCGGGTGATGCCGTAGCTAAAAGATCGGGTTCTGATGGTTAATCGATGTTGTCAAAACAGGCTGATTGGGAAATGAAATGTTGAAAGTTGTGATTGCCGGGGCTTCCGGACGTATGGGTCAGGCGCTGCTGGAAGGGATCTTTGCTGACGACGAGCTGCAGTT
>PHAL01000085.1 GCA_002840355.1 Elusimicrobia bacterium HGW-Elusimicrobia-3 | reverse complement strand
TCTGGCCCTTGGCGGCCAGCTCGGCCACGGCCTCGGCCAGCGCGGGGCCGCTGGTATCGAACACGCTGAAGCAGCCGTGCGCCGCAGCCTGCCGCACCAGCGCGGCGTAAAAGCCTTTTTTCAGCCCGGCCGAGGTGCGGCCGCAGACGGCGGCGGCGCGGAAGCGCGGGGCCAGCCCGGTAAAAGTTTTAAGGAAGGCGCGCTGCGAGGGCGCCGGCACGGCGGGGCCTTCTTCGTTGAGGTCCGTGGTGCGGCCCCCGGCGTCGGCCACCGTGTAGCAGACGCGCGACTCGCCGGCGCGGCCGCTTCGGACTGCCTGAGCCTGGGCGCCGGGTTCATAGACCGCGCGCAGGCGCTGGATTACGCCCGCCGGGCGACCGTGCGGAAGATCAAGTAACGCGAAGGAGCACGACATGGAAAATTTCAACGAGATAGAGAAGATGCTGGCTTACGCCGGCGCCCAGGGCCGCAAGAGCCTCAGCGAACCGGAGGTCTACCAGGTGCTGCGGCTGGCCGGCCTGGAGGCCCCGAAACACTTCCTTTACCCCGCCACGGGGTTCTCCCCGGCGTCGGCCGCGCGCCAGGCCTGCGAAGGCCTCCCCGGCGATAAGGCCGTGCTCAAGCTGGTTTCCGCCAAGACCCTGCACAAGACCGAAGCCGGCGGCGTGAAGGTCTGCGACAAGACCCCCGAGGCGCTGGGCGAGGCTATGAAGACCATGGCGGCGAAATTCCCCGAGGCCGAGGGCTTCATGGCGGTGGAGTTCGTGCCGCACGCCGCTTTCGCGCTGGGCGAGGAACTGCTGCTCGGCGCCCGCTCCGACGACGCCTTCGGGCCGGTGATAACCCTCGGCCCCGGCGGCACCAACGCCGAGTCCCTGATAAAGTCCCTGCGCCCCGGCACCGCCCCCTCCGTGCTGCCGGTGGACCTCGCTTTCAACCCCAAGGCCTGGGAGGCTTTCCTGGCCGGCAGCTGGATCTGGCGCTACAGCGCCGGCGAGGTGCGCGGCGGCCGGCGCCTGGCGGCTGACGGCGAGATGGTGAAGTGGCTGGAGGGGTTCTCCCACCTCATGCGCCAGTTCCGCGACGGCGGCGACCGGGACTGGGCGATAGAAGAGTTCGAGATCAACCCGATAGCCGTGTCCAAAGGCAGGCTGACCGCCCTCGACGGCGTGCTGCGCTTCAGGCCCGCCAAGAAAGCCGCGCCCAGGGTAAAGCCCTCCCGGCAGGGCGTGGACGGGCTCATCCACACCCGCAGCGCCGCGGTGGTGGGCGTCAGCGAGAAGAAGATGAACATGGCGCGTATCATCCTCAACAACATTTCCAAAGCCGGCTTTCCCAAGGAGCATACCTACATCATCAAGGAAGGCGCCGCCGAGATAGACGGCGTCAAATGCTACGCCTCGCCGGCGCTGCTGCCCGAGAAGGTGGACATGTACGTGGTGGCCGTCCCCTCGCCCGAGGTGCCGCGCGTGCTGGCCGAGGCCGGCGACTCCGGCAAGGTCAACGGCGTGGTGCTGATCTCCGGCGGCATGGGCGAGAAGGCCGGCTCCGAGGGCATGGCGGGCTCCGTGGTGGACGCCATCGCCGGCGCCCGCGCCAAGAACCCCGATTTCGCCCTCTCCGGCGGCAATTCCATGGGCATCGTGCTCAACGGGGTGAAGCTCAACACCTTCTTCATCCCCGAGTACAAGATGGAGCACCCGCTGGGCGTCAACCCCAACATGGTCAAGACGGCTTTCGTCAGCCAGAGCGGCGCTTTCGTGATCTCGGCCATCAGCAAGATGCCGTGGCTCAAGCCCGCCTACAGCGTCACCGTGGGCAACCAGCAGGACGTGACGGTGCCCGACTACGTGGAGCGCCTCGCCGACGAGGACGACCTGAAGGTGATCCTGGTCTACATGGAAGGCTTCAAGCCCGGCGACGGCCTGGCGCTGGCCAAGGTCATAGAGAAGGCCCGCTCGAAGGGCAAGCAGGTGGTGCTCTACAAGGCGGGCCGCACCGCCGTGGGCCAGAAGGCCGTGATGGGCCATACCGCCTCCATCGCCGGGGACTACCTGGTGACGCGCCTGATCATGGAGCGGGCGGGCGCCCTGGTGGCCGAGACTTTCGACGATTTTACCGACCTGGCCGCGCTGGCCTGCTCTTTCGGCGGCTACGAGGTGAAGCACGGCAACACCTTCTTCATGAGCAACGCCGGCTTCGAGGGCGCCGGCATGGCCGACTCCGTAGGCGGCCGCGTCACGGCCGAGATGCATCCCCCCACGGCCGCCGCGATGGCGGCCACGCTCAAGGAATTCAAGCTGGACTCCATCGTGGACGCGAAGAACCCGCTGGACATCACGCCGATGGCCTCGGACGCGGCGATAGGCGGCGTGGTGGCGTCGGCGCTGGAGGCCGACGAGTTCTCCGGCGCGGTGGTCTCCATGGTGCCGCTGACGGCCATGATGAACACCCTGCCCAAGGGCGGCGCCTGGCCGGACGACCTGGAGAAGTCCTTCCTGGCGGCGTCGGCCGGAGCGGCCCGCAAGGCGCGCAAGCCGCTGCTCTTCGTGGTGGCGGCCGGCACCCTCTACGAGCCCTACTGCGCCTACGCGCAGTCGCTGGGCCTGCCGGTGTTCCGTTCGGCGGACCGCGCCGTGCGCGTGTACGCCAAGTACCTCGAATATATTCTGGGTTAGCTCAAGCCCTGCCCCCGCGAAAACCCTGGAAGAAGGGAACCGTTGCGCGGTTCCCCCCCGAAGCGGGGCCCCCCTTCCCCAAAGGGTTTTCGCGGAGGCAGGCTCTCGTAAAATAGAGAAAGGCCCCGTGACAGGGGCCTTTCTTATTTCTCGGCCGGAGTCTTCAGACGGCCAGGCGCAGTATCTTCTCTATCTCCGGCTGCTCGTGCTTCATCCCCCACAGGCGGATGAGGCCCATGGCGTTGGCGGCTATCTTCGGGATGTCCTCGGCGGGGATGCCGGCCTCGGCCAGG
>PHAL01000043.1 GCA_002840355.1 Elusimicrobia bacterium HGW-Elusimicrobia-3 | reverse complement strand
CAGGTCATCTCGCCGTTCTGGTTGGGCTCGGCGTTCTTGGAACAGCACTCTTCGGGAATGCGCACGTCGTCGCCGACCGCGGCGCAGGCGGGGCCGGAAAAGCCCGCGGCCAGGGCGGGAGAGGTGCGGACTATGAAAAAAACGGGAGCGGGCAGCTCCACGGAGGAACCGGACTCCACGTCGGCGGCGCGCAGGCCGTTAAGGTCCGCGGCGTAGGCGCCGGCGGGGAAAGCGAGGGCGAGCAGTAACAGCGCTGTCTTTTTCATTATATCCTCCGGAGTTCGGCCGCTTTCGGCCATAACACCATTCTAGGATTGTTCCCGACGCCGCAGATAGGGACTAAAGACCCTGAATCTTCTGGGCACAAAGTCCCGCCCCGCCGCCTGGGCCGCCAAAAGAAAAGGCCCGCCGTAGCGGGCCTTTTCGCTGGCGCGGTAATTTTACTTGGGCATCGGCTGCGTCCAGACGGCGTAGCGCTCGCCGGTGGCGGCCAGGGTCCAGCCGTCGCCGGGGTTCCAGCCCCAGTTGCGGCCGAGCTTGAGCACCACGCGCTTGTTCTCGCCGTCTATCACGGCGGCGTAGAGCTCGTTGGCGGCCTGCAGCACCATCATGCGGCTGGTGGAGGTGATGCCCGCGGCTTTCCTTATATTGATCAGCGCCTGGATGCGGGCGCGGTAGTCGGAGCCCCAGTCGAAGAAATGGGGCCAGAACACGGACGGGATGCCGGGATGCGTCAGCAGGTAGGCGTAGCCCATCAGGCGCTGCGTGCGGTACTCCGGCGAGGCGTTGGGCAGGAAGTTCACGTCGCGCGGCGAGGTGTCGTGGTTCTCTATGAAGGTCACGGACTTGGCGGGCCACCAGCCTATCATGCCGGACGGGCGGCCGCCCTCGTTGAGGATCTCGTAGCGCTCGCTCTCCACCGCGGAGACCAGGTTATAGCGGGTGGTGAAGTCGAAGATCGTGGAGGCGTTCTTTTTGCCGGGGCCGTTGTCGGTGCCGTCCACCCAGTCGGACAGCAGCTGGCGGTTGGAGTCGTAGAATTCGCCCACCGAGAACAGCGGGCTGGAGGCTTCGTTATACTGCCCCACATAATGGGCCGGGTAGCCCTTCACCATGTCGTAGCGCCAGCCGTCGAAGCCCACCGTGTTGCGCAGCCAGCGCAGGAACACCTTGGCGTCGTTCTGCACCGCGGGGGCGCGGTGGTCGAGGTCGCGGCAGCCGAAGTCGCCCTGGCCCTCGTCGTCATACATGCTCTTCGGGGAACCCTGCCACTCGTCGTTGCGCACGATGGCGGTGGTGGGCCAGTCCGGGTTGGTGAAGTCGGCCCAGTCCTTGGTGCCGTTGCGGTGGTTGAGTATGATGTCGGCCACCACTTTCACACCGGCGCCGTGCATGGCCTTCACGGCCCTGAACAGCTCCTCTTTCTTGCCCCACTGCGAATCCAGGTTGTACCACTGGTTGGGATAGTAACTGCCGTTGGAGACCGGCGGGAACCAGACCAGGTCGAAGCCGGCGCGGCCCACGTCGCCGGCCCGGTCGGCCAGCACGCCCCACCAGCCCTTGGGCGGGTGGTACCAGTAATCGTCGGCGTACCAGTGGAAGCCCTGCAGCAGGATCAGTTTGCTGTTCTCGGTGTCCAGGCGCTGCTGCTTGGGCGGGGTGAAGGCGGAATCGGAGTACAGCCGCTTGGCGTCGTACCAGTAGGAGCGCGGCACGCTGAGCGGAGAGTTCTCGAGGCGGGAAGGGGCCGGCTCGGCGAAGCTGAAATCGCGGGGCCCGGCCTGCTCGCGGAGCAGGTCGGCGGCGGGGCCGGCATTGAGGGCCGGCAGGCCCGAAAGGAAGAGAGCAAGAAAAGCCGGAAAGGAACGGAAAAACCTGTTTTCTGACAGCATCAGTTCACCCCTGTACCGTGATGTTGCGACAGTATATTATACAACCTGGCGGGGCCGGCGCGAGGGCCATAAGGCCCGGCCCGGCCTGGGTCCGTCAGCAGCTGACCAGGTCCACGCTGAAGGCGGCGTCGTTGAGCACCAGGTTCAGGCTCTGGCCGGAGGCCTCGCCGTAAACGTAATTGCTCTCCTGCAGGGCGGCGTTCCAGCGCTTGAAGTCCTCGCGGGGCCAGGCCCAGACGTCCACCTTGTCGCCGTTGCGGATCTCTTTCTCCACCACTCCGCGCTGGCGCTGGCCGGCCGGCACGTCTTCCTTCAGCACCACCAGCCGGCCTTCCTTGATGCGGCGGGCCACCTTGACCAGCTTGTTCTCGGCCACGTTGCCGCATTCCACCCAGGTCTTTATCCCGCCTACGCCGTCGGGCACCAGCAGGTCCGGCACGAAGCCGATATCCGCCAGCACCGGATCGTTGGGGCCGGGCTCCGTCGGTTCGCCGTCGAAGAAGAGGATGGCGGCGGTCAGGCGCAGGGCCAAATGCTCGTGCGTCTCCTCGTCGTTGCCCACGATGATCACGCGGCGGCTGCCGCCGTTGATGTTGAGTTCGCAGCGAAGGGTCATATCAAAGTTTTTCCAGCAGGGCCAGCGCCGCGGCGGCGCGCCGCGCTACGGCCGGGTTCTTAAGCGGCTCCGCGGTCTTTTTAACTCCGAGCGGGCCGGTGACGGTGATCCGGTACGGCTGGCCCAGGCGGCCGGTTATCAGGCCGTAAGCGGTCAGCTCCGCGAAATCCTCGGCCCAGGACTTGGCGCCGTAAAGCGAGACGAAAGGGCTGCCGGCGAGACCGGCGTAAACGCCGTCGGCGTCAGCCAGCGGGATCTTCGGCCCGCCGCCGAAACCGTAGAAGGTCAGCTTCTCCCGGAACGGGAAATCGCTGCGCGGGAAGGGCTTGGAGTAGGACTCCCAGGTCTCCGTGAAGAGCCCGCCGTCCGGGCGGGCGGGCGGCCGGTAAGCCTCGGGCAGGCCTTCATCCACCAGCGGGGTCAGGCCGTAGATGTAGTCCGCGGCGTGGGCGCCCTCGTGGAACAGCGCGTAGGCCAGGCCCTTGTGCTTGCCGCCGGAGTCTATTGAAACATTCCGCCCTTTTTCAGGGATGAAGCAGCTGCTCTCGCGCTCGGTCAGCGTCTCGGAAAGGCCGAGCCTCAGCGCGGCGGGGTTGAGCGTCATATGGAAGTAAAGGGTCCCCTCCCGGTCCACCACCCAGCTGGTGACGCCGTTGCCCTGCAGGTTCTCCACGAAATAGAGGCCCACGCATTTTTCCCTGAAGACGCGCTCCAGGGCCGGGGGCATCAGCCGCAGGTATTCCAGCACCAGCGCCTTGTCGGCGGCGGTCGGCGCGTAGTTGCGGTAGTCGGTCCGGCCGTCTATCTCGCGATAGATCTCCAGCAGCCGCTCCGGCATGGGGCCGATGCG
The DNA here is from genome assembly GCA_002840355.1 of Elusimicrobia bacterium HGW-Elusimicrobia-3. Classification (GTDB taxonomy): domain Bacteria; phylum Elusimicrobiota; class Elusimicrobia; order Elusimicrobiales; family UBA9959; genus UBA9959. The sequence goes on along the minus strand of PHAL01000043.1, from coordinate 28,351 downwards.
GCTCTCGAAGCCCGCGCCGGGCGCGTAGGCGAAAGTCTCCAGCCTGGCCATCTCGGGCACGGCCTGGACCGGGGCTTTTTTGGAGCAGGCGGCCAGCAGCAGCGGCGCCAGCGCCAGCGCCAGCAGGTTACTCTTTCTCAACAGGGCCCCCCTCCAGGAACAGCTTCATCTCGCAGCGGGCGCAGTCGAACTCCAGGCGGAACTTATGCCCCTCCGCGTCCTCCATGAACAGCGGCTCCACACTCTTGCCCTTGCGGCACAGGCCCAGCTGGCGCCGCAGGCAGAACTTGCTGGTCATCAGCGGCTTGCCGGCAAGGTCAGCGCCGCCCTCGGCCGCCATCGCTATCTCCTTGACGCCGTGGCGCTTGTAGAAAGCCGCGGCCAGGGAGTTGAGCACGTTGCCGGTATAGTCCAGCTTGTCGGTGGGGTAGGGATAGTCGTTGGGGGCCAGCTTGATCTCCTCGCGGGGAGAGGCCAGCCCGGCGGCCGCCTTCTCCAGCGCGGCCAGCGCGTCGCGGCGCAGGTCGTTGAGGGCCGAGACCGGCAGGAAATACGGCTTGGAGAGCTTCAGCTCCAGCGCTTCCAGGTAGAAATCCGTCTCGCCCAGCTTGGAGAGCTGCTTGCGCATGGTGTCGAGCGCCTGCTCCGGCTTCTGCGCCTGGGATTTTACGCCGCGCCACCTGGCCTCGCCCGCGGCGCCGCGCTCGTCGGAGGCCTTCAGCAGGAAGCCGCCGTCGCAGTCGGAGAACTCCAGCCGCAGCGCGAACTTGCGCTGCGCGCCCTCGCGCTCCAGCGCGCGCATGAAATCCTTGTCGAGGTTGCGGTACACCAGCGTACCGTTCTCCATGCCCTTGAGGTTGTCGGCGCGCACGCGCCCGGCCAGCACGCCGTTTACCAGCGACCCGGCCAGCACGCCGGTCTTGTCGAAATAACTGATGCCGTCGCCCGGGTGCAGCCGATCGGCGCCGTGCAGGCGGAACGAGCCGTTCTTGACGTCGGTGGCGGGGCCCAGCTTTTCGCCCACGAACTTGGGGGTGTCGGGCGAGGCCACGTCGGCCGGGTTGCCGTCTATGAAATATTCCGTGTAGCCGCGGTTGAAGGTCTTGGCGGGGTTCGGCTCGAAGCCGGCGAAGCTGCGGCCGATGGAGGCGCGGGCGTAGCCCTTCTTCTCTATCACCTTATCCAGCTCACGGCGGTAGAAGGCGACGATGTTGCGCACGTAGTCGCGGTCCTTCAGCCGGCCCTCTATTTTGAACGAGGTCACGCCGGCGGCGGCCAGGTGGGCCAGGCGCCGGGAGAGGTTGAGGTCCTTGAGCGACAGCAAATGCTTGTTGACGGCTATCGCCTCGCCGGAGGCGTCCTTGAGGGTGTAGACTTTGCGGCAGGGCTGGGCGCACTCGCCGCGGTTGCCGCTGCGGCCGCCGAGGGCGCAGGAGAGGTAGCACTGGCCGCTGTAGCAGACGCAGAGCGCGCCGTGCACGAAGCTCTCCAGCTCCACGGAGGTTTTAGCGCGGATCGCCTTTATCTGCTCCAGCGACAGCTCGCGCGCCAGGATCACGCGCTTGAAGCCGGCTTTCTCCAGAAAGAGCACCTTCTCGGGCGTGGTGTTATGCGCCTGCGTGCTGGCGATGAGGGGGATGGGCGGCAGGCCGGCCTCGAGCAGGCCCATGTCCTGCACTATCAGCGCGTCGGCGCCGGCCTCCCAGATGCGGCGGACCAGCAGCCGCGCGCGGGAGAGCTCCTCCTCGTGCATGATCGTGTTCAGCGCCACGTAGACCTTGGCGCGGTACTTGTGCGCGTAGGCGGACAGCCGCTCTATGTCGGCGATGTCGTTGCCGGCCGAGACGCGCGCGCTGAAGCGCTCGGCGCCTATGTAGACGGCGTCGGCGCCGCAGTTCACCGCGTCGATGCCGCAGGAGAGGTTCTTGGCGGGGGCGAGGAGTTCGAGTTTTTCAGCCATGATATATCCAGTAGGGGAGAAACAGCGTCAGCGCGATCCAGACCAGCTGCCAGGGCAGCGCGCTGCGCTCGGGGTAAAGCCTGTCCGTAAGTATCAGCCAGGTCTTGCGCCAGATGCGCCAGCCGAAGAAGAGCACCGCGCCGCCGGCGGCGCAGCCGGTAAGCGGGTCCGCTAGCCGCTGCCAGGAACCGCCCTCGGCCAGCAGCGCCGAAAGCCGGTAGAGGTTGAGCGCCGTGTAGTGCAGCGCTATCAGCGTGAGCGGCAGCAGCCAGGCCAGGCGCAGCCCCAGCACCAGCCGCACGAACTTGCGCGGGGGGCGCTGCTCCGCGCCGCGCCGCTTCATCCCGCCCTGCCCGGGCTCCCGCCCCCGGCGAGGTCCGCGTCGATCTTGTAGTACTTGTAAGTCAGCTTGGCCACCCGCGAGATGAAAGTCTTGGCGCTCGAGTAGCTGGGCACCTCGGCGGTGAGCACCGCTATCACGAAATCCCCGCGCGGCGAGAAAACGACGCCCACGTCGTGGCAGGCTTTGCGCAGCAGGCCGGTCTTGTGGCCTATCTCCCAGCCCAGCGGCAGGCCGCGGCGCAGGCGGGTGCGGCTCTTGGTATGCTTGAGCACGTCCAGCATGAACTCGCTGGCCTCGCGGTCCACCAGCTTCCCGGCGTAGATCCGCTCCATCAGGCCGCCCATCTCGCGGGCGGTGGTATAGTTCTCCCGGCGCACCGGCCGCGAGGAGAGGCTCATGCCCTCGGGGGTGATATTGGTCTGCTCCAGGTTCATACCCCTGAACGCGCCGGAGAGATAGTCCATACCGACGGAATCTATCAGCATCTTCGTGGCGGTGTTGTCGCTCTCGGTGATCATCTTGTAGATGATCTCCATCACGGAGAGGGAGGTGCCTTCCCGCACCCATTTCAGCGAGCCCGAGCCGCCCACGCGCAGGCCGCGCGTCAGCTTGATCTGCGTGTCCAGGCTGAGCTGCCCGTCGCGGATCCTCTCGAACACCGCCGCCATGATCGGGACCTTGATGAGGCTGGCGGACGGGAACCTGCGGTCCGCGTTGTACTCCCAGGACTTACCGGTTTCGAGATCCTTGATGTAGATGCCCACGCGGCCGCTATAGGCGCGAGAGGCCTTCTCGAGGTCTTCCACCAGCTCCAGCCACTCCGAGTCCCGGATCGGGGCCTCGATGACGCGCCGGGGCTCCTGCTCCGCGCCGGTGATCAGCGTGACCGCGCGGTAGACGGCGAAACCGCCGCCGGCGGCTATCAGCAAGGCCAGCAGGCCCTTGCCCGCCAGCCTGTAAAAGCCGCCGCCCCCCGGCTTGCGCGCGGGGGTCGGGGCATGGGGCTGACCATGGGCATGGTGAGGCTGCAAGCGGTAGTCCCCGGGGAGGGCTTACTGGACCTTGAGTTCCAGCGCGTCGCCCTCGCCCTTGTAATCCACTTTCAGGACGTCGCCCTGCTTCATCGTGCTGTTGAGCAGGAACTCCGACATCGGGTCCTCCAGGTACTTCTGCACGGTGCGGATCAGCGGGCGGGCGCCGTAGTTCGGGTCGAAGCCCTTCTTCACGAGGAAGGTCTTGGCGGCCTGGGTGATGCTGAACTTCACGCCCTTCACTTCGAGCTTCTTATCCACCTTCACCAGGCTGAGCTCCAGTATCTTCTCGGTGTCGGCCTCGGTGAGCGGGCGGAACACGATAACCTCGTCGATGCGGTTGATGAACTCGGGGTTGAAGACGCGCTTCACCTCGTCCATCACCGTGTCCTTCATCTCTTTGTAATCCTTTTCCTTGTCATCGGCGGGCATGAAGCCCAGCGTCTTGCCCTTGGAGATCAGGCGGGCGCCGACGTTGGAGGTCATGATGAGGATGGTGTTCTTGAAGCTTACCTTGTGGCCGAGGCTGTCGGTCAGCGTGCCCTCGTCCATGATCTGGAGAAGGATGTTGAACACGTCGGGGTGGGCTTTCTCGATCTCGTCGAGCACGACCACGGAGTAGGGCTTGCGGCGCACCAGCTCGGTGAGCTTGCCGCCTTCCTCGTAACCGACGTAGCCGGGGGGCGCGCCGATGAGGCGGCTCACGGAGAACTTCTCCATGTACTCGCTCATGTCGATGCGCACCATGGCTTCCTCGTTGCCGAACAGGAAGTCCGCCAGCACGCGGGCCAGCTCGGTCTTGCCGACGCCGGTGGGGCCGAGGAAGATGAAATTACCGATGGGCCGCTTGGGGTCCTTCATGCCGGTGCGGCTGCGCTTGATGGCCTGGCTCACGATGGTGACGGCCTCGTCCTGGCCGATGAGGCGCTGGTGGATGGCGCCTTCCATGTGCTGCAGCTTCTGCGTCTCGGTCTCCGTCATGCGGGTGACCGGGATGCCGGTCCACTTGGAGGCTATCTGCGCTATGTCATCCTCCGTGACCTCCGGGAAAACCTTGTCGCGGCCTTCGCGCCACTTCTTCTTGGTCTCTTCGAGGGCCTTCTTGAGCTCCTTCTCCGTGTCGCGCAGCTTGGCGGCCTTCTCGTACTCCTGGCCGTAGATGGCGGCGTTCTTTTCCTTGGCCGCTTCCTCTATCTCCGCCTCCTTCTCCTTGAACTCGGGCGGGGCGACGGAGAGCGTCAGGCGGGCGCGGCTGCCGGCCTCGTCGAGCAGGTCGATGGCCTTGTCGGGCAGGGAGCGGTCGGTGATATATTTGTCGGACAGCTGGGCGGCGGCGAAGATGGCCGCGTCGGTGTACTTGCACTTGTGGTGGCTCTCGTACTTGTCCTGCAGGCCCTTGAGGATCTCGATGGCCTCCTCGACGCTCGGGGATTCCACGACAACGGTCTGGAAGCGGCGCTCAAGGGCCGGGTCGTGCTCGATGTGCTTGCGGTACTCGTCGAAGGTGGTGGCGCCGATGCACTGCAGCTCGCCGCGCGCGAGCGCGGGCTTGAGCATGTTGGAAGCGTCTATGGCGCCCTCGGCGGCGCCGGCGCCGATGACGGTGTGCAGCTCGTCGATGAACATGATGATGTTGTTCTTGGCCTTGCGGATCTCCTCGATGATGCCCTTGAGGCGCTGCTCGAACTCGCCGCGGTACTTGGTGCCGGCCACGATGGACGCGAGGTCCAGGCTGAGCAGGCGCTTGCCGATGAGGGTGTCGGAGATCTCGCCGGCGGCTATCTTCTGGGCGAGGCCTTCCACGATGGCCGTTTTACCCACGCCGGGCTCGCCGACGAGCACGGGGTTGTTCTTGGTGCGGCGGCCGAGCACCTGGATCAGGCGGTCTATCTCGTTGGCGCGGCCGATCACGGGGTCCAGCTTGCCTTCCTTGGCCATCTGGGTCATGTCGCGGGCGAATTCGTCGAGGATGGGGGTCTTGGTCTTGCCCTTGGCGGCGGAGTGGGCATGGCCCTTGGCCGGCGGGGTCTGGGACTCCTTGGGGGAATCCTTCTGGTCCATCTCGCCGAGTATGCTCAGCACTTCCTCGCGGACGGTCTCGAGCTTGAGGCCCAGGTTTTCGAGCACGCGGGCGGCCACGCCCTCCTCCTCGCGGATGAGGCCGAGCAGGATGTGCTCGGTGCCGATGTAGGAGTGGCTCATGTGCTGGGCCTCTTCCACGGCGTATTCCAGCACCTTCTTGGCGCGCGGGGTGAAGGGGATCTCGCCCAGGAGCATCATGTTGTCGCCGGTGCCCACGATCTTCTCGATCTCGGCGCGCACCTTGCGCAGGTCGATACCGAGGTTCTGGAACACCTGCGAGGCGACGCCCTCGGAGAGGGCGATCAGGCCCAGCAGTATATGTTCGGTGCCCACATAGTCGTGGTTAAGGCGCTTGGCCTCTTCCTGGGCTATGAGAATGACGCGCTGAGCCCTGTCGGTAAATCTTGTTCCCATCGTAGTCCTCCGTAAAATAAGCGAAAAATCGGCTAAAAACAAATAACTTCGGCGGTTGCATAAAGCCGCCCGGCGGCTACGGAGGAGGTTAGACCGCGCGGACGCGCACTTTGAAGCCTTCCACGGCGGTGACCGCCACTTCGGCGCCCGCGGGGATGTCGCCGGAGACGCTCTCGGCCTCCCACAGCTCGCCCTCCACCAGCACGGTTCCCTTCGGGGTCAGCGCGGTCTTGGCCAGGCCGCGCTTGTCCTTGAGGCTTTCGATGCCGGTCACCACGCGGTTGAGCTGCGCGCGCAGGGCGATATAGGCCACCCCGGCCACCACGGCGATAAGGCCTATTATGGTAGTAATGAGCATGCTCATAGAAACGGACAGCCCCCCCAGGGAGGGCTGGTTGAACAGCATCAGCCCGCCCATCAGTACCGCCACCGCGCCGGCCAGGGTAAGCAGGCCGTAGCTGACCACCTTGATCTCGGCGATGAAGAACACGAAGCCCAGCAATATCAGCGCCACGCCGGCGAAATTGGCCGACAGCGTCTGGAAAGAATAGAAAGCCAGCACCAGCGAGACCGCCCCCACCACGCCGGGCAGGATCAGGCCCGGGTTATAGAGTTCGATGAACAGCCCGGCCGCGCCGAGGCTCATCAGGATCATCGCGATGTTGGGGTCGGTGACGGTGGCCAGGAACTTCTGCCGGCGCGTCTGGCGGAAATATTCCACGGCCGGCTTGGAGCATTTCAGCGCGCCATAGTCCCCCGCCTTGCGGCCGTCGGCCTTGAGCAGGAACTCGTCTATGCCGGCCGCGGTGAAGTCGGCCACGCCCAGCTTGACCGCCTCTTCGGCCGGGATGGAATCGCTCTGGCGCACCGCCTTGATGGCCCAGTCAACGTTGCGGCCGGTCTTCTGCGCGATGGATTTGATATAGGCCGCCGCGTCGTTGAGCATCTTCTCGTCCATCGGGTCTTTTCTGGCGGCGCTTTTTTCCTTGTCCTTCTCCCTGCCGCCGGTGCCGGGCAGGCCGCCCATCACCACCGGGTGCGCCGCGCCGATATTGGTGCCGGGCGCCATACCCACCAGCGGGGAGGCCATGGAAATGAAGACCCCCGCCGAGGCAGCGCGCGCGCCTTGCGGGGAGACGTAGACGGCCACGGGCTTTTTGGAGGCGAGCATGGCCTTGATGATCTCGCGCATGGAACTGTCCAGCCCGCCGGGGGTGTCGAGCGCTATCACCAGCAGGTCGGCGCCTCCGGGGGCGTTCACCTTGGCCACCGCGCCGGAGATGAACTCGGCCGCGGCCGGCGTGATCACGCCGGAATAGGGCGCCACGACCACCGTCTTAACCTCGTAGACGGCCGGTTTTTTTTTAACCGGGGCCGCCGCGAGCAGCGGCAGCAGCGAGGCGAGCAGGATTGTTTTTTTCATAATATTCCCCCGTATCGAGGCTTCGCCTCGATAGCCGATCACCCGATTATTATACATATTGGCGCGGTGGGGGCAAAAAGAAGGACCGGCCGCTTTAACGGCCGGTCCGGGACCGAGCTCTCGGGAAGCGTCAGCCTATGGCGGTCTGCACCAGCTCCATGAACCGCTCCACCTTGAAAGGCTTCTCCACAAAACAGTAATCCCCCTCGCAGCGCAGGTTTTCGATGGCGTAAGGGGTGCCGGTCACCAACAGGCTCTTGCGCTCCCCGCCGGCCTCGCGGAACAGGCGTATCAGCTCCGTGCCCAGCCCGTCGGGGAACATGAAATCCGTTATCAGCAGGTCGTATTTGCGCTCGCGCAGCAGGCCGGCCGCCTCGGCGAAGGTCTCGGCCTTGGAGACGGAGAAATCCGTATTAGAGAAGATGCGGTCATAAAGGCCCAGCATGGCCCTATCATCGTCGGCTACAAGTATGGTTTTGGACATGGTCCCCTTTCATTACCCAGGACATGCCCCCCCTGGAGGCCGCGCTGCGGCTCCCCTCACCCGTCTAAAGTGTAACAGTTGTTACGTTGCCCCGTAAGCGGCGCAGGGCCCAGCCCGGCAGCGCTTTAGGGCCTACGCGTTTTTAGGCCCATTGGCGGCCTGGGGCCAGGCCGGGCAAACGGCGGAAGCGTCCCCGGCCAGCAGGCAGACATGCAGGCCGGCGCGGGCCTGGGCGGCGTGCACCGCGCGAGCCGCGGCGGCCAGGTCCGGCCCGCTCCACGCCAGGGACGGGAACAGCGGTCCGGCCACGAACACCACCCCGCCCCGGCCCTGCGGGGCGCGCTTGAGCGCGGCGCGCAGCTGCGCGGCCTTGCGCTCGCATTTAGCCGAAAGTTTTTTCACGGCGTCGGCCCCGAAGCCCCCGCTCACCCAGCGCACCTCGAACAGGTATTCCGTACCGCCGCGCAAGGCGGCCAGGTCGGCCGTCCTGCCCACGCCGCGGCCCAGCGGCCTTACGGCGGTAAAGCCCTCGCCGGCCAGGAACAAGGCGGCGCGCAGCTCGGCCAGCGCGGCGTCCAACCGGCCGGGCGTGGCGTCGCCCCTGTCGAAGCCGGTGCAAAAAAGAGCCTCCCCCGCCTGGCAGCCGAATAAGGCGCCGGCGGAGGAGAGCAATTGTCTTATTTCGGCCGCCGCGGCCGGGTCGCGCCTGAGCGCGGCCCTCAGGGCCGGGCTGGCGGCGCGCAAGGCGGGGAGGGCGGGCCTCCCCGCCGCGCCGGAGCGCTGCATCAGGATTCCTGCAGCTTGGCCACGTAAGAGGCGTGGAACTTCTTCATCTTGTCCACCAGCGCCAGGATGTCGTCCTTGGGCGGCAGGAAGGTGGTGCGGAAATGCAGCGTGCCGGGTTCCTGGCCGAAGCCAGAGCCGGGCACCACGCAGATGCCGGTATGCTCCAGCAGGCGCAGGCAGTACTTGCTGTCGCGCGCGGCCTCGTACTTGTGGCGCTCCTCGGGGCTCATCGCCGCCGGGTCGGTGCCCTTCGGGTGCGGCAGGTCGAACTTCACGAAGGCGTACATCGCGCCCTCGGGGATATTGGTTTTCATCCCGTCGATCTCGTTGAGGCCCTTGCCCAAAATGCCGGCCTTTTCCTTGAGGTCGCCCAGGATCGCGCCCTTTTCCTTCTCGTAAAGCTCATAGCTCTCGTCGCCGGGGCGGGGCGGCTCCACCATCAGGTAGGTCACGAGCTGGCCGTCGGTGTTGGAGCAGAGGCCGATGGACTGCAGCTTGATCAGTTCGGCGTAAACGTCGTCGGACATGTTGCGCACTTCCATGTAGCCGCCGCGGTGCCCGCACTCGCCCAGGAAACCCTTGGAGACCGAGTGAAAGCTGAACAGCGTCACTTCTTTCTCGCCCAGCTCGTGCATGACCTTGGCGAAAGAGTGGAACTCCAGGCCTTCGCCATAGACGTTCTCCTGGTATACCTCGTCGGCCAGGATGGCCAGGCCGTGCCGCTTGGCGAAGCGGATGACCATGCCTATGTTCTTCCTGGAGAGCACCGCGCCGGTGGGGTTGCCGGGATTGATGACCGCGAGGGCCACCGGGTTGACGCCGGCCGCCCTGCCCTGCGCCAGGCTGCGTTCCAGTTCCGCCTCGTTGAGCTCCCAGCGGTTCCTCTCGTCGAGGAAATAGCTGATCTGCCGGGCGCCGTAAAGGTCTATGGTGGCGCTGTAGAGCGGGTACTGCGGGATCGGGATCATGTAGCCGTCGTTCTCTTTGTTGGTCAGCAGCGTGAACACGGCCTGCACGCCCTTGGAGGCGCCGTCGGTGAGCAAAATGCGGTTAGGGTCGGCCGGGATGCCGTCGCGCCGGGAGATGAACTCGGCCACCGCCTTGCGGATGAACGGGATGCCGGCGCTCTGCGTGTAGGCGCCGGTGCCGGTGGGGTTCTTCTCCAGTATCAGGCGCGCGCGGCGGATGGCGTCGGCGGGGTAGACCTTCGACGCCGCGGCGTCGTCCATCAGCGCCGGGTATTCCAGCAGGCTCAGCACCTGCCGCACGAAAGTCAGCGGCCGCTGCCGCAGCGCCTGCGGGTTGCCTATATTGCAATAAATTATTTTTTTGCCCTGCTCCTCGAGCTCCTGGGCCCGGATGACTATCTTGCCGCGCACGGCGTAATGGGCTTTCTGCAGTTTGGCGTTCACATCGGAGAGTTTTACCATGATAATCCCATTATATAAAAGGCGGCGCGCCGTGTCAGGGGCGCGCCGCCTCCGGGGCCTGCCTAGTAGTCGAAGTCCGCCCCGGCCGCGCCGGGCTGGGCGCCCAGTATCACGTAAGCCCTGGCCTCCCGGCCGCCGCGGTAGTAACCGAGCTCCACCCTGTCGCCGGGTTTGCGGGAGTAGATGAAGGAGAGCAGGTCGGCGTCGTCGCGCACCTCCTCGCCGTCGAAGCTGGTCACGATGTCGCCGCGCCTGAGCTTGCCCGCGGCGGCCGGCGAGCCCGGCACGACGCCGTCGATCAGCGCCCCGGCCGGCAGGCCGAAGCGCGCGGCGGTATAGGGATCCACCTTGAGCAGCGTGGTGCCCAGCCAGCCGCGCCGGGCCGGCTTGAGTCCCAGGAAATCCTCGTAGGCCCGCCTGGCCTCCTGCGCCGGGATGGCGAAGCCCATGCCGGCGAAGGCCCCGGACGGCGAGAAGATCGCCGAGTTGACGCCTATGATCTCGCCCTTGATATTGAGCAGCGGGCCGCCGGAATTGCCCTGGTTGATGGCCGCGTCGGTCTGCAGCAGCCGCGCGTAGCGCCGGCCCTGTATGCGCATCGATACGTCCGCCGCGGAGACGATGCCCGAGGTCATGGTCTGCCTGAAGCCGAACGGGTAGCCCACGGCTATGGCCCAGTCGCCCACCCGGGCCGGCTCGGCCGCGAAGGGGAGGTACGGAAAGGTGTCTTTGGACTTGATCTTGAGCACGGCCAGGTCTATGCGCTGATCGCTGGCGGCCAGTTCGGCCATGTAGGTCTTCTCCCTGCCGCGCGCGTCGAGCAGGATCACCTGTATGCGGTCGGCCCCGCCTACCACGTGCTCATTGGTCAGCACGTAGCCCTTCGGGTCCACTATCACGCCGGACCCTATGCCGCCGGTGTCATAGCGGTAGTACTTCTCCACCGGCACCATGTGGCCGAAATAGAATTCCGGCTCTATCACGCGCTCCACTTCCTCGCGCAGCACCCGGATGCTGACCACGGCAGGCCGGGCCGCGTCCGCCACGGCGTTGAAGGAGCGCTGCACCCTGAGCGCCTCGTCCTGCGCGCGGGCCGGGGCGGCCGGCAGCGCGGCGGCCAGGCAGGCGCAGATCATTATTATCCTCATATTTACCTCCCTATGGGCGGCCCGGGACCGGGCGGCCCTGCCTTTTAATTTTACAAAAAAGTCCGCCGGGCCATTGACACGCCGGAGGCCTTGCGTTAGACTATACCCATGAGAAATTTCCGCGCATGGGCGCCGCTGCTCGCCTTGCTGCTGGCCCTGCCGGCCGGGCGGGCGCTGACGGCGGGAGAGCTGGAGTCGGAGTCGGCCGGCTCGGCCGAACTCTTCGACGGGACCGGGCGCTACGCCGGCACCGCCGCGCAGGCAGGGGCCTCCGCCGAGGGCAAGGCGCAGCTGCTGGCCGCGCTCAAGACCAAGGTCGCCGTCACCGGCACCCCGGAGCAGACCGCCGCGCTTAACAGCCTGCTAGCGCGCGTGCTCGACAGCCCCACCGGCAGGGAGCTGGCCGTGCAGTTCGTGAGGGAGGACGCCAGGGCGTCGCTCTCGTTCGAGGATATTCCCGGCACGCAGGTCTTCGAGATCAACGGCCGCAAGACTTTCAACGCCAGCGGCGGCCACGCCCACACCACCTACGACCCCCCCACGGTGCATCTCAACAGCGCCTACCAGCAGGCCAAGCAGGAGGACGCCCCCGGCACGCTGGCCCACGAGCTGTTCGGCCACGTGATGGAACGCCGGCGCGCGGAGCGCCACGGCGTGCAGGACTCGTATATCTACCACCAGAACGAGGAGGCCAACGCCGGCCTGATCGGCTGGACCGTGCACGCCGAGCTGGGCAACAGGATAGACAACGGCTGGGCCTGGATCTACATGGCTAACCCGGCGGACTACCACCGCCGCCTGAAGTCCAACATGGCCTACTACGCCGGCACCCTCAGCACAGAGGAGATGCAGGACCCGCTGCCCGCCTACCAGACGCGCCTGCGCAGCGCCGAGGGCCTGCTGCTGCGCCTGCCGGTCAAGAAGGAACAGAACGAGAACTGGCTTAAGATCATCGACCACCTGGTGGAGGCGCACAAGAGGGCGGCGGAGGCCTTCCGCACGCTGCGGGAGAAGATCAACGCCGCGATAGCCGGCGTGGCCTCCGACGAGCTCCGCCTCAAGGACATCCAGACTTACCTGAAAAAGCTGATAGCCCGCTGCGCCGGCGAGGCCGGCACGGCCTGGCAGCGGCAGCTGGAGCGGGATTCGGAGAACGCCTATTTCGCCGAGCAGCGGCGGGTGATGGAGGAGCGGGAGAAGGTGCTGGCCGGCCTGATGCTGGGCAGGACCTGGGACACCGAGCAGCCTCCGGAGAGGCCGGGCCAGGTCACGTGGCCCCAGCTGGAAGAGATGTGGAAGCAGGACCAGGACTCCTCCTGCGGGTGGCGCGTATGAAAAAACTACTCTTGATACCCCTGCTGCTGTCGCTGGCCGCCGGCCCCGCGCCGGCCAAGGATAAACCTATGGAGAAGACCGCGGAAAAGATCTCCGACTTCGCCTCTTTCAAGGCGCCGGAGGGCTGGACGCAGCGGGACTTCGTCGAGCAGGGCGACCCGCAGATCCGCCTGGAGCGGGGCTTGCACGCCATCACGGTGCGGCTGGCGGGCGGAACCGCCTCGCGCTACAAGAACGCCTCGGCGTTCCTCGCCGGCTTCGAGGCCCGCTCCATGGGCGGCAAGCCGGCCGAAAAGCTGGCCAACGCCGTGGTCTCAGGCTCGCGGGCGCTGGTCTACCGGCGCAAGGTGCCGCTGGACCTGCCGCCGCCCGACGAGAGCGGCCCCGCCGAGATGGGCACGGAGCAGTTCTGCCTGGTGCCCGCCGGCAAGCGTTTCTTCGTTCTCAGCTACTCTTACGGCGACTCCGTCCCGGACCCGTCCTACGACGGGGAGAAAGCCTGGCGCGCCTTCCTCAAGGGCTTCAAGGCGAAAAAGCGCTGAGCCCGCCGGGGCATGAAAAAAGCCGCCGGACAGCCGGCGGCTTTTTCGCGTCCCGGGGGACGGGCTCAGGGCAATTCCTTGCGGATATGCTCCCAGGCTTTCTTCATCTCGGCGGTCAGGCGCTTCAGTTCGGCGGAGCTGACCTTCTCGAGCTTGGCGTAGCGCTCGGCGACGTCGTCCACGATCTTCTCGTAGTCGTCCTTGTCGAGCTTCTTGACCTTCTCTACCTTCTCCAGGACTTCGCCCTTCATCTTGAGCGTCCAGCCCTTGATGGCCTCGCGGTTCTTGGCGCCGCGCTTGCCGGTGAGGAAGTAAGCGCCTATCGCGGCCAGAGCCGCTATGCCCACTCCGGTTCCTATAGCTTTTTTCTTGTCCATTATATGCCCCCTTTTCAGAGTATTAAATCGCTAACGAATATTACCAAATCGGCCGCCCTCCGCGCTACTGCGGCGGCAGCCGCTCCTCCAGGGCTTTGACCCTGCCTTCCAGCTCCGCCAGGCGCCGCTCGGTCTCGGCCAGCCTGTCGGGGCCGTCGGGCGCGGCTGCAGCCGCGGCCTCCGGCGGCACGGCCGGAGCGGGGGCGGCCCCGGAAAAAAGATGAAAATAGCGGAGCTCCTTCTGGCCGGGCTGGCGGGGCTGGCGGCCCACCATGGGCTCGGCCGCGGCGCACAATTGCTGCAGCAGGGCCTCCACCTCCGCCGTGCCCGTGAACTCGCAGAAGCGCTCGGAGCGGGTCTTGATCTCGCCCGGCGTCTGCGGCCCGCGCAGCAGCAGCACCGTCACCAGGCCGGCCACCTTGGGGTCGTCGGAGCCCAGCAGGCGGCCGATGTCGTGGCGGAACTTGGGCACGCGCTCGCCGGGGATCTGCTGGCGCTCCACCAGCCCCTTCTCCACCAGCGACTGCACGGCCCGGCCCAGCGCGTCGGCGTCGAGCGCCATCACGGGCTCGCGGCTGCTCTTCTGGTTGCAGGCGTTGAGCAGCGAATTGAAAGTGAGCGGGTACTGCTCGCGGGTGGTCAGCGACTTCTCCACCAGCGAACCCATTACCCGCGCCTCTACCGCGTCCAGCGTCGTTATCATGTTTCCCCCTATTTCATCAGCAGCAGGCTCAGAGACATCACCATCATGCCGCCTATCAGCCCCAGCAGGCTGTCATGGCCCTTGCCGTAAGCGCGGCTCGTGGGCAGCAGCTCGTCGAGGCTGATATAGACCATGATGCCGGCCACGCCGGCGAACAGCGCCCCGGTGACCTGCGGCGGCACTACCCCGCCGTCGCCGAGGAAAAAGAGGATGGCGAGCCAGGCCAGGCCCGCGCCCACGGGTTCGGCCAGGCCGCTGAGGAAGGAGTACAGGAAGGCCTTGCGCCTGTCGCCGGTGGCGTAGAAGATCGGCACGGAGACGCTGACGCCTTCGGGGATATTGTGAAGCGCCACGGCCACGGCTATGGCCACGCCCAGACTGGGGTCGTTGAGGGCCGCCAGGAAGGTGGCCAGGCCCTCGGGCAGGTTGTGGATGGCGATGGCCAGCGCGGTGAACAGCCCCATGCGCAGCAGCTTGCCCTGCCGCACGTGCTCGTGCGCGCCGGGCACGCCCTGTTTGACCGCGGCGTGGCATTCCGCGGCGGTGGGCACGTGCGCCCGCGGGTCGTGCAGCGGCGCCTCCTCGGCCTCGCTGTGCGTCTCGTGCGGGTTCTCGTGGGACGGGATCAGATTATCTATCACCGCGATGAGGAAGATGCCGCCGAAGAAGGAGCCGGCGTTGACCCAATGGCCCAGCGGCTCGCCGTAGGCGGCCACCAGCGCGCCGGTGCCCTTGTAGAAGATCTCGACGAAAGAGACATAGAGCATCACGCCGGCCGAGAAGCCGGTGGAGACGGACAGGAACCTGTAATTGGTGCGCTTGGCGGCGAAGGCGATCAGGCTGCCGATGCCCGTGGCCATGCCGGCGAACAGCGTCAGGCCCAGCGCGTATATGACGTTCTGCGTATCCACGTAAAGATTCTACACTTTTTCCGGCGGCTTTCAGCGGTCAGGGGGAAATGAAAGACCCCGGGCCGTCCCGGGGTCTTTCGCAATGCGCGGGACGCTTACTCCACGCCCAGCAGTTCCACGTCGAAATGCAGCACCGAGTCCGGAGGTATCACGGAGCCGGCGCCCCGCTTGCCGTAGCCCAGTTCCGAAGGGATGATCAGCTTGCGCTTGCCGCCTATGCGCATGCCGGCCACGCCCTCGTCCCAGCCCTTTATCACGTGCCCCGCGCCCAGCTGGAAGGTGAACGGCTCGTCGCGGTCCACCGAGCTGTCGAATTTTTTGCCGTTGGGGAAGGTGCCGGTGTAATGCACCGTGACTTCCCTGCCGCTTACGGCCGCGGGGCCTTCCCCGACTTCCACGTCTATGTATTTAAGCCCGGACTTAAGTGTGATCTCTTCAGCCATTTTAAAGCTCCTTTGATAAAACGTTCCGCCTATGATAGCAAAATGGTCAGCGGGCCGGCTTGGCCGCCAGGCGGGCGTCGTAGGCGTCCACGCTGTATATGCTTTCCAGCGGCAGCCGGGCCGGCCGCTCGTCCTCGGCGGCCGCCTGCTGCGGCGTCAGCGCGCCCTTATCCTCTATCTTTTTGCCCACATTGACCAGCGTGAGGACCATGTTCCCCCCGGGGATGCCCAGGGCCGCGCGCACCGCCTCGTTGTCGAAGCCGGCTATGGGATGCGCCACCAGGCCCAGCTCGGTGGCGCGCAGCTGCAGCGCCGCCACGGCCTGGCCCAGGTCGAACAGGTAATACTCCCGTTCCTTGACGACGCAGTCGTGATCTTTGGCCGCGAAGGCCGCGATGATCAGCGGGGCGCGCTTGACCCAGTCGTTGTTCCTGCTGAGGCAGGCGTGCACCCTGGCCAGCGCCTCCGGCGCGCGGACGAAAACGAACTTCCAGGGCTGGTTATTGAAGCAGGACGGCATCAGCCGCGCGGCCTCCGCCAGCTCGGCTATCAGCCCGTCGGTGATCTCCGCCGGGCCCAGCGCCCGGTAGGCCCGCCTCTTCTCGATCGCTTCTTTTACGTGCATGTCCCCCCCTTAATCCGCCGCCGAGACCGGCAGCGACTTTTTAAATTCGTAGAGCAGCAGCGCCGCGCCGGCCAGGGCCGCGGCCCCGCCCGCCTGCAGCAGGAAGGCGGCGGACTCGCCGGTGGAGGCCGCGTACTCCTCCCAGGTCTGGTCGGCCAGCCGCTCCAGGCCGTCGCCGAAGAAGCAGGGCAGCCCCGCGAAGGCCGGGTCGCGCTCCATGCGCATGATCTCGGCCATAAAATCGGAGTGCATGTTGCCCCCGGAGTGCCGCAGGTACTTCACCAAGTCGCCGATCTGGCGGGGCACGCCCAGCGCGCTCACGGTCTCGCCCTGCAGGATCACACGCTCGACGCGGCGCCGGTCCGGGGAGTCGTCGAAAGTCACGTCCGGCTTGGCCAGGTCCAGCGCGCCGTAATTGGGCAGCACCAGCGCCGTGCCCGTGGGGTCGTCCACGAAGAAGGCCCCGTAGAAATTATCCGAGACGCGGTCCCAGCTGCCGTGCCCGGCGCCGCGGTGGCTGGAGGAATGGTTGTGCCGGTACTCCTCCGTCACCTCGTAGTAGAACACGCAGCTCTGCCTGCTGACCGGCGACTCCATCTGCACCGGAGAGCGCGCCTTGCCGGTGATGAACTGCCGCTCGCGCGGCTTCAGGCCGGAGATGTAGACGCAGGGCACGGCCCTGATGGCGCCGGCGCGCGCCCGGCGCGAGAGGCCGACGACCAGGCTTATAAGCCCGCCGCCCAGCAGTACCGCTCCGAAAACGAAGGCGTTCATGTTCGCTCCTTCCGGCTATTAAATAATAAATGGCGCCGCAAACAAAGCCGGCGACGGCTCACCGGCGGCCGGCGGCGCGCAGGGCCCGGCGCAGGCCGGGGATGGCTTTAAGGTAGCGCAGCGCCAGCGCGAGGCGCGAGCGCAGGCCGCTGTTCCAGGAAGAAAGGCCGGCGGCGCGCGGCGCGACGACGACGCCGAAGCGCTCCACGCGCCAGCCGCGCCGCAGGGCCAGCGCCAGCGAAAAGGCGTCCAGCGAGAAATCGGAGGGCGGGTTGGCGCCGTCCAGCAGCCCGGCGGAGAACACCACCGGCTGCCCGCTCATGTCGCGCAGCCGTACTCCGAGGAAAAGAGAATAGATCCGCCCCAGCGCGGCCGTAAAGAGCCTGTCGGCGGCAGGGCGTCCCAGGCGGGCGCCCCGCACATAGGCCGAGGACCCCAGCGCGCGGGCCCGCTCCAGCGCCTCGAACGCCGCCGCCGCCGGGAACTGGAGGTCCGCGTGGGTCCAGCCGCGGTAAGCGCCGCCGGCCGCGGCCAGGCCGGCCAGGATGCCGCCGCCGTAACCCCGGTTGGGCTCTAACCGCAGCGAGCGCGCGAAAGGGTATTTGGGCAGTTCTGCCGCCAGCACCGCCGGCGTGCCGTCGGTGGAACCGTTGTCCACCAGGATCAGCTCGAAATCCCGGCCCGCCCCGGCCGCGGCGAAGGCCGCCAGCAGGGCGGGCAGGCCGCGAGCCTCGTTGTAGCAGGGCGCGACCAGCGAGAGCAGCGGGCTCACCGCGCCCCCCGCAGGCGTTCCAGGTCTTCCGGGGTGCCCAGCGGCGTCAGCGACTCAGCCGTATCCAGCACGAATTTGCCGCCCGCCGCTATCAGCTCGTTGTACATCGGGGCGATGTAGAATTCGCCGCGCACGGCCTGGCCCGCGGCTATCTGCCGCCTGGCCGCGCCGTAGAAGTCCGAGGCCCGGCTGAAATGGTAGAGGCCGGTCAGCGCGTTCTCCGAGATCTGCTCCTTCTCCGCGGTGCGCGTCACTGCGCCGTCCGGGCCGGCCGCGGCGAAGCTCCACTTGGGGTCGCGTGCGGTCAGCCGGAAGCAGCCCAGCACGCCGTCGCGCCGCTGCGCCGGGTCGGCCAGGCGGCGCTCCAGCGCGGGGGAGGAGAAGCCGGTGTCGATATTGTAGACGGCCAGGCCCTCGGAGGGCGGCGCCGCGCCTTCCGCCGCCAGCGCCGTCTCGGCCTGGCCGCGCGTGGGCGCGGCCAGCAGCACGAGTTCCCAGCTCTTGCCGGGCGCCAGCAGCCGCATGCGGCCCTCTATGAAAGCCTTAACGCCGAACTCCGCCTCGTGGGCGGCCAGCGCCACGAGCACCACCCGGCCGGGCAGGTTCAGCGGCAGCGAGGCCAGCGAGTGCTCGAAGAGGGTGCGGCCGCCCGCCTCGAGCATGTACTTGGGCCGGGTTATGCCGGCCTCGGCGAAGCGCCGCGAGAGCCCGGCCATGGGGATGACGAAATTTACCTTATCCATGCGTAGAACAAAATACATAGTTTGCGGCCCCCGTGGCAATCTGCTGCGCGCAACAATGCTAAAATATCGCATGGCCCGCCGTGCAGGCCGGCCGCCTAAAACCATGAAATTTCCCGGAAAAAGAAAAAGCGAGCATTACTTCCCCGTGGCGGAGAAAGTGCGCGAGAGCGCCGACCCGCATTACATCGAGGCGGAGCCCTTCTACCTGGTGGGCATAGACCAGCTGCTGGTGGACATAGAGTGCGCCGTGGAGGCGGAATTTCCCGCCGCGCGGGGGCTGAAGAAGGGCGAGTCGCAGATCCTCGCCGACGGCGCGGCCGAGGCCATCTACCGCGAGCTGAAAGCCGGCGGGCGCATCACCGGAGAGTACGCCGGCGGCTCCGTGGGCAACACGCTGCACAACTATTCCGTGCTTTCAGAGGAGCGCTCGGTGGCGCTCGGCGCCATCAGCCGCAGCATCACGGTGGGCGACTACGCCTTCAAATATATCCGCAACACCAGCGCCAAGGTGGACCTCTCTTACCTGCAGCCCTCGGACAACGCCATGGGCCGCGCGATGTGCTTTGTCACGCCTGACGGCGAGCGGACGTTCGGCATCAGCAAGGGCTGCATGAACGACCTCTCCCCGGAGTACATCCCCGAAGCCGTGGTGCAGAAGGCCTCCGCGCTGCTGATCTCCGCCTACCTCCTGCGCGACGAGTCGGACCCTATCTTTAAGTCGACGGTGAAGGCCTGCGGCATCGCGCTGGCCGCCAGGGTGCCGGTGGTCATGACGCTGGGCACGGCCTCCCTGATAGAGTCCAAACGGGATTTCTTCCGCGACTTCATAAAGCACAACGTCACCTGCGTGGCGATGAACGACCAGGAGGCCATGGCGCTGACCGGCACGCGCGACCCGCTGCTGGCCGCTGAGAACGCGCTGGACCTGGCCGACCTGGTGCTGCTGACGGTGGGAGAGCACGGACTTTACCTGGCCGGCTGGGTGGACCGGCCGCACGCGCGCCGCACCACGCACAAGCTGCACACCAAATCGCTCGTTGACTACAACACGTACGAGTTCAGCCGCCCGATGCGCCGGGAGGATTGCGGCGAGCCGCTGAAGATATACTCCCACATCAATCCTTTCCTGGGCGGGCCGAAGATCATCAAGAACACCAACGGCGCCGGCGACGGCGCGCTGGCCGCGCTGCTGCACGACATGGGCGCGCGCAAGTACCACCAGACCAAGGTGCCGCGCTCCCCCAAGAACACGGTGGAGTCCCTGACCTACTCGTCGCTCTCGCAGAACTGCAAGTACGCCAACCGCGTCAGCTACGAGGTGCTGGCGCAGAACTCGCCGCGGCTGATGCGCGGCCTGCCGGAAAAAGAGGAAAGCCTGCAGGAAGCCTACTGGGACGCCTGACGCAAGCATGAAAAGCCCGGTTTTCTCCATCCCGTTCAACGGCGACCTCGCTCTCGTAAAGAGTGCCCTCGCCTCCGGCCGGGTCTCGGAGGTGTATTTTTCTCCCTGGTCCCGCCACCTGCGGGCCGCCAATTATTTCGGTGCCGGAGAAAAAGCGGCCGCGGGCGACGCCGCGTTAAAAAAGCTTTACCCGCTTTGCCGGAGCGCGGGCGCCCGGGTAAACCTGCTGTGCAATTCGCCGGTAATGCGCCTCGGCGAGCTCCCCTCCCTTTTCAGGCGGATCCGGTCGCTCGGCGTGCCGGACGCCATCACGCTGGCCGACCCGCTGGCCGTGCGGCCGTTCAGGACGGCTTTCCCGGACACGGAACTGCAGGCCTCGTTCATCATGCACCTCGATACCCCGGCAAAGATCGCCAGCGGCCTGGCGCTCGGGCTGGGCGCCGTCACCCTGCCGGCCGCGCTGAACCGCGACGGCCGGGCGCTGGAGGAACTGCGCCTGCTCAAGCGGCGCTTTCCCGCCTTCCGGATCAAGATGATGGCCAACCTGGACTGCTTCGCGGGCTGCGTTTTCATCCACTCCCATTACACCCACGGCGCGCTGCTGGCCGAAGACGGCAGGATAGAGGACGAGGAGAACGGCCCGGCCAGGCTGTGCCACATGGAATACAAATCCCCCGGGGATTTTATCCGCGTCCCTTTCGTACGGCCGGAAAACACGGCCTGGTACGCGCGCCGCGGCTGGTGCGACGAATTCAAGCTGATCTACCGGGCCTTCCCGTCGCCGGTGCTGCGCAAGGTCTACCGCGCCTATTTCTCCGGGCGGCACGCCGGCAACCTTTTCAAGATAGTCCCCTCCAAGAACGCCGCCTACGAGAACGCCCGCGGCGGCGGCCGGGCGCCCGCCCTCAACTGCGACAACCGCGCCTTCCCGCGCGGCTTCGCGGCCAGGGTCTGCGCCTGCTCCAGGAATTGCGACGCCTGCGGCTACTGCGACCGCACGGCCGTACGGACCAAATGCCGGGTAAAATAAAAACCCGCTCCGGCCGGCCGGACTGCCTGTTCATCCACGCCGGCAAATACGCGGGCGGCTGGCGCGACATATTGCTGCTGCCGCTGGGAACGCTGGCGCTGGCCGACCGCCTGACCGGGCTCGGCTGCCGCGCGGAGATACTGAACGCCGCGCTGCTGCCCGACCCGCTGGGCGGAGCCGTCGCCGCGGCGCTGAAGAAGCGCCCCCTCCTGATAGGGGTGACGCTGCACTGGCATCAGCAGGCCGCCGCCGCGGTGCGCCTCTGCGCCGAGCTCAAGCGCCGCCTGCCTGGCACCCCGGTAGTTCTTGGCGGCTACACGGCCTCCGCCTTCCCGGAAGAGGCCCTGCGCGCGTCCGGAGCGGACTACCTCATCAAGGGCGAGGCCGACGACGCGCTGCCCGCGCTGGTCCGCGCCGTCCGCGCCGGCCGCAGACCGGGAGAGATACCGAACCTCTACCGCCGCGACGGCGGCCGGGTCTTGCCGCCGGCACGCCAGCTGCCCGCGCGCCCGGCGTCTTTCGGCGCCTCGCGCGCCACCGACTACTCCCTGGTAGCCAACCGGGCCGACTACCTGCGCATAGGCAAGGAGCCGCGGCGCCGCGCAACTCGGCTTTTCACCGCCGGCGACCGGCGGCCTGTCGCTTACCTGGCCGTGGGCCGCGGCTGTACCGGCGCCTGCTCCTACTGCGGCGGCGGGGCCGGCGCGCAGCGCCTGCTCAACGCCCGGACCGGCCCGGCCTACAAGCCGGTACCCGCCCTCCTGCGCGAACTCAAGGCCCTCAGCGCGGCCGGACTGAACGAAATCTATCTCTCCTATGACCCGCCGGGCGCGGCGGCCTTCTACTCCCGCCTGTTCGCGGGGCTCCGCCGCTGCGGGCCGGAGCTCCGGACCTCCTTCGAATGCTGGCGCCCGCCGTCGGCGGCCTTCGCGGAGGATTTCGCCCGCACTTTCGCCCGCGGTTCCAGGCTGATCCTCTCCCCCGACTGCGGCTCGCGCGCCGTGCGCGCGGCCAACGGCCGCGGCGACTATTCCAACGACAGCCTGGAGCGCGCCGTACGCCATATAGCCGGCCTCGGCCTGAAACTGCAGCTGCATTTTACCTCCGGCCTGCCTTTCGAGACCGCCCGCGACTTCAAGCGGACGCTGGAGCTGGCGCGACGCCTGCGCCGGGCCGCTCCGTGCGAACTCTCGGCCGGGGCGATAGAAATAGAGCCGTGCTCGCCGGTGTACCTGCGGCCGGAGAAATACGGGATCAGGCTGAAGCGGCGGTCTTTCGCCGACTTCCTGGCCGCCGGCAAAGGCGGAGGGCTCGGTTACGAGACCGCCGCTTTCACGGAACGGCGGATACTGGGGAATATAGCGGAATTGGAAAGACTCGCGGATTAAGCCGCCGTCCGGCGGCTCATGAATTCTTTAAATATGGAGTACTCCGCGCGCAGCGCGCGCAGGTCGCCCGGGCTGAACGACCCGGTCTCCGGGTTGCGGTCCAGGCTGCCGGTGGCCGCCACGTTGGCGCGGTAGATCCTGACGATAGGGGCCGTGGCCGGCCGCCGGGCCCACCAGCCGGCCAGCGCGCCGGCCAGGAACAAGTGCGGCCTGGCCGTACGCAGCGCCGAGGCGGCGCGGAAGAAATCCTCTTTCATCTCCGGCGAGGCGGCCAGCGCGCGCAGCGAAAAGAACACCTCGCCGGTCAGCGCCGACAGGCGGCGCACCGCCGCGGGGCCCAGCTTGTCGGTGCGCGTGACGAAATACGGGTAGTCCGGGCTCACCTTCACGCCCATAGCGGCGCATTTGCGGTGCAGCTCGGTGCCGGGGATGACGCGCAGGTGGTTCACCGCCACGCCCTGCCCGGTGGAGATGGCCCATTCCAGCGAATCTAAATACCCCCGCTCGTCGTCGCCGGGCAGGAAGCTGATCAGCCCGAGCACCTTGTTGGCCGAGGGCGCCAGCGCCTTGAAGTTCTCTATGTTGGCCTTGATGACCGCGGGGTCCGGGAGGCGGCGGCAGAGGCGCAGGATGTCCGGCCGGATGGACTGTATGCCCACCTCCACGTCGAACCAGGGGGTGTCCGAAAGGCGCAGCAGCGCGTCCTTGCGCAGGCTGGCCACATTGACGTAGAAGAAGACCCGGAAGCGCTTGCGCTCGGCGGCCCGGCGCAGCAGCGGCAGCACGCGGGCGGCCAGCGCGTCGTTCTCGTACATGTCGGCCACTGTGACGAGCATGCTGCGCAGCCGCGGCGCGCGCGCGAGCACGTAGTCCAGCTCTTTCTTTATCCTGTTATATGAAAAATATCTCAGCGGGCTTTCGTTGATGGCGCAGTAGGAGCACTTGTTGGCGCAGCCCCGCGACATCACCAGTTCCACGGAGGCCGCGGACCGGAGGTCGAAAACACCGCTGAGATACGGAGAAGGAAGCTTGTCTAAACTTTCCGGCATTACCGCGCCGCGAGCACCTTGCCGGCGGCGGACAGCGCCATGATGTTGAAGCCGCGCAGGTCGCCGGCGCCGTCGAGGTAATACTCGAGCAGGCGCTCCACCGGCTTCTCGGGCTCGCCGTGCACCAGGTAGTCTATCGCGCCGCACTTCTCGGCGGCCTCCACCTGCATCCGGTTGCGGGGGTTCTCGCCGCAGATCACCACGGGCAGTTCGGCGTTCCAGGCCTTGAGCTGGGTGCAGAGCGTCAGCATGGACTCCGTGTTCCAGTCCTCGTGCGGGGTGAAGGTCACCATGTCGGGGTGGGCGGCCTTTATGGTCTCCAGCAGGCCGTCGAAAGAGCCCGGCTTGGGCGGGAAGACCATGGGCATGACCACGCGGCCCTTCACGGTGGAGGCCTTCTCTATATAGGCCTTGAGATAACCGACCCAGACCGGCAGCTTGCCCGGATCCCCGGTGCCTACGGCGACTACGGTATATTTGGTATTAGTCATTTCACCCTCCATTAAAACCTTTCTCCCATATTACTAAATTAATCCGCGTTTGTAACGACGGCGCGGCCGGCCCTGAAAGAGAGCACTTTGAGCAGGCAGCGGTCCCGCAGCCGCACGGTCCGCGTGCGCAGCAGCTCCACCGGGGAACTGAAGGCCGGGCTGTCCGTCACCAGCGTCTGGAAATCGTTGCCGTCCACCTTCACTCCCCGCGCGCGCAGCCGCAGTATGTACTCGCAGAATTCCAGGCCGAACTCCCTGCCCAGCCAGCGCGGGTCCACCGCCCGCTCGGTACCGACTATCGCCGCCTTCACCCCCAGCCTGGCGCATTCCACCACGGCGTCGGGGACGTCCAGGGCCGCCGCCGGCGTCTCCACGCGCAGCCCCAGCCCGGCCCCGACGAGGCGGAAATCGGCCGCGCCGCCCGCGTCGTCCAGGTCGGAGGCGCCGGAGACCAGGAAATCGAAACCGCGCCGGCCCGCCGCGCGGGCGAGCAGGCGCAGCGCCCCGGCCAGGCCGGCCTCTTTGGGCGCGAAGCCGGCCGGCGGGCAGACCGCCAGCGGCAGCCCCATCAGCCGGGCGTGGGCCCGCAGCAGCGGCACCTTGCGCAGGTCGTGGAAAAAGGAGGCGTGCCGCGCCCCGCCGTCTATGGTGACCAGGCCGGACACGGCCGCGCCGGCGCCCATGGCCCGCAGCAGCGCCAGGTGACCGTCCTTGCCGCCGCTGTAGATAGCGGCGCAGCGCAGGCCGGCCACGGGGCCGCTCCAGTCCGGCTTCAGCCTTTTATCAGTTTTAGCCATACTTCACGGTTGCGGGGGCCGTCGTACTCGCACAGGTAAATGCCCTGCCAGGTGCCGAGCTGCAGCCCGCCTTCCTCCACGAACACCGTCAGCGACGGGCCCACCAGCACGGACTTTATATGCGCGGGCGAATTACCCTCTGAATGCCTGTAGGCGGAACTTTCCGGCACCGCCAGGTCCAGCGCGTCCAGGATGTCGCTCTTCACGTCGGGGTCGGCGTTCTCGTTTATCGCCAGGCCGCAGGTGGTGTGAGGCACGAAGAGGTGGCAGACGCCGCTCTCCAGGCCGTGCTCTCGCACCAACCCCTGCACCTCGCGCGTTATGTCCGCCATCTCCGACCTGCCCGAGGTTTTAACCTTGAATTTGTGCACCATCCGCCTCCCCCTTTGCCTGCGCGGGCCGCAAAGCCCGGTATTTATATTAGAATATACAAAACTGAGGCGGGCGGGAACATGCAATATAAATATCTGATCAAATTCGAGGACGGGCTGGAGAAGACGGTGGACATCCGCCTGAACCCGGCAACGCTGGACCTGGCCGGGGCCCCGGCCAACAACCCGCCGGAATGGACTCGCCTGGGCTTCTGCCAATGCCCGGTCTGCCCCTACTCCGCCAGCACGCTGCCCTACTGCCCGGTGGCGGTCAACCTCTCCGAAGTGACCTACATGTTCTCCGACAA
Organism: Elusimicrobia bacterium HGW-Elusimicrobia-3; assembly: GCA_002840355.1. Taxonomy (GTDB): domain Bacteria; phylum Elusimicrobiota; class Elusimicrobia; order Elusimicrobiales; family UBA9959; genus UBA9959. Next base: position 3,189 of record PHAL01000043.1, on the reverse strand, counting down.
AGCCTCCACGATGACAGTGGACGCGCGCGTGATCTCCGACCAGCGCGAGTACGCCAAGCATACCAGCCTGCAGGTGGCGCTGAGCTCCATCATAGGCATCTACATGGTCTCGAGCGGCTGCAGGATGATGGAGATGCTCAAGCCGATGGTGCGCCACCACCTGCCTTTCGCCTCGCTGGAGGAGACCGTGTTCCGCTCCGTCTCCTCCTACCTGATGACGCAGTACCTGCGTGCCAGGAAGGGGCTGGAGCCCGATTGGAAACTGGAGAAGCTGGGCCTGGCCTACAAGGACATAGAGGTCGTGAACCTGGCCATGACCAACAGGATCAGGAAGGCCTCGGAGAAGGACGCCAACTATAACGCGGTCATCATCCTGGACGCCTTCGCCAAGATGGTGCCGTGGAGCGTGGAGCAGGGCCTGCCCGAGAAAGGCTTTCCGCTGGACCGCTAGCCGACTTAGTTCCTAAGGCTTTTATCGCGCAGCCCTACCCGCCCCACCAGCGGCAGCTTCAGCGCCGGCCGCAGCAGGTCCACCCCGAAATTCAAACCCAGAACGTTCGCCTCCACCCCGTCGGAGGCGCCGGCCGTGACGCCGAGCACGCCCAACAGCGAGAGCTGCAGGCCGGTGCGCGTCTCGGAGACCGCCGCCACGCCGCCCAGCCAGTCGCGTCCCACGGCGTTGGAGGGCAGCTCCACTCCGATCTCCGGGACCCGGCGCAATATGTGCGAAATGAAGGTATTGCTGTTGGGCCCGGGCCAGGCCCGGTAAACAGAAGGGTAAGGATAGGAGGCCGCCGCCGCCGCGATGCCCTGGATGGCGCGCTCCGCCCGCTCGCCGCGCAGGTCGAACAGCAGCCGCGGCTCGCGGCCGTACCACTTGCGGTCCGGGATATCCTCCTCTATCACCACGGCGCTGGGCGCCCGCCGCAGGCGCCAGCCCACCAGGTGGTAGACCGTGTAGGCTGGCGCGTCCTTCGGCTTGACGGCTATCCACGAATGCACGGAGAAGACGCCGCGCCAGCGCACCGTCCTGGCGGCGAAGCCCTGCACCACGGCGCCGCGCTCCGCCTCCGGGGCGGGCGAGAGGCCCGCGCTGCCGCGGTCGGCCTTGCGCCAGTCCTGCCCGTTCAGCGGCCGCGCGTCCAGCGCCGCGGCCGCGAACAGGGCCAGCGCCGCGGCGGCGCCGGCCAGATAGAATTTCATGTTTTTCTTCATATTATCGCCGCCCCGCGGCCGGAAAAGTGTAGCATTTTGACGGCAAGCCGGGAGCAGCGCCCTGAATGCCAGCCATATTGCCCCTTGACTTTAGACTAGTTTATGCTATATTTATATTAGTTAATCATTTTTTTAGTCTAATCTGGGGGAACAATGCAGAAACATCCCGAAACCGAACGCGCCTCGCTCAAGAACTTCCTGGAGATCCCGTATGACGAACTGGAGGCCCTGAACCTGGAGGCGGCCGCGGCCGCCGAGCGCCTGTCCCAGGCCGAGCTGGAGAAGAAATACTGCGACTACCTGCGCAAGGAAAAGCGCCTGAAGGCCGTTACCATCTGCTTCACCGACATCGAAGGCCGCTTCCACATGCTGGACTACGACAAGCAGTTCTTCCTGGAGGCCAACGATAACCTCACCTTCGACGGCTCCTCGATACGCGGCTTCTCCGCGCAGCGCGAGAGCGACCTGCGCCTGGGCATAGACTGGGGCAGCATAGTCTGGCTGCCGTCCGACGTGTTCGGCCCGGGCAAGGTCATTATCTTCGGCACGGTGCTCAACCGCGACAAGAGCCTCTACGACTCCGATTTCCGCGCCCGGCTGGCCGAGCTGACCCGCGGGCTCAAGAAGGGCAGCGGGCTGACCGCCAACGTGGCCGCGGAGGTGGAAGGCTTCCTGGTGAAGGGCCTCAACGCCGAGCAGTCCTACAGCGAGACGGCCGGCTTCGAGCTGATCTCCACGGGCGGCTACTACCATTCGCTGCCGCTGGACCCGCTCAAAAAGTTCATCGACACCGCCGCCGAGGCGCAGCGCGCGATGGGTTTCCGCAACGAGAAGGACCACCCCGAGGTGGCCCCGTCGCAGTTCGAGCTGAACTTTTCGCACGCCCACGCGGTGCGCGCCTGCGACCTGATACAGCTCTACAAGCTGGTCTGCCGCCAGGTGGCGGCCAACATGGGCATGACGGCCACCTTCCTGCCCAAGCCGGTCTCCGGCGTGAACGGCAGCGGCATGCACCTGAACCTCTCCTTCTCCAAGGGCGGCAAGAACATCTTCTACGACGGCAAAGGCGAGGAGGGGCTCTCCAGGTCCGCCTGGGACTCCGTCTCGCGCCTGCTCAACCACGCCCAGGAGCTGTCGCTGGTGCTCAACCCCAGCGTGAACGCCTACCGCCGCCTGGACCCGCACTACGAGGCCCCCAACCAGATCAAGGTCTCGGCCGTGGACCGCGGCGCCATGATACGCATCCCCGCAGGCAACGAGCGCTCGGCCAGGCTGGAGATCCGCTCGGTGGCCCCCGACGCCAACCCCTACCTGGCGCTGTTCGCGCTCATCGGGACGGCCCTGCGCGGCAAGCCGCTCACCAAGGACGAGGGCAAGCGCGACAGGGTGCGCTACCTGCCCGGCAATATCCACGACGCGCTGCGCCTGTTCAGGGCCAGCGACTTCCTGCGCGGGCTGCTGGGCTCCGAGCCGCACGAGAAGTACGCGCACCATAAGCAGGCCTCGGCGGACCGCAACCCCAAGGAGCTGGGCAGCATAGTGAAGACCTCGGAGGTGCTGTTCCACCACGACGTCACCACGCAGATGCTCTGGCACAAGTTCTAGCGGGGCGCGGCAGGGCGGCGGGAGCCCGCGGGCGCCCGCCGCCTTTTTTTATTATCATTAAAGCATGACCCGCCCCCTCCTCCTTTTCCTGCTGCTGCAGATCGCCGCCGCGCCCGCCGCGCTGGGCCTGGACCAGGCCCTGGCCGCCAGGCTGCGCGAGCTGAGCGCGGAAACCTTCCTCGACGCCATCGTCTACGAACTGCGCAAGGATCCCGCCGCCCGGCTGGCGCTGGGACAGGCGCGCGAAACCGGAGAGCCGTGGGCCGCGGGAAACCGTTTTTACCTGGAAGCGCTCAAAGCCAGGGATGAAGGCCGCGTTTTCGATGCCCATTACCTCGCCAAGCGGTCGTATGCCATCTATTCAAAGCG
>PHAL01000042.1 GCA_002840355.1 Elusimicrobia bacterium HGW-Elusimicrobia-3 | reverse complement strand
GGCCGCGAACCTGGGGGAACCGAGCACCGGACCGGGGCCGAACCCCGAACCGCACTGCCAACCACGCCGCCGGTGCAACTAGAAAGATCAGGACTACAAGTAGACTATAACAGACAGGTGTTGACTTGTCAAGGGGGGCGCCGAATATTTTAAAAATATTTCTCCGCGGTTATTTTACGGTGAAGTCTTCGAGCTTGGCGAAGTGGAAGCCGCGGCGGCGCAGCTCGGGCACGGCCCGCCGCAGCGCACCGGCCACCGGCCACTCGGGGTGGTTGAAGTGCATGATCACCACGGCGCCGTGGCGCGCCCCGGCGAGGATGTTGCGGCTCATCGTCGGGGCGGAGGCGCGGTTGGCGTCGCCCGACAGGATGTCGTAGCTGACCACTTCCATGCCCAGCCGGCCGGCCACCCGGCGGGAGAGCTCGTCGGTGTAGGCGGTGGCGGAGCGGAAGAAGACGGGCCGGCGCCCGGTCAGCGAGCCTATCTTGCGGGCGCCCAGCTCCATCTCGTCTATCACGCCGCCGATGTTGCGCGTGCCGCGCACGCCGTACATCGAGCGCCCCTCGGTGGAACACAGGCGGTGCAGCAGGCCGTGGTTCTCTATCTCGAAGAGCGGGTCGGCGGCGAGCTCGGCGAAGATCTCGGGGTACTTGTCTATCCACACGCCGGTGACGAACAGCGTGGCCGGGATCTTCTCTGCGCGCAGGTAGTCTATCAGGTCCTTGTTGTAGCCGTCGTTGCGGCCGCCGCAGGCGTCGAAGGTGAGGGCGATCACTTTATGCTCGTCCCCCGGCTCGGCGCTGCCGCGGCTGGCGAACTCGCTGAACCGGCCGGGCCGGGCCCGCTTGAACTCGGCGATAATGGCCGACTTGAACGACAGGTACTCCGGCGTGTAGTAGGCGGCCAGCGCTGGGGCCAGGGCCTGCGCGGCCAGGCCGGCGCAAAGGCAGGCCCCCGCCGCGAGGCCAATGATGACTGACTTGTTGCGCACGCCTGCCATTGTTGTTATTTACCGAAGTAAGGGTGCGCGAGGTAAGGCTTCTTCTCGGGCTTCTCCTCGCTCTTCTTTATCTCCATCTCCTGCACCAGTATCGCCGGGGCGACGACGGTGCCCGGGGTGGACCAGCTGAGATCGTGCACATAGGTCTCCTTGGAGACCGCGGTGATGTCGCGCAGCGCGCGCAGCGTGACGCCGGTGAACTCTATGCCGTGCACCGGCTCCTCGCGCCCGTCGAGGTACACCTTCCAGGCCGCGAAAGGCCCGTACAGCCCGTCGATACCCTTGACCAGGATGCAGTACTCCAGCTCCTGCTCCTTGCAGAGTTCCAGGAACTTCGCCTTGAGCCCGGCGGCGGACAGCACGCGGCCGGGGTTGTTCTCGGCCAGGATAAAGACGTTGGACGGCGAGCCGGCCGGGAACTCGCGCAGGTCGCCGCGGCCGTGGCCGTTGGACTTTTTGAAGTCGCGGGTGGCGGCGCGGGACATGTAGTAGTCGGCCAGCTTGCCCTTCTTCACCAGGTCCAGCCGCTGCGCGGGCACGCCCTCGTCGTCCACCTCGTAGAAGCCCGACAGCGGCACGCCCTCGTGGTAGCGCGCCAGCGGGTCGTCGACGACGTTGAGGAAAGGCGAGGTCACGCGCATGCCGAGCCGCTCCACCAGCGTGCCGGCGCGCCTGAAGACCGAGTCGTTGTTCCAGCGGTTCTTCTCGGTCCACACCTCGCGCGGGTTGGCCACGTTGTTTACCAGCAGCGTCTCGAAGAACTTGCCGGCGGCCGGGGCCTCGAACAGCACCGGGCCGATATAGGCCTTGAGCTGCTCGGACTTGCCCATACTGGTCAGCGTGTCGCCGAGTTCCGCGGCCTTGGCCAGCAGGCGCTCCATGGGCGGGGCGTCCTTGGCCAGGCAGAAGCTCTCGCGGTGCGAGAACTTGAGCGGGAAGCCGTCCGGCGCATAGCCGCTCACCGCTATGATGACGCTGCCGCCGCAGTCGGGCTGGCGGGAGGCGGAGCCTTCGCTGTTGAGCGTGCGCAGGCCGCCGGAGCCGAAGCTCAGCCGCACCTGCGAGGATTTCACGGCCGGGTACCTGGTGAAGACGGCCGACACCTTGCGCACGTTCTCGCGCCACAGCGGCTCATCGAGGCGCTCCACCGTGAAGTCGCGGTACAGCTCGAACGGCTCGTAGGGGGTCATGTCGTCGTACAGCTCGGCCATGCCCTTGGACTCTATAAAGGCCTTCTTCTTGGAATAGACCTCCAGCGCTTTTTTATACGCGCTGTCGGTGGCCGACCACAGGGCGAAACGCAGCGCGTCGTAGTTGTCCTCCAGCGGCAGGTACCAGTCGGCCTCGGTGCGGTAGCCCTCCCAGACATTGGGAGCGAAGTGGCTGTTGTCCAGCTTGGGGCCGCCCACGCGCAGGTCCACCTTCAGGCGGCGGAAGTCGTTGGAGTTCTCGCGCTCGATGGCGCCGAACGAGGCGGACACGCTGTAGCTGTGCCCCTCCCCCACCTGGTAGGTTATGAAGTAGGGCTTGCCCAGGTTGTCCATGTTCAGCTTGGCCATGGAGCGGGCGAGCTCGTCGTTCATGGCGGCGAAGACCCGGTCTCCGGCGGGCAGGGCGGCGGCGGCCGGGGCGGCCAGCGCGGCGGCAAGGATGAAAGCTGCGATCAGGTTGTTTTTCATGGCGTCCTTATTTATCGTGCAGCGGCGGCTCGAGCACCGGCGGTTTCTGCTGTGATTTCTGGGACTTCTCCACTTCCATCTCGGTGATCAGCAGGCTGGGCGAGACGGCCGAGACCGGCACCCAGCCGGACTCGGCGCCGCAGGTGCCGTTGAAGATGTCGGAGTCGTCGGCGGCCGCCACCACTTTGCTGAAGCTCACTATCGGCGTGCCCACTATGTCCACGCCGCGCACCACCTCGTCGGGCCGGCCGTCGGTGTACACCTTGTACACCAGCAGCGGCTTGACCTTGAAGGACTGGCCCGAACCGCGGCCGGTATAGGTGAAGCCGCCGGAGATGTCGTCGAAGACCAGGCCGAAGGGCTTGTTCTGCCGCTTGCACTCGTCTATCAGCATCTGCCGCAGCTCGGGGTAAGGCACCGTTTTGGACGCCTCAACGATCAGATTGCCCATGCGCGACACGGTGGGGTTGCCCGGCGACCGGCGGCCGTGGCCGTTGGAGGCGCCGAAGCCGCGTATCGGCGAGCGGTTCATCAGGAAGCCCTTCAGCACGCCGTTCTCTATCAGGCTCGCGCGCTGGCCGCGCACGCCCTCGTCGTCGTAGCGGTAGTAGCCGCGCAGCGGCTTGCCCTTGAATTCCTTCAGCGAGGGGTCGTCGTAAAGGCTGATGATGTCGCCGGTCACCTTCTGGCCCACCTTCTTGGCGAAGGTCTGGCCGGAGTCCTCCAGCTTCTGCCGGTGGCCCTCCAGGCGGTGGCCTATGATCTCGTGGAAATACACGCCGGCGGCCCTGGCGCGCAGTATGGCGGGGCCGCTGAAGGGCTCCACCACCGGGGCCGTCTTGAGCGCCTCCAGCTCCCTGACGGACTTGTCCAGGTCGGCGTCCACCAGCGCGGCGGAGGGCAGGTCGTCGAAGGAGTCGCCGTGGTAGGACATGTGGCGGCTGATCTCCATGCCGTCGGTGGTGCGGCTGGACAGCGAGTAGGAGAGGATGATGTAGTTGTTGCCGGTCTTTATCCGGGTCCCCTCGCTGGTGGCCATGTAGCGGTGCTTGTTCTCGTACTGCAGCGAAACGCCGGAGTCGTAGATGAAAGGGAAGCCGGCCAGGCGGGCCGAGTGCCGCTTAATGCGCTCCCCCCAGGCGTCCAGGTCGGCCTGCTCCAGGGTCACGGTCTCGTAGAACTTCTCGGGCTTGACCGGGGAGAAATCCGGCGACGGGTCGTCCTCGGCGGCGGTGACGGCCTTGTTCATCTTCACCTTGGTGAATTTTTCCTGCGCCTTCTTGTAGGCCCTGTCGGTGTACTCCCAGATGCGGGCGCGGATGGCGTCCTCGTTGCCCTCCAGGGCCACGGGCAGGTTCTCGCTCTGGGTGGAGTTGGTCCAGGCCATGTCCCCCTTCACCTGGTGCGTGTTGTCCATCTCCATCGTGTTCACGCGCATGTCCACGTCGAGGATGGCGGAAGGGGCTTCGCTTTTGTAGTCCAGCGCGCCCAGCTTGGCCGACAGCGAGCCGTACCTGTTTATAGTGACCTGGTAGCCGAGGTAGTAGAGCTGCACCGGCTCGGCTTTCTTAAGGCCGGAGAAAGAGCGTTCGAGCTCTTTTACCACGGCGTTCATGACAGGGTCCCGGCTGGCCTCGTCCGCCCTGGCGGCGGCTGGCAGCAGCAGGCAAACCGAAAGGAGTAATTTGAGCATCTGGCCTCCGTTGAACTGTATGTATTAATTCTATAAAAAAGGGGGCCGCCGCGGAGAAATAATCACCCCGACACGCCCTTGACGGGGTGGCCTGCTATGCTATAGGCGGGACAGGGTAAGGGAGGCTTTATGAAATGGACGGTAAAAGAATGGATACCGGAGGGCTACCAGGCACGCAGGACGGGGGCGCTGACCGCTTATATCTACCGTTCCTTCCGCTGGCCGGACTTCTACCGCGGCGGGGCGCCGGCCTACGAGGTGCGCTACGGCCGCGCCGCGATAGCGCTGATCCGCTTCGAGGGCAAGGGCGCCACCGTGCGCGCGCTGGAGGCGGCCGCCGCTTTCCCCGAGATCGGCGACCTGGACCTGGTGGAGATAGCGCTGTGGGTGAGCAAGCTGCGCTCGGCTTCGCTAGGGCTTAACTGAGGCGCGCTCGAAGAGGGTGGCGGGCACCAGCAGCGCCAGCATGGCGCCGGCCAGCGCGCCGCCTATGTGGGCGCAGTTGTCCACGTAGGGGGTCAGGGCGCCCAGCAGTATCTGGAAGACGCCCCAGCCCAGCAGCACCGCGCCTATGCGTCGGTCCCGGGCCTGCAGGGCGCCGCCGTAGCGCCAGAAGAAGACCACGATGGCCCCCATCAGGCCGAAGATGGCGCCCGAGGCGCCTACCGAGGGCTTGGGCTGCAGGAAGGCGGTGGCGAAAGAGGCGGCTAGGCCGCTGAGCATGTAGATGAGCAGCGCGCGGCCGCGGCCCCAGGCGCGCTCGGCCGCCAGGCCGAGTATATAGAGGATGAAGCAGTTGCCTATCAGGTGGCCGAAGCCGGCGTGCATGAACATGCCCGTGCCCAGGCGCCAGCTCTCGCCGGCCATCACCCGCTCGCCGAACACGGCGCCGGCGGCTATGATGGCCTCGCGGCTCTTCAGCGCGCCCACCTGCAGTTCCCAGATGAAGACGGCCACGTTGACGGCGATGAGCGCCAGCGCGAAGCGGGGCGCGGCCGACATGCCCTCCTCGAAATCCACGGGGCCGGGCCGGAAGGGGTCGGCGGCCAGCATGTCGGAGGTGATCTTGCGCAGCGGTACGGCCATCAGCGGCCCTCCCCGGTGTCGAGCAGTATGCCCAGCGCCAGCGCGTGGCGGCGGTCGATGGAGCGCAGCCGGTCGGCGCCCAGGTCGAGCACGTAGCGGTCGAGCATGGTGAAGCGGCGGTTGAACTCGCCGGCCACGCCGGCGCGGCCGTAGATGACGTAGTTGGTGCGCAGCAGGCCGAAGAAGCCCAGCAGGAAGCGCCGCAGTATGGAGAGTATCAGCGAGTCCTCGCGCGCCATAAAAAGCAGTTCCCCGGAGAGCGAGGCGCAGTACCAGCGCTTGCGGAAGATATTGCGCAGCCGCTTCTTGTAGAGCTTGGCCAGCGGCGCGCCGTCGGCGCCGTACACGGTGTAGAGCGCCGTCAGCAGCGGCAACCGGTAGTCCTGCGTGACGGTCAGCACTATCTCGGCGCGCTTGTCGTCGCGGTAGACGGTGATATGGCGCTTGGGGGACAGGGCCATGGCGGCCACCACCACCACGAACAGCGAGCCGTAGCGTATCCAGACCGCCGCGGCGAAGAGCAGCGGGAAGGGCAGGCCGGCGTCTTTGGCGGCCCCCAGCAGCAGCAGTCCCAGGAAATAGTTGAGCAGGCCGGCCAGCAGGCCGCCTACGATGGCCAGCGATTTAAGGATGGCGCGGGCGGGGCGCTCGGCGAACAGCAGCGGCGCTCCGCCGCCGTCGGTGATGGAATATTTTTCGTCTACCGCCAGGTGCCGCTGGTCGAGCAGGAACAGGTCCCGCTCGAAGACGGGGCCCCCCTCCTGCTGCCGCACGGGCGGAGGCGGCGGCAGGGCCGGCGCCTCCACGGCGGCGCCGCAGCGCGGGCAGGCCAGCCGCTGGCCGGCGTACTCGTCCTTGAGGTCGTAAGTGGCGCCGCAGGCGCAGGCGGTTCGTACTGTCACCGGGAAATTCTACAAATATTGCGGGGGCTTCAGGCGGCGGCCGGCTTGGGCAGGGCGAGGTAGAAAGCGCTGCCCTCCCCCTCGCGCGACTCGGCCCACACTCGGCCCTTGTGGCGCAGCGCCACCTCGCGGGCTATGGAGAGGCCCAGGCCGGTGCCGGTGCGCTCGGCCGCGCGGGCGTTGCGGGCGCGGTAGAATTCCTCGAAGATATGCGGCAGCTCGTCGGCCGGTATGCCCATGCCCGTGTCGGTCACCCGTATCAGCACGGAGGCGCCGGCGTCGCCTATCGTCATGTCCACGCGGCCGCCCTCCGGGGTATATTTCACCGCGTTGGCCAGGAAGCCGGCTATCGTCTCCTCTATGTAGATCTGCGAGCCGTGTATCTGGTCCACGCCGTGGCCCACGGTCCAGGAGAGCCTGATCTTGCGCGCCGCCGCGCGCTCGGCCACGTGGCCCACCGCGCTCTCGGCGGTTTTCCTGAGAGAGAAATTGCCGGTCTCCATTTTGCGGCTGAGCTTGATGCGGGTGATCTCCAGCAGCGCCTTCACGAAGGTCATCAGCTTGCCGGTGCGGTCGTAGGAGCGCTGTATCAGGCCGCGCTGGGCCGGGGCCACTTCGCCGGTGACGCCGTGCAGCACCGGGTCCAGGCAGGCCTGTATGGCCGCCAAATGCTCCTTGATGTCGTGCGTGACGCGCAGCACGTAGTTGCTCTTGATCTTGTCCTTCTCGCGCAGCTGCTCGTTGGCGGCGCGCAGGTGGGCTTCCTTGAGCCGGAGCTTCTGGGCGATGGAGGTGGCCATATAGACGGCTATGAACAGCGTGCTGGCGAACGCCGCGCAGGCGCCCAGCAGGCGCAGCGCGTCGGCGCGCGCGCAGAGCTGCGGCGAGGAGGCTGCGCAGTAATGGGCCCAGCGGCCGGAATACTCCATGCCGGCCATCAGCAGGAACAGCAGCAGCGCGGCGGCCGCCTGCAGGTAGCTGGCGCGGCGGCTGAGCAGCACGCTGGCGATGATCATGTGGAAGACGAAATAGTAGGAGAACGGGTTTTCCACCCCGCCGGTAAAATGCACCAGCGCCGTCAGCGCCAGCAGGTCCAGCGGTATCTGCGCGTTGGCCAGGCGGTTGAGCAGCGAGGGCAGGCCGGGACCGCCCGCCGCGGCCGCGCGGCCGAGGTAGAGGCGCAGCGCCAGGTTATAGACGCCCAGCGCGCCGGCTATGGCGCAGACGCGGGCGTAGGGCAGGTCCAGGCCCAGGGCGCCGCGGGCGAAAAGAGCGGCGCAGAAGATCCCGGCCACGGCGAACCAGCGCAGGCGGATGAGCCAGTACAGGCTATCGGCCAGGCCGGCCGTCGCGGCCGGGTCCGCGGGGTCACTTTTTCTTGAGCAGTGACTCGACTTTGACGAGGAGTTCATTGGGTTTGAGCGGCTTCTCCAGGTAGGCGTCCACCGGCAGCCAGTCCTTGTCCCCGGCCTCGGTCTCGAAGTCGAGGCCGGTGCTCTCCTTGATGGCCGTGAGCAGCAGCACCGGGGTGGTCTTGTTGGCCGGCAGCGACTTCAGCGCCCTGGCCACCTCGAACCCCTTGCTCATGGTCTCCATCATCACGTCGAGGATCACCAGGTCGTAGCCGGCGGCGGCGGCCTCTTTCAGGCCGTCCTCGCCGTTCTTGGCGGTACGCACCGTGTGCCGGCAGCTCTCGAGTATGATGCGCATAGACTCGGTTATATCCGGGTCGTCGTCCACTATCAGTATTTTAGCCATAACCCTCCCTGGCCCCTGAATTTAGACCCGCCAGCCCGGGGGAACGGGCGGGCGGGCTGGAGAAAAACTACTTCTTGAGGAACAGCTCGCTGTAAACCACCACGGCCTTCCGCGCCGCGAAAGCGGCGGCCTTGGTGGAGATGGTCGCGCCGGCCACGGCGTTGACATCGTTGCCCACTTCGAACGGCGCGCTCTTGTCCTTGCCCAGGAACTGCTTGAGGAAGCTCTTCAGCGAGATCGGGCGGCCGCGCTTCTCGGACAGCGTCGTAACGCCCATGTCCGTGATCTTGCCGCTGGCGGCGTCCAGGCCGATCGCGAAACCGACGACGCCCCACTTGCCGGGCTCGGCGCACAGGAAGACCGCGCGGGTCCTCTTGCCGCCCTGCAGGCCGAAGCTGAATTCATATTCCTTGGGGGTCTTGCCGGGCTTGCCGTCGGCGTACAGCCGGCCGCCGAGCGCCTTGGTGATGGCGGCGAGCTGCTCCGCGCTGACCGGGGCCGCGACCTTCTCGACGCTCTCGGCGCCGGGAAGCATCGTCTTGATGGCCTTGTCGTCCGTCATGAGCCGCTCGGCCCGGGCGGAAAGGGTCCCGCCGCATACTATCATCGCCGCCATGGCCGCTATGATCGCTTTACGCATATTATTCTCCTTGTCTACCGCTCTGCGCCCGCCGGGTTTTCCCGGGAGCTGAAGATCTTGCCCTTGTCGTCGACTATTATCACGTCGATGTCCGGTCTTTTCCTGGCGAAGGCCAGCGCGCGGTCGCGGCCCATCACGAACAGCGCGGTGGACAGCGCGTCCGCCTTGACCGGGTCCGGAGCGATAACGCTGACGCTCATCAGGCCGCGGGCCGGGTAGCCGGTGCGCGGGTCCACGATGTGGTGGTAGCGCACGCCGTCCGCCTCGAAGAACCTTTCATAATCCCCGGAAGTGGAGATGCCGGTCTCCTCGGAAAACTGCAGCCCGGCCATGTATCCCTCCCGGCGCGGGTTGCGCACGCCCACCCGCCAGGGCTTGCCCTCGCCGGCCGAGCCGAACACCTGCACCTGGCCGCCGGCCAGTATCAGGGCCGAGGTTATCCCGGCCTCCTTGAGCACCTTCACGGCCTCGCCGATGGCGTAGCCCTTGGCTATGCCGCCCATGTCCAGCTTGACCCGGGCGTCCGCCGGGAACACCTTGCCGTCCCTGAGCGAGAGCCGCTTCCAGCCTACCGCGGAAAGGGCGCCCTTGATGGCGCCGGCGGAAGGCACGGCGCGCGTGGCTATCTCGTGGTTGAAGAAACCCCAGGTCTCGGTCAGCGGGAAGGCGGTCATGTCGAAAGCGCCGCCGGTCTCCCGGCTGATATCCGTGCCGGCCTTGACCAGCGAGTAGATCTCGGGGTCGGAGATAGGCTGGCGCTCGCTGTTAAATCTGTATGCGGGGCTGTCCTGGTTGAGGACGTTGAATTTTTTGTCCACCTCGGACATCCTGTCGAAAGCCCGCTCCATCGCGGCCTCGGTGCGGCGCAGGCCCAGGCTGTTGGGGACCTGTATGGTGAACACGGTGTCCATCAGGAACCGCGTGCGCTTGATTATCTTGCCCTTGGGCGTGAAGAGTTCGCCGCGGTATACCAATACCGCCGCCGCCGCCGCAAGTATGATGGTGAAAACTATTTTCTTCATTATAGTATCCGCCCGGGCGGCTGCCCGCCCGGGCGGAACCGTGCTGTTAGAAGGTCACCCGAACGTAAGAGGTGATCCTGTTGAACTTGACATAGTCTTTCTTGGTGGCTATGTCGTTGTTGCGCCAGTTGCCGTTCTCGAGCGTCAGGAACAGCGTGGCGGCGGGGGCCATCTCATACTGCATGGTGAAAGACGTGGTGTCGTATTTCTCCTTTATTATGAGGTTGGCGCTGGCGACGTCCCTTACGAAGTTGTCGTAATGGAGCATCGCGGTGAGCTTCTCCGGGACCACGGTGTAGAACAGCTTGCCGTAGTAACCGAAGTCGTCGTAGTTCTTGCGGTTGCCGTTGGTAAGCACGAGGTTGTCGTTGTACCTGCTGCCGGCCGTCTCGCCGCGCAGCTTGAAGGCCTTGTAGGCGTACTCGGCGCCGACGGACCAGCGGTAGAACGTCTTGTTCTTCAGGCCGTCCAGGGCCGGGTTGTTTATCAGCGTGCCGGTGCTGAGGGCCACGGAATCGCCCCATTCGCCGGTGCCGTAGGAGCCGAAGGTCTTCAGGCTGCCGATCTGCGGCTCGACGTGGAACATGACCGCCCTGCTGTTGTTGTTGTCGCGGTTGGAGCTCTTGTTGCCGTTGAGCACGTACAGGGACGCGGGCAGCGAAACATTGCCGAGCTCGAAGGCCTTGTAGATCTCCAGGCCGGCGTCATGCCAGGAGCCGCCGTACAGGGTGAACCTGCCGCCGTCCTTCTCCTCGCCCCAGAACAGTTCTTTGCCGTAGTCCTGCGTGAAAGGCAGGGACATATAACCGGCCTTAAGCTGAACGCCGTAGTCCGGCAGGTTATACTTCACGGTCAGTTCCTGGAACTTGAAGGAAGTGCTGCCGCCGGTGTCCTTGAGCGTCTCGCCCATCCTCTTGCCGAGGCTGGGAGTGGCTCCCGCCCCGCCGTTCCAGAAGTCGGGGGCCGCTTCCACCGACACGTTCTCCGAGATCTCCTTGGAGACGTACATTATGAAGGCGTGGCTGGTAAAGTACGTGCCGGCAGAGTAGCTGCCTTCCGACTTTACGCCGTTGACCATAGCCTTGCCGGACACGTTGTCCGACAGGACCGGGCCTTTGATGTGTCCGCCGATATTCACTAACCCCTCCGCCGCCATGGCAGGCAGCGTAAGCGCCGTACAGAGCGCCGCGCAACCGACCCACATTGCTGATTTCTTCATCGTTTGCTCCTTGTTGCTAATTGTCGGGCCCAGGCCCGAAATCTTGCAGGCGCCTCAGGCGGCGCTCTTCTCGTCCGCCGGCGCCGCCGGCTTCGCCGGGGCGGCGGCTTCGGCCACGGCCGCGGCCACCGCATCCTTTACGGCCTCGGCCTTCACCGGAGCCGGCTCCGCCCTGACTTCGGGGGCCGGGCACTCGCATTCCCGGTACAGCCACATCTCGTAGAACGGCACCGCTATTTCGAACAGCATGCAGAAACCCAGCAGCATGCCGGAGAACATCATAAGCACCGCCATCTGCGGGGCCACGTACTTGATGGCCCAGAAAGAGAGCACGGCTATGATGACGGCCACGAAAGAATCCACCAGCACGAACTTCTTGAGCCATTCCGGCAGCGTGACGGTGAACAGGAACGGCAGGCCGAGACAGAACACCATGACGCCCATCGCTATGAAATGCGTGTGGCTGGTGGAGGTCATCGCGGCGAGGTCCATGCCGGGGTAGGCCGCCGGGTCCTCGACCGAGCCGCGGTAGTGCTTGACGATGTTCTCGTAGGAACTGCCGCCGAACTCGTAGGTAATGGTTTCGCCGGGCGTGTAGGTCTCGCGCAGCAGCCCCATCGAAGTGTTGATGTTCAGAAGGGCCATCAGGTAGCCGCAGCCCATCACGAGCAGGAACATCGTGACGTAAAGCTTCGCAGGCTTCGGCAGCTCCCACAGTTTCACTTTTTTGAGTATGTCCTTATTCATGTTATCTCCTTGCCGCCCTAGGCCGCGGCCGCCTCCGCATCTGCTGCCGTCCCCCCCAAAGCGCACATGCCGGCTATAACTCCGGCCGCCAGGCCCACCGACCAGCGCAGCGGCCCGCGCCGCCAGCCGCCGGCGGCCACGGCCGCCGCCACGGCGGCCCTGGCCCTGGCCGAGAAAGACGGCAATTCACCCCAGGCCATGGCTATCACCTCTCCCGTGCGCCCGGCCGGGAAACCCAGGCGCGACAAGGGCCGCCCCAGGCGCGCCAGCCCGGCCGCTATGTCGGAGGGCGAGGCGTAAACGTTGAGCAGGAAGCCTATCCAGCCCATCAGCATCACGCGCGCGGCCAGTATCAGGCCGGCATACAGCCCCTCGCGGGCTATAGCGGGCCAGGCCGGGAACAGCGGGTCTCCGGGCGTGAACAGCAGCGGGAAGGCGAAAGCGGTAAGAGCCAGCCAGGACAGCCCGCGCAGTCGCCTGAAGATGCCGGCATAGGCCGCCCCTGGCAGCCGCGTGGCGGCCATCAGGACCAGCAGGCCCAGAGCCAGCACGCCGAAGGCGCGCGCCTCCCTGGCGAAAACGGCCAGCAGCAGCAGCGCGCAGGCCGCCGCTATCTTCCATTCCGGGGCCAGCCCGGGGAAAGCGGGGCGGGGAGCGGCTGCCGCGGCAGGGGCGGGAACGGAGGAGGAGAAAGCGCCGCCGGGGCGGCGCAGCACCTCGGCGGCCACCAGCGCGGTCAGCCACCCGGTCACCACGCCGCTTACGGCCAGCCAGGGGGCGAAATAGAAGATGCCCTCGTGGCGCACGAGCAGCAGGTAGGCCAGGTACAGCTGGGAGGCGTTATGGGCCACGGCGCCGGCCACGCTGACGCCCACGATGCTGAACCCCAGAGAAGAGAAGCGAGCAGAAAGGCGCCAGAAGGCCCACATGACGACAGTGCTGGCCGCCGCGCTGAAGAAACTGAGCAGGAAACCGGGGGAGAGGAAAGAGCCCAGCACCAGCGAGGCCACCACGGTGCGCAGCAGGGCCACCTCCATGGCGGCCCCCAGGCCCAGTTCGGCCAGCGTCACCAGCGTTACGATATTGGCCAGCCCCAGGCGCACCCCGGGCACGGGGTGCGGTATCAGCGATTCGGCCACCTGCAGCACGCAGGCCGCGGCCACGAGAGCCGCGGCGCGCCTGGCGCCGCCGGAGGGGTTAATGTATGACGGCGTCATATTCGCTCTCCTCCCCCTCCACCTCCACCAGCAGTTCGTTGGGCACGCAGGCTATGGTCTCGCCGGTATGACTGGCCCAGCCGTGGTGCAGGCAGACCTTTGCCGGACAATTGGACTCCAATATCCTGACCCCTTTCCCGGGCTCCACCTCCACGGTCAGCCGGCCGTAGGCCAGGCTGAAAGTCCGGCGGGCCGGCCTGTCCAGCGGCAGCTCGGCCAGCCTCCGCCCCCCGGCGCTCAGCACGGCAGTGGACGGGGCGGCGCCGCCCGCGCCCGACGGGGCCGTCAGCCAGAACAGGGAGGCCAGCAGCAGCGCGCCGCTCAGGACATAGTCCTGCGGGCGGGTTTTCAGCAGCTTTTCAGGGATATTCTGGGTCATCTTGCGCGGCCTTATATCAGACTACTATTGTCCAATAATAGAACCGCGGGTGTCAAGGTGTAATCGGACACTTATTGTCCGGTACTAGTATAAAAAAAAGGGCCCCCGAGAGGGGCCCCGCCGCGGGCGCGGCCTCAGAGCTGGGAAAGCTTCCTGGACTCCAGGATCATCTTGACGATCTTGCCGAGGTCTTCCCAGACCACGTGGATCTTGCAGGACTTCAGGAAAGTGCAGGGCTCCTTGGTCTTGCTGCAGACCACCTTCATGACGGTCTCGCAGCCGCAGACGGCCTGCATGATATTGTAGACGCTGATATTGTTGGGGTCCTTGGCCAGCGCGAAGCCGCCGTTCTTGCCCTTGGCGGATTTGACCAGGCCGCGCTTGATCATCTTCTGCAGTATCTTGGAGAGGAAGGCCGCCGGTATCCGGGTGCCCTTGGAAATGTCGCCCAGCACGCTCACCCCGTTCTTGTGGTCCTTAAGGTAGACCAGGCAGCGCACGGCGTAGTCGGTTTCAAGGGTGATTTGCATGACTAAATTATACCTTTTCTCCCTAATTAAAGGGAGCCTCGGCCCTGCGGCGTATAGCCAGCGCGAGGCCGCGGAAGACCAGCACATGCGCCGGGTACAGGGCGTACCAGTAGAGGCTGCCGAACAGGCCGTGCGGCTCGAAATAGGCGGTCAGCCGCAGCGTGGAGGCGGCCTCCCCCCTGGGCACGGCCTCGAACTGCAGCCAGCCCTTGCCGGGCAGGCGCATCTCGGCGCGCAGCAGCAGCAGGCGGTTCTCTATCACGCGCTCCACCCGCCAGGAGTCCAGCGCCTCGCCCTGGTGTATGACGTCCGGGTGCCGGCGGCCCCGGCGCATACCGATGCCGCCCACCAGCCTGTCCTGCAGGGCCTTGAGGTACCAGAGCCACTGCCCGTACAGCCAGCCGCGGCGGCCGCCCAGCCCGGTGAAGACACGGTATACCGCGGCCGCCGGCGCGCCGACTTCGAGCACATGCGCGTGGCTGATCATGCCTTCCCTGTCCTCGAAGGAATAGGCCCGCGCGTAGGACGGCGTATAGGCCGCCGTCCAGGAGGTCTCCACGGCGTTCTCGCTGAGGCGCACCAGGGCGTATTTAACGGCCGTGGCGTAATCCAGCGGCCGGATCTCCGGGAAAAGTTCCGCCGCCGCGGCCGTGTCGCAGGTGACCTCGCAGCGCAGGCTCTCCATCAGCGGCTTGGCGAAAACGCGCGGGATAGGCGTTATGAGCCCTATCATAGCGCTGCAGAAGCCCATGTTCCAGTGGTGCAGGTCCACGAACCAGCGCCGCAGGCCGCGTATGTCGGCGTAGATCTTCAGCAGGTCGCGGTAGCGGTGGCAGGTGGAGCCGCCGATCTCTATCACCCTGTTAGCCGTGGCCGGCTTGTCCAGGCAGCCGGCCAGGTACATCAGCGCGTCCCGCACGGCCAGCGGCTGCGAGTGGCTGTCGAGGCAGCTGCAGGCCGGGATGACCGGCAGCCGCTCCACGAGGTAGCGTATCATCTCGAAGGAGACGCTGCCCGAGCCCACTATCATGCCGGCGCGGAACTCGGTGACAGGCACGCCGGTGGAGCGCAGGATCTCTCCCACCCGGTGGCGGGAGGCGAGGTGCGGTGATAGGGTAGAGCGGTCGCTGCCGGCCCCGCCCAGGTAGATTATACGTTTGCAGCCGGCCGCGGCGGCGGCCCTGGCGAAGTTGGCGGCCGAGACGGCCTCCATGTCCGCGAAGCCGGGCACGTCGGCCATGGAATGCACCAGGTAGTAGGCGGCGTCCGCGCCGGCCAGCGCCCCGGCCAGGCCCTCGTCCTTGTACACGTCGCCTTTGAAGATCTCCACGCTCCCGGCCCAGGGCCGGCCGGCCAGGCGTTCGGGATGCCGCGCCAGGCAGCGCACACGCCTGCCTCCGGACAGCAGCCTGGGGACGAGTCGCCCGCCGATATAACCGGTAGGGCCGGTAACCAGTATGGTCTCCATTCGGTCTTTATTATAGCAATGCGACGGCGGCGCTTGCCCGGGGGGCTGCGGTTTAATAGAATACTGATGACAAGTTTTGCTCTTTTTCGCGTTGCTCAGTAATACGACCGTAAGGCCGCCACGAGCGCCAAGGAGACAACATGCCCCATAAAATAGTTTGGACCGAAATAGACGAAGCCCCCGCTTTAGCCACCTATTCCCTGCTGCCCATAGTGAAAGCTTTCACCAAGGGCACCGGCGTGGCGGTGGAGACCGCCGACATCTCGCTGGCTGGCCGCATCCTCGCCAACTTCCCGGAGCACCTGGCGCCCGAACAGAAGCTGCCCGACTACCTGGCCAGGCTCGGCGCGCTGACCCTCAACCCCGAGGCCAACATCATCAAGCTGCCCAATATCAGCGCCTCCGTGCCTCAGCTCAAAGAGGCCATCCGCGAACTGCAGTTCCAGGGCTACAAGGTGCCCAATTACCCCGAGAACCCGCAGACCCCCGAGGAGAAGGCCGTCAAGGAGCGCTACGCCCGGGTGCTGGGCTCGGCCGTCAACCCGGTGCTGCGCGAGGGCAACTCCGACCGCCGCGCCCCCCTCTCGGTCAAGAATTTCGCCAGGAAGCACCCGCACCGGCTGGCCCAGTGGACCAGGGACTGCAGGGGCCACGTGGCGCACATGACCGGCGGCGACTTCTACGGCAACGAGAAATCCGTCTGCGTGGACAAGGCCGGCGAGCTCAAGATCGAACTGCTGGACGCCTCCGGCAAGACCCATGTCCTCAAGAGCGGCGTGAAGGTGACCGCCGGCGAGATCGTGGACGGCACGTTCATGAGCGCCGCGGCCCTGCGCAAGTTCTACGCCGAGCAGATGGACGCGGCCAGGGCCGAGGGCCTGCTGCTCTCCGTGCACCTGAAGGCCACGATGATGAAGGTCTCCGACCCCATCCTGTTCGGCCACGCCGTCACCGTGTTCTTCGAGGAAGTTTTCACCAAGCACGCCGAAACCTTCAAGACGCTCGGCGTCAACCCCAACATGGGCCTGGGCGACCTCTACAAGAAGCTCGAGACCCTGCCCGCCGGCAAGAAGGCCGAGATAGAGGCGGACCTCAAGGCCGTCTACGCCCGGCGCCCGGCGCTGGCCATGGTGGATTCCGCCAAGGGCATCACCAACCTGCACGTGCCCAGCGACATCATCATCGACGCCTCCATGCCGGTGGTGGTGCGCGACGGCGGCCGGATGTGGAACGCCGAGGGCAACCTGGCCGAGACCAAGGCGCTGATCCCGGACCGCTGCTACGCCACGATGTACAAGGAGATCCTCGACGACTGCCGCCGCCACGGCTCCTTCGACCCGGCCACGATGGGCTCGGTGCCCAACGTGGGCCTGATGGCGCAGAAGGCCGAGGAGTACGGCTCGCACCCGACCACTTTCGAGATACCGGAGGGCGGGACCGTGCGCGTGACCGACCAGGACGGCGCCCTGCTGATGGAGCACGCCGTGGAGAAGGGCGACGTCTGGCGCATGAGCCGCGTGCGCGACATCCCGGTGCAGGACTGGGTAAAGCTCGCCGTGAAGCGCGCGAAGGCCACCGGGGCCCACGCTATCTTCTGGCTCGACAAGGCCCGCGCGCACGACGCGCAGGTCATCGCCAAGGTGGAGCAGTACCTGAAGGACCACGACACCTCCGGCCTGACGATCAAGATCCTCCCCCCGGTGGAGGCCATCAAGTATTCCTGCGAGCGCATCCGCCGCGGCCTCGACACGATCTCCGTGACCGGCAACGTGCTGCGCGACTACCTGACCGACCTGTTCCCGATCCTCGAGCTGGGCACCAGCGCCAAGATGCTCTCGGTGGTGCCGCTGCTGGCCGGCGGCGGCCTGTTCGAGACCGGCGCGGGCGGCTCGGCCCCCAAGCACGTGCAGCAGTTCCAGAAGGAAGGCTACCTGCGCTGGGACTCGCTCGGCGAGTTCTCCGCGCTGGGCGCCTCGCTGGAGCATTTGGGCAATATGTTCAAGAACGAGAAGGCCCTGGTGCTGGCCGAGACGCTGGACCAGGCCATCGCCAAGTTCCTCGACAACAACAAGTCCCCGGCCCGCAAGGTGGGAGGGATAGACAACCGCGGCAGCCACTTCTACCTGGCCCTGTACTGGGCGCAGGCGCTGGCCGCGCAGGTCAGGGACATGGGCATGAAGACCCGCTTCGCCGAGGCGGCCCGCCAGCTGGAAGCCAACGAGGAGAAGATCAACCGGGAGCTGCTCGCCGCGCAGGGCCGTCCGGTGGACATGGGCGGCTACTACCACCCCGACCACGAGAAGACGGCCAGGGCCATGCGGCCCAGCCCCGCCCTCAACGGCGTGATAGACGCGCTGATGGAGGCCCAGGAGCCGGTAGCGGCCTGAGCTCGCAAGGCGTAAAAAAAAGCCCCGGCGACCGCCGGGGCTTTTTTTCTATACGGGGAGGATGTTGCGCTCGCGGGCCCAGCCGCGGATGAAATCCACGGCCTCGGCCTTGATGACGGAGAGCGGGCGGGTGAGCCGCAGCTGCTCTAGCACGTGCCGGGTGGAGATCTTCTCGTTGGCCCCCGAGGCGCTGTAGAGCGCCGAGATCACGGCCTGCTCTATCTCGGCGCCGCTGAAGCCCTCGCTGGCCTTGGCCAGGGCGGCCACGTCGAAGTCGGCCGGGGCCAGGTCGCGCTTGGCCAGGTGGATGCGGGCGATCTCCATGCGGCCGGCCGCTTCGGGCAGGTCGGCGAAGAAGATCTCGTCGAAGCGGCCCTTGCGCAGCAATTCGGCCGGCAGGTTGTTGATATCGTTGGAGGTGGCGGCGATGAAGGAGCGGTCCTTGCGCTCCTGCATCCAGGTCAGCATCGTGCCCAGCACGCGCTTGCTCACGCCGCCGTCGATGTCGCCGGAGGAGGAGGCGAAGATCTTCTCTATCTCGTCTATCCACAGGCAGACCGGGGCCAGCCGCTCCACGGTGGCCAGCGCCTTGCGCAGGTTCTCCTCGGTCTCGCCGATATACTTGGAATAGAGCCGCGTCAGGTCCAGGCGGTAGAGCGGGATGCCCAGCTCGCCGGCTATCACCTTGGCCGCGAGGCTCTTGCCGCAGCCCTGCACGCCCAGCAGCAGCAGGCCCTTGGGCGGCGGCAGCGGGCCGTCGGAGAAGAAGGAGTTGCGGCGGTCGCCCACCCAGCGCTTGAGATTGCCGAAGCCGGCGATGGCGTTGTCCTGTTCCGAACCGAAGTATTCCAGGACGCCCTCGCGGTCGAAGGCGGCCTTCTTGAATTTCTCTATCTCCTTGATGTCGGCCTTGTCGAAACGGAGGTCCTTGAGCATGCAGAGGTTGAGCGCGTTGCGAACCTGCTGCAGCGACAGCCCCTTGAGCGTCTTGACCATGCGGCGCAGCGACTCGCCCGGCAGGTCCACGTGCAGGTGGGCGGCGGTCAGTTTGAACTGCGCCACGGCCTTATTTACCTCGTCGAGGATCTGGCGCTCGTTGGGATAGCCGCCCTGTATGCGGGCGGCCAGCGGGGCGATGTCGGGCGGCAGCTTGCCCTCGGAGCCCAGCAGCACCACGGTGGCCGGCGAACCTTTTATGCGGTTGAGGATGTCCTTGAAGAAGCGCGACGCGGCGGCGTCGCCCAGGTAGCGGTCGAAATCGGAAAGGGCGAACACGGCGGCGTGCGGGTCGCCCACCAGGTCGTTGACCACGCGGAGCATGGCCACGGCGTCGTTGGTCTTGTAAAAGGAATTGTCGTTCTTGCCCACCCGCAGGCCCTTGGTGAGCGACCAGGAGTAGAACTGCAGGCCCTGGGCCGCGGCCACTTCGCCGAGCTGGGTCAGCACATATTCCTCGTCGATCGTGTCCACCACCAGCAGCGGGTAGCGGGATTTGATCAATAGGGCTATTTCTTCTTCGAAATTCATGGAAGGACCGGATTACCCCCGAAACAGCGGCGGATATGTCGCTTCGCTCCATCCGCCGGCAAGGAGCGCCTTATTGCGCCCGGAATTATCGGTCACAGCTCTCTCCCTCGCCGTCGCTCGGTCGAGGCCGCGACCCCGGCTCCCTGCTGCGGGCTGGTGCCCTCGCAGGTCCGCCTTTCGATTCCTGCCGCGAGACATGATTATGTCTCGCTCCGGGTTACTTACAACAGAATTTGGTGCGCCCGGCAGGAATCGAACCTGCACTAGAAGCTTCGGAGGCTCCTGTGATATCCATTTCACCACGGGCGCGCAGAACCAGAACTATATTATAGCCAAAATAAGCTAGATGTGTTTCCTCGCCAGCTCCACCAGCTGGGCCTCGAAGGCGCGCATGTCGGCCGGCACCTCGCCGCCGCCCTGCGCGAAATCCTTGCGGCCGCCGCCGGAGCCGTTCAGCGCCGCGGCTACGCCCTTGGCTATGGCCGAGGCGTCGGCGTTGACGTCGCCGGTATGCGTCACGATGAACGAGAACTTGCCGGCCGAGCGGGAATAGATGAAGAGCAGCGTGCTCTTGAGGTCCTTCTTGACCGCGTCCGAGAAGCCGCGCAGGTCCTTCATGTCCAGGGCGCCGGCGTCGTAGGCCACCAGGCTCGAGCCGGAGCCGTCTATGCCGCCGGACAGCAGCCGCTTGCCGTCCTTGGGCGCGGCGGCCGGGGCCGCCTTGGCCTTGCCGCTCTTAAGCTCTTTGAGATTCTCGAGCAGCTGCTCCACGCGCGCCGTCACTTCCTGCGGCGGCACGGAGAGCCGGGCGGCCAGCGTCTCGGTGACGCGGGCCAGGCCGCTGAGGTAGGCCACGGCGGCCGGACCGGCCACGCCCTCGATGCGGCGCACGCCGCGCGACACGGAGGAATCCTTCAGGATCTTTATCACCAGCAGCTCGCCGGTGCGGTCTATGTGCGTGCCGCCGCACAGCTCCAGGCTGTAGCGGTCCCTGGCGGTCTCGAAGCCGCCGCGGTTGATCAGGATAAAGCGCGCCGGGTCGGCGTACTTCTCGCCCAGCAGCGTGGTGGCGCCGAAGGCCTGGGCGTCGGCCAGCGGCCGCTCAGCCTTGGAGACCAGGTAGTCCTCGCGCACCGCCGCGTTGGCGATATCCTCTATGCGGGCGAGTTCTTCCTTGGTGGGAGTTTTAGAGACCGTATAGTCGAAGCGGAACCTGACCGGGTCCACCTCGGAGCCCGCCTGGCGGGTGGTGTCGCCGAACACCTGCTTCAGCGCGGCGTTGATCACGTGCGTGGCGGTATGGTTGCAGGCGGTGCGGTACCTGTCGCCGGAGACGCGCGCGTTCACCCGCATGCCGGTCTTGAGGCCGGAGTGGGCGCGGATGGCGTGGAAATAGACTTTCGCCACCGGCTTCTGCGTGTCGGTGACCGAGGCCAGCTCGGAACCCTCGTAAAAGAAGGAACCGGTGTCGCCGGCCTGGCCGCCGCTCTGCGCGTAGAAAGGCGTGGCGTCGAGCACGGCGTAGCCCTCGGCGCCGGCTTCCAGGCGCTCCACCATATGGCCTTTGCCGTCGAGCAGGGCAAGGACGGCGGCGTCGTGCTCGGTGGTCTCGTAGCCCTTGAAGACGGTGGCGGGCAGCTTTTCCTCGGCGGTCTGGAAAATGAAAGCGTTCTTCTCGCCGGAGTCCTTCCAGCCGGCCTTGGCCACGCTCTGCGCGGCCTTGCGGGCCGCGTTGAAGCCGGCCTCGTCCACCTCCACGCCTTTCTTGGCGGCCAGCTCGCGGGTCAGCTCGAACGGGAAGCCGTAAGTCTCGTAAAGGCTGAAGGCCTGCGCGCCGGGAATACCGCCCGGGTATTTCTCCTGCAGGTCGGCCAGGAATTTCTCGCCGGTCTCCAGCGTCTCTATGAAGCCCTGCTCCTCGAACTTCAGCGTCTCGTCTATCTGCTTGGCGGCGGCCTCCACCTCGGGGTAGACGCCCTTGAAGATGGAGAACACCGACGGGGTGAGCCGGTGCAGGAAGGGGTCCCGCGCGCCCAGGATGCGGCCGTAGCGGCTGGCCCGGCGTATCAGGCGGCGCAGCACGTAGCCGCGGCCCTCGTTGGACGGGATGATGCCCTCGGAGATGAGGAACGAAGAGGCGCGCAAATGCTCGGCGATGATGCGGTAGGCCGAGACGTTCTCGGGAGAAGCCTGGTACTCAGCTTTGAACAGGCCCTGGGCGCTTTCTATTATCGGGTAGAACAGCGTGGTCTCGAACGGGGACTCTTTGCGCTCCACTACGAAGGTCAGGCGCTCCAGGCCCATGCCGGTATCTATGTTCTTCTTGGGCAGCGGGGCGTAAACGCCGCCGGGCTGCTTGTCGAACTGGGTGAAGACGTGGTTCCAGATCTCTATGTAGCGGTCGCAGGAGCAGAAGCCGGGGCCCTCGCAGCCCTTGTGGTCGTATTGCGGGCCGCGGTCCCAGTAGATCTCGGAGCACGGGCCGGAAGGGCCGGTGTCGCCCATGGCCCAGAAATTATCCTTGTCCCCCAGCTCCAGTATATGGGAATGCAGTTCGGCGGGCAGGATCTTTTCCCAGATCTCGCGGGCCTCGGCGTCGCGCGGGGCCACCCCGCCCTTGTAGATGGACGGGTACAGGCGCTTGGGGTCCAGGCCCATGTCTTTAGTCAGGAATTCCCAGCCCCAGGCTATGGATTCTTTCTTGAAGTAATCGCCGAAGGAGAAATTGCCGAGCATCTCGAAGAAGGTCATGTGGCGTATGGTCTTGCCCACATTGTCGATGTCCGTGGTGCGGAAAGATTTCTGGCAGCTGGCGGCGCGCCGCATGTCGGTCTTGAGGCCGAGGTAGTAGGGCTTGAACTGCACCATGCCGGCCGAGGTGAACAGCAGCGAGGGGTCGCCCTCGGGTATCAGCGGGCTGGATTTTACTACCGGGTGCCCATGCTTGGCGAAGAAATCGAGAAAGCTTTTGCGTATCTGGTGGCTTTTCATATTGCTTGGTACGTCCTTTTAAACGCTAAATCCGCCTGTAATTATACAATTTTGACGCCCGGCCGCCCCCGGGCGGCGCCGCGCAGTTTCTCAACCAGCCAGGCCGCGGCGAAACCTAAAAGCAGCGGGTCCAGCGGCAGCCTGTACCTGTCGTAGCCCGCGACCATCGCCGTAAGCAGCACCGTGTAAACTATCACCGAGACCGCCATGAGCAGCTCCAGCCTGCCGGCGTCGCCGGCGCGGCGCCACAGCAGCAGCGCGCCCAGCGGGGCGAGGATAAAGAACACGGCGAACAACACTGCCCGGGCCCCCAG
>PHAL01000041.1 GCA_002840355.1 Elusimicrobia bacterium HGW-Elusimicrobia-3 | reverse complement strand
CGACCCCGCCGACATGACGGCCCAGGCCGACGTGGAAGCCCTGACCGGCCGCAGGGTGCTGCCGCTGTTCTGCCTGCCGCGCGAGGTGGACGCCTGCATGGAGCAGCTGTTCAGCGCCGACACGGTGATCTTCGACCTGCTCGGCAAGGTGGAGGCGCCCGAGGAGATCCTGGTGCTGGGGGAGAAGACCTCCGCCGATTCCCAGGACGCCTCCGTCACCTCGCCCGTCATCAAGCTGGTCAACTCCATAATTTCCGAGGCCTACCGCAAGCGCTCCTCCGACATCCACATAGAGCACGAGGAGAAATCCAGCCACGTGCGCTTCCGCGTGGACGGCGAACTCAAGAACGTCATGCGCCTGCCGCGCCACATCGCCATGGGGCCGGTGGTGTCGCGCATCAAGATCATGTCCGACCTGGACGTCTCCAACCATTTCATCCCGCAGGACGGCCGCACCAAGCTGCGCATAGGCACGGCGGAAGTGGGCCTGCGCGTTTCCACCCTGCCCACCTCGTACGGCGAGAAGGTGGTGATGCGCATCCTCGACCAGCGCGCCGCGGAGGTGCCCTTCGAGAAACTGGGCTTCGCCCCCGAGGTGATAGCCGGCCTGGACAAGTGCCTGGCCTCCGCGCAGGGCATAATACTCGTCACCGGCCCCACCGGCTCGGGCAAGACCACCACCCTGTACTCGGTGCTCAACAAGGTCAAGAGCGAGATCACCAACGTGGTCACCGCCGAGGACCCGATAGAGTACAAGCTGGCCGGTATCAACCAGGTGCAGGTCAACGAGAAGCAGGGCCTTTCTTTCGCCGCCGTGCTGCGCTCCGTGCTGCGCCAGGACCCGGACATCATCATGGTCGGCGAGATCCGCGACAAGGAGACGGCCGACATAGCTTTCCAGGCCGCCATGACGGGGCACCTGGTGCTCTCTACCTTGCACACCAACGACACGGTCTCCACGCTGTCGCGCCTGGCGGACATGGGCGTGGACCGCTTCAAGATCTCGCCCGGCCTGCTGGCCATTACCGCCCAGCGCCTGGTGCGCCGGCTCTGCCCGGCCTGCCGGCAGCGGGTATCCGACGCCGAGCTGGACCAGGGGATACTTGGGGCCTTGGGGCAACACGGCTTCGAGAAAACCTATTACCGCGCGGTGGGCTGCAAAGCCTGCGAGATGAGCGGCTACGCCGGGCGCACTGCCATAGTGGAGCTGCTGCTGCTTAACGGCAAAGTTAAAGAACTCGTCAATAATAACGCCACCGCGGAAGAAATCACCAAAGCCGCCGTGGAAACCGGCGCCCTGCGCACCATAATCAGGGACGCCCTCTGGCACCTGACCACCGGGCAGACCGACCTGAAAGAGATAGGGGCTTACCTGGCTCTGGATAAAACGGCCGCTCTACCCGCCGCGGTGTCCGCGCCTG
Source organism: Elusimicrobia bacterium HGW-Elusimicrobia-3 (assembly GCA_002840355.1). Classification (GTDB taxonomy): domain Bacteria; phylum Elusimicrobiota; class Elusimicrobia; order Elusimicrobiales; family UBA9959; genus UBA9959. Next base: position 21,525 of record PHAL01000041.1, on the reverse strand, counting down.
CCCGGCCCGCCGCCGCTCCTGCGGCTGAAAAAACCGCGCCGGCCGCGCCCGCGGGCAAGCCGCGCGTGATGATAGCCGACGACGATCAGATCATGCGCATGCTGCTCAAGAAATTTATAGAGAACGCCGGCTACGAGGCCGTAGAGGCGGCGGACGGCGAGGAAGCGCTCACCAAAATAGCGGAAGGCCCCGCGCCGGACCTGCTGGTAGCGGACATCAACATGCCGCGCATGAACGGCTACGACCTGGTCAAAGGCGTGCGCGGCGCGCTGGGCCTGCTCGACCTGCCGGTCATCATGCTTACCACCGAAAGCTCGGATAAAAGCCAGGAACTGGCTTTTCAGCTCGGGGCGGACGACTACGTGATAAAGCCGTTCAAGGGCCCGCTGGTGATGGCCCGTGTGACGGCCGCCCTGCGCCGCGCCGGGCGCCTGAAGTAGGGCCGCCCTCCCGCCGCTTTAGCGGTGGGCGGCAAAATTTGTAATATATCACCAGACACACAGCAGGAGGAGATAACCACATGAAGAGAAACATGTTAATAGCAATAGCCTGTCTGATCGCCGCCCCGGCCTTCGCCGCGGACGCCGAGATGACGGAAGACCAGAAGACCCTTTATTTCCTGGGGCAGGCCGTCAGCTCCAAGATCAAGCAGTTCGAGTTCACTCCCGACGAGACCAAGTTCATAGTGCAGGGCTTTTCCGAGGCCCTCGCCGGCGAAAAGAGCAAGGCCGATGAGACCTACGGCATGAAGCTCAACGCCTACCTGGCCAAGAAGCAGGAGGCCATCGTCGCCAAGCAGAAGGAAGCCTCCAAGCCCTTCCTCGAGAAAATGGCCAAACAGAAGGGCGCCAAGAAGCTGCCCTCCGGCGTTATCGTTATCCCTATGAAGGAAGGCAAGGGCGCGATGCCCAAGGCCACCGACATGGTCAAGGTCCATTACCACGGTACTTTCCCCGACGGCAAGGTGTTCGACTCCTCCGTGGAGCGCGGTCAGCCGGCCGAGTTCCCGTTGGGCGGCGTTATCACCTGCTGGATCGAGGGCGTGCAGAAGATAAAGGTGGGCGGCAAGGCCAAGCTGGTCTGCCCCTCCGACACCGCCTATGGCGATCAGGGCGCTGGCGGCACTATCCCCGGCGGCGCGACACTGGTCTTCGAGGTGGAACTGCTCGAGATCCCCAAGGAAGAGGCTGCCCCGAAGGCTCCGAAGAAGCCCGAGGCCAGGAAAGAAGCCAAGCCGGCCGCTAAAGCCGACGCCAAGAAGTAAGCCTCAACCGCGCAAGAAGAAAGCCCCGGCCGAACCGGGGCTTTCTTATTTCAGGGCGCGCCGCCTAGAACCAGTTGCGGCGGCGGACCAGCTTCTGCGCTTCCACGGCCAGGAAGACCAGCAGGGAAAGGGCCAGCGCTAGGGCCAGCTCGGCGGCCGAGAGCGGCGAGGTGCGGAACAGGCGGTTGAGCCACGGCGTGTAGATGACCAGGCCCTGCAGGCCGGCCGTAAGGCAGACCGCGGCCAGCAGCGGGCGGTTGCTCAGCAGCCCCAGTTCCCAGAGCGTGCGCTTCTCCGAGCGGATGGCCAGCGCCTGGCCCAGCTGGCTGAGGCACAGCACGGTGAAGACTATGGTCTGCCAGTGGTCGCGCCCGGTCTTTATTCCCCAGTACTGGGCCGACAGGCAGACGGCGCCTATCAGCAGGCCCACCCACACCACGTGCAGCCCCAGGCCGCCGGCGAAGATGCTCTCCCCGGGCGGGCGGGGGGGGCGCCGCATGATGTCCGGCTCGGCCGGCTCGGAGGCCAGCGCCAGCCCCGGCAGCCCGTCGGTGATCAGGTTGATCCACAGTATCTGTATGGGCAGCAGCGGTATCGGCAGGCCCAGGAAGGGCGCCAGGAAGATGGTCCAGATCTCGCCGGAGTTGCAGGCCAGGATGTAGCGGATAAAGCGCCGTATATTGTCGTAGATGCGCCGGCCTTCCCGCACCGCCTTGACGATGGTGGCGAAGTTGTCGTCGAGCAGTATCATGTGGGCGGCTTCTTTGGAGACGTCCGTGCCGGTGATGCCCATGGCCACGCCGATGTCCGCGCGCTTGAGGGCCGGGGCGTCGTTTACGCCGTCGCCGGTCATCGCGGCGAAGTGGCCGTTCTGCTGCAGCATTTTGACGATGCGCAGCTTCTGCTCCGGCGCCACCCTGGCGTAAACCCGCACCGTCTCCACCCTGCGCGCGAACTCCTCGTCGCCCAGCGCGTCCAGCTCGCGGCCGGTGAGCATGGCGTCCTCGGCGCCCGGCTTGACGATGCCCAGCCGCTCGGCGATGTTGCGGGCCGTCACCGGGTGGTCGCCTGTTATCATTACCGGGATGATGCCGGCCCCGCCGCATTCGGCCACGGCGGCCGCCGCCTCGGGCCGGGGCGGGTCCTCTATGCCGACCAGGCCGATGAAGACCAGGTCCTGCTCGGCGCCCGCGTCGGCGGCCGGCAGGGTGTCCCAGCGCCGGTAGGCCAGGCCCAGCACGCGCAGGCCCCGGGCGGCCATCTGTTCGGCGGCGGCACGCATGCCGGCGGCGTTGCCGCCGGGAGACAGGAAGGAAGAGGCGTTGTCCAGCAGGTTCTCGGCCGCCCCCTTGGTGACGGAGAAAAAAGCCCCGCCGCCGGCGTCCAGGGCCCCGGAGTGCAGCGTGGTCATCATCTTGCGCTCGGAATCGAAAGGCAGTTCGCCCAGGCGCGGGTGCGCGGCGTCCAGGCTTGCCTTGGCCTGCCCCGCGGTTTCCGCCAGCGCGCACAGGGCGGTCTCGGTGGGGTCGCCGATCCAGCCGTCGGGGCCGCGGCGGGAATCGTTGTTGAGGGCGCCTGCCTTGAGCAGCATGGCGTGCAGGGGCTGCAGGGCGGGGGGGACGGGCGCCCCGGCCGCCAGGGCCGCGCCGTCCAGGCTGGTCTCCTGGGCCGTCATCTTGTTCTGCGTCAGGGTGCCGGTCTTGTCGGAGCAGATATGGGTAATGGACCCCAGGGTCTCGACGGCCAGCAGCTTGCGCACCAGCGCGTTCTGTTTGACCATCTTGGCCGCGCCCAGCGCCAGCGCTATGCTCATCACCGCCGGCAGCGCTTCAGGTATGGCCGCCACGGCCAGCGAGACCGCCGTGAGGAACATCAGGGCCGGGGCCTCGCCGCGCGCCAGCCCCGCCGTAAAAACGATGGTGCAGATGCCCAGTATCCCCCAGGCCAGCCGGCGGCCGAACGCGGTCAGCCGCCGCTGCAGCGGGGTCTCCACCTCTTTCTCGTCCTGCAGCATGCCGGCGATCTTGCCCAGCTCGGTGGCCATGCCGGTGGCCGTCACCACGCCGCGGCCCCGGCCGTAGGAAACCGAGGTGCCGCTATAGGCCATGTTGCGCCGGTCGCCCAGCGGCAGGCCGTCCTCGGGGATGGGCAGGGCGTGCTTCTCCACGGAGAGGGATTCGCCGGTCAGCGCGGCCTCTTCGGTCTTGAGCGAGGCGCACTCGGTCAGCCGCAGGTCGGCGGGCACCACGCTGCCGGCTTCCAGCAGTACCAGGTCGCCGGGCACCAGGGTGGCCGCGGGCACGGCCGCGGGAGCGCCGCCGCGCAGCACCGAGGCGGACGGGGCGGCCATGCGCTTGAGCGCCTCCATGGCCTTCTGCGCGCGGTATTCCTGGGTGAAGCCCATGATCGCGTTGAGCAGCACTATGGCCAGGATTATTACCGTGTCCAGCAGCTCGCCGATCACGCCGGAGATCACGGCGGCGGCTACCAGCACCATGATCATGAAGTCGCGGAACTGGTCCATGAACATGGCCAGGGGGGAGCGCTTGGGTTTTTCTTTGAGGGCGTTGGGGCCGTATTTGGCCAGGCGCTCGGCGGCCTCGGCGGCGGGCAGGCCGTCGGCCGAGGTGCCGAGCTCTTTGAATAGAGCGGCGGAGTCCAGTTTATGCCAATCGGTCGCGGTGTGTATGTCCGTCATCTGCCCCCCTGGGACAATATACAAAAAAAACCCCGGTCGGGCCGGGGCTTTTTGCGGGCCGCGGGGCGGCTATTCCGCCTTGGCCGCTTGTACCTCGTTCTTGATGAGCACCGAGAGCAGTATCGAGGCCGCCAATATAGCCAGCACCACGCCCAGCGAGATGAGGGGGTCTATCTTGTAGTAGCCGGAGATGCTCATCTTGACGCCGACATAGAAGAGGATGATGGCGATGCCGTACTTCAGGTAACGGAACAGGTCCATGACGGAGGCCAGCAGGAAGTACAGCGAGCGCAGGCCGACCACGGCGAAGACGTTGGAGGTATAGACGATGAACGGCTCCCGCGAGATGGCCAGCACGGCCGGGATGGAGTCCACCGCGAAGACCAGGTCGGTGGTCTCGATGACCAGCAGGGTCGCGAACAGCGGCGTGGCGTGCCAGACCTCTTTCTTTACGAAAAAGTCCCCGCCGGAGGCCTCCTTGTCTATCGGCATGATCTTGCCGAGCAGCTTCAGCAGCGGGTTCTTGCCCGGGTCCATGTCCCCGTCCTTGTGCAGCAGCATCTTTACGGCCGTCAGGATGAGGATGCCGCCGAAGACGTAGATGAGCCAGTGGAATTTGTTGATGAGCCCTACGCCGGCGAAGATCAGGATCAGGCGCATGAACACCGCGCCCAGGATGCCCCAGGTCAGGATCTTCGGCTGGTACTTCTTGGGCACGGAGAAGTAAGAGAAGATCATGATGAACACGAACATGTTGTCCATCGAGAGGGAATACTCTATGGTGTAGGCAGTGAAGAACTCGACCATGCGGTCGAAGCCCAGCATGTAGCCGGTCAGCACGCCGAAGACGGAGGCGACCAGTATCCAGAAGGCGCAGAGCAGCATGGCTTCTTTGCGGCCTATCTCGTGAGCCCGGCCGGCGGAAAGCTTGATGTCCGCCACGAACAGGCCGGTGGCGGTGACGATGAAAACGATCCACATTATTTCAAGATGGGTCATATGGCAATTATATAAAAAAGCAGGGGTCCCGCCGTAAGGCGCCCTAGGCGGGCTTGCGGACCACCAGGTGCGCTATGACTCCGGCCCGGCCGGCTCCCGGGCCCAGGGAGTCGCTGACGAGTTCGAAGCCGGCGGCGAGAAAGGTTTCGCGCAGCGCCAGCGCCGCGCCGGCCTTCAGCCCTTCCGGGGCGGCCAGCGGCAGCATGTAGTAGAAGGAGGCGGCGAAGAGCAGGGCCGCGGGCAACGCCGCCAGCCAGAGGCGGGGCATCTACCTTTCGCGGATGATGAACGGGCGGGGCGGGGCGGTTTGTGTCATGGGGCTTTGTCTTCCTATTATAGCGGTAGAGGGCGTGGGGGGCAATGCCCGGGCGGCCTTCCTTGAATAGTTGCCGCATATTGTTTAAAATCTAAACATCACATTCTGTAAGGAGGAAACAATGAGCGACACATTCGATATCGTACTGCTCCTGGCCCTGCCGGCTTCCGGCAAATCCGAGGTCAGGCGCTTCCTGGCCAACGTGGAGCCCGAGCGGCTCCAGAAAGAGTTCCACATCGGCTCCAACCTGCAGCTCGACGACTTCCCTTACGTGCACATGATGCGCCGCGCCGACGACGAGCTGGTGAAGCTGGGCAAGAACCGCGTGTTCTTCAAGTCCGGTGACCGCCCCTTCATCGACACCAAGGACTGGGGCACGCTCATCCACCTCCTCAACGAGGACTACCACGACCTGATGGGCAAGAACGTGGTTAAGACCGACAGCGCCGCCGACCTGCTGATGAAGCGCATCGATAAGGCCGGCGAGAAGGCCAAGATCGCCCCGCGCCTGGCCGGCCTGGACGCCGCCACCTGGAAAGCCGTGGCCGCCGCCCTGGAGCCCGAGGCCCGCGCGATGCTCGACGAGAAGCACGCCGCCTACCCCGCCTCCTTCGAGGGCAAGACCATCGTCATCGAGGCCGCCCGCGGCGGTCCCGACAAGTCGACCTTCCCGCTGCAGGACCCGCTCGGCTACCAGTACTCCCTCCGGGAGCTGGACGCGGAGATCCTCAAGCGCGCCGTCATCCTCTACGTCTGGGTCACCCCGGAGGAGAGCCGCCGCAAGAACACCGCCCGCACCAATCCGAACGACCCGGGCTCCATCCTGCACCACGGCGTGCCGATGGAAGTGATGCTGGGCGACTACGGCTGCGACGACATGGACTACCTGGAGCAGCACTCCGAGGTGCCCGGCACCATCACCATCGCCAAGGACGGGGTTAAGTACCACCTGCCCATAGGCCGCTTCGACAACCGCGTGGACAAGACCTCGTTCCTGCGCGTGGACAAGAAGGACTGGGACCCGAAGATGGTCGCCGACGTCACCAACGGCATCAAGGGCGCCACGGACAAGCTGTTCTCGATGTCCGCCGCCGCTAAGAAGTAACGGTCCTCCGGACCGATGAAGAGGCCGCCGGCTAAAACCGGCGGCCTTTTTCTTTTTACCGCCTTATTATAATTTAGTAATATAGCAACCATTATGGCTTTAAACCTTACCGAAAAAGAGTGCGCCCCCGGCGGCGACGCCGGCCGCGGTTCCTGGGGTTCCAGCTTCGGCTTTATCATGGCCGCGGCGGGCTCCGCCGTCGGGCTCGGCAATATCTGGGGCTTTCCGATGCAAGTGGGCAAGGGCGGGGGCGCGGTCTTCGTGCTGCTCTACCTGGTCTGCGTGGTCTTCGTCTGCTTCCCTATCCTGGTGGCCGAGCTGGCCCTGGGCCGGGCCTCCGCGCGCGACCCGATAGGCGCTTTCCAGGTGACCAGGCCCGGTACTCCCTGGTGGCTGGCCGGCGCGCTGGGCGTTACGGCGGGCGTGGGCATACTCTCCTTCTACAGCGTAATCGCCGGCTGGACGCTGGCCTATGTCTGGTATTCGTTTACCGGCGCGGCCGGACAGAACCCCGGGGCTTTCTTCGTCGCCTTCGTGGCCGACGGCGGCAAGAACGTACTGCTTTCCTTCGGCGTGCTGGTCATTACGGCGGCCATCATACTCGGCGGCGTGCGCCAGGGCATAGAGAAAGCCGCGAAGGTGATGATGCCGGCGCTGTTCCTGCTGCTGGTGCTGCTGGGCGTGCGCGCCCTGTTCCTGCCGGGCGCGGCCGAGGGCCTGGCCTACTACCTTAAGCCGGACTTCAGCGAGATCGCCAATATCTCGGTCCTCAACGCGGCTCTGGGCCAGGCTTTCTTCTCGCTGAGCCTGGGCATGGGCGCGATGATAACCTACGGCAGCTACCTCTCTAAAAAGACCAACGGGGTGAAATCCGCCGGCTGGGTGGCCGGACTGGATACCTGCGTGGCGCTGCTGGCCGGCTTCGTGATCTTCCCGGCCGGTTTCTCTATCGTCGGGTTCAACCCGGCCGAAGGCGGGCCCGGGCTTATCTTCGCCGTGCTGCCCAGCCTGTTCGCCGCCATGCCCGGCGGCGCGTTGTTCGGCGTGGCCTTCTTCGTGCTGCTCAGCCTGGCGGCGCTGACCAGCGCCATCTCGCTGCTGGAGGTGCCTACCGCGGCCCTGGTGGACCGCGGCTGGTGCCGCCGCAAGGCCGTGCTGCTGATGGCCGGCCTGGTGGCGCTGATGGCGGTGCCCTCGGTGCTCTCGCAGGGCGCGGTGTCCTGGCTGACCAAGGTGCCGGGCACCGGCATGGATTTCCTGTCGCTGATGGCCACGGTGTGGAACAACTGGGCGCTGCCCATAGGCGGCCTGCTGATCTCCGTCTTCGTCGGCTGGGTCTGGGGCGCGGATAAGGCCGTGGCCGAGCTGCAGGCCGAGGGGAATTCCTTCCCCGGCGCGCGGCTCTGGGTCTTCCTGATCCGCTATGTGTCCCCTCTGGCCATACTCTTCGTCATCATCATGACGGCGCGCGGCATGTACGCCGGCTGACGCCCGCGGTAAGAACAACCCGCAGCCGCAACAGGGAGAAAAATGGAAAACCTCACCGCGATAATAGAATCCATGGACGCCTGGGTCTGGCAGCCCATGCTGATGCCCTTGATACTCCTGATAGTGGGCGGCTGGCTTACCGCTCGCACCGGCCTGGTGCAGCTGCGGCATTTCCCGACGGCCGTGCGCTTCTCCCTGCGCGGCGCTTTCGGCAAGAAGGACCCCGCGGGCGGGACCATAACGCCGTTCCAGGCCCTGTCCACGGCGCTGGCCGCCACGGTGGGCAACGGCAATATAGGCGGCGTGGCCACGGCCATACTGATAGGCGGTCCCGGAGCCATCTTCTGGATGTGGATGTGCGCCACCGTGGGCATGGCCACCAAGTTCGCCGAAGCCGTGCTCGGCGTGCATTTCCGCGTGCGCCGGGAATCGGGCGACCTGGCCAGCGGCCCGATGTACTACATCGAGCACAGCCTGCCCAACGCCCGGGCCGGCAAGGCCCTGGCCATGGCCTTCGCCTTCTTCGGCACCTGCGCGGCCCTGCTGGGCACCGGCAACATGGCGCAGTCCAATACCGTGGCGCGCACTTTCGTGTCGGCCTTCGACGTGATCTTCGGCGTGCAGCTGCCCCTGTGGGTGCCCGGCATCGGCATTACCGCGGCCGTGGGCATGGTGCTGCTGGGCGGCATCAGGCGCATAGCCCATACGGCCGAGCGCATAGTGCCGGTCATGATCCTGGTCTATATCTTCTGCGCCGTTCTTTATATCCTGCTCAACATCTCCAGCATACCGCACGTGTTCGCGCTGATCCTCAGCGACGCCTTTACTCCGTCGGCGGCCGTAGGCGGCTTCGCCGGCGCCTCGGTGGCCAAGGCCATACAGATAGGCGTCAGCCGCGGCGTGCTCTCCAACGAGGCGGGCCTGGGCAGTTCGCCCATCGCCCACGGCATCGCCAGCGTCAAGCACCCGGTGGAGCAGGGCGTGGTGGGCGTGTTCGAGGTCTTCCTCGATACCATCGTGGTCTGTTCCATGACGGCCTTCATCATCCTCAGCTCCGGGCTGTGGACCGACCCCCGCTTCCAGGGCGCCAGCGGCGACCTGACTGCGGCGGCGCTGGGCACCAGCATACCTTTCGCGGCGGCCATCGTGGCGATGTCGAGCTTCCTGTTCGGCTTCTCCACGCTGATAGGCTGGTGCTATTACGGGGAGAAGTGCTTCGAATACGTCTTCGGCTCTTCCCGCGTCAAGGCTTACCGCGTCGTCTTCACGGCCCTCATCATGGTAGGGTCGGTGGTCTCGGTGCCGCTGGTCTGGGCCGTGGGCACTTTCCTCAACGGCTTCATGGCCCTGCCCAACCTCATAGGCCTGGCCTTCCTCTCGGGCACGGTGGCCAAGCTCACCAAGGACTACTTCTCCGGCCGGATGCATTACTGCGTAAAAGCCAGCCCCAAAGTAGCGGACTGACCGCCCGCCGCGGCTCCCTTATCGAGGCTTCGCCCCGATAGGGAGCCGTCAGCGGGGAGACGCCTCGATAACTATGTTCAACCTGCCGGTTTCGGCTTATATACTGATAGGAGCCAACCTCCTCCCGCTCGGGATGGCGGCGGGCGGGGACTGGGGCGTGCGGGAGATACTGCCGCTGTACTGGTTCGAGTCCGCCATCATCGGCTTCTTCAACATCCTGAAGATACTGCTGGCCGGCGGCCTGCTGACGGGGGCCGCGGACGGCCCCCTGCGGAAGCTTAAAGAACAGCGGTTCGGCGGCCTCGCACCGGCCGCTTTCTCCTCGCTGATGTTCGCCGGCCGCCTGTTCCTGGCGGCCTTCTTCACCTTTCACTTCGGCATGTTCATGTTAGTCCACGGCGTGTTCCTGTTCGGCCTGGTGCTGGGCGGTTTCAAAGCCGGCGGGGACGGGCTGGGCTCCAGCTTCCTGCCGGCGCTGCTGGGCGTTAAGTGGGCCGTCCTGGCGCTGTTCTTCAGCCACGGGGCCTCCTTCCTCCTGAATTTCGTGGGCGGCGGCGAATTTCGCCGGACCAATGCCAGGCAATGCATGGCCCAGCCCTATTCGCGCGTGGTGGTGATGCATCTGACCATAATCCTGGGCGCTTTCGCCTCGGCCATGTTCAGCAACACCGCGCCGATAATGGTCATCTTCGTGGGGCTCAAGATCTTTACGGACGTCAAAGCGCATCTGGCGGAACGCGGCAAAGCCGCCGGCCAGGCCTCACAGCCTCCGCGCGCAGAGGCTTCCGCCGCGCCGCGTTAAAATATAGAATTAAACCGTGATCTATCTCGATGACAAGCCGGCCGCCAGACCGGGCATCACGGTGCTGGAACTGCTGAAACTGGCGGGACGAGACCCCGCGCTGACGGTAGTGACGGTGGACGGGAAATTCGTGCCTCAATCCGATTATAAGAAACTGGTGCTGCCCGACGGGGCCCGCGTGAAAGCCCGGGCGCTGCTCAACGGAGGTTGAATATGGATAAACATTTAAAAGTTCTGCATATCGACGCGGCGTCTTCTTTTTACCGCGTGGAGCGTTTTCCGGTGGGGCCGTTCTGGGGGCCCGTCGACCTGGGCCTGCACCTGACCGGCCGCGAGGCGGGCCGCCAGGGGACCCTGAACTTCGGCACCGGCCTGCTGGCCGGCTCCATCTTCCCCGGTTCCAACCGGCTGATCTTCACCGGCCACTCGCCCTGCTGGGGCGGTTTCTACGTATCGGCCATGGGAGGCGCGGGCCTGATCTTCGACGACCTGGGCATCAACATGGTGTCGCTGCGCGGCAAGGCGCCGGAGCCGTCGGTGCTGGTGCTCAACCGCGAGCACGGCGAGGAAGTGCAGGTGCAGGTGGTCCCGGTGGACGTGAAGGCCGTGTGGGGGGAGGGCCCCGGCGGGGTTTACTCGCTGATGGACTATGTCTTCGACCGCTGGGGCCAGGAGTACAAGCAGACCCCGCGCGTGCTGGCCGTGGGCCCCGCCGCGGCGGCCACCGATTTCGGCGCCATCGCCTCGGCCCCGTACCAGGACGGCAAGACCACGCACGCCGACTGCTGGGCCGGCCGCGGCGGCTTCGGCAGCAAGCTGCTGCGCGAGCACGGCATCTGCGCCGTCATCTACGGCGGCACCTGCCTCGACGAGGATTTCCGCGACCGCACCGTGGCCGACGAGTGGTTCAAGGCGCGCTACGAGAAGCAGCTGGCGGCCAAGGACTTCGAGGCCACCACCAAGTACCGCTTCGACCCGAAGTTCAACACCGGCGGCACTTTCGGCGTGAACTATTCCACGCTGGGCGGGCGCCTGCTGGCTTTCAACTACCGCAGCGCCGGCTGGACCGAGGAGCAGCGCGCCGCGCTCAACAAGCGCTGCGTCACCGACCATTACCTCAAGCAGTTCAACGAGGAGACGATAGCCAAAAAGCAGCAGCGCACCTGCGGCGAGCCCTGCGCGGCCGTCTGCAAGAAGCTCAACAAGGAATTCAAGAAGGACTACGAGCCCTACCAGACCATGGGCCCGCTGTGCGGCATCTTCGACCAGCGCGCGGCCGAGCGGCTCAACCGCTACGCGGACGCGGCCGGCTTCGACGCCATTTCCGGCGGGGGCGTGCTGGCCTGGCTGATGGAATGCCTGCACGAGGGGCTGCTCAAGCCCGAAGACCTGGGCGTGGCCTCGCTGCCGCGCTGGGACGCGGAGAAGTTCGACATAGAGGCCGACTCCGCCCACAACGCGCACCTGGGCGTGGAGCTGATAGATTCCATACTGCAGCGCCGCGGCCTGCTGGACCTGTCGCTCGGCGCGCGCAAGCTGGCCCGCCGCCTGTCGCGCGAGAAGAACCCCGAGATCGGCAAGCGCTTCGTCTTCCTGGCCAACGCCCGCAACGGCTGGATGGTGCCCAACCAGTACTGGAACGCCGGCGCGCTGAGCCCCATGCCTATCATGGGCAAATACTACATGTACTACGGCTTCGACTTCGTGCCGCCGCGCGAGCTGGGCCGCCTGAACGCCAACCGCATGGTGCAGGAGCTCATCATCGACAACCTCGGCATCTGCCGCTTCCACCGCGGCTGGGCCGAGGAGATGGCCCCGGAGATAGTGGAGCGCGTCTGGGGCGACTCGGCCCGCTTCCAGGAGGTGGTCAGGGCCACCGCCGGCCGCATCAACAGCCGCAACGTGGCCGTGTTCTGGGAGTCCGAGCGCAATATCGACTGCCTGGTGGGCTTCATGCGCCGCAAGCGCGACGTGGAGGGGGACAAGAACCCCGAGCTGGACCGCTGGCTCAAGGCCTTCGAGGCCGACCGGCCCGGCGCCGCCCTGGACTTCTGGTTCGAGATCCGCAAAGGCATCTCCGAGACCCTGACCACCCTGGTTTAGCCATGCCCTGCGAGCCCCCGCCATGCCCCAGCGGCCGGGCGGGGGCTTTGATTTCCATTTAAAATTATTTATAATTATAGCGTTGCCGAGGTAGCTCAATTGGTAGAGCATTCGCTTCGTAAGCGACAGGTTGTGGGTTCAAGTCCCATCCTCGGCTGAAATTTTTCGGGTACAGGGGTTAGGGCAGTTCCTTCCGCGGTTCTTTCCGTAATCATGTCAAAAAAAACCATACTTCCGGCAGCAGAAGACGGCATCAGTTTCGCGCCCGGGGTAAGCTTCGCCAGGAAAGCCATCTGGTGGTGGCTCCCGATGCTCTACCTGCTCATCTCCGACACCTTCTACCTGCGCACCTACGACTCCGCCCAGGTCAAGATCACCCTGCTGCAGATGGGCGGCTTCGGCCTGCTGGGCCTGTGGATCTCGCTGCTGGTGCTGGAGGGCCGCCGGGCTTTCCGCCGCGAGGACTTCATCTTCATGGCGCCGTTCTTCGCCTACCTGCTTTACGTGATGGTTTCCTTCGTCAGCGCCCCGTACAAGGGCCCCAGCGTGGACGACTTCGTGCGCTACCTGCTGTACATGTCGGTCACGCTGATCGTGGTGCGCGAATTCACGGCGGAGGCCATAGAGCGGCTGACCAAGGTGCTGATCGTCACGGCGTATATCGCCGTGCTCTACGGCATGCTGCAGTTCCTCGACACCCGCCTGTCCCCGTCCAAGGACGTCGGCCCCATGCTGGACCCGTTCGTCTGGCGCTGGGCCTTCGGGCCGCGCATCTTCTCCACCTACGGCAATCCCAACTTCTTCGGCAATTTCCTGGTGCTGATACTGCCCATCATCGTGACGCAGTTCCTCAAGCGCAGGTCCATCCTGCTGGTGCCGCTGATCATAATGAACCTGGTCTGCATCTACGGCACGCAGACCAAGGGCGCCGTGCTGGGCCTGGGCATCTCGTTTTTCCTGTTCGCGGTCTTCTACGGCTACTTCTTCCTGCGCGACAGGCTGCCGGTGAGCCGCGCCGCTTTCCTGGGCCTGGCTTCGCTGATCCCGGTCTCCGCCGTGGTGGCCATCTACCTCATCGGCAATCCGGCTTCCTATAATTTCCGCATAAACACCTGGTTGTCCACGTGGGAGATGGTAGAGACCCACCCGCTGGCCGGCATCGGCGTGGGCAGCTTCAAGGTGATCTACCCGGCCTACCGCCGCCCCGAGATCTTCCACATCGAGGGCAAGCATAACACCGAGACCGACCACGCCGAGAACGAGCATATCGAGCAGTGGATGGACAACGGCCTGATCGGCTTCGGCCTCTACCTGTGGATCATCATTTTCGTGACCACGGTGGGCCTGCGCGGCCTGAACGTCTATACCTCCGGCCTCAAGGGCGCCCGGCCGCCCCCGGTGGCCTACGACCTGCTGGGCTACCTGGTGGCCCTGCTGGGCATGCTCGCGCATAACTTCACCGACGTCAGCATGCGCTTCGTTTCTTCCGGCGTCTACCTGGGCCTGCTGCCCGGCGTGATCATCAACCTGGCCCGCGGCCACGCGCTGTGGGAACTTCATTACAAGGAAGCGGCCCAGCCGGCCAAGACGGCCGTGGAAAAGGCCGCAGGAGAGGACGGGGCCTATATGTGGGGCGTCTGGATCGCCCGCGCCGCCGGCCTGGCCGGCGTGCTCTACGCGGCCTACCTGGTGCTCAGCGAGTTCTCCGTGCTGCAGGGGCCGCTGCGCAACTACATCGCCGACGGCGAGATCCTGCAGTGGCACATCGCCTGGGCGCTGATGCTGCTTTGCGTGGGCTACGCGGTCTACGCTTTCGCCGGCGTTATGCTCAAGGGCGTCTCGGCGGCCGTGCCGGTGGTGATCCTGCTCACCCTGTTCCCGATGTACTACTTCTGGGGCTGGTTCAAGGGCGACGTCTACCACAACATGGCCATCTTCTTCTCCAAGCAGGGCAAGTGGGAGGACGCGATCACCTACTACAAGAAGGTGAACACGCTCAACCGGTTCTTCATCATGCCCTACTACTTCACCGGCAACGTCTTCAACGACCGCTTCAACATGGAGCGGGGCTACAGGCCGGAGTGGGGGGACGAGAAGGACAAGCCGCGCGACGACTACGAGCGGGCGATGGATTCCTACGAGTACGTGCGCAGCATCGCCCCCAACTACGTGCAGATGCACCACCAGGTGGGCAACCTCTACCTGAAGATGCACGATCACCTGATGCGCCAGGGCAAGCAGAAGGAGGCGGCCGAGTTCCTCGACAAGGCGCTGGCCCGCTACAACCTCTACGAGCACCTGGACCCGGTGTATTCGCCCAACTATTTCCGCAAGGCCCAGATCTATATCATGCGCCAGGACTTCAAGTCCGCCGAGCGCGAGTACCAGAACAACGTGTCGGCCTGGAAATGCTTCAAAAAGGGCCACGACCACGGCACCGCCGACGCTTACACGCTGCTGGCCAACGTGCAGTTCGCCCAGGGCAAGTACCGCGAGGCCGCCGCCAATTACAGGCTGGCCCTCGGGAAGGACCCGAATTTCGAGCAGGCCAAACGCAACCTGGAAGTGGTCTACGCGCGCGTTCCCGCGCTGGCCAGGGAAGCCGCCAAAACCAAGGAGACGGTCAAGATAGTGGGCGTGGATTAGCCGCCGCCGCGGCGGATTTACACCGATAATGCAGACTACCGACAACAACCTTCCCGTCGCGCGCGCGCCGCTGGTCTTCATGCTGGCGGCGGCGTTCTTTGTGTCGCCGCTGCTGTTCTTCACCGGCCTGACCCGCAACCCCTACTACCTGCAGATAGCCATCCTCAACGCCGCGGTGCTCGGCGCCGCCGCGCTCTTCCTTTATGAATCCGCCCGGCGCAAGGCCTGGGCGCTGCCCCGCACCGCGCTGGCCGCGCCGCTGGCCGCGCTGGGGCTGGTCTACCTCGCCTCCTTCGCCTGGTCCTGGTTCGGGCACGCGCCGTTCTTCCGCCCGGCGATGGCGTCCGAGGGCCTGAAGGCCGGCCTGTTCTTCCTCGTCAACTGCGCGGCCGTCTTCTACCTGGCCCTCAGCGTCCCCTACTCCGCCGGCGGCGACGACGCCGTGCCCGCCGGGAAATGGCTGGCTTTCGTGCTGGGCTGGGGGGCGCTGTGGTTCCTTTTCCCCTGGCTGAAAATGCCCCTCGCCGGCGAGGGGCTGTTCGCGCGGCTGTTCGACCCGTACGGCTTCCTGGTGTGGACCGCGGGTTTTACCGCCGTCTGGCTGCTGATACGCCGCTGCCGCCAGGAGGACATCCTTCACCTGGCGATGGCGGCGGGGGCCATCGCCTCGCTCTACGGCATACTCGAATATTTCCGCCTCGAGGTGATCTGGGCCAAGCTGCTCAACCCGTACGGCAACCGCTCGGTCTCCACGTTCGGCAACCCCAACTTCATCTCCACCTATGTGGTGATCTTCCTGCCGCTGGCGGCCTCGCTGCTGATGAAGGCCGACACCGCCGTCAAACGCTGGTTCTACGGCCTGCTGGTCCTCTCCTACCTGGGCATGCTGATGGCCAGCCTGACGCGCTCGTCGTGGCTCGGGGCGGCGGCCGCTTTCGCCCTCCTGTTCTCCTTCGGCGCGCAGCGGGCCCAGCTCAAGCGCAATAAAAAATTTCTCTACCCGTTCTTCGCCGCCGCGCTGCTGATGACGGCCGCCTGGCCTTCCGATTCGCTCAAGCCTTTCTCCTCGGGCCTGGTAGACCGCGTGCACGAGGCCGTGTCCGGCATACGCACCCCGTCGGCGCTGGGGCTTTCCGGCGACCAGGGGCGCACTTACTCCTCCTTCCACCAGCGCCTGCTCATCTGGACCAGCGCCTGGCAGATGGGGCTGGAGAACCCGCTGCTGGGCAAGGGCTGGGGCCAGTTCGAGCTGTTCTACCCTTTCTACCAGGGGCGGCTGGTGGCCAATTTCCCGGCGGTGCGCCAGCTGCGCACCCACGCCAATAACGCCCATAACGAGATCCTGGAGCAATGGTCGCAGGCCGGCCTGGCCGGGCTGGGGGTCTACCTCTGGCTGCTGGCGGCGCTGTTCTACGGCTTCTGGCGCTACTACCGTTCCGCCGGCGAGGAGGCCCGCTACGGCGCCGTGCCGCTGGCAGCCGGGCTCGTGGGGGCCCTGGCCGACAACCTGCTCAACGTCTCGCTGCATTTCGCGGTGCCGGCCATGGCCTTCTGGTGGGTGGCGGGGGCGCTGGCGCTCAAGACTTCCGGCGTTACGCAATACCCGCCCTGGCGGCGGCCGCGGGCCGGGGCCGCGCTGGCCTGGGCGCTGATACTCTGCTGCCTCGCCGGGGTCTGGCTCTGGCAGCGGCAGTTCATGCGCGACTTCTACTATTTCAACGGTTTCCGCGCCATGCGCGCCAACGCCGTCCCGGCGGCGGTGCGGCACCTGCGCGCCGCCTGGGAGGCCCATCCCCGCGAGGTGAACACCAACTACGAGTACGGCAACGCCCTCGTGCGCTCCGGGGACCTGGAGAAAGGCGTTTGGGCCTACGGCGAGGCGCTGAAAGCCAATGCCGGTTACGACGAGATCTATTTCAACCTGGCCATTATGCAGAAGCGTCTGGGCCGCGCGGAAGAAGCCCTCAAGAACCTCAAGGTTTCCTCGGCGATCAACCCCCTGAACCCCATGGCCTGGCAGGCCCTGGCCGAAGTGTATCTCTCCGCCCCCGACAGGACCGCCGTGGCGGCCGCCGCCGTCGCCGACTTCGCCGAGGCCGTGAAAGTATATCCCGGCGACTCCAACCTGTGGAACACGCTGGGCTATTTTTACACGCTGCTGCGCCGGTACCCCGAGGCGCATAAGGCCTACGCCGCCGGCGCCATGGCCGAGCCCGCCAACGGGATGCTCGTGGAGAACCTGGCGGGCGTCTCCCGGCAGCTCAAGATCAAGAACGACCCTGCCCTGCAGTGGCTGGCCTCCTACAAGCGTGTAGAGGCCGCCTCCGCCGCCCCTAAGGTCCCGGCCGGCGCCCTCAAAGAGGCCGACGCGCTGACCGCGGCCGCGCCCCATTCCGGTCCCGCGCGCGCGCTGCGGGCGAGAGTCTATTTCAGGGCGGACCGCCTGGCCGAGGCCAGGGCCCAGCTGGAGGCTATCCTGCGCGAGAACGACGCGGACAACAGCGCCCGCTACGGGCTGGCCGTCATCCACGAGCGGGAGGGGAACCTGGAGGCCGCCAGGGCGGTCTGGGCGCGTTTCCTGCAGCTGGAGCCCGGCAACGCCGGGGTGGCGGCGCGGCTGCGCGCGCTGGAGCGGGCCGCGGCCGGGCGCGAGACGAATCTGTAACATTCCTGCAATAATTAGGTAAACAGGAAAAGGTTAAATATAACGCGGACAAAAAGATCTCGGCAGGAATTGCGACATGAAAACAAGAGCCCTTAAATTTACGCTGCCCGGCCTGCTGCTGCTGCTTTTCGCGGCCGCCGGGCCGCTCTCCCGCGACCTTTCCGCCCAGGCCGCCAGGGGCGGCATCAGCCGCTCCATGGAGCAGGCCATACGGCTCTACCATGAGGGGGAGGATACCGAGGCGATGGACCGCTTCATGGACATCCTCGTAAAGGGCAGCCCGTCGGAAAAAGCCCTGGCCAACGATTACATCTCCAAGATCACGCTGCGCATGAACACCGGCGTGAACACCGTAAAGGACCGCGGGGCCGAACCCACCACGCTGACCGAGGTGTCGGCGCCCCGCGGCGCAGAGGATAACCGGCAGACCCCGCTGGGCGCCCGCCCCTCGCCCAGCTACGAGGAGCAAAACGACAGGCGCGACGACGACGCCGCCCAGCGCGAGCGGGTGGGGGAAAAGATCAACTCCAAGATCTCCCAGATGCGCAGGGATATACTGCTCTCGCTGAGCCGCTCCAACCCCGTTAAAGTCTACATGGGGGGGGACGGCATGCCCAAGGCCCTGACCCTGGACCCGAACTATTTCTTCGCTTCCGAGACCACTTTCAAGGCCGGCACCGACAAGTACCTGGCCCTGCTCTCCGGCCTGCTGTTCACGCTCGGCAAGGCTAACGTGCTGCTGCTGCCCGAGGGCTCCGCCATGGGCGACGTGAAGATCAAAAGCATACGCCGGGCGCTGGCGCTCAACTCCTATTTCGAATCGCGCGGCGTCTCCAAGGCCCGCCTCGAGGTGAACCTGACCGGCACGGAAGTGCGCTTTCCCAAGGAGCTCACCAGCATAAGCGGAATAATAATACTCTTTGATTATGATAAGGCGCCCCGCCTTAAGGATCTCGAAGACCTGCGGACGAAGGGGCCCAAGGTCTCGCTGGGTATCTACCCCACGGCCATCGCGGTGCACAACAACGAGGGCGCCATAGTGGAGTTCTCCGCCTTCGAATCGCCGATAGGGCAACCGAGCTGGAAATTCCAGATCTACCAGATACAGGCCGACCGCAGCCGCCTGCTGCTGCAGGAGATGTCCGGCTCGGGTTCGCAGTACAACCAGAGCTTCTGGAACGGGCGCAAGAAATTCTTCGGCGCGCCGTATCCGTCCGGCCGCTACATGTTCACCGTCACCGCCGCGGACAACGAGGGCAAGGAAACCTCGCTGAGCCGGCTGCTGGTGATACGCCCCACGCCCGAAGAGGAAAAGGCGGCGGCCAGCAAGGCCGCGGCCCGCAAGACCGCGGTGCGGGAGAACGTCTCCGCCTCCGGCGTCAAGTCCCGCTCCCTCGGCAAGACCGTGAAAGGCGGGGCGGCGGGCAAGGTGCTCAAAGCCGCCCCCTCGAAGAAGGGCAGGGCCGTTCCCAGGAAGGCCGCCAGGAAGAAGCCGGCCAGGAAGGCGGCCGCGCCCGCCGCGGAGGAGGAGGCCGCAACCGCTGAAACTGCGGCGCCTTCCGCCGACTCGTCCCAGCAGGGGGAACTCTCCGGCCAGGTGAGCTACCGCATCTATTTCATGGAGAACAACGCCCTCACCGCGGCCAGCGGCAAGCGCCTGGCGCAGGTGGCTGAAACAATGGGCTATTACCCGATGGCCAATATCAGGCTCATCGGCTACGCCTACTCGGGCGAGCCCAATGCCGAGGCTGTGGCCGAGACCAGGGTCAACAAGATAGCCTCCATGCTTTCGGAAAAGTACAGTATCGACCAGTCGCGCATGGAACTCAGCTCCAAGGTAAGCGAGGCCACCAAGCCGATGGTGGAGATCAAGCTGGCGGGCAACCAATAGGGGCGCCGCCTTAACGGCGGGCGGCCTTTTTATTGTAGAATTATAAAGTTATGGCTAAAGCGGCATCAAAACACCTGGGCATTTATATCTCCCCCAAGGAGATCTGCATCGCCCAGATAAAACTGGGCAAGGACTCCAAGCCGGAGCCCGAGCACCTGATAAAGATCCCCACGGATTTCCCGGTAAAGGAGGGGATGCTGCGCCCGCTTTCTCTCAACCACGAGTTCTTCAGCGAGAAGGCCTCCTGGATCGCCGCTTTCAAGCAGGCCGTCAAGAAGGTCAGCTGGGATTCCTCCACCGCGGTGGTCACGCTTTCCCCTCAGTTCGCCATCCTGCGCTACTTCGTGATGCCTTTCGTGGACCGCCGCTTCTGGAGCAAGTCCATCCCGCTGGAGTCCAAAAAGTACATCCCGGTCTCCTTCGAGGAGGTCGTCTACGATTTCGCCGCCGTTCCCACCGAAGGGGGCAAGAAGCTGGGCGTGCTGTTCGGGCTCACGCAGCGCAAGAGCGTGGAGTTCCTGACGGAAACGCTCAAGGCCGCCGGCCTGACGCTGGCCGCCGTGGAGATCACGCCGCAGTCCATGGAGCGGGTGTTCGGTTTCCTGGACCCCAAGGACCACGACGCCAGGGGCTATATCCATTTCAGCGCCAATTCCACCTTCCTGGTGTTCTCGCACCTGGGCTGCCCGGTGCTCTACCGCGAGACGGAGAGCGACTCCGGCGGCGGCATGAGCGAGCGCAAGCGCCTGGACATCAAGGGCGCGATACAGTTCGTGGACCGCTACGTGGGAGGCAAGGACTACAAGGCCGTCATGCTCAGCGGCGACGGCGCCGACCTGTGGAAGCCGATGGCCGAGAAGGAAGCCGCCCCTATCCCCGTGGAGATCTGGGAGGCCGGAAAACTGTGCGGCCTCAAGGACAACGATTCCGCCTCCATGCTGGCCGCGGCCGCGGCGCTGCGCGGGCGCACGGGGGGGCCGGCCTCGCCCGATATCTCCGGAGTCAGCACCGCCGCCAACCTGGAGCGCCAGGTGCAGGGGTACGTCTGGAACATCACTTTCGTGCTGGGAGGGCTGCTGCTGCTGCTGACGCTGGTGGCCCAGGGCCGCCTCTTTATGGCCTCCTCCAAGGTCTCCATGCTGCGGGCCAGGGTCATGAACGTGCCCGAGCTCAACGGCATGGACGCGGGCACCATACGCGGCAGGATAGACGAGATGCAGGTCAGCGCGCAGACGCTGGATGGCCTGGTCTCCGAAGTCGACCCGCTGGCCCCGAAGCTGGCCGCGATAGCGGACCGCATCCCGCCCGACCTCTGGATCGGCGTGATAACCTATACCAACCCTTTCAACTTCTCGGAGGGCCAGAGCGGCGTCAAGGAGCTGCGCATTTCCGGGTCCACCTACACCCGCGGCGAGATGAAAGGCCGCCTGGTGGACGCCTTCACCAAGTCCCTCAAGGCCGCCGAGGAGTTCAAGGTCTATACGCCGCCGATGGGCGGCATAGACAGCACCACGGAGTCCGGGGTTCCCGACGGGCAGGACTCCGACGGTTTCCAGGCCTCCGGCCGGAAGACCAGCGAATTCGCGGTGATGTGCACGCGCAAGAGGAAATAGTATATGCCGCCACAGATAGCAGCCCTTATCGAAAAGGCTACGGCCTACTTCAAGGACCTTTTCGCCAACGTCGTGATAATCTACGGCGAGAAGGGCATCGAGCCTTTCAAGCGCCCGCTGGTCATAGCGGTGCCGTCCCTGCTCATCCTTTACGCCGGGGTCTACAGCCCCATCAGCGGCAAACTCTCCCGCACGGTCAGGGGCATCGACAACATGACCGTGGTCTCCAATTACGCCGAGGAGTACGAGGGCGTGAAGGCGCGCGTCTCCGGCCTGCACCGCCGGCTGCCGCTGCTCAAGGACAAGGACGACTGGCTGAGCTATATCATCAACAGCAGCGCCAAGAGCGCCGGCGTGTCCGTGGAATCGCAGAGCGCCCAGCGCGAGACCGAGATAGGGTCCTACCTGGTGGTCTCCCGCGAGGTCTCCACCGTGACCACCTACCACAAGGTGGGCAAGTGGCTCGCCGAG
>PHAL01000040.1 GCA_002840355.1 Elusimicrobia bacterium HGW-Elusimicrobia-3 | reverse complement strand
CCAGGCGTACCGGGGCCCCGGCCTTGCGGAAGAAGTCCTCGAAGGCCGATATGGTCTCGGCGGCGCCTTTCACGCCGAACACGGCCGCGCCGAACTTCTCCAGCCGGGCCGGGCCGGCGGTTTCAAGGTGATGCCTGAACCAGGCCGGCATCACGATGGCCAGGCCGGCCCCGTGGGCGATGTCGTAGATGGCGCTGAGGGAGTGTTCGATGGCGTGGTTGATGAAGGACATCCCGCCGTAGCCGCAGGTGGCCAGGCCGTTGAGGGCCAGCGTGGCCGACCACATCATGGAGGCGCGGGCGTTGTAGTCGGCCGGGTCCTTGAGTATGCGCAGCGTGGAGGCTACTACCGCGCGGGCCAGCGCGTGCACTATCTCGTCGGTCACTTCGGCGTCGGCGTCCCGGGTGGTGAAATAGCCCTCGATGATGTGCGCGATCGAGTCCACCGCGCCGTAGGCCACCTGCTCGCGCGGCAGGGTCAGCGTGGTCTCGGGGTCCAGGGCGGAAACGCGCGGGAACAGCGCCGGGGAATGGGCGGAGTATTTCTGGGCGGTGGCCTCGTTGGTCACCACGCAGCCGGCGTTCATCTCCGAACCGGTGGCGGGCAGCGTGAGCGCCGTGAAGAGGGGCAGGGCCTGGCGGATCTCGGCCTTGCCGCAGAAAAAGTCCCAGACGTCGCCGTCGTGCATGGCCCCGGCGGCTATCGCCTTGGCCTCGTCTATCACCGAGCCTCCCCCCGCCGCCACGACCAAGTCGCAGCCGGCCGCGCGGGCCTTGTCTATCCCGGCTTTCACGTGCGAGAGCGCCGGGTTCGGCTTCACGCCGGCATGCTCCGTCACGGCCACGCCGTTCCTGGCCAGGGCCTCGATCAGGACGTCGTAAACGCCGTTCTTCTTGATGCTGCCGCCGCCATAGACCAGCAGCGCCTTCTTGCCGGCCTTGGCGGCCTCGGGCCCGAGCTTGGCCACTACGGCCTTGCCGAAGACGATCCTGGTGGGGTTGACGAAAGTGAAGTTCTGCATAGGTTCTCCTTTACCGCTGTTTAACCGCGCAATCCCTGAGCCGGGCCAGGTCGTAGATGCCGTCGAGCGGGCAGGGGCGCCTTCACCCGCACGCGCTGGCTCATCGCCTTCAGTTTAATATTTAAGGCGGCAAAAGAAAAGCCCCCCGGCCGTTCCGGGGGGCTCTCGAGGCGCCGAGGCGCTTTACTCGGCGTCCACCCAGACGCGCTCGGGCAGCCGCGCGCCGCCGAAACCCTTGGTCCCCGCCGGGGTTTCCGAAGCCAGGCAGCCGGAGATGAAGGCGCGGGCCTTGACCAGCTCGTGCAGGGGGTTGATCAGGATCGGCTTGCTTTTGCCCTTCTTGAAGTCCACGTGGTCGCGCTTGACGATGTACTTGGAGTTCAGCTGGCCGGAGTAGTCGTTATAGATGATCTCGACGTGGCAGTCCAGGTAGTCCCGGGACAGGGGCTTGAGCCACATGCGGGCCTCGTCGAGCGTGACCTTGAAGTCCGTGCTCTCCACGTACTCGATGCGGTCGCGGAAATCCTCGGAGAGGTCCAGGTAGACGTTGGGGTCGCAGTAGTTCTTGTCGGCGGTGAAGGTCTCGAAGAGCCGCTCGCGCAGCACCTTGGCCAGGCGGGCGCCTATCTTGCCGCCGGTGGAGTTGACATAGTCTTCCTGCTGCTCGTCGCTGGCGTCGTGGGCGCTGCCCAGTACGTGCGAGCCGGCGGTTTCGATGCCCCCTATCAGCGCGGCCCTGAAGCCGCCGCGCACGTAGCCGTAGAGCATGATGCCGTGGAAGTGGTACCAGGCGCCGTACTTGTCGCCCTTGCCCTGGTAGAAATTGCTGATGCTGGCCAGCTTGCGCGTGACGGCCAGCTTGTCGCGGTCCGGGTGGCGCCAGTTGTCGCCCAGGATGTTCTCTATGGTCAGGATGGCCAGGTAGACGTCGCCGTTGGCCAGGCGGTAGCTGGCCCGGAACAGCTGGTCCATGGTCACGGAGCCTTCCTCGCGGGAGAGGATGAAGTTGATCAGCTCCACCTCGGTGCCGGTCTTGAAATGCCTGGAGGTGACGCCCGAGGCCAGCGCGGTCAGCAGCTTGGTGAAGGTCAGCGGGATGATCTCGCCCTTCTCGCGGCAGTACTTCATGAACTCCGGGCTCCACTCGTGCGGCAGGCCGAAGGAGGGCTGCAGGCCGCGGGCGCGCTCTTCTACGATGATCTGCTGGTACATCTTGAGCATCTCTTTTTTGCGGAAGGGGTTGATGCGGCCCTCAATGTGCAGCTTGGAGTTGCGCAGCTGCACCAGCAGGCGCTGCTTTTCATCCTCGGGGATGTCGAGCGCCAGGATGTCGGCCTCGGTGGGCATGGCCACCGGGGGGTCCTGCACCACCGGGTTCTGGTCGCTGTACGTGCCGCCGGTCGGGCTGCCGTTATCTTCGGCGATGCCGAACAGCACCTGGAAAAGCACCTTGGGCAGGTTCTTGGTGTACACCGCCAGGGCCACGTCGCTCTGCAGGTCATGGCGCTGGTAAGCGGCCTGGCGGTACTGGCGGGCGAAATCTATGGTGCCGTCTATGCCGGGGATCTCTATCTTGCCGCCGATGATGTGGATCTTCTCGCCCTGGCGCGAGGGGCGCAGCAGCAGCGGGTCGTAAGAATTTACGTCGAGGTAGTAGTTTCCCCGGCTTACGGCCGGAGCGGCGGCGAAATCCCGGGAGGAGGCTTTGAGCTGCCGCACGTCCGGGTACTCGAGCTGCTGGGCTCCGGCGGGCAGGGCGGCGAGGCAGGCGGCGATGGCGAATAGGGCTTTTTTCATTAGTCTCTCCGTTGATTACGGCTCGATATACTATAATTTAACAGAAGGACGGGCCTTTGTAATGCGCAAGAGGGCCCAGGCGCGGCCGGTATTTAGACCTATGCCGCGCGTAGGCCCCAATGACAGACAAACTTAAAATACTGCACGTTACCGAGAGCAATGGCTGGTCCGGAGGGGCCGCCCAGGCGCTTTACCTGGCCCGCGGCCTGCGCGAGCTGGGCCACGACTGCTATTTCGCCTGCCCCGAGGGCGGAGACCTGGGCCGCAAGGCGGCGGCCGACGGCTTCCCGGTGCGCCATTTCCAGCCCCGGCGCGACTACGACCTGAAGGCGGCCCGGGGCCTGGCCCGCCTGCTCGACGAAATCCGGCCGGACGTGATGCAGGCCCACCACCCCAAGGCGCACGCGATGGGCCTGATAGCCAAGTTCCTGGCCGCCCATAAGCCGGTGTACATCTTCACCCGCCGGGTCTCCCACCCCATAGTCAAAGGCTTTTTCGCCAAACTCAAGTACACCAGCCGGCTGATAGACGGAGTGATAGCCGTGGCCGGCTCGGTGCGGGACATCCTGACGGCTTACGGCGTGGCGCCGGAGCGGGTGCGCGTGATCTACAGCGGCACGGACCCGGCCCGCTTCTCCCCCCGCCCCCCCGACGAGGGCATAACCCGTGAGCTGGCCCTGCCCCCGGGCCTGCCGGTGGTGATGCTGGTGGGTAATTTCAGCGCGCACAAGGGGCAGCACGTGCTGGTGAAGGCGGCCGCCCTGCTGCGCGCCCGCGGCCTGGATTTCATTTTGGTCTTCGCCGGTCGCGGCACCGATTCCGAAGCCTTAAAAACTATGTGCTCCGCCGCGGGCCTGGACCCGAGGCAGGGGCGCTTCCTGGGCCTGCGCGACGACGTGGAGCGCCTGCTCTCCGTGGCCTCGGTCAGCGTGAACGCGGCCGTAAAGGGCGAGGCCCTGAGCGGCAGTATCCGCGAGTCGCTGGCCATGGGCGTGCCGGCGGTGGCCAGCGATATCTCCGGCAATTCCGAAATAGTGAAGGACGGCGCTACCGGCCTGCTGTTCCCGCCCGGCGACCACCTCGCCCTGGCCGAGCGCCTGGAGGCCGTGCTGAAGGACCCGTCCCTGCGCGCGCGCTTCTCGGCGGAGTCCGTCTCGCTGGTGCGGAGTGCCTTCACCACCGCCATCATGGCCCGGCGCACGCTGGACTATTACCTGGAATTGCTGGCCCGCAAGAAAGCCGGCGCCCCGGGCTAGCCGGTCAGGCCGTCCGTATACAATGCAAAACCGCGGCGCCCTTAGATAGGCGCCGCGGTTTTAACTTTTATATAAGTTTGCCCTGCAGCAGCCAGGCTGTGCTGAGAAAGGCGAAGAAGCCCACCACGTCGGTGACGGTGGTCAGGAAAATGCCGGAGGAATGGGCCGGGTCATAGCCGAGGCGCTTCATGGCCAGCGGTATCATGGCGCCGGACGCGCCGGCCGCCACCATGTTGACCACCATCGAGACCCCGACTACGAGCCCCAGCCAGGGATTGCCTTTCCAGAGCACGGCCGCGGCCGCGGTGATAAGCCCGATGGCGGCGCCGTTGACCAGGCCCACGAAAAGTTCGGTCTTGACCAGCTGCCAGGCGTTGTGGGGCGCCACCTCGCGCATCAGCATGCCGCGGATCACCACGGCCAGCGTCTGCGTGCCGGCGTTGCCGCCCTGCCCGGCGATGATGGGCAGGAAAACGGCCAGCACGGCCACGCGCGCGATGAAATCCTCGAACATCGCCACCACTGAACCGGCCAGGAAGGCCGTGGCCAGGTTTATCGTCAGCCAGGGCAGGCGGCGGGTGATCTTGAACCAGGCCGGGGAGGAGGCGCGCTCCTCGGCGCTGCCGCCGAAGAGCAGCTGCAGGTCTTCGGTGGCTTCCTCCTCCGTGGAGGCTATGATGTTCTTGGTGTTGACGATGCCGATCAGGCGGCCGTTCTCTTCGGTGACCGGCACCGCCAGGTAATGGCGGCGCGCCGCCATGGCCACCAGCTCCTCGCGGTCCGTGAACGGCGAGACCCTGACCACGTCCCGGATCATGATATCCGACACGCTGGTCTCCGGCGAAGCCAGCAGCAGGTCGCGCATGTTCAGCACGCCGGCGAGGGCGCTGTCGGCGTCCACGACGTAGCAGTAGGTGGCGGCGGGCAGCTGCTTCTTGGCCATCTGGCGCAGGCGGACCACCACCTCGCGCACTTTGGAATTCTCCCTGAAAGCCAGGAAGTCGGTGTGCATCATGCGGCCGGCGCTCTCGCGCGGATAGGCCAGTATCTCGGAGACGTCCTTGGAGAATTCCTGGCTGAGCAGCGGGATCACGGCCTTGGAGAAATCCGGGCTGAGGCGGCGGAAGATGTCGGCCGCCTGGTATTTGCCGATGCGGTGCAGCACCTCGGCCGCTTCGGCCAGGGACAGCTCCGCGAGGATGGCGGACGCCTCCTGCGGCGGCAGGTTTTCCATGGCCTGCGCGGCCACGGAGGGCGGCAGGTCTTTGATCAGCTGCGACGCTTCGCGCGGCGGCAGCGTCTCGAGCGCCTGCGCGGCCCGCACCGGGTCGGACTGTATGAAACTTTTTACAAGTTCTATGGCGGCTTCTTTCTTTTTCATGTTAAGCGGAGGCCCGGCGCAGCCTGTCCATGATGGCGCGGCCCAGGCCGTGTTGCGGCACTCGTTCTGCGTAGATGACGCGCGCGCCGGAGCGCTCCAGGGCGTGCAGCGCCCCGAACAGCCCGGCCGCGGCCTCCCGCAGGTCTCCCGACGGGGAAAGCACTTTTACGGCGGCCCACTTGCCCGCCGGCCTGTTGGTGAAGGCCAGGTAGGCGGCGCGCGCCGAGGGCTTTACCCTCGCGCCGATCGCTATCAGCCGGAGCTTCGCCTGCGGGGCGTAATGTTTCTTCAGGCAGCCGGGCGCGGCCGGCCTGTAAGCGCGCCGCGACGGGGCGGACACCGGCCCCGCCGCCGCTTCGATCTCCTCTAGCGGCAGCCCGCCGGGCCGCAGCAGCACCGGCACGCCGCGCTCGAAAGATATTATCGTGGATTCCACGCCTATGCGGGTCTTCCCCCCGTCGAGGATGATGTCGGGGCCGCCCGCCAGTTGTCTCTTTACGTGCGCGGCGGTGGTGGGGCTCAGCGCCCCGAAGCGGTTGGCGCTGGGCGCGGCTACCGGCCGCCCCGCGGCCTTTATCAGGGCCAGCGCGTACCTGCCGGCGGGCACCCTTACGGCCACGGTCTTGAGGCCCGCCGTGACGATATCCGGCACCGCTCTGGCTTTGGGCAGCACCAGGGTCAGCGGCCCCGGCCAGAATTTCTTCATCAACCTTTCGGCGGCCGGCGGCACCGAGGAGAAAAGCCGCCTGGCACGGGCGGCCGAGCACTCGTGCAGGATCAGCGGGTCGAAGTGGGGCCTGCCTTTGATCTCGAAGATGCGGGCGCAGGCGACAGGGTCGAGGCCGTCCGCGCCGAGACCGTAGACCGTCTCCGTAGGAAAAGCCACCACGCCGCCTCTCTTGAGGGCGGCGGCGGCTTTCCTGATGCCGGCTTTGCCGGCTTTGAGAATTTCGGTCATGGTACGACTAGATTTTAGCAATTTAGCCCCCGGCCCGGGCCGGGGCTATTTGTCTGAGCCGGCGGGCGGGCGGCCGTGTCCGGGCAGGCCCTCTATGATCTGGCGGCAGCGCAGTTCGGATTCCTTCAGCGGCGTGATATCGGTCCACGAACCGGTAATTTCGCCGGTCGCCTCCGGCCCGGCCTTGAGCTGGCAGTGTATCCAGGCATAGCCCTTGCCGTCCTTGCGGCGCACGCGGAAATCCTGCGACAGGGACCCCTTGGCGAAGATCTCCTGCTTTTCGGCCAGCACCCAGTCCCTGTCGTCGGGGTGCACCGTCTTCTCGAACCAGTCGGGCGCCAGCATTTCGGCGGGCTCGTGGCCGGTCACCAGATTGGAATTGCCGCTGACCCACTGGGTGATAAAGCGGTCTTTGACCTTGCGCAGCGTGAAGATGATTATCGACGTGGCTTCCATCGCGTGGGTGAGGTGGTCGGCCGTCCGCTCCAGCGCCGCCTGCGCGGCGGCGCGCCTCTCCTCGGCCGAGATGGCCTCTATGGCCAGGCCGGTCTCGGCCTGTATGGCCGCCAGCATTTTCAGCTCCTCTTCGGTGAAGGCGTACCTGGCCGCGCTGTAGAGGTTGAGGACGTTGGTGAGCTTGTCGCCGTCGTAGAGCGGTATCGCCGCCGAGGAGGCGTAGCCCATATCCAGCGCCTTCGCCCGCCACGGTTCCATCCGCGGGTCGACCGCTATGTCCTGGCAAGCCGAGATGCGGCCGGTCCGCGCGGCTTCGCCGGTGGGGCCCTTGGAGGCCGTGCCCTCGGTCATGAAGACTTTTATCGGGTTCAGATAATCCTTGGCGTCCCCGGCCGAGCAGAGCGGCAGCACGCGGCCTGTGTCCTTGTCCGGGTAGCCCACCCAGGCCATCTTGAAGCCCCCGGCCACCACCGCTATGTCGCAGACCCGCTCCAGCAGCTGCTTGCGGTCCTTTATCAGGGCGGCCGCCTGGTTGATCTGGGCCAGCATCGTGTAGAGGCGCAGGTTCTTGGCCAGGTCCTTATTGAGTTCCTCGCCGCGCAGTTCGGCTTCCTTCCTGGGCGTGATGTCGAAGAAGGTGGTGGCGAACTGCCCCCGGCGCGGGCTGAAGGCGCTGACTTCGAACCATTTCCCCAGTTCCTCGGCCCGGCTTTCGAAATGTATGCGCTTGCCGGTCAGGGCCACCTCGCCGTATTTCTCTATCCAGCTGTGCTCCGTCTTCGGCATGACCTCCAGCACCCGCTTGCCCAGGATGTTCTCGCGCTTGAGCCCGGTAAGCCGCTCAAAGGCCGGGTTCACCTCTATAAAGCGATAATCCGCCGGCCGGCCTTTCTCGTCGTAAATGATCTCGTGGCAGGCGAAGCCTTCGTCCATGGTCTCGAACAGGTGCTTGTAGGATTCCTGGCTCTCGCGCAGCGCGGTCTCGGCGGCGGCCTTTTCCGTGCTGTCCATGATAAGCCCTTCGAGAGCCTCCACCCCGCCATTCTCTCCGGCGATGCCCGCGCCCTGCTCCCAGACCGTACGTATCTCCCCGTCCTTGCGGCGGATGCGGTAGAGCAGGCGGTAGGGCCGGCGCGTGCCTACGGCTTTCTGCACCTCTCTCCAGACCTTGTCCCGGTCCGCCGGTATTATGAGGTCGCTGTAGTTCATCGCGTTGTTCCCCGTCAGTTCCGAAACCTTGTACCCCGTGAGGGTCTCGCAGCCCGGGCTGACGAAGTCCAGCGTCCAATTCGGGTCGTTCTTGCAGCGGTAGGCCATGCCGGGCAGGTTCGCCATGATCCCAGCCAGCTTGCGCTCCTTCTCTTTGAGCTCCGCTTCCAGGCGCCGCCGCTCGGTAACGTCGCGGCAGATGAAATAGACCAGGTTCCGGCCGTCCTGGCTTATGCCGGTGGCGCTGACCTCTATGCGGAAGCGCTCGCCGTTCTTTTTCATGTGCGTCACTTCATAAATCGCGCTCTCACCGGCCGCCAGCTCCCTGTAGCGGGCGTTGAACTTGCTGATGTCCTCCGGGGGTATCATGTCCTCCGGATGCAGCTTCAGCATCTCCTCCTCGGAGTAGCCGTAGGTCTCGCAGGCCTTGCGGTTGACCATCAGCAGCGAGCGCCTCTCAGGGTCCGACAGCAGTATCATGTCGTTGGCCCTGTCGGTAAGGGTCTCGAGATTGATGCGGTATTTTTCCTTCTCTGATTCTATCTCCAGCAGGCTGCGTGAGTAGGCCGAGGCCTGCAGGCGGAAGAGCAGGTAGGCCATGGCGGCCGCCGCCAGCAGCATGGTCAGCGTGAAGAGCAGGATGAGCGCCGAGGCCTGGCCGGCGTCGGCTAGTATTTCCTTCCAGTCCATCTTGACCACGATGGCCCAGTCGGAGCCGGGGATCATCCCCACCGAGGCCAGCACCGTCTCGCCGCGGTAGTCCTTGGCGAAGATGACGCCCGTTTTGCCGTGCAGGGCTTTCGTTACCGGCAGGTCGCTGTCTGCCAGCGGATAGCGCAGCCGCAGCGGCGTGGTCTTGTCGTAGCGGAATTCGTTGAGGGCCACGGCGGAGTCTCCCTCCATGCGCCCCAGCGTGATCTCGCCCGTGGAGCTGTTGGTGGGCCACTGCGAGATCATCGGGTAGAGGTAGTCGGCTGGCGCCACCTTGAGCACCAGGAAAAGCCTTTTGC
Source organism: Elusimicrobia bacterium HGW-Elusimicrobia-3 (assembly GCA_002840355.1). Taxonomy (GTDB): domain Bacteria; phylum Elusimicrobiota; class Elusimicrobia; order Elusimicrobiales; family UBA9959; genus UBA9959. The sequence continues at coordinate 13,920 of PHAL01000040.1, read as the reverse complement.
CGTTGGACGCGGCCGCCCTGCCCGCCACGTCGAGATGCGGCTTGCCGTCCGGGCCCAGGTAGAAATCACCGAGTTCGGTTTTGCCCGATGCCGCGGCCCTGGCTATCAGCTCCTTGGTCTCCGGTGCCAGCTCTTTAGGCGCGTCCCCGGCGGAGATCAGGATCCTGCCGTCAGGCCAGGCCAGCAGGGCGGTGGTGTAGCGGTTGTATTTGAGATAGGCCTGCAGGCGCGAGCGCATCCAGGCCTGCAGTTCCTTGTCCGCCGGATTAAGCGCCAGGCGGTTGAAGAAGACAGAGAGGACGGGACTGTCGAGGAGCGAATTGGTGTCGTTGATGCGGTCGGAGCGCCAGAACACGATCTGGTCGGTCTTCAACTGCCGGATGGAGGACAGGAGCTCTGAGGCGTCCTTGCGTATGGCTTTCTGGAAGTGGTGGTGATAGGCGAAGCCGCCCGTTAGTATGCAGGCCGCGGCCGCCGCAAAGATGCCGGCCAGGCGTTTTTTCAGCCTGGACAGTTCGACAGGAAAATGAGGGTCTGACAATATGCCCCCTGAAAAATAGGCGGCCGGCGGCCGCCTCCCCAAACCCTTAACAAAACACCGCTGAAAAGCTACGGAGAGGAAGGGATTCGAACCCTTGATACGGGTTTACCCCGTATGCCGGTTTAGCAAACCGGTGCCTTCAACCACTCGGCCACCTCTCCAAAAATCTGTTCTAACCGCTTCAGGACCGTTCGCAGGTTCTAACGCCGCAGCCTGTCCCGATTGTGTCCGTGGCGCCGCGAGAAGCGAAGTCCACCCGGCCACCTCTCCATCTGAAAACGCGCTCCTCGCATTCGCTCGGAGGCTTCGCCCCGGCCTAGAAATGTAGTCGGCCGGGCGCTTTACAAGGGGGGCTAAGCCCCCCGTTTCGTCGTCGCTCGCTATTCCGGCATTGAGCCGGAACCGCTCGCTGAACCCCCCTTAAGAGGTACGCGTGGCTTGCTGCGAAGAAGACGCCACGCGCGACATGTAAAGACCTGTGTTAATTATATAAAAATATGCGGCGAAGAAACCTTAGGAAAAAGTTTTCCTTATGCCTTCTTCCAGCGGCGTCCAGCGGGCGCCGGCCGCGGTTTTCTCCCAGAGGGCCGGCGAGCAGGTCCAGTTGGGCGCCGAGGCCTCCCTGGCCTTGTCCCTGTTCATCACCGGTTCCGCCCCGGCCAGGGCGCTGACGGTCTCGTATAGCCAGCCCACCGCGCAGACCGCCGCCGGCGGCAGCGAGAGCATGACGGGCATCTTCACGCCCATGCCGGCCGCCAGCAGGGTGATGAATTCCCGCCACTCGTAGGAGCGGTCTTCGCAGACGTAGAAAGTGCCGCCGTCGAACTTGGAGGTCTCCAGGGCGTCTATAATGGCGTTCACCAGGTCGTCGACATAGATGAAGCTGAAGCGGCCGCCGGCCGAGCCGGCGTTCACCATCACGCCCTTGCGCACCCATTCGGCTATCTTGGAAAGGCCGGAATCCTTCTTGCCGTAAACGATGGGCGGGCGCAGTATGACGGCCGGCCCGTTGGCGAAGCCGCGCGCGGCTTTCTCGCCAGCCAGCTTGCTCTGTCCGTAATAGGATACCGGCGCTTCGGGCTCGGCCTCGGTACGGGGCCGGTCGGCGGAGGAGGGACCCCCCGCGGCCAGGCTGGAGATATAGACCAGCTTTTTGAGCGTCGGGACCTCGCCGGCGGCGGCGGCCAGGTTGGCCGTGCCCTCGGCGTTGGCGCGCATGAACTGTTCGCGCGAGCGGCAGAAGAGGGCGGCGGCCAGGTGCACCGCGGCGTCGGCGCCTTCGAGCGCACGGCGCAGGCTCTCCTTGTCGGCAAAATCGGCTTCGGCGTAGGCCGCGCCTTCCAGCGCCGCGGCGGGCTTGCGGCGCGTGATCACGCGCACGGCGCAGCCGCGGGCCAGCAGGGCCTTGCACAGCGCCCGTCCCACGAACCCGGTGCCCCCGGTAACGGCGATGGTCTTCATAGGTTTAGTCTTCCTTGAGCTTGTTCAGCGCTTTGCCGGCTTCCCGGTCCACCACGTTCTTTACCGCGCCGCCCACGTCGCGGTCGAGGTGTATGCCGAAGCGCAGCAGGCCGGTGCTGATGGCGTTCCGGTCCGGGTATTTCCCCTTCTGCAGCTTCTCGAGCACGCTGATCCTGTCGCGCTGCGGCATGGTGGCCGCCAGGGCCAGGGCTATCAGCGCGAAAGCCGCCAGGTTGACGGCGATGCCGGCCAGGCCGCTGATCAGCCGCACGATATTAGCGCTGGTGTTGATGAACAGGATGAAGACCGCCCAGACCAGCAGCGAGGCGGCGAGGTAATAATCGCCGTAGGGCCCCGTGGCGGGGTAGGAGACGTAGAAAGCCGCGTGCAGCAGCGCGACGGCCAGCACTTTGAAGATAAGGTTCATAATGGTGTTTCTTCCTTTATTGGCGGCGCCAGCGCGGGGACTTCCACGCCGAGCCGCAGCAGGCCGATATAGAAGTCGGCTTTAACCGGGTAGCTGCCGGCCAGAAACTTCTTCAGCGCCGGCCGGCCGTCCTTCTGCGGCAAGAGGGCCAACACTGAAAAAGCGCAGGCCAGGGCGAACAGCGCCGCGAAAGCCGCCTTTCCCTCCCTGCCGTAGTTCTCCGTGACCCGCGCTATGAAAACCGAAAAGCCGGTCCAGAGCAGAATGGAGACGAAGATGAAGGGCTGGCCGAACTTGCCGCTGTGCGGGTAGGAGAGGAAGGCGGCCAGGTGTACCGCGGCGGCGATGAGGATGAGCGCGCTTATGGGCACGGGTTAGTCCATCGCCTTGAACTCGACGTGCACGGTCAGGCGGTCCTCGAAGAAATCTTCGGGCAGCGGCTCGAACGGCGCGGCGGCCTGCGCGGCGCTCTCGGCCGCGTTGTCGAAAAGCCGGTTGCCGGAGGACTTCTCCACGCTGACCGACTTTATGTCCCCCTCCCTGTTGATGCTGAAGCGCACGGTGCAACGCAGGCTGCCGGCCGAGGGCATGCGGGAGGTCCAGGAATTCCAGAGCGCCTCGCGCACCTGCGTGATATACCAGGGGTACGGAAAATTGGCTGAATCTGTTATGAGCGGCGTGCCGCCCTCGCCGCCGGCCGCGGGCTTCTCCGGCTCGAAGAGCTTGGCTCCCCCCGAGAGCACGCTGGGTTTGGGCAGCGCCCCGCCGGAGAAATCGTCCTCGTCGGGCGGCTCTGCCTTGGCGGCGGCGGGTTTGGGCGCGGTTTTTGCCGCGGGCGCCGTCTTGGCGGCCGGGACTTCGCCGCGGCCGGGGGCGGCGGCGGCCTTGGCCATGGTGACCACGCTCGACGGGCCGATGAAATCTATATAGTAGGCCTGCTGCTTCTTGGGGTCCAGCGAGTGGCGTCCCGCGAAGAACAGGACCGCCAGCAGCACGAAGTGGGCGGAGGAGGAATAGAGGAGGTAGGAGCGCACGGCTAGTCTTCCGGTTTGACGGCGATGCCGATCTTGCCGGCGCCCAGTTTCTTGGCGGCGTCGAATACCCGCACCACGCGCTCGACCGGCACGCTCTTGTCGGCTTCCACCAGCACGGTCTTCTTGTGGGACTTGGCCAGGCGCAGCGTCAGTTCTTTCTCCAGGCGCTGGTACTTCACCGCGCGGCCGTCTATCGTCATGGCGCCGTTCGCGGCCAGCTGCACCTTGAGCACCTGCTCGTCGGTGGTCTTGATGCCGGTGGAAGCCTTGGGCAGGCTCACCTGGATCTGGGACTGCACCAGGAACGGCGTGATCACCATGAAGATGATGAGCAGTATCAGCGAGACGTCGATGAGCGGGATCATGTTGATCTCCGCTATGATGCCGCCTTTCTTGGAATGTACTCTCATGGTCAGCGCGCCGCCGCCTCCGGGAATCCGGTCTCGCGGGCCACCGAGCGGTCTATCACCTGCTCGGCCACCCAGTTGACCTCGCTGGCGAAGTCGTTGGCCTTATGCGTGAAATAGTTGTAGGCCACGATGGCGGGGATGGCCACAAAGAGGCCCGCCGCGGTGTTGACCAGCGCCTCGGCTATGCCCATGGCCACCACGGAGGGGCCGGCGCCGGCGTACATGGAGAGGTCGCGGAAGGCCCGCACGACGCCGATCACGGTGCCGAAGAGGCCTATGAACGGGCTGATGCTGCCGATGGTGGCTATCGGGGTCAGGCCCTTGCCCAGGCGCGACACGTGCCAGTCCACGGCCTTTTCGGCCAGCTCGCGCTTCTCGAGCGGGGTGCCGTAATGGTTGATGACCTTGTGGATGATGTCGCCGGCCGGGTTCCGGGCCTTGGCGCACAGCTCCGAGATCTGGCGCAGCTCGCCGGTGCGCAGCAGCGCGTGCACCTTGTGCAGCAGGTCGTCGAGGCCCTTCAGCGTGCGCTTGTAGGCGGTCCAGCGCTCCCAGATCAGGGCTATGGAGTATATGGACAGGCCGGCCAGCAGGAAGAGTATCGGGCCGCCGGCTATGATAAGTTGTTTAAAGGTGATATTCATCGCTTCTCCGGTGCTTTATATTAATACAAATTATACCAATTCAAGAGGACGGCGGGAGGGCGCAAGAAAGCCGGCGTCCTGGCGGGGACGCCGGCCGGCGGCCGAGCGGCGCGTTCAGGCCTTCCTGAAGGCGTATTTTACGCGGGCTTCCAGGTTCTCGAAATAGCCGGAGAGCAGCTTCAGCTTGGCGCCGAGCACGTCGTAGAGCTCCTCCTGCTCGCGGGACTTGATATCGTCCACGGCCTCGATCTCTTTGAGCTTGTTGACGGCCGCGAACAGCTCCTCGCGGATCTTGGCCGTTTCCTGGTCGCGCCATTTCAGGTCGGCGCGCAGCCGGCCTATCTCCTCGCAGAATTTCTTGTTCTGCTCTTCGTAGTCGCGGCGCTCATCGAACATGATCTTCTGGAATTCTTCGTTCTTGCCGGCCAACGAAGCGATATTGTCGCTCAGCGTGCGGACCAGCATGTCCTTTTCCTCGAGCTGGGAGCGCAGTTCGCGCAGTTCCCGCTCCAGGTCGGCCGTCCTGGCGGCGGCTTCGCCCTGGGCGCGCTTGAGCGCGGCGTCGGCGTTCTCGGCCGTGGCCATCAGGCGCTCTCGCAGGCGGGCGTTCTCGGCGGTCTTTTCGGAGAGGTCCTGCGTGGCTTCGCAAAGCTTTTCCTCGGAGCGCTTCTTGAGGGTCTTGTAGAGGGTCTCCCACGACGGGTGCTCCCCCCTGGCGGCCTGGGTGTTCTGTATGGAGCGCTTGAGCTTCTCGGTGAGGGCGTGCACCTCCCCCTCCTTGCGCTTGAGCTGCTCTTCGAAAGCGTGCTTCTCGCTGTTGTAGGCCTTGCGCAGTTCCTTGACCTCGCGCTCCAGGTGGGCGTTCTTGTTGATGGCCTTCTCCAGCAGCGAGCGGGAGGCGGTTTCCTCGGCGGCTTCCACCGTCATCGGCGGGCGCGGCTTGGCCTGGGCCTGCGGGGGCGTCTCTATCAGCGCCTGGAAAGCGGGTTCGAGCGAGGCTTCTCGCCACTGGCCGAGGGCCTTTTCGGGGCAGACCAGCGAGGAGCGCCCGAAGCCGGGCTGCAGCGCCGCGTCCTTGGGAAAGAAAGGCCCGCGAATGCTCTTCTTGATATAGACGTAAAAACGGGAAATCGGTTCGGTCATGGTTAAATCTTACCAAAGGCGTGTTACAAGAAGATTACAGGGATAAATATAATCGGGTCTGCGGCTTACCGCAGGGGCAGGAACGCAAAACGCGCAAGAAAGTGTCGCATGCGCTCCACGCGCGCACACCGTGCGCTCGCTCATCAATCGGGCTCGGCGCTACGCAAGCCTCGCCCTCATGAAGGTTTTGCTAACCCTGCCCCTGCTGTTTCCGCAAGATTTGTCTGTAAATCTGGCCACTATACGGAGGGGTGGCAAGGGTATGGTTCCGGAGGGTCGTCACGGACTGAAGCCGCTTGCGTAGCGCGGCGAGGGAGTGACGAGCGGCGCGCACGGTGTGCGCGACCGCGTGCCCGACGGGGCCGTACCCTTGCCAGGCCCCCGACTGGGCTTCTCGCGGTTCCCCTCCCCCAGCTTACTTCTCCAGGTTCTTACGGATATTGGCGCGGGTGACGGGGCTGATGACGCCTTTCTCGGTGATGAGGGCGGTGATGAGGCCGGCCGGGGTGACGTCGAAGGCCGGGTGGCGCACCCGCACGTTCTTCGGCGCTATGCGGTTGCCTTTCACGAAAGTGACTTCCTCGCAGGACCGCTCCTCTATCACGATGGCGTCGCCGTCCCCGGCCTTGAGGTCTATGGTCGGCGTGGGCGCGGCCACGTAGAACGGGACCTTGTGATGCCTGGCTATTACGGCCAGGCCGTAGGTGCCGATCTTGTTGGCCGTGTCGCCGTTGGCGGCTATGCGGTCGGCGCCGACCACGATGGCGTTGACGCCGCAGGTCTTGATTATATGGGCGGCCATGTTGTCGGTCAGCAGTTCCGACGGCACGCCCTCGCGCATCAGCTCCCAGATGGTCAGGCGCGCGCCCTGCAGGTAGGGGCGCGTCTCGCAGGAGTAGGCGTGCTTGATCTTCCCCCGCTTGTGCGCGGCGGTGATCACGCCCACGGCCGTGCCTATGCCCATGGTGGCCAGCGCGCCGGCGTTGCAATGCGTCATGATCACGCAGTTCCTGGGCAGCAGGGCGGCCCCGTAGCGTCCCATAGCGTCGCAGGCGGCCTCGTCCTCGGCGGTTATCAGCCGGGCTTCTTTCTCCGCCAGCGCGAGCAGCTTTTTAAGCGTGGCCGGGGAGAACCTGCCGTGATGGCGCGCCGCGAAATTCACGGCCAGGTTGAGCATGCGGTCGGCGGCGTAGAACAGGGCCACGGCCGTCGGGCGGGCGGCCTTGAGCAGGTCCGCCGTGCGGGAGGCGGTCTTGATAAGCTCGGCGGCCGAGCCGGGCTTGAGGCGGCGCAGCTCCAGCGCGAAGCCGAAGGCCGCGGCGCAGCCTATCAGCGGCGCGCCGCGCAGGGCCATGTCCCTGGTGGCTTTGGCGGCGCCGGCGGCGTCGCGCACGGTGATGAATTTTACCCGGTCCGGCAGCAGGCGCTGGTCCAGCACCTTCAGGCTGCCGCTGCTGAAGATCAAACGAGGCGGTATCATGCTTCCCCCTTAAAAGTAAGGGCCCGCTCGCGCGGGCCCGGCGTAAAACCCCTGGGGGCTTTACGGGATGGAATCGAGCAGGTTCTTGAGCTGTTCCTCGGTCTTGCCGGTGATCTCCACGGTCTTCTCCCGGCCTTTGGCGCCGCGGATGATGTTGACCAGCTTCGCAGGCACCTCGAAGAACTCCGAAAGATAATCCCTGAGCAGCAGGTTTATCTTCAGGTCGGCGGCGGGTGCGCAGATCTTCACGCGCAGCACGCTCCCAATGCGGGAAACTACCTCGTTATCTTCGCAGTTCGGTATAACTCTGACTTTTACGATCATGTCCCCTACCTCTCTGTTGCGGCCCGCGCCGCGGTTGTTTTCCCCCTGCTGTGCGGGGCTTCCTGAATGCTAAGCGAAAAGTGAACCGCCGATGCGCGGCAGGCTGGAGCCCGCCTCCACCGCCAGTTCATAATCCCCGCTCATCCCGAGCGACAGTCGGTTCCCGGTTCCCGGGAAATCCCTGTCGAAGAGAACTTTGGCCTTGTTGAAGGCGGCTTTCAGCTCTTCCGGGCCGGCGGCGGCCGGGGCTATGCCCATGTAGCCGCGCGGGTCCAGGTTCTTGAACTCGCGCAGGCCGGCCAGCAGCGCGCCCGCTTCTTCCGGAGAGACGCCGGACTGGGTGGGCGAGGCGTTGAGCTTGAGCTGTATCATTACCGGCATGGTCTTGCCCAGGGCGGCGGCGTGCCGGTTTATCTCGGCGGCTATCCTGAGGCTGTCCACGCAGTCTATCCAGTCGAAGGTTTCGACGGCGGCCTTGGCCTTGTTGGTCTGCAGGTGGCCTATGAAATGCAGTTGCACGCGGGAGCGCAGCGGGGCCAGGGCGCCTTCCAGCCACTTGGCCCGCGCGTCCTGCACCTTGTTCTCGCCCGCGGTCCTGAGTGCGCCGGCCTCTATCAGCAGCTTCACATCCTCGTCAGCCGCGTACTTGGTGACGGCCAGCAGTTCCACTTCGGCCGGGCTGCGTCCGGCCTTGGCGCAGGCAGCGGCAATACGTGCCGTTATGTTCTGGAAATTAGTAAGTAGTGTGCCCTTGCGTGTGAGTTCTGCGGTCGGCATGGTTGGGGATAGGTATATTTTATCAAAAAAGGGCTGTTTTTCATAGGGAAATCCGGCCCGTCCGTCGTAAATGCTATTATTTGATCATGCGTCTGCCGCCCGGTTTCTGGATACTGGCCGCCGCCGAGGGGCTGCTGACGGCCGGCTACGCCATTTCCTTCCCCTTCCTGGCCATCTACCTCAGCGGCGAGCGGGGCATGCCCATGGCCTGGACCGGCGCTTTCCTGGCCCTGTCCATGCTGGTCTCTTCGGCGGCGCAGTTCATAGGCGGCGAGGTGTCAGACGCCATCGGCCGCCGCAAGGTGATGGTCTATGCCATGGGCCTGCGCACGCTGCTGATAGGCGTGATAGCCTGGGCTATCTATGTCCGGGCCCCGCTATGGGTGGTCTTCGTCTTCCACCCGCTGAGCATGTTCATCGGCTCCTTCTTCCACCCCGCCGCCCGCTCCTGGGTGGCCGACTTTACTCCGCCGGCCAGCCGCATGCGGGCCTACGGCTTCCTGCGCATGGGCAATAACGCCGGCTGGGCCCTGGGCCCCGCGCTGGGCGGCCTGCTGGCGGAGGGCTCCTACTCGCTGATGTTCTTCGTGACGGCGCTGGTGTTCGGCGTCTGCACGGCCATCGTGTGGCTGTCGGTGCGCGACATGCCGGGGCTGGCCGGGGGGCGCTTCGTCTCGCCGAGCCTGCGCGGGGCGGCCGTGGCGCTGTCCAACAAGGTTTTCCTGCGCTTCTGCGTCTTTACCTTTACGATGAGCGCGGTGATGAGCCAGCTGGTGGTATCCAGCTCGTTGTATTCCAAGGCATACCTGGGGCTCTCCGAGCGGGAGATCGGCCTGCTGTTCTCCATCAACGGCCTGATGGTGGTGGTGTTCCAGTATTTCGTTACCGAGCTGCTGGGGCGGCGGCGCATCACCACGGGGCTGGCGGCCGGGGCTTTGTGTTACGCCGCGGGCTACCTGTGTTTCGGCTACGCGCCGTCCTTCTTCTTCGCGGCGGCGGCGATCGTGGTTGTGACTTTCGGCGAGATAGCCGTTTCCCCCGGCATGCAGGCGCTGGGGGCCAACATGGCCCCGAAGGCTGAGAAGGGCCGCTACCTGGGCATACAGGGGCTTTTTCAGCAGGTAGGCAGTTCCACCGGCATCCTGGTAGGCTCCAACGCCATCGGCTTTATCAGTCCGCATTTCCAGCAGGGGCCGTGGTTCATCGTCGCCGCGCTGGCGGTGGGTTCCTGTCTGGGTTTCCTGGGCCTGGGCCGCCGTCTCACGGCCGACCAGGACGGCCTGCGCTCCGCCCCTCCCCCTCCCGCCCCCGAAAAAGCCACCGAACCGGCTTAAACAAAACCGCCGGGCTGCCCCGGCGGTTTTTATTGCCCGCTCCGATATTCAGTATCTTCTGCGGCGGGGGAGCAGGCGGGCGAGGGCTTCCAGCAGCGAGGCCGCCCTGGCCGGAAAGAGAAAGGCGAACAGGCCGGCGCAGCCCAGCAGGCACATGGCCAGTATGGCCGTGGCCGAGTCGTCGGTGTGCTTCTCGGCCTTTACCGCCCAGGCCGCGGCGAAGCAGGAGGCCGCCGCCAGCAGGGTGATGGCGCGGCCCGACGCGCTCTGCAGGGCCGAGCGGGTTTCCTTGTCCAGCTGCCGCTGCAGTTCCTGCGGGGTGGGGTCGGGCCTGTAGCCGAGGTGCAGGCCTATGAACAGGAAGACGACCGCGGCGATGCCGAAACCGAGGGCCAGCAGCTGCCCCTCCCTGTCCGGCGCGCGGAAATGCAGCGAGAGCGCCAAGGCCAGCAGCAGCGCGGCCGCGCCGAAGGCCGCCCGCCTGCCGCTCTTGAACGCCATCCAGAACAGCGAGAACAGCAGCCCCAGCGCTCCCCCCGCGAAGACCAGTGCCCCCAGCGCGAAAAGTCCCCCCATCAACGGGTCGTTGTGCATGAAGGTGCTAATATCGGCTAGTGTCATCGTAAGTTCTCCAGTCCTGCTTTAAGTATATAAATAAAAACCCCCGGGTTTGGGCCCGGGGGTCTTTATTGTTAAGCGCTGACTTAGTACATGTCGGCGCCGGGGGGCATGCCGCCGGGCATACCGCCGGCCATGGCGGGAGACTTCTTCTCGGGCATGTCGGCCACCAGGCAGTCGGTGTTGAGCAGCGTGCTCGCGATGGAGGCGGCGTTCTCGAGGGCCGTGCGGGTTACTTTGCACGGGTCCACGATGCCGGCCTTCAGCATGTCGACGTATTCCAGCGTGTCGGCGTCGAAGCCGATCTCGATGGTGGAGTTCTTTATCTTGTCCACCACGATGGAGCCGTCGGCGCCGGCGTTCTCGGCGATGATGCGCAGCGGGGCGTAGATGGCCCGGCGTACGATGTTCACGCCGGTCTTCTCGTCCTCGTGGTCGGTCTTCACCTTGTCGAGCACCCTGGAGGCGCGAATCAGGGCCACGCCGCCGCCGGGCAGCAGGCCTTCCTGCACGCCGGCCTTGGTGGCGTTCTTGGCGTCCTCGATCTTGGACTTCTTGGCCTTCATCTCGGTCTCGGTGGCCGCGCCCACGCGGATCACGGCTACGCCGCCGCTCAGCTTGGCCAGGCGCTCTTCCAGCTTTTCCTTGTCGTAGTCGCTGGTGGAGTCTTCCATCTGCTTGCGGATCTGCGCGGTGCGCTTCTTGATCTCGTTCTTGTCGCCGCCGCCGTCGACGATGGTGGTGTTCTCCTTGTCGATGACGATGCGCTTGGCGTGGCCGAGCTGCTTGATGTCGGTCTTGTCGAGCTTCATGCCGCGCTCTTCGCTGATGACTTCGCCGCCGGTGAGGATGGCGATGTCTTCCAGCATTTCCTTGCGGCGGTCGCCGAAGCCGGGGGCCTTGACGGCCGCGCCCTTGAGGGTGCCGCGCAGCTTGTTGACCACCAGCGTGGCCAGGGCTTCGCCTTCCAGGTCCTCGGCGAGGATCAGGAACTGCTTGCCGGTCTGCACGATCTTCTCGAGCACGGGCAGCAGGTCGCTCATGGCCGATATCTTCTTGTCGGTGATCAGGACGACGGCGTCCTCGAGCACGCACTCCATCCGCTCGGAGTCGGTGACGAAGTAAGGGGACACGTAGCCGCGGTCGAACTGCATGCCTTCGACGACGTCCAGCTCGGTCTTGGAGGACTTGCCCTCTTCTACGGTGATCACGCCCTCGTGGCCCACTTTCTCCATCGCGTTGGCGATGAGCTCGCCGACCTCGCGGTCGTTGGCCGAGATGGTGGCGATCTGGGTCTTCTCTTCCTTGGTCTTCACGGGCTTGGCCATCTTCTTCAGCTCTTCAACCAGGGCGGTGACGGCCTTGTCTATGCCCTTCTTGATGTAGGTGGAGTTGGCGCCGGCGGTGATGTTCTTGAGGCCCTCGGTGTAGATGGCCTGGGTGAGCACGGTGGCGGTGGTGGTGCCGTCGCCCGCGACGTCGTTGGTCTTGGAGGCGGCTTCGCGCACCAGCTGGGCGCCCATGTCCTCGAAATGGTCCTCGAGCTCGATCTCTTTGGCGATGGTCACGCCGTCGTCGATGATGGTCGGGGAGCCGAACTTCTTGGAGAGGATGACGGCCTTGCCTTTCGGGCCGAGGGTCACCTTCACCGCGTTGGCCAGCTTGTCCACGCCGGCCTTTATGCGCATTCTGCCTTCTTCGGAGTAAATTATCTGTTTAGCCATGTTAGTTGTCCTTCCTTATATATTACTTCACGATGCCGAGGATGTCTTCCTCGCGCATGATGAGGTATTCCTCATCGTTGATCTTGATCTCGGTGCCGGAGTATTTCCCGTACAGCACGATGTCGCCGGCCTTGATCTCCATGGCGATCAGCTTGCCTTCGGGGGTAAGCCTGCCTTTGCCCACGGCCACTACTTCGCCTTCCTGGGGCTTCTCTTTGGCGGTCTCGGGGATGATGATGCCGCTCTTCTTTATTTCCTTGGCTTCGGCCACTTTTATAATGAGCCTGTCGCCAAGGGGCTGTATCTTTATTTTGGTAGCTGTGTCTGACATGTTACTTCCCTCCTGTTTAACTCTTTGATCTTTTCCGGCCGGAGCCGGGGAAAATGTTTATTAGCACTTCAACCTGACAATTGCTAGTTTAGCAAAACCGGTTTTTTGTGTCAATAGCACTCTTTTGTTCTGACTGCTAAAAAAGAAAAAGCCGCCGGCGAGGGCGGCTTTCTCCCGGGCGCCGGGCGCTACTTCTTTATGAAGAAGCGGAACCTGGTGGCCCCGACCTCTATCACGTCGTCGTCCTTGAGCATCACCTTCTCGTTAAGGGCGTTGCCGTTGTACTTGGAGTAGCCTTCCTTGATGGGGTTGAGGTAGTAGCCTTCGGGGCGCAGCGTGATCACCACGGCCAGCTCCGGCCCGCCGCCGAACAGCCCCCCCGCCTTGTACGGGATGGCGGCCTGCGCCGATTTGCCGATATAGGTGGACAGCGCGGTCAGCTCGAAGTCCTTGCGGGCGTCGGCGGGGTTCTCCAGCACTTCCAGCGCGCCCTGCGGCGGCTTACCGCGCTGCGGGGGCAGCGTCTGCTCGGCCTTGGCGGCGGCGGCGGGCGCGCTGTCCTCGGTGAAGACCAGCGAGTACTTGACCAGCGTGACGATGTCGCCCGGTTTCAGGCCGCTCTTGAGCGTCTTTTTGCCGTTGACGAAGGTGCCGTTGGTGGAATTGAGGTCCTCCACGAACCAGGTGCCGCCGGACTCGTACATCTTGCAGTGGTGGCCGGAGACGGCCGCGTTGTCGAGCACGATGTCGTTGTCCGGCTTGCGGCCCAGGGAGAAGGCCGGCTTGTCCAGCTTGATCTCCTTGATGAACGCGGCTTCAAATTTAAGCATCAGTTTAGGCATATTATTTCCTGAACAGGTCCTTTATGTTTTCTTTGAAAGTCTTCTTGCCGACGGTGCCGATGACTACCGTGATGTTGTCGGGGCCGCCGGCGGCGTTGGCCGCGGCCACCAGCTCGGCGCAGGCCTTGGCGTCGTCGGGCTGTGCCGCGACCATCTGCTGTATCCTGGGCTCCTTGACGGCCTTGAAGAGCCCGTCGCTGCAGAAGAGCAGCCGGTCGCCGGGCTCCAGGCTGGTTTCCACCAGGTCCACCGCGGGGGCCTTCTGCGTGCCGAGGGCGCGCGTCAGGATGTTCTGCAGCGGGGAGACGTCCGCCTGCTCCCGGGTGAGCAGGCCTTTCTTCACGTGCTCCATCACCAGCGAGTGGTCCTCGGTCAGCTGCTGCATCGCCGTGGCGCGCAGCAGGTAGATGCGGGAATCGCCGATATGGGCTATACAGAGCTTGTCCTTGCTGAGCAGGGCCGCGCTCAACGTGGTGCCCATCCCCTTGTTTTCGGGCCCGGCGCTGCCGGCCTCGTAGATCACGGAGTTGGCCAGCTGCACGGCGAAGCCCAGCTGGTTGGTCTCGAGCGAGACCTTGTCGTTGTAGGGGGCGGGCTTCATGCCGGTGAGTTTCATGGACTCGTATTTGTCGCGGGTCACCTTGACCGCCAGGGAGCTGGCCACCTCGCCGGAGTTATGGCCGCCCATGCCGTCGGCCACGAGGGCCAGGTCCAGTTCGGGCGCCACCAGGTAGCTGTCTTCGTTGTTCTTTCGCGCCTTGCCCACGTCGGAGGCCGCCGCGAATTCTATTTTAAGGCTCATTTTTTATCCTCTTCGGGGAATATTACCG
>PHAL01000039.1 GCA_002840355.1 Elusimicrobia bacterium HGW-Elusimicrobia-3 | reverse complement strand
CAAGTGGGTTTGCTGCTGGACGGACAGCGCGGTCAGGCCTATCACCATTACGTAGTTCAAATAATTCAGTGTCACAGGGCGTCCTCCGGTTATATTATCCGAACTAGGCGGTATTGGAATTGTTTCGTAAGCATTAAATAAATGTTTAGGCGTTTTTAGCAAGTCTACTTTTAATATATAATTAATCAATCTTTCCGGTATGGAGACTAAATGAGCTTGCACCATAACCAGCCCAAGGGCCTTTTCCTGTTGTTCTTCGTCGAGATGTGGGAGCGCTTCTCCTACTACGGCATGCGGGCGCTGCTCGTTCTCTACATGGTGAAGTACCTGATGTTCACCACCGAAAAGGCCGGCCAGGTCTACGGCTGGTACACGGGCATGGTCTATTTCACCCCCATCCTGGGCGGCTATATAGCCGACCGCTACCTGGGCCAGCGCAAGTCTATCGTCATAGGCGGCACGCTGATGGCCCTCGGCCATTTCGCGATGGCCTTCCCCCCGCTGCCGTTCTTCTTCACCGCCCTGATCCTGCTGATCCTGGGCAACGGCTTCTTCAAGCCCAATATCTCCACCGTGGTCGGCCAGCTCTACGAAGAGAACGACCCCCGCCGCGACGCCGGCTTCACGATCTTCTACATGGGCATCAACCTGGGCGCTTTCTTCTCTCCTCTCGTCTGCGGCACGCTGGGCGAGAAAGTGGGCTGGCACTGGGGCTTCGGCGCGGCCGGCGTCGGCATGCTGATGGGCCTGGCCATGTACCTCTGGGGCCACAAGTCGCTGCTGGGCGACAAGGGTATGAAGCCCGCCGACCCCAGCGACAAGCTCTATGTTCCCTTTGTGCTGGTGGGCATCGTACTGGTCTTCCTGATAGCCAGCGCTTTCCAGTTCAGCGGCTACGACATCAAGGGCCTCATCCCCGGCTGGGTATACGGCCTGACCGCCGTGCTGGTATTGATAGGCCTGGCCTACAATTACGCGAACACGCCCAAGTCCACGCTGACGCTCGTGGAGAAGCAGCGCCTGGCCGTGATCTTCATCATGGTGTTCTTCACCATCTTCTTCTGGTCCGCCTTCGAGCAGGCCGGCAGCTCGCTGACGCTGTTCGCCGACCGCGAGACCAACCGCTGGATAGATATCTTCGGCTGGCGCTGGGAAATGCCGGCCAGCTACTTCCAGTCGGTGAACCCGCTGTTCATCATCCTGCTCGCGCCCTTCTTCTCCAAGATGTGGGTGAGCCTCGGCGAGACCGGCCGCGAGCCCTCCAGCCCCGTCAAGTTTGCCATGGGCCTGGGCCTGCTGGCCATCGGCTTCGTGGTAATGATAGTAGCGGCCGCCTCCTACCAGCAGCACGGCCCGGTCAGCCTGCTGTGGCTGTTCGGCGCTTACTTCTTCCACACCCTGGGCGAACTGTGCCTGTCCCCGGTGGGCCTGTCGCTGGTGACCAAGCTGGCGCCTATACAGTTCGGCTCGCTGATGATGGGCGTCTGGCTGATGTCGAGCTTCGCGGCCAACTTCGTGGGCGGCTTCTTCGCCGGCAACTACGACGCGATGGACCACACCAAGTTCTTCATGATCCCGATGGCCACGGGGGCCGGCGCGGCCGGCCTGCTGCTGGTGATCACGCCCAAGCTGCGCAAGTGGATGCACGGCATACACTAAAGCGCGGAGACCAAATAAAAAAGCCCGGGCCGTCCCGGGCTTTTTTTATAGCCGGAGCGCCTAGCGCTTGTGGCTGTACTTGGCCAGCACTTCCATGAAGCCGTGCGCGGCCATCAGGTCGTCGGAGGTGTGGCGCAGGCGGTGCAGCATCACCAGCAGTATCTGTATGAGCATCGCGGCGCCCTCGCGCGGGTAGTCGGAGATGAACTGCATCAGGCGGGCGCGCTCTATCTCTATGACCTCGGAAGGGGTTATGGCCCGGGCCTGCGCGAAGCGCGGCTTGCCTTCCAGCACGGCCATCTCGCCGAAGTACTCGCCGCGCTTGAGCACGGCCAGCTTGCGCCATTTCGTGCCGGCCTTGTCGAGGCGCTTCTCTATGGCGATCTCGCCGCAGAGCACGATGTAGAAGGTGCTGCCTTCCTCGCCCTCGCGGAAGATCACTTCCCCTTTGCGCAGTTCCCGGCGGCTGAAGGCCTTCAGGAACTCGGCCAGCGTGGCGTCGTCGAAAGCGGCGAAGAGTTTAAGTTCCTTGAGGTCGCTGATATCTTTCTTGTTCATGTTGCCCCCTTAAAAGGTATAGACGAAACCGGCCGTCAGGCCCAGGCCGCGGAAGTCCGGCTTGCCGGAGCGGGAGAAAGCCCTGTAGCCCTCAACCAGCGCGTGCGCGCGCCACGGAGAATTGTCGAACTGCCACTCGTAGCCCAGCCCCAGGTTCCAGGCCGGGTGCCAGCCTTTTAGCGGCGCGGCGAACTCGGAGCGCGAGTCGGGGCCGGAGAAGAAATGCGACGAGACGCCGGCGCGCAGCAGCGCGTAGCGGGTATGCGGCGTGCCCAGCGGTATCAGCGCCAGCTCCAGCCCGGCCGGCACCTCCACGTGGCCCAGGTGGGCGCGCGTGCCGTCCAGCCGCTCCTGCCCTACCCGGTTGTACTTCAGCCCGGCGTAGTAGCGCACCCACGAGAACAAATGGCCGCCCACCAGCAGTTTGGCGCCCACCGTGGTGGTCTCGGTCCGCGTCCCGCCGCCGGGCTTGGCCAGCACCAGCGTGTCGCTGGCCAAGCCGAGCGAGGCGTAGCGGGCCCGGCGAGGAGCGCGTATGCCGTTCTCCGGGGCCACGCGCTTTACCTGGCCGCTCACCGGGGCGCTCTGGCCGGAATTCAGGAAATTCAGGAACTCTTTTTTTTCTTTGTCGCCCCAGGCGGCCTGCTGGCGCAGGTCGGGCGGGGCGGCCCGCAGGGCCGCGGCAGGCAGGCCGGCGAGCAGCAATAACAGGAGCGTTAATTTCTTCATGGCGTGAAAGTCTTTATATAATACACTAATCACAAAATGACCGCAAAGCTGATTCTCCTCGCGGCGCTGCCGCTGCTGACGCTAAATCCCGGCCGGGCCGCCGCCGCCACCATAGCCGACGCCCGGAGCGCCGTGGTGCGCGGCACGCTGAATTACCTGAACACCCCTTACCTCTGGGGCGGCATGCACCGCGATACCGGCATGGACTGCTCCGCCTTCGCCAAGCAGGTTTACGCCGACGCCGGCCTGCAGCTGCCGCGAGCCTCCCGGGAACAGTACGCCCGCACGCGGCGCCTGGCACCCGCCGAGGTGCGCCCCGGCGACCTGGTCTTCTTCGCCATGAAGCATCCCGGCACGGCCAGGGTGGACCATGTAGGCATCTACGTGGGCAAAGGGTATTTCGTGCACGCCTCGTTCACCAACGGCGTGCACATAGACTCGGTGGCCAACCCCTACTACTTCAGCAGGCTGGTGGCCGTGCGCAAGTACGCCGGCTTCTAAACCCTCGCCCCCGTCAATAAAAAACGCCCGGTTGCTCCGGGCGTTTTCTTTGGCGCGGTCACGCCGCTAGATGTCTATGCACATGCCCTCGCGCGCCCCGAAGCAGTCGGTCTTGCCCCCGCCCTGGCGGATCAGGCCGCGGCAGTACGCTATATTCTCGTCGAGCATGGCGTCGGTGTGGTACGGATCGTGGTGGGTGATGGCCATGCGTTTCACCCCGCTCTCGAGGGCGAACTTGGCCGCGTCGTCGTAGGTGGCGTGGCCCCAGCCCTTGCGGGTGGCGTATTCGGCCTCGGTATACTGGGCCTCGCGGATCACCATGTCGCTGCCGCGCGCGAAGGCCGCTATCTCCGCGTCCTGACGCAGCGACAGGTCGGAAACGCCGCCCAGCTTGGAGAAAGGCTCGTGGTCGCTTAAGTAGGTGACCACCTTCCCCTGCGTCTCCACGCGGAAACCTATGCAGACGCCCGGGTGGTTGAGGTGCTGAAAAGAGATCTTGGCCACGCCCAGGTCCACCGGCCCTTTCATTTCCACGAACCCCAGTTTGGCGCCCAGGCTGGCGAGCGGGATCGGAAAATAATCCAGCGACATGGACTGGGTGAAAATGCGGCCCAGGCTGCCGTGGGCGCCGTGCACGCTGAAGATATTGAATTTATTTTTGGGGTTGTAGAACGGCGTGAAGAAGGGAAAACCCTGTATATGGTCCCAGTGGGTATGACCCACGAAGATATGCGCCTGCAGCGGCTTGCCGGCGAACTCGGCTATCAGCGAATCGCCCAGCTCGCGCAGGCCGGTGCCGCAGTCGAAGATAATGGGGGTGTCGCCGACCCTGAGCTCGACGCAGGCCGTGTTGCCGCCGTAGCCGGCCACCTTGGCGTTGCTGGTGGGGCAGGAGCCGCGCGTGCCCCAGAAGCGCACGTACACCGGCAGCCGCCCTTCCCCGGCGGGCCGGGCGCGCAGCTCTTCCGGATCGGGGGCGGCGCCGCGGCCGGTAATGCTCATCTCCGGCTCAGGCGCTGGCGCTGTGGCCGCGCCGCCGAGGCCGAACAGGCCCCTCACCCTCTTGAGCATCTCCGCGGGCATGTAGGGTTTTACCAGGTAATCGTCGGCGCCCGCGTCCCTGGCCTGCGCGACGTCGGTAGTGAAAGTTTTGGAGGAGCTGACTATGATCTTGACGCCCGGGATGCCGTCAGGGCCCTTGAGCAGGCCGCACAGCTCGTAGCCGTGCATGCGGGGCATCATCAGGTCGGTCACCACCAGGTCGGGGCGCCAGGCCTGCGCCTTCTCCCAGCCCTCCTGCCCGTCCCTGGCCGTCTGCACCTCGAATTCCGCGGAGAGGATGTCGGCGGCGAGATCGCGCAGCATCTCGTCGTCGTCCACCACCAGCACTTTCTTCCGGGTTTCGGTCATAGCCTTTTCAGAGGATAATATAGCAAACTGCCGGGCACCGCGGACCTCAAAAAAAACACCCGGGGCGGCCCGGGTGTTCTTTGACCCCGGGGGGGCCTAGAATTCGTTGAAGTAGGAGACTTTGCCGTTGCCCTCGCGGTTGATGATCCAGTGGTCCACCGTGCTGCCGCGGGAATCGCCGGCTATTTCCACCTCGTACTTGCGGGCGGTGTCGTCGAGCAGGCCGGGGTTCTCGGGGCAGGAGAAGATGCGGGCGCCGCTCTTGGCCTGCATGGCGGCCAGCCCCTCGTGGAACTTGCGGGCGCCGGCGGCCGTGGCGAACTTGGAGCAGTTGATGCTCTCCTGCATGGTGGCGTCCACGTAGGTGCGCAGGTCTATGGGGCGCTCGGCGCTGGCGGTCCACTTGCCGGCGCTGCAGGTCAGGTAGGGCCCGGCGTTATGCTGCGCGCCCAGCACGTCGTCGCGCTTCTGCAGCATGTGGTTCCAGAAGCGCATGCCGTTGAAATTGGCGGCGAGGTCGGCGTAGGAGAACACGCCGGTGGCCAGCATGTTGCCGCCCAGGAAGGTCTTCTCCTTGAAGATGCCGCCCTTGAGCACGGAGACCAGGGGCTTGCCGTTGAGGTAATGGCCCTTGAAGTAGCGCTGGCCCATGCCGAACATGTGCTCGAGCTTGTCGACGCCTATCACCACGTCGCCGATCTTGATGAGCGGGGAAAGGGCCAGCGGGCTCTTGGCGGCGCCGCGGCGCCCGAGCAAAAAGCCGTTCCAGATGCTCCACTCGCTGTAGAGGGATTCCTTGAGCGGGATCACGGTGCGGGGCACGTCGCCGTCTATGATGGCTCGCACGAGCTGGCCTTTCTTGTGGTTGGAGAAAACGTCGGTGAGGCGGTCGTAGAGGAGTTCTTCGCTCTTGGCGGAATCGTCGCAGCCGCCCTGGGCGTTCAGGTCGTCTATGGCGGCGCGCAGGCCGTCGTTGGCCAGGCGGTTCACCTCGGCGGTGATGTCCACCAGCTCGGCGTCGGGCAGCGTAAAGTGGTCGGCTTCGGCGGCCCTGGCGGGCGCCGCTGCGGCTATCAGAAGTATGGCGGCTAAAAGCTTGTGCATGTTTCCTCCGTTCCCTGTATTCAAATGCTATCAATCTTCCGGCAGGCGCCGATTGAGGCGGAAGACCCCCTATTCCGGGGGATTAAGGCCCAGGCCCGCGTAGGCAGGATGGCCGCCTGAACCGGGGCCTTGTGGCCCCTTTCCGCGCGCGCTTTAAAAAAGATATCCTATAGCCAATAATGGACGAGATAAAAAGACGCCGCACCTTCGCTATCATTTCCCACCCCGACGCCGGCAAGACCACGCTGACCGAAAAAATGCTGCTTTACGGCGGCGCCCTGCACCTGGCCGGCACCGTGACGGCCCGCAAGAACCAGCGCGCCACGGCCTCCGACTGGATGGAGCTGGAAAAGAAGCGCGGCATCTCCATCAGCTCCACCGTGCTGCAGTTCGACTACGCCGGCTACCGCATCAATTTGCTCGATACCCCCGGCCACCGCGACTTCTCCGAGGATACCTACCGCGTGCTCACCGCCGTGGACGCCGCCGTGATGGTGATAGACGGCGGCAAGGGCATAGAGGCGCAGACGCTCAAGCTCTTCGAGGTCTGCCGCCGCCGCCACATCCCCATTTTCACTTTCATCAACAAGATGGACCGCCCCTCCCGCGAGCCGCTGGAACTGATAGACGAGCTGGAGAAGGTGCTGGGCCTCAAGCCCTTCCCCGTGAACTGGCCCATGGGCAACGGCACCGATTTCCGCGGCGTCTACGACCGCATGACCCGGCAGGCCCACCTCTTCGAGCGCACTCCGGGCGGCACGTACAAGGCCGGCGTGGAGACCGCCGGCCTGGAGGACCCGCTCATCAAGGAAAAGCTGGACGCGGTCAGCTACAGGAATTTCACAGAGGAAGTGGGCATGCTGGAACTGGCGGGCACCGCCTACGACCAGGAAGCCGTGCTCGCGGGCGAAGTCACCCCGGTGTTCTTCGGCAGCGCGGTCAACAATTTCGGCATACAGCTGATGCTCGACGGCTTCGTGGAGCATTCGGCCCCGCCCGGCCCGCGCGACGCCTCCATCGGCTCCATCACGCCGGAGACCCCGGAGTTCTCGGGCTTCATCTTCAAGATCCAGGGCAACATGAACCCGCGCCACCGCGACAAGGTGGCCTTCGTGCGGGTCTGCTCGGGCAAGTTCGTCCGCGACATGAGCGTGCACCACATGGGCGACGGCCGCAAGGTGCGCCTGTCCAATTCCAACAAGCTGTTCGGCCAGGACCGCGAGACGGTGGACGAGGCTTACCCCGGAGATATCGTGGGCCTGGTGGGCCACCAGGACTACAAGATCGGCGACACGCTGACCGAGAACCCCGCCATAGTTTTCGACGAGATCCCCCGCTTCCCCCCGGAATGCTTCACCTACCTCACCAACCCGGTGCCCAGCAAGTTCAAGCCGTTCCGCGACGGGCTGGAGCAGCTCATCCTGGAGGGCGTGGTGCAGCAGTTCCAGGTCAAGGACGCGCCTACCTCCAGCCCGCTGCTGGCCGCCGTCGGCCCGCTGCAGTTCGAGGTGACGCAGTACAGGCTGGAGGCGGAGTACGGCGTGAAGTCGGTCATAGAGTCCTGTCCCTGGCAGTTCGTGCGCTGGCTCGACGAAGAGGGCGCGGCGCAGGTGAACTCGGGCCTGCTGCACATGGGCGACAACGTGCGCCCCGGCACGGACTCCGACGGCAACCCGGTGATCTTTTTCCCCACGCCCTGGGCGATGAAGTACTTCGCCGACACCCACAAGAAGATCGCCCTCTACGAGCTGCAGCTCAAACAACAGATTCAGCAGAAGTAAGCGCACACTATCTTAAGGAGAATTAAAATGGGATTCAATCTGAGAAACAGGCACTTCCTCAAAGAACTGGACTTCAGCAAGCAGGAACTGACTTTCCTGCTCAAGCTGGCCGCGGACCTCAAAGAAGCCAAGTACACCGGCACGGAGCAGCAGCGGCTGGCCGGCAAGAACATCGCCCTCATTTTCGAGAAGACCTCCACCCGCACCCGCTGCGCTTTCGAGGTGGCCGCCCACGACCAGGGCGCGCACGTGACCTACCTGGAGCCCACCGGCAGCCAGATGGGCCACAAGGAGACCGTCAAGGACACCGCCCGCGTGCTCGGCCGCATGTACGACGGCATAGAATACCGCGGCTTCGGCCAGGAGATAGTGGAAGAGCTGGCCAAGTACGCCGGCGTGCCGGTGTGGAACGGCCTGACCAACGAGTGGCACCCCACGCAGATGCTGGCCGACGTGCTGACGATGACCGAGCACTGCTCCAAGCCCCTCGAGAAGATCTCTTACGCCTACGTGGGCGACGCGCGCTTCAACATGGGCCGCTCGCTGCTCGTGATCGGCTCGATACTCGGCATGGACGTGCGCATAGGCGCGCCCAAGGGCCTGCAGCCCGACGCCGAACTTGTCGCGAAGTGCAAGGAGATCGCCAAGCTCTCCGGCGCGCGCGTGACCATCACCGACAAGGCCGACCTGGCCGTGAAGGGCGCGGACTTCATCCACACCGACGTGTGGGTGAGCATGGGCGAGGCCAAGGAAGTGTGGGCCGAGCGCATCAAGCTGCTCAAGTCCTACCAGGTCAACCCGGCGCTGATGAAGAAAGCCGGCAACCCCAACGTGAAGTTCATGCACTGCCTGCCGGCCTTCCACAACGCCGACACCAAGGTGGGCAAACAGGTCTCCGAGCAGTTCGGCCTGAAGAACGGCATAGAGGTGACCGAAGAGGTGTTCGAGTCGCCCGCCTGCATCGCCTTCGACCAGGCCGAGAACCGCATGCACACGATCAAGGCCGTGATGGTGGCCACCCTGGGCCGCTGACACGCCGCCTGGATAAACAAAAAGCCCCGGGCGCTCGCCCGGGGCTTTTTTATTTAACCTGGCGTTATTGCGCTCGGGCGGCGCGGAAGATGGCCAGGTTCTCCTCCAGCGCGGCGGGCGGGGCCATCTCGGCGAGTATCTCTTCTATGGTGGCGGCCGGTATGCCGGGGATCAGCCCCAGCGCGGCCACGCGGCCCAGCAGGGCGGCGTTCTGCATGCGCGGGTCGCGCATCTCGCCTGCTTTCACCGCCTCGGCCTGGCCGCCCATCTCCTCCACCTCTTTCTTTACTTCTTCCACGGTGGGGTAATGGGCCTGGGCGGCGCGCACGCTGACGGGCTGGTAGGCCGTGTCGTAGTACAGCACCCGGCCGCCGGGCTTGAGATATTGAGCGGCCCCGCGCAGCGCCTCCAGGCGCTCGAGGGCCAGCACCAGGTCGGCCTCGCCCTCGGGCACCAGCGGCGTCAGGGCGTCCGCGCCCAGGCGTATATGAGAGCTCACCACGCCGCCGCGCTGGGCCAGGCCGTGCGTATCGCAGGCGCGGGCCGGCAGGCCGGCACGGGCCGCGGCCTGCGCCAGCGACGCGGCCAGCAGACCTATGCCCTGGCCGCCCACGCCGCAGAGATAGATATTGAAGGCCATTACTTGTCCCTCCCTATGGCCTGCGCCGGGCAGGTCTGTATACAGGAGCCGTCGCCGATGCACAGCTCGTTGTTCACCGTGACGGAGCCGTCCTCGTGGCGGATGAACGACGGGCAGGCGAACTCGGCCGCGCAGACGTAATGCCGCGCGCATTTAGCCTGGTCGATGACCGCGTGCTGCGCCTGCAGGGCGGGGTTGGCGCGGCGCCGCTCGCGCATGAACTTGAGCATGCAGGGATGGCGCGCGATGACCACGGCGAAACCTTTGTACTCCATCGCCTCCTTGAGCTGCGCGTCCAGCTTGGCCTGGTCGTAAGCGTCGCACTCGCGGACGAATTTAACGCCCAGGTCGCCGAGGATGGCGGGCAGGTTCAGCCGCTCGCCGAGCTCGCCGTTGCCGGGCCGCGGCTGGTGGCCGGTCATCGCGGTGGTGCCGTTGTCGAGCAGCACCAGGGTGATGTCGCTGTCGCGCCAGGCCGCGTTCACCAGGCCGGGCATGCCGGCGTGGAAGAACGTGGAGTCGCCGACGAAGGCCACCACCTTGCGGGCGGAGTTTCCCAGCGCCAGGCCAGAGGCGGTGGAGACGGAATGGCCCATGGAGAACAGCACCTCGCCCATGTTATAGGGCGGCAGGTAGCCCAGCGAGTGGCAGCCGATGTCGCCCACGGTGATGGCGCCGGGAGGCAGCGCCCGCTTGATGGCGTGGAAGGCCGAGCGGTGGCCGCAGCCGGGGCACATCTGCGGCAGGCGCGGGGCCGGTGCCTCCCGCCGGGCGCGCTCGGGCGCGGGAAAGAGCTTGGGCCAGACGCCCGCCAGGCAGGCGCGCGCGCGCTCGGGGCTCAGCTCGCCCATCAGTTCGCCATGGCCCTTGCGGGCGTGAATGCGGCAGGCCAGGCCCTTGTCGTAGGCCAGGGCCTTCAGCTCGCCCTCCAGCACGCGGTCCAGCTCCTCGAGCACGTAGACCTCGTCGTGCTCGGCGAGGAACTCGGAGACCAGCACGGCGGGCAAGGGGTAGGTGAGGCCGAGTTTGAGCACGTCCACCGGCGCGCCGGCGTTCCTCACGGCCTCGAGCGCGCACAGGGCCGGCAGGCCGGAGCTGATGAGGCCCAGGCGCCGGCCCGCGGCGGGCTGGGACGCTTTATAGACGGAGGTCAGCGGGCTCTTTTCGCCGTAGAAAGCCCAGGCGTCGAGCTTCTCCAGGGCGCGCCGCTTGAGCGGGAAGACGGAAGAGGTGATCGGCACATAGGGGCCCGCGGCGGCGTCGAAGCGGGGCGTCCAGTCGTGGGCTGGCGGCAGCTCCGAGAATTTCACGTTCTCGCGGGCGTGGCAGACATGCGTGGTCAGGCGCAGCAGCACCGGGGCGCGGCGCTCGCGCGCCAGCTCGGCGGCCTCCTTGTACATCACGTAGGCTTCGGCGGGGGTGGCGGGCTCGAACAGCGGCATATACGACATGCGCGCGAACCAGCGGTTGTCCTGCTCGTTCTGCGAGGAGTTGGCGCCGGGATCGTCGCCGAGGATGATCACCATGCCGCCGGGCAGCTCCATCAGCGGCAGCTGTATCAGCGAGTCGGCGGCCACGTTGAGGCCCACGGATTTGAAGAAGACGGCCGACGGGTGCCCGTTGAGCGAGGCGCCGGCCGCTATCTCCAGGGCCACTTTCTCGTTGGCGGCGAACTCGAAGTGGTAGGGGCGGCTCTTCTCCGGCGGCGCCTGCAGCGCCTCGGCTATCTCCGGCGTGGGCGAGCCCGGGTAGCTGGTTATGACGGCCGTGCCGGCCTCGGCCATGGCCCGGGCCAACGCGTGGTTGCCCATCACGAAAGCGCCGAAGCCCTCCCTGTTGGTCATCAGTTCCGCTAATGAAAGCATTTGCTCCTCCACCTGATCTTCCGCCCGACGCCGATTAGTTGCGCTTGACCGGCTTGTATTCCTTCAGCGGGTCCACGGGCTGCGCGTAAGGGCTGTTCCACAGGCGCGCGAACACGTCCTCCAGCACGGCCGCCGCGGGCGCGCCGTCGATAAAGACGCCGGTGCCGCGCGAGGTGAGGAAATAGCCGGGGCCCCAGTTGGAGGTGGTGACGAAAGAACGCTCGCCGTCGGCCACCAGGTACTTGCTGTGGGCCACGCGGGAATAGGGGATGAAACCGGAGCTGTGCTGCGGCAGGGAAACGATCCTGATGGAGATATGGTCGGTGCGCGACAGGGCCTTGATGTCCCGGTCGCCCTTGCCGCCCATGGTCCAGTCGGCGAAGAGCAGCTCCACTTTTACGCCGCGCGCGGCGGCCTTGCGCAGGGCCGAATCCAGGTCGGCCCAGCGCTTGGAGCCGTGCTCGGCCAGCGCGTAGTTCATCACCTGCCCGCGCACGGTATGCTTGGCCGCGGCGAGCAGCTTGACCAGCTGGCCGATCTCGGTGTCGGCGCCCCTGGGCACGAAACCCACCGGGCTGTAGGCCAGGCTGTAGGTCACTTCCTGCCCGCCGAGCGCGGCCTTTTCGGGCTTGGCGGCGGTTATCCGGATCTTTCCCTTTTTGGCGAACATCCGCTTGGGTTCTGCCCCGCCGGCCAGGGCCCAGTCCCCGTCGAAGACGCGGGTAAAGTCGGCGCCGGCGGCCTCGCTCTTTATGCGCAGGCCGATCTCGTGGATATGCTTGAGCGAGCGCCAGTCGAAGTTCTGGCTGCCGGTGTACACGTCTGTCCCGTCGACGACGAAGAACTTGGCGTGCTGCACGCCGCCGCCGGCCTTCTTGAAATCTATCACGCGCGCCTCCACGCCGGCCGCCTTGAGCGCGGGCAGGGACTTGGAGCTTTCGCCCATCATCACCTTGTCCACCAGCAGGCGCACCTTGACGCCGCGCCCGGCCGCGGCCTTGACGGCGGCCAGCACCGGCTCCAGCGCCTCACCCGCCTGGTCGGCTATATAAAATTGCTCCAGGTCCAGCGTCTTCTGCGCGGAGTTTATCATCTCCAGCCAGACGGCCTGCGGGCGCGCCGTCAGCGTGGAGCCCAGCACGGTCTCCTCGGGCACGCTCTCGACGAACTGCAGCTCGGCCGCGCACAGCGGCAGCGCCGGCGCCAACAACAAGGCTAAAAGGATCTTCTTCATTTACCCCTCCCTAGACTGGCAGCACTTCCTTCCTCAACGCTCTCCTGAAATCGAACCTGGACAGCTCCCCTATCAGCATGCCCGAGACTATCAGCAGGCCGCCGCCGGCCTTGACCCACAGGAACTCCTCCCCGCCCCAGGTCCAGGCGAAGGCGGCCGCGAACACCGGCTCCAATGTAAAGATTATACCAACCTTGAAGGGCTCTGAATGCTTCTGCGCCAGCATCTGGATGAAGAAGGCGGTCAGCGTCGGGAAGACGGCCAGGAACAGGATCACGCCCCAGCCGTTGACGCTGGCCACGCCCAGCGGGGAGCCGCGCAGCAGCGCGATGGCCAGCGAGAGGGCCGCCACCATCCAGAACTGGTGGAAGGCCAGCAGCACCGGGTCGGCCTCGGCCTTGACGTATTTGTCGGTCACTATCAGGTGTACCGCGTAGGCCGCGGCCGCTATCAGCGTGAGCGCGTCGCCCAGGTTGAAGCCGCTGGCCCCGCCGGTGAGCAGCCACATGCCCGCTATGGCCAGCGCCGCCGACAGGCCCTGCATCTTGGTCGGTTTCTCCCTCCGGAACAGGTACATGAACACCGGGACGAAGATGATGAACAGGCCGGTGATGAAGCCGGAGTTGGAGGCCGTGGTATAGAGCAGGCCGGTGGTCTGCGTGAGGTACAGCGCGGCCAGGAACAGGGAGAGATAAAAACCCTCGCGCAGGTGGCGGGCCAGGCTCTTGCGCCTGAGCACCCAGGGCAGCAGCAGGCCGGCGGAAATGGCGAAGCGGATGGCCACCATCACCACCGGGTCCACGTCGTCCAGCGCGCCCTTGGTGACGATAAAGGTGGAGCCCCAGATGGCGGCGCAGTAGAACAGGCCGATATCGGACCATAATTTGGCGCGCGCCGGGCGTTTATCCATTATGAAATTATACCTTATGCCTCCGTCGTTTAGGCGGCGCGGCCGGGCCCCGGCCGGGGCGGCGGCGGCGGCCCCCCCCGGCCCGCCAGAACGCCGCGCAAAACTTTATACGCCGCCCCCTATTAGGTATACTTTTTCCATACTTTCGCCAAGGAGCCGCCATGAAAGACCAGATACTCAAAAAGATAGAATCCTACGAGAACTACGCCATAGAGCTGCAGCGCGGCCTGACCGCCATCCCTGCGCTGGCCCCGTCCTCCGGCGGCACCGGCGAGTACGACAAGGCCAAGTGGCTGGAAGGCGAGCTGAAGAAGCTGAAGTTCGACTCCATAGAATGGATCAACGCGCCCCAGGCCGAGGCCAAGAACGGCATACGCCCCAACGTCATCGCCCGCTACAAGGGCAAGAGCTCCGCGAAGACCATCTGGTTCATGGCCCACCTCGACGTGGTGCCGCCCGGCGAAGCCAAGCTCTGGAACTCCGACCCTTACAAAATGGAAGTGAAGGACGGGAAACTCATAGGCCGCGGAGTGGAGGACAACCAGCAGGCCATCGCCTCCAGCATGATGGTGGTCAAAGCCATGATGGAGCTGGACTACCGCCCCGAGTACGACATCGCCCTGCTGTTCTGCGCCGACGAGGAGACCGGCTCCGGCTTCGGCGCGGACTACATCTCCGACAATAAGCCCGAAATTTTCGGCAAGGACGACGTGTTCTTCGTGCCCGACTCCGGCACCGAGGACGGCTCAATGATAGAGGTGGCCGAGAAATCCATCATGTGGATGAAGGTCATCACGCACGGCAAGCAGTGCCACGCCAGCCGCCCGTCGCTCGGGATCAACGCCTTCAAGGCCGCCAGCGAGCTGGTGGTGAAGTACCAGTCCCTCTACGAGAAGTTCCCCCACAAGGACGACCTGTACGAGCCGCCGATCAGCACCTTCGAGCCCACCAAGAAAGAGGCCAATGTCCCGAACGTCAACACGCTGCCCGGCGAGGACGTGTTCTACATGGACTGCCGCGTGATGCCGCAGTACCAGCTCACCGACGTGAAGGCCGAGATGCGCCGCCTGGCCGACGAGGTGGAGGCCAAGCACGGCGTGAAGATCTCCTTCGAGCCCCAGCAGGAAGCACAGGCCGCGCCCCCCACCGACCCGAACGCCGACATCGTGCTGGCGCTCAAGCGGGCCATCAAGGAAGTGCTGGGCGTGGAGCCCAAGGCCTACGGCATAGGCGGCGGCACGGTAGCCGCCTTCTTCCGCCGGCTGAACCTGCCGGTGGTGGTGTACTCCCGCCTCAACGAGAGCGCCCACATGCCCAACGAGTACTGCGTCATCGACCACATGATGGGCGACGCCAAGGTATTCGCCGTCACCACGCTGCTGCTCTGCGAAAAGAAATAAACCGCCCGGCCGCAAAGAAGGCGCCCCGCGGGGGGCGCCTTTTTATTTCCTCCCTAAAAGGGCCGCCTAGGCCTTTAGACCCCGCGGCCCTTACCCCAAAGACTCTTACGCGCCCCGAGCCTGCGGGCTAGACTATACTTAATGCTATACATAACGGAGGCTTGCCGATGAGGAAAGCCCTGCTCCTGCTCCTGTCCTTCGCTTTTTGCGGCGACCTGGCCGCTTTCGAACTGCAAGGCATCCGCGCCGCGCAGCTCTCCGGGACGCCCCCGGCCCTGCAGATCCCAGTACCTTCTCCAGTACCAGTCGCCGGCCTGCCCGCCAGGGCCCAGGCTTCTTTCGCGGCCTACCAGGTCAACGGCGTGGAAGTAATAGTGCCCCATATCGGCGGCGGCAACCAGCTGCTGGCCGTGCTGCGCGCGGGCGACAAGCCCGAAACCCTGGCGGCCAAACTGCGCGCCGCCTTCGGCGCCGCCTCCGGCGCGAGGCCGGTGACGATAAACCCCAAATCCAAGGCCGAGGTGGAGCTGGCTGCCCTGAACCCCGGCGCCGCGATAGTTTCCCTCAA
The DNA here is from genome assembly GCA_002840355.1 of Elusimicrobia bacterium HGW-Elusimicrobia-3. Classification (GTDB taxonomy): domain Bacteria; phylum Elusimicrobiota; class Elusimicrobia; order Elusimicrobiales; family UBA9959; genus UBA9959. The sequence continues at coordinate 9,260 of PHAL01000039.1, read as the reverse complement.
CGCTTTCCTGCCGGCCGGCGCGGCCGCGCTGTTCAACCGGGAGCCCAATTTCGGCGGACCTAACTGCTTTAACGCCGCCTTCACCGCGGCCGGCATGATGGCCCCCGACAAGCTGCGCCACGTCGGCAATCATGAGGCGGACCAGCTGCTCGCCATGTACTACAAGAGCGTGCCCGCCTCGGACCTGCGGCCCGGCGACATCGTGGTGTTCAACGACGGGGACCACGGCGCCTACCACCTCGGCGGCGGCCTGATCTTCCACAAGAAGAGCTACCTGAAATACCATATCTACCGGATAACGCAGCTGGAGAAAGCCTACGACGCGGACCCCTTCGAATGGACGCCGGGCATCTTCGACAGCGGCATGTACGACACCTCCGGCTCCATAAGCAAGAAAGCGGCCTGGCGCCCCACCGGCGCGCACTACAGCTTCGGCGCGGCCAGCGCGGAAGAGCAGGCCAAGGCCCAGATCATACTCTTCCTCACCGAGCAGGTGGAATACCAGGCGCCCCGCTGGGCGCTCGCCAAGACGCTGGGCTATTTCACCGAGCGGCTGCTGGAGAACCTGGTCTCCGAATGGAGCCCGATGGCCAAGAGCCCGAACCCGGTACTGCGCGCCTACTACCACCAGCTCGAGAGCCTGCGCGACCAGGCCAACCAGAGCATAGAGGTGGAACTGCTCTCCTCCCCCCACGCGCAGAGCAACGCCTACGAGATACTCAAGGGCGTATGGCTGCCCCGCAACGATTACTCGCGCGACATAGTGGGCCGCCTGCTGCGGCTGTACGGCCGCGACCAGGCCGCCCTGGAAACCACGCTGGACGCCATCGGCCGCGATTTCGAAGGCAACCCGCTCAAGCACGTGAAAGCCGCAAACTGACGAAGATAAAGAAACAAAACAAATGAAAAAACATCCCCTCCTGCTCGCTGTCTCCCTGCTGCTCTCCTCTTTGCCCGGCTTCGCCGAAGTTCCCGGCGCCTACGCCGACCTGGTGGGCGCCGCCCCCGCGGCCGCCGAACGCTTCTATGATCTCCCGGTACCCGAAGCCCGCTACGCCGGCACCTCGGCGGTGGCCTACACCTCCGCCCATGCGCGGCGGCTGGCCGGCCTGGCCGGCAGGCTGACGCAGGTGAATTTCGTGGACGGTGGGATGAACGGCCAGGACCAGTTTTACTACTGGGGCGCGCCCGACCAGGTAAGGCAGATCAAGCCCGCCCAGGCTGGCCTCATGCGCCACTGGACCTCCAACGCCCAGGCTGACGGCGTGGCGGTGGTGGACCTGATAGTCAGGAGCGGCATGCTGAAGGCCGGCCCGCGGCCCTACATCATCCCGGTATCCCACCGCGCCGACTATTATTCCGACCTGCACGGCGTCTTCTTCACCACCCCTGATTTCCCGGCCGGCCAGCTCTGGATGGGCCTCACCCCCGACACCGACTACGTGGACTTCACCGTGGACCCGGGCATGGGCGCCTTGTACCTGGCCCCCGGCAACTACCTTTTCCCCTGCCCGATGAAAGTGCAGGGCTGGATAGCCGACGCCTACCGCAAATGGAAGAGCACCGGCGTGAAACCCGGCGGCATGGACCTGGTCTTCGCCCAGATAGACCGCGAGGGCGGCCTGGAAGATTCCATAGACATCCCGGTGACCATAGTGCGCTACCAGAAGAACGGCCGCGTGACCGTGCTGCGCCCCGACCTGCTGGCCAAGCCTTACTGATCCCATCGGACAATAAAAAACCGCCGGGACAGCCCGGCGGTTTTTTATTTTACTGCGGCCCGGGGCCGGCGGCGGTTGCGCTAGCGCGCGCCAGCGGCGGCCAGGCTGAGGTCCTTGCGGTACTGCGCCACCGAGCGGCGGCTCAGGTCCACGCCGTGGCGGGAGCGCAGCTCGGAGCGCAGGCGCTCGTCGCTCAGGGCGGGCTGCTCGGCCGCTATGGCGTAGAGCCGCTCCAGGTTGACCTGCTTGCTGGTGGGCAGCAGCGCCGTCATGGGCAGCTCCATGCCCCAGGGCATCTGTATCGACTTGTTGGAGACCAGGCGGTTGATCACGCTGGCGTCCACCTCGAGGTTCTTGGCCAGCGTCTTCTGCGACAGCGGGCGGCGGCGGCCGGGTTCGCCGGTCACCAGGTAATCGGCCTGCACGCTCACCAGGATCTCGAGCGCGCGGTAGAGGGTAGTCTTGCGCTTGTCGGCGAACTCTATCTTCTTGAGCACCCGCTCGGCGCGGGCGCGTTCCTCTGGGTCCATGCCGGGCAGCAGCGCGGCCAGCTTCTCGCCGTCCACCTTGTAGCGGCCCTTCCAGATCTCGCGGTGAAAGAAGGCCAGCTCGGGCTCGCCGTCCTTGATCTCTATGCCGGCCACGGCGCTGTACACCCTGGCCGCCGGGGCCTGAGGGGCGCTCTCGAACTCGGCCTGGATGAAGGCCCGGTTGACGAAATCCCGCAGGCGCTCGGCGTCACGGACTGTAATGTCGCATTCCTCGGCGCGCTGTACGTCGCTCATGACCGCGTCGCGCAGGAAACAGGCCTCGAATTTTTCCTGGCCTACGCCCTGGATCAGGGCCACCAGGTCGCCCTTGCCGTCGGCCAGCTCGGGCAGGTCGCCGGCGGCCAGGTTGAGGCCGTAGCCGGCGTACTTGCGGGCCGCGTAGCGCGCCGCGGGAAATTCGCTGAGCGTGAGGGCGCCGGACTGCCGCAGCAGCTGGAACACCCGGCCGCCCTCCATCTCCTTGAGCAGCCGCTCGAACTCGGCCTCGCTCATGGAGGCCATCTGCGCCATCTTCAGCGCGCCTATAAGCGAAGCTGAGGTCCTGGCCCCGGCCGCGGCGGTAAGTTTAAATCCGTGTTTCATAGAAAATCCCCTTGCGCTGATTATACCTGTTCCGTCATTCAAGAGCAATTTTAATGCCAACGCCCCGCCGGCCGGGCCTCCCTAGGGCGCGCCGTTTTCTGTATAATAATAGTGGGTTAGGTATTTTCATTTGAAAACATTTCTTCTCAAAAGAGAACTTTATGAATAAACTGCACATCCTGGTGCTCGAGGACGATAAATTGGCGCAGAAGGTGATGTCCGCGCAGCTGGCCGCCCACGACGCCGAAGTGGTCGGGGACCTGCCTGCGGCCCTGAAGAAGATAGCCGGCGGCGCCTACGACATAGGCTTCTTCGACCTGATGCTCGGGCCGGACGACGACTATTCCGGCCTCAAGGCCATAGCCGCGGCCGCCGCCAGGGGCATCTACTGCGTGGTGGTCTCCAGCTCGGATTCGGACGAGATCATAGACCGCGCCTACGCGCTGGGAGCGCGCGACTTCTACGCCAAGGGCAACGAAGAGAGCAACGTGGCCGACATCCTGCGCAAGTTCATCCAGAACCGCAAGGCCGCCGGCGCCGCCGACATCTTCACTTCCGCCTTCATCACCTGCGACCCCGAGACCCGCGCCGCCGCCGGCGAGGCGCTGAAATACGCGCCCACCGAGCTGCCCATCATGATCCTCGGCCCGTCCGGCACCGGCAAGACCTCGCTGGCCAAGATCCTGCACGAGCATTCCGGCCGCGACGGGGCCTTCGTCTCCATCAACTGCTCGGCCTACACCGAGGATTTACTGGAGGCGGAACTGTTCGGCCACAAGAAAGGCGCTTTCACCGGCGCGGCCGAAGCCCGCAAGGGCCGCCTGCTGGAGGCGCATTGCGGCACTTTATTCCTCGATGAGATCGGCACGATGAGCCTGACCATGCAGATGAAGCTGCTCAAGGCCATAGAGGAGCGCTCGTTCTACCCGCTGGGCTCGGAGAAGCCGGAGAAGTCCGATTTCCGCATCATCAGCGCCACGCTGGAGGACCCGCAGGACCTGATAGCCCGGGGCAAAATGCGCTTCGACCTGTTCCAGCGCGTGCACGGCTACACCATCAGCCTCAAGCCGCTCAGCCGCCGGGCCTGCGACGTGGCCCCGCTGCTGCAGCATTTCACCAAGGGCGGCCGGCGCCTGTCGTTCACGCAGGAGGCGAAGGCTTACCTGGAGGCCTACTCCTGGCCCGGCAATGTGCGCGAACTCAAAAAGTTCACCGACCTGCTGTCGAGCGGCGCTGAAGGGCGCGTGGACCTGCAGACGGTGCAGCGGCACCTGAAGGGGCGTCCCGAAGGGATAGCCGCGGCGGCCTGCCCCGGCGACGACGGCCTGTACGCCTACGCCCTGGCCCACGGCCTGGAGGCCGCGCTGGACAAGGTGTCCGGCGACCTCATCACCCGCAGCCTGCGCGAGAACGGCGGCAAGCGCACCCGCACGCTGACCGACCTGAAGATTTCCACCAGGCTGCTCTACGCCACGCTCAAGCGGCTGGGCCTGGACGGCGACGGAGAAAAGAAATGACGAACGGTAAAGACAATTCCCTGCTGCACGACCTGCGCTCCAAATGCGCCAGTCTCAAGAGCGCCGCCGAGCTCTACAAGGACTGCTCACCCGCCGAAAAGAAAGAGATGCTGGCGCTGATGAACGCCGCGGCGGCCGACATCACCCGCCTGCTGGCCCAGCTCGGCCAGCCCTGACGTGCCCTCGGGGCGCGGCGCCTCTTTAGTATAATATCGGCGGGAAAGTTCCCGCAACCATGCCTATACCTCCCCAATATCCCCCCGTCGCCGCCCGCCGCCTCTCCAACGGGCTGCAGGTGCTGGTGCTGGAGAAAAAATTCGTCCCCACGGTCTCCTTCGCGCTGGTCTTCAAGGCCGGCAACGTGGATAATACCCCCGGCAAGACCGGCCTGGCCCATTTATTCGAACACATGGCCTTCAAGGGCACCACCAGCCTGAACTCGGCCGGCTACGCCGCCGAGAAGCCCGCGCTGGACCGGGTGGAGGCGGCCGGGCAGGCGCTGATAGCCGAAGAAAGTTCCGCAAACCCGGACCCCGCCGCAGTGGAGCAACTGCGCGCCGCGCTCGACGAGGCCGAGGCCGCGGCCGACGCCTTCATAGTAGAGGACGAGTACTGGAAGCTTTACAGCACGCTGGGCGAGTCCGGCCTGAACGCCATGACCTCGGCAGACTATACCGCCTACGTGGTGTCGCTGCCCGCCCCGCGGCTGGAAGCCTGGATGGTCATAGAGGCCGACCGCTTCAAGAACCCGGTGCTGCGGGAATTCTACCGCGAACGCAGCGTGGTGATGGAAGAGCGCCGCATGGGCGAGTCCGAGCCGGGCCGCGTGCTGTGGGAGGCGCTACTGGCCAAGGCCTTCACCGCGCACCCGTACCGCAACCCCACCATAGGCTGGATGGAGGACATCCGCCGCCTGTCGCGCACCGACGCCGAAGAATTTTACCGCACCTATTACGTGCCCAACAACGCCACCCTGGCCGTGGTGGGCGACGTGGAGCCGGAGCGCGTGTTCGCCCTGGCCGAAAAACATTTCAGCGGCTGGCAGGCCCGCCCGCTGCCGTCGCGCGAGCGCCCCGTGGAGCCGCCGCAGGCCGGCGAGCGCCGGGCCGAAGTGATCTTCAAGGCCCAGCCCTCGCTGCGCCTGGGCTTTCACAACCCCGGGCCGGACCACCCCGATTTTTACGCGCTGATGATGGCCTGCGAAGTGCTGTCGAGCGGCAAGACCGGCCGCTTTTACGCCAATTTAGTGGAGGGCCGCCAGCTGGCGCTGTACGCCTCGGCCTACACCTCTTTCCCCGGCAGCCGCTATCCGTCGCTGTGCGTCATCTCGGCCGCGCCCAAGGCCCCCCACACCACGGAGCAGCTGGACGCCGCGCTGATGGAGGAAATAGAGCGGCTCCAGGCCGAGCCCCCGGCGGCCTGGGAGATGGAGAAGATCCTGAACAATTACGACGCCGAGATGGTCAAGCAGCTGGAGTCCAACTCCGGCATGGCCATGAGCCTGGCGCAGAACGAGCAGCTGCTCGGTGACTGGCGCTACGACTGGCAGACCGGCGAGCGCCTGCGCGCCGTCACGCCGGCCCAGGTCTCGGCCGCCGCCGCCAAGTATTTCTCGCGGGACAACCGCACCGCCGTCTTCCTGAAGGAGCCCGCCGTATGAGCCTGCCCCCCGGCCTGCCCGCCATAGGCGCCGTCTCGTTCGCCCCGCCGCGCGGCCGGCGCGCCGTGCTGTCCAACGGCCTGACGGTACATTTGATGAAGGACGCCACGCTGCCGGTGGTGCATCTCACCGCTTTTATCCGCGCCGGCAAGATGCACGACCCCGCAGGCCGGACCGGCCTGGGCGAGCTGACCGCCCGCCTGCTGCGCGACGGCGGCACCGCGAATTACACGCCGGAGGATATGGACCGGCGGCTGGAGCTGCTGGCCGCCTCGGTGGACAGCAACATGGGCGTGGAGGAAGGCCGCGCCGACCTGACCGCGCTCACCCGGGACCTGGACGCCGCCCTGGATATTTACGCCGACATGCTGATGCGCCCGGTCTTCGACCCGGAGAAAGTAAAATCCAAGATAGCTGAATCGCTGGAAGTGCTGCGGCGCCGCAACGACGATCCCGGCCGCGCCTCCGTGCGCGAGGCGCTGCGGGCCTTCTACGGCGCCGGGCACCCTTACGGCTGGCGCTCCGAGCCGGCCACGCTGCGCGCCATCACGCGGGAAGACCTGCAGGCCTGCCACGCCGATCATTACCGGCCGGGCAATATCATACTGGCCGCGGCCGGGGATTTCGGCACCGAAGAAGAGATGCTCTCGCGCCTCGAGGACAAGTTCGGCGGCTGGAAAGGCGGGCCGGCCGAGTTCCGGCCCATCCCCCCGGTGACCATTCCCGCCGGGCGGCGGGTGGTGCATATACAGAAAGACGCGCAGCAGGCCTCCATTGTGCTGGTGCTCAAGGGCCTGCGGCGGCACGACCCGCTGGAGTACCCGCTGACCGTGGCTAACGAGATATTGGGCGGCGGCCTCTCCTCGCGGCTGGCCTCCGAAATACGCTCGCGCCGCGGCCTGGCCTACACGGTATACAGCTATTCGGCCAAGAAGCCCGACCGCGGCTATACGCTGGGCTTCTGCGGCACGGCCCCGAACACCGCCGGCCGGGCCACGGAGGAACTGCTGCGGCAGTTCGCCCTGATGGCGGCCGCCGAGCCCGGCGCCGAAGAGACGGCGCTGGCCCGCGACGCCATAGTGAACTCCTTCGTGTTCCGCTTTCCCACGGCCTTCGACCTGATAGCCGAGCGCGCCGCTTTCGAGTATTACGGCTACCCCGCGGACTACCTGGACGGCTACGCCGCCAATATCTCGGCCGTAGGCCCGGCGGAGGTATTGGCCGCCTCGCGGCGGTTGCTCGACCCCGCCGACGCCCTGCTGCTGGTCATCGGCGACGCCGCCAAGTTCGACCGGCCCTTGTCGGACTTCGGCCCGGTGACGGAGCAGGCGGAGGATTAACGCCGTCGGCCCAAAAAGAAAAGCCCCCAGGCGGGGGCTTTTTCTTTTACTGCGGGCGGCTCAGGCGGTTTGTTCTTTTTGGAGCGCGGCCTTTATGGCGGCGGGGATCTCTATCAGTTTTAAATCCTTGCCCACGCAGACCAAATCCGTCTCGGCCTTGATTATCAACCTGCCGTCCTGGTTGTGCGCGGCATAGGCGAAGACTATGCGGTAAGGGGAGAACTCTTTGACCGTAACCGCTATATCCAGCGTGTCGGCGTAGAGGGCCGGGAACTTGTACTCCACGTGCACGCTGCGCACCGCGAAGCCCACGCCCTGCTCCAGCAGGCCCTTTACGCTAAAGCCCCGCTCCTCCAGGTATTCCGAGCGCGCCTCCTCGAGGTATTTCAGGTAATTGGCGTGGTATACCGCCCCGCTGGTGTCGGTGTCGTAATAGTAGATCTTGCGTTTCATCATTCACCTATGATCTTTACCAGCACGCGCTTGGCGCGCAGGCCGTCGAATTCGCCGTAAAAAATGCGCTCCCAGGGCCCGAAATCCAGCCTGCCCCCGGTCACCGCCACCACCACCTCTCGCCCCATCACCGTGCGCTTTAGGTGCGCGTCGCCGTTGTCCTCGCCGGTGCTGTTGTGCCGGTAGCCGTCGGCGCTGTAGGGAGCCAGGCGCTCCACCCATTCGAGGAAGTCCTGGTGCAGGCCGCCCTCGTTGTCGTTTATGAAGACGCTGGAGGTGATATGCATGGCGTTGACCAGGCAGAGCCCCTCCTTGATGCCGCTGCGCGCCAGTTCGGCTTCCACCTTGGGGGTGATATGCACGATCTCGCAGCGCTTGGAGGTATTAAAGGTCAGGTAAGCGGTATGGGATTTCATGACCGCCATATTCTACCATAGCAGCAAAAGGCCTCGAAACCATGCCACCGGCCCGTACAGAACGCCTCAGGGAAGCCGCCAGCCGCCACTACTACGAACTCATCCGCCCCCGCCCAAGCGCACATTTGCCCCCCACCGACAAGCGACAACACATCGGGAATCCGCCTTCGGCGGACTGGGCAACACGTACGGGCTGGGATTACCCCACAACAGCATTATGCCGACTTGCCGGCCATAGAAATTGCGCGTTTACTGGCGTGAGTGTCGCACAAACAACAAATTCACTTCTCTCGTGCGCGTAGGGTGGTGGAGACTATGATTTCTATCTCCCCATAGATTCCAGCCATAATATATAATTGGTTTTAACACCGGTCATACGGAGGAAAGAATGACGGAATCATCTAAAGATTTTTTTGCAATGCCAGAGCCGGATGAAAACGGCTTAATAAGAACATTAAACAGCATGGGGACCATGACCCCTTCACCGGATGTTTTTTCCCGCGCCTTTATCGAATTCGCTCCTAAGGCCCCTGGGCGAAGTCTTGATATCGGCGCCGCCTATGGTGTGGCCACTTTGCCAGCGTTGAATAACGGCGCCTCGGTCATAGCGAACGACATAGATGACAGGCACCTAAAAATACTTTACACCCGTGTACCTTTGGAACTCAGGCATCGCCTTGAACTGGCAGCGGGAGAGTTCCCGGACAAATTAGACTTCCCTCCCGGAAGCCTGGGCGCAATCCTTATCTGCCGGGTGATGCATTTTTTTGATGGCCCGCGCATAGAGCGCGCCGCCGAGAAGGCCATAAATTGGCTTGCCCCCGGAGGGAAGGTTTTTGTGGTCGGAGAAACCCCGTTCATCGGCACAGCAAAGGCTTTTTTTCCCACATATGAATCCCGGAAAAAAGCCGGCAATCCGTGGCCGGGCATTGTGGAAAACGTGGCGGCGCATGACCCGAAAAGAGCGGCCAGTCTCCCCAGCATTTTTCATCTGCTGGACGACCGTGTTCTGCGGCGGGG
>PHAL01000038.1 GCA_002840355.1 Elusimicrobia bacterium HGW-Elusimicrobia-3 | reverse complement strand
CGCGGGGGAGTACCCCCGCCTGCCCCCTCCAGGCGAACTAGACGGTCGCCGCTGCCACTGGCGCCTGCACCGGCGCGTCCTTGAGCATCAGTTCGAAGCTGGTGCCCTCCCCGTACTTGGACCGCACCTTTATCTCCCCCCCGTAAAGCTTTACTACTTTCCTGAGTATGCTCAGGCCCAGGCCGCTGCCGTCGATGTTGCGGGTATGCTCGTTCTTCATGCGCACGAACTCGCCGAACAGCCGGGCCAGCTCCTCTTCGGTCATGCCGATGCCGGTGTCGGTGCAGCGCACCGTCACGGCGTCGCCGTCGCGGGAGAGCTCCAGCGTGGCCTTGCCGCCCTGTTTGTTGTACTTGACGGCGTTGGTCAGCAGGTTGGAAAGTATCATGTCCGCCTCGCCGGGATCGGCGTTGAGCGTCAGCGACGGCGGGGCCTTGAGCTCCACCTTCACCTGCTTGGCCTCGGCGAGCGCGGCCACGTTCTCCAGCGCCAGGCCGGCGGCCTTGACCAGGTCCACGGGCTCTATCGCGCGCCGCTTCTTGCCGGATTCGAGGCGGGTGAGGTCGAGCAGGTCCATCACCAGCTTGCGCATGCCGGTTATGCGGACCACCGAGCGGTCCACCATGGAATCGTAGGCGGCGATCTCGGGGCCCTTCAGGCGCTCTTTCATCAGGTGCATGTAGCCTTCCACGGCGGCCAGCGGGCTCTTGAGCTCGTGGGCGAGCACGCTGATGAACTCGAAGCGCACCTGGCGCTTCTCTTCCTCCAGGCGGCTGGCCTTGCGGTGCAGGTAGATGCTGCGGGCGGCCTTGCTGATGGTGGCGCGCAGCTCCTCCGGCGTGAACGGCTTGGCCAGGAAATCGAAGGCGCCGCGCTTTGTGGCGGTGACGGCCACCTCGAGCGAGGCGAAGGCGGTGATCATGATGGTGAGGAACTCCCCCGCCGGGCAGGCGGCCAGCACGTCGATGCCGGTCATGTCGGGCAGTTTATAGTCGAGCAGCAGTATATCGGGACTCTTGGCCCGGAGCTGGGCCAGCGCCTCCTCGCCGGTGGCGGCGGTGCGCACGGTGAAGGTGACGGTCTCGTTGAAGTCGGGCAGCGGCACCGAGAAGCCCTCCAGGGAGCGCCCGGCGCCGGCGCGCATGCCGGCCTCGTCGTCGACGATCAACACGTCCAGCGCGTGGTCAGGCAGCGGGTCAGGAGGCATGGCGGTCACCTCCGCCCAGCAGGCGCTTCAGCTCGGCCTTGAGCTGCTCGAAGCGCAGCTCCTTATGGATGATGGCGTCGGCCTTGATCCAGTCCTTGGGGTCGTGGGCCTTGTCGAAATAGTAGCCGGTCTCCTTGGTGACCGAGGTGACGATGACTACGGGGATCTTGGGATCCATCTTCTTGATCTTGTGGCTGAGGACGAAGCCGGAGTCCTGGTTCTCCATGATCAGGTCCAGCACGGCCGCTCGGAAGTTGCCTGGGCGGATGAGCGGCTCGGCCTCCCGCTGCGTGGAGGCGGCGACCACGTCGTAGTCTTCGCTCTCGAGGTAGATCCGCATCTGCTCCATCATGTCGGGGTCGTCTTCCACCACGAGGATCTTCATCTTGTTCTTGTCGGTCATAGCGTTCTCCTGTGCTGACTTAGATCATTTCGCCGCGGGCTCGCTCTTCATCTTTATGGCCCCGGCGGCCGTGGCCACGCGGGGCAGCCGGACGGTAAAAGTGGTGCCGGTGGGGCCGGCCGCCGGGTCGGCGTTGCTGGCCACGGTGATATTGCCGCGGTGCACCTTGATGATGCCGTAGCTGACGGCCAGCCCCAGCCCCGTGCCCTTGCCGATCTGCTTGGTGGTGAAGAAGGGCTCGAAGATCTTCTTGAGGTTCCCGGCCTTTATGCCGCAGCCCGAGTCGCTGACGCTGAAGCACACGCTCTCGCCTTCGGCGAAGGTCTTTATCGTCAGCGCGCCGGCGCTGTTCATAGCCTCGATGGCGTTGGTCACCAGGTTGGTGAGCACCTGTATGATCTGGTCGGGGTCCATCTCGGCCTGCATGTCCTCGCCGGAGCGGTCCAGGGTGAACGCTACCCCCGCGGGCACGGCGGCGGTCTTGAAATAGTTGTCGACGAGCCGCTCCAGGCTGGTCTGGCGGAAGAAGGGCTTGTTCTTGCGGGCGAAGTTCAGCAGCCCGCCCACGATCTTCTTGCAGCGGTCGGCCTGCTCGGTGATCATTTTAGCGTCGGAGAATACGCGCGAGTCTTTTTCGCACTGCTCGGCGAGCAGATGCGAGTAGAGCAGCACCACGCCCAGCGGGTTATTGAGCTCGTGCGCCACGCCGGCCGCGAGCTGGCCCATGCTGGCCAGCTTTTCGCTCTGCATCAGGGCCTGCTTGGTCTTGGCCAGCTGGTTATAAGAAGTGGTAAGCTCCTCGGCGGTGGTCTTGAGGCGCTCTATGGTATAGGGCAGGCACATCTCGCTCTCGGCGATGCCGCGGATGATGGCCACGGCGTGCTCGACGCAGGTGGGGTAGCCGCAGGCGCCGCAGTTAAGCTCGTCCTCGGGGTTGGTCTTGCCCATCTTGGCCAGCACGGCCTGCAGGGCGTCGCCGGCGGGCAGCTGCATGCGCTGGTCTTCGGCCTGGAACGAGGCCGAATAGTCCAGGCTCCGGAAGCGCTTGACGCTGGCTTCCCAGTCGGAGAGCCGGATGCTGAAGTAGCTTTTGCGGGCATAGCGGCGCAGGGCGGCCTCGCGGGCGTGCTTGGAAGTCTTGACGCTGATGCCGGGGCCCATGATGCAGCCGCTGCAGCAGAGCAGGTCGATGAAATCGGCGTCGATGTCGCCGTGCTCGAGGTTCTTGAGCACCTCGGGGAACTGCTCCAGGCCCTCGGCCGACAGGAAGCGGCCGCTGAGCAGGTCCTCCTCGAGCTCGGCCGAGTTGAGCAGGCCTCCGCCCATGGGGTACAGCACGCCCTTGGCGGGATAGGGCGGGTCGAACTGCGAGTCCAGGGCGGTGTTGCGGTCCACGCCGTCGGCCTCGCACATCGCGCGCAGCTCGGTGAAGGTGATGGATTCGTCCAGGTCGGCGTGGTGGCGGTCGCTTTCCCCCTTCTTGGCCACGCAGGGGCCGATGAAGACCACCCGCACGTCCTTGCCGTAGAGCTCCTTGATGACGCGGGCCTCGGCCACCATCGGCGACACTATGGGCGCCAGGTTGGGCACCAGGGCCGGGTGATACTTCTCCACGAAAGAAACGACGGCCGGGCAGGCGGTGCTGATGTATTTCTTGCCGGGGTTCTCGTTGAGCAGCTTGCGGTACTGGAAGCTCACCATGTCGGCGCCGAAGGCCACTTCGCAGACATACTTGAAGCCCAGGGCTTTGAGGATGCCGGCGAAGCGCAGGGGGTCTATGCCGCCGAACTCGACGGGGAAGCTGGGGGCCAGGGCGGCGGCCACGGGGGCGCCGCTCTTGAGCAGGGCCCGCACGGCCTCTATGGACTGCTTGGTCTCCTTGGCGCCGCGGCTGCACATGAGCACGCAGTTGGCGCAGGAGATGCAGCGCTCTTTTATGACCTCGGCCTGGCCGCCGGAGATGCGGATGGCCTTGGCGGGGCAGCCGCGGACGCAGGTATAGCACGCTTTGCAGCGTTCCTTTATCGTCCTTACCAGCGGTTCGTTCTTGGGGGTCATAATCTTTCGCTGATCTTATCTGCCGCTTCCGCGAGATGCCCAGTCGGGGCCGGTCGGTGCATTGTCCCTCTCACCCTGGACTGCAGGGAACCGTTGCGCGGTTCCCCCCCGAAGCGGGGCCCCCCTTCCCCAAAGGGTTCGAGGGCCAATACCCCGCCCGTCCCCTCCCTACACTATATCGGCCGCCTTGCGCCTGGCGTACTTGGTGTGCAGCAGGTGGTGGCTCTTTTCGCCCAGCGGCTTGCCGAGGAAGTCCTTGTAGAGGGCCTGCACGGCCTTGTTGGCGTGCGAGGTGCGCAGTTTCTCGGCGGCGTCTATGGCGTAGAGGGCTTTCATGCGCTCGATGATGGCGGTCTTGTTGCGGGCGAAGGGCTGGCCGCCGCCGTTGATGCAGCCGCCGGGGCAGGTCATGACTTCTATGAAGTGCAGGTCCTTGCGGCCGTTCTTGATCTCCTCTGCGAGCTTGCGCGCGTTGCCGAGGCCGCTGACGGCGGCCACGCCCACTTCGAGCGCGCCGATCTTGAGCCGGGCCTCTTTGATGCCTGCCTGGCCGCGCACGGCTTCCACCTTGAGGGCTCCGAGTTCCTTGCCGGTGAGCAGGAAGTGCGCGGTGCGCAGGGCGGCTTCCATCACGCCGCCCGAGGCGCCGAACAGCTTGCCGGCGGTGCTGCGGTCGCCGAAGGGCATGTCGGGCTGCTCGGGCTGCAGGGCCTTGAGGTCTATGCCGTGGATGCGCAGCAGCTGGGCCAGCTCGCGGGTGGTGAGCACGGCGTCTATGTCGGGGCAGCCCTCGCGGCCCATCTCGGGGCGGGTGACCTCGAACTTCTTGGCGGTGCAGGGCATCATGGACACGCTGTAGATCGTCGCCGGGGCGATATTGTGCTTCCTGGCGTAGTAGGTCTTGATCATCGCGCCCAGCATCTGCTGCGGGCTCTTGCAGGTGGAGAGGTTGGGCAGCAGCTCCGGGTAGAAGGTCTCTACGAACTTGATCCAGCCCGGCGAGCAGGAGGTGAACATGGGCAGCGCGCCGCCGTTCTTGACGCGGTGCGCCAGCTCGCTGGCTTCTTCCATGATGGTGAGGTCGGCGGCGAACGAGGTGTCGAAGACGGCTTTGAAGCCCATCTTGCGGAAGGCGGCGGTCATCACGCCGTTGACGTCGGTGCCGGCCGGCAGGCCGAACTCTTCGGCCAGGGACACCGAGATGGACGGGGCGTGCTGCACCACCGCGTATTTCTCCTTGTCGGAGAGGGCTTCCATGACGGGCTGTATGTCGCTCTTCTCCATCAGCGCGCCGGTGGGGCAGACGTTGACGCACTGGCCGCAGTTGACGCAGGAGGAGACGTTGAGGCTGCTGTCGAAGGCGCAGCCGATGAAGGAGTCCGAGCCGCGCTTGACGAAGTCGATGCAGGCCACGCTCTGCGTCTCCTCGCAGGCGCGCACGCATTTGCCGCACAGGATGCACTTGTCCGGGTCGCGGGAGATGGAGGGGCTGGAGATGTCGAGCGGCTTCTTCTTCCTGGCCACGGGGAAGCGGCGGCTGGTCACGCCGTAGTCGCGGCTGAGCTTGTTGAGCTCGCAGGCGGGCTGCTTGGCGCAGTACAGGCAGTCGTCGGGGTGGCTTCCGAGCAGCAGCTCGACTACGGTCTTGCGGGCGTTGATCACGCGCGGGCTGTTGGTGAGGATCTTCATCCCTTCCGCGGCCGGGAACGAGCAGCTGGGGATCAGGTTGGCCTGGCCCTCGGCCTCCACCACGCAGATGCGGCAGGCGCCCGACGGGAGCATGCCTTCCATGTGGCAGAGGGTGGGCACGTGCACGCCCTCGCGCCTGAGCACGGTGAGCAGGGTTTCCCCCGCCTGGGCCTCTACGTTATGTCCGTTCACGGTGAGTTTCATGGTGGTATCCTTAAGCGGCGCTGACGGCCTTGAACTTGCAGACGGTTTTGCACGAACCGCAGGAGATGCACTTCTCGGCGATGATGTAGTGAGGCACACGGGGTTTGCCGACTATGGCCTGCGTGGGGCAGGCTTTCAGGCACAGCGTGCAGCCCTTGCACTTGTCCGAGTCGATGGAGAACTCCAGCATCTCGGTGCAGGCGCCGGCGGGGCACTTACGCTCGAAGATATGCGCCTCGTACTCGTCGCGGAACCAGCGCAGCGTGCTCAGCACCGGGTTGGGGGCGGTCTGGCCCAGGCCGCACAGGCTGGTCTCGCGGATGACCTGGCTGAGGTTCTCGAGGTTCATGATGCCCGAGAAGCGGGCCAGGGCGTCGCTGTCCTTCTCGGAGCGGCGGTGGCGGGTGATGGCCTTGAGGATCTCGAGCATGCGCAGCGTGCCCTCGCGGCACGGGATGCACTTGCCGCAGCTCTCGCGCTTGATGAAGTCCATGAAGAACTTGGCCACGTCGACCATGCAGGTCTTTTCGTCCATGACCACCAGGCCGCCCGAGCCCATCATGGCGCCCACGGTCTTGAGCGACTCGTAGTCCACCTGGATGTCGATGTGGCTCATCGGGATGCAGCCGCCCGACGGGCCGCCGATCTGCACGGCCTTGAAGGCCAGACCGTGCTCTATGCCGCCGCCGATGTCGAAGACGATCTCCCGCAGCGTGGTGCCCATCGGGATCTCCACGAGGCCGGTGCGGTTGACCTTGCCCGACAGGGCGAACACCTTGGTGCCCTTCGAGCCCTTGGTGCCGATGGCAGCGAAGGCCGCCGGGCCCTGGCTCATGATCTCGGGCACGTTGGCGAAAGTTTCCACGTTGTTGATGACGGTGGGCTTGCCGAACAGGCCTTTCACCGCCGGGTAGGGCGGGCGGGGCTTGGGCATGCCGCGCTTGCCCTCGATGCTGTTCATCAGGGCGGTCTCCTCGCCGCAGACGAAGGCGCCGGCGCCCGTCTTGATGATGACGTCGAGGTCGAAGCCGCTGCCGTAGATGTTCTCGCCCAGCAGGCCGTAGGCCTTGGCGTCGGCGATGGCTTTTTTGAGGTTCTTGATGGCCAGCGGGTACTCGGCGCGGATGTAGATGTAGGCCTTGCCGGCGTGGATGGCGTAGGCGCCGATGGCGATGCCCTCGAGCACGCGGTGCGGGTCGCCCTCGATGACCGAGCGGTCCATGAAGGCGCCGGGGTCGCCCTCGTCGGCGTTGCAGATGATGTATTTCTGGTCGGCGTCGGAGGCCAGGGCGATCTTCCACTTCTTGCCCGTGGGGAAGCCGCCGCCGCCGCGGCCGCGCAGGCCGGAGGCCTCCACGGCGTCGCAGGCCTGGGCGGGCGTCATCGTATGGATAACTTTAAGGAAGGCGCCGTAGCCGCCGCGGGCTATGTGCTCCTGTATGGAATTCGGGTCCACTATGCCCACGTGCTTGAGCACGAAGCGCAGCTGCTTGCCGAAGAACGGGTGGTCGCTCATCAGCGGCACCCTGGGCCACTTCTTTCCCCCGTCCTCGAACTGGCCGAGCACCTGCTCCTTGAGCGGGGCTTTGTCCCTGAAAACGGAATCCAGCAGGGCCGGCACGGTGTCGCCGGTGGCGCGCTGGAAGGAGACCCGGGCCTGGCCGGGGATCTGCACGTCGAGCAGCGGCTCCGCGGCGCAGAGGCCGATGCAGCCGACCTCCAGGATGTCGGCCTCGAGCTTGTTGTCCTTGAGGTATTTCCTGGCGGCTTCCAGCGTTTTGGCCGCGCCGGCGGCCAGGCCGCAGGTGCCGGCGCCCACGTAGACCAGCGGGCGGGCGAGGGTTTCGCGGCGCAGCTCGGCCGCCCTGGCGGCGTAGTCCTCGCCGCCGAAGGCGCGGGTGAGAAAGGCTTTGCGGGCCGAGTGGGTGAGGCCGGCGAGGTTGCGGTCGATGAGGTCTTTATTTGCCATTGGAGTTCTCCGCTGCCTTGAAATCTTCCACGAGCTTGCGCAGCTTGTCGGCGTTGACCTTGGCGTGGAACTCGCCGTTGACGCTGATGACGGGGGCCAGGCCGCAGGCGCCGATGCAGGCCACCACCTCTATGCTGAACAGCCCGTCGCGGGTGGTGTCGCCGGCCTTGATGCCCAGCACTTCCTCGCACATCTTCAGCACGGCGGCCGAGCCCTTTACGTGGCACGCGGTGCCGCGGCAGATCATGATGTGGTACTTGCCCACCGGCTTGAACCGGAACTGGTTGTAGAAGGTGGCCACGCCGTACACCTTGCTGGCGGGGATATCGAGGTGTTTGGCCACCTTCAGCGCGGCCGGCTTGGAAATGAAGCCATCGGCCGCCTGCACGTCCTGCAGGATGGGGATGAGCTTGTCGCGCTTGGCGAAGCTGTAATTCTCGAGGACTTTGTCCACTTTGCTGGGCGCGCTCATTTCAGTCGCTCCTTCGCGGCGTTCTTGCGGGCGAAATACGCCACTTTTTCTATCGAGAGGGTGATGTCGAGCTGCTCTAGGAAGATGCCGGGCGGCACCTTGAGCTGCACCGGGGCGAAGTTCACGATGCCCCGCACGCCGGCGCGCACCAGCGCGTCGGCGGCCTCCTGCGCGGTGGAGGCGGGCACCGTGACGATGCCTACCGCCGCCTTCTCGCGCGCCACGGTCTTTTCCAGCTGGCCTATATGGTGCACCTGGCAGCCCGAGTAAACGCGGTTGACCTTCTCCGGGTCCTGGTCGAAGGCCGCCACGATGGAGAGGTTGGGCCTGCGCTTGAGGAAGTAGGAAAGTATGGCTTTACCGAGGTTTCCCACCCCCACCAGCACCATTTTAGTGAGGGACGAAGATTCCAGGTGCGAGTACAGCTCGGCCATGAACTCCTTGATGGGGTAGCCCCGCTGCGGGGTGCCCGCGAGGTCGAAGTTCATCAGGTCGCGCCGCACCTGTTCGGGCGAGACGCCCACGGCCGCCGCCAGTTCGTGCGAGAACACGTACTCCGAGCCGGACTCCAGCCTGCTGTGCAGAAACTGGCAGTAGCGGAAGAACCTCTCTACGGTGCGCTGGGGGATCTTCGTCATATAGCTCCTTACTTGGTGCGGCCTTCTACGTTCACCTGGTCCTTCTTGAGGGCCAGCAGTTCCCCCACCCTGGCCAGGAACTCCTTGGGCTTTATCGGCTTCTCCATGAAGGCGTCCACGGGCAGGAATTCCCCGTCTTTCTCCCCGAACTTCTGGGGCGAGGTCTCGTTGACCGAGGTGAGCATCAGGATCGGCACGTACTTGAGGACCTCGGTGCGGCGGAACTTCTGCGCCGTGGTGAAGCCTTCGGTGGAGTCGTCCATCATGACGTCGAGCACTATCAAGTCCGGGCTCTCCTTGGAGGCCTTTTCGAACCCCTCCTTGCCGTTGATCGCCGTAACAACGGTGTGGCCCGCCCCCTGCAGCACCACTTCGCAGGTGTCCAGGATGTCCTTGTCGTCGTCTATGCAGATTATTTTAGCCATACTATCCTCCGGTCCTTATCGTTCTGAATGTAACGGTGCGTACTGCATCGTTATTTAATAACGTTAATTCGGTAACGTTGACTACGAAAATAGTATACGTCATCGTTTGCGTTTTGTCAACCCCGGTCCCCGGAGGCGGATTTCACGTCGGAGCGAAGCGCCGCGGCCGCGTTACACTTTTACGGGTACTGGTATAAAAGCGGCGTTACAGGCGGGAAGGCTGGCGTTACACCGTAACGCTGCGCCCGGGGCCGGCCGGTCTCCGTCCCCCCCTCTCCCGGGCGGCGGCCGCGGGCTTTAACGCGGGCCCGGTGCGGCGCTGCGGGCCCGGTAACGGCGTCTTACCCGCCGCAAAAGAAAAGGCCCTCCTGGCGGAGGGCCTCTCATGCCGGGCGGCGGGTTACAGTTTCAGCTTGGGCAGCTTTATCTTGCCCGGGGAGGCTTTCTCCTTGAGCGAATCGGCGAAACTGTCCATGGACTGCTGCCCCGCGCCCAGCTTTTCCTTCAGCTCGGCCTCCTTGGAGGAGGTGAGCGCGTCGAGCCGCTTCTTGTAGGGCTCCAGGGCGGCGTCCACCTTGGCGGCGGCCGCGTCCTGCGCTTTCTTCAGTTCGGCGCCCAGGGCCCGGGAGAAACCGGCGGCCAGGGCCGCGGCCAGGTCGGTCCCGACGGAGAACTTGGGGGCTTTCACGGTGCCGCCCAGGTCGGCCCAGATCGAGGCGGTATCGAGGCCGGAGAAGGCGCCCAGCAGGGCGGAGCGCAATTGCGGCGTTTTCACCGCGTCGGCCTTGGGGGCGAAAGAGGCGCCGGCGATATTGAAGGTGCCGCGCCCGGAGAGAGCTTCCCCCGCCGCGGCGAACTTGCCGTCGAAGCTGCCGGTGCCGCCGATGGTCACCTGCACGGAGCTCTCGGAGCCCAGCTGCAGGCCGCTGACGGCCATGCCGGAATAACTGACCAGGGCCCGGGCCTCCAGGGTGTCGCCGGTGGCGTCCACCAGCGCGTTGGCCTGCAGTCTGCGCCGGCCCTGGGCGCCCTTTATGTCGGCCACCAGGGGCTTGCCGTAGAGCCTGGGCTGGGTGGTGATGCCTTCGATGCGGCCCTCGTAGGCCAGCGGCGCGTCCAGGTTGAGCTCGCCGGAGAGGGCCAGCTCGCGTATCAGGAAGGAAGGCCAGGCCTTGTCCTTGGGGAAATGCACCACGCGGCCGCGGGCGGCCTCGCGCGCCATGGTTTTGGCGGTGGCGTTCTGAGGCATGTAGCGGCGGGCTATGGCGGCCCACTTCATGGCCTTGTCGGCCTTGCCCGCTATGGCCGGGCCGGCCAGCATGCGGCCCAGGCTCTCCTTGTCCAGCGAGGGCAGCTTCATCTTGCCCATCACGGCGGCGGTGTCCTTGCGGCGGGCCTCTTCCACGGACTTCAGCGCCGCCTTGGCTTCCGCCATCGCGCGCTCCAGGTCGGCCTTGTCCCGCTTGAAGTCCTCTGTGAGCTTTTTAAGCTCTTTCGCGGCGGCGGCGTAGTCCTTGGCCTGCCGGGCGAAGTTCTTCTCGTCTTTGGCCTTGTCGTAGGCGGCCTTGAGCGCGTCCATGCGGGCCTGGTAGCGCTGCATGTCGGCTTTCTCGAAGAGCTGTTTGTAATCCTCGTCGAATTTCCTCTCGAGCTCTTTGGCCAGCTTGACCGATTCCAGGTCGTCCGGGTTTACCGTGTAGGCGCTCAGCGCGTCGGCCTTCACGTCGGCCGCGCGGTCCAGCGCGAAGTCTTTGGACTCGGCCTGCAGCTTCCTCGAGAACTCGGAAGGCGGCTCTTTCTTGGCGAGCGGCAGGCGGGCGGAGGTCTGGCGCGGCGTGCCGAACTTCAGCCCGGCCAGCGCGGCGCGGTCTATCACGAACTTCTTCTCCAGCAGCGGGCGGCCCTCCATGCGGAAGTCCAGCGAGGCGAACTCGCAGAGGTTGGTGTACTCGGCGGCGGCGTCGCCCACCGCCAGGCCTTTCACGGCCAGCGAAGGCGGGAAGATAGTGGTTTTTACCGAGGCTATCTCGGCCCGGGCGCCGGCGCCTTTCTCCATACCTTTGATCAGGCCCCATTTGAGGATGGGGTCGAAGGCGAAGAAGAAGAAGGCCCAGACCAGGACTATCAGCGTCAGGCGGGGAGCGAGGTAAGACCAGCGCATATTACACCCCCTCCTTGAAATACCAGTCGAAGAGCATGGAGGCCTTCATACTTTTTACGAATTTTGAATTCATCACCCGGTCGCGCAGCGTGGCGTTATAGTAGACGCCGAAGGCGCGCCCGGCGAAGAATACCGGCACGAAGAGCGCCGCGCCGGCCAGCAGGCCGCCCAGCAGCACCGTGTTGTTGAAGCCGGTCCACGGCATGACGGGCATATTGTAGAGGGCCGTCCACAGCGGGGCCAGCGGCTCGGCCGTGAGCAGCGCGTAGCCCAGCGGGTCCGTCAGCTTGTCGGCCAGCGGGTTGACGAAAGAGACCAGGAACATGGTGATCAGGCCCATCGGGATGTTCACCTTGAGCGCCATCAGCAGCACCAGCAGCAGCTGGGCCGTCAGATTGCCCTTGGGGATGAGGCCGATGACGAAGCCTATGGCTATGCCCCAGCCGATCTGCCGGGGGTCGGTATCGGAGGTGAGGCCCTTTATGAATTGTCTTAATATGCCTAGTGGGTTCATAATTTAAATATATAAAACATCTCTCCCTGCTTCAAGCCGGCGCCGGGCTATTGGTATAATTTAGCCATGAAGACACTGGAACTGCTGCTCATCGCCCTCGGCCTCTCTATGGACGCCTTCGCCGTCTCGGTGGCCAGCGGCGCCACGATGAAGCGCCTGCACCTGCCCAACGCCCTGAAGATGGCCCTCTTCTTCGGCGGCTTCCAGGCGCTGATGCCGGTGCTGGGCTGGCTGGCCGGCCTGGGCATGAAAAGCTTCATCTCCGGCGTGGACCACTGGATAGCCTTCGGCTTGCTACTGGCGGTAGGCGGCAAGATGCTCTACGAATCTTTAAAGATCAAAGAAGAAGAGGACTGCGGCGGCCCCAAGACCTGCCCTTTCGACACCGGCACGCTGACCGTGCTGGCCATCGCCACCAGCATAGACGCGCTGGCGGTGGGCCTGACCTTCTCCGTTCTGGCCGTCTCCATCATCGCGCCCGTGCTGGTGATCGGCCTGGTGACCTTCGTCATGTCCGTGGCCGGCGTGAAGCTGGGCTCTACCGGCGGCCACTTCTTCGAGCATAAGATGGAGGCCGCCGGCGGCCTCATCCTCATCGCCATCGGTTTAAAGATCCTGCTGGGGCATCTCGGGCTGCTGCCCTTCTGACCCCTCCGCCAGCGGCAGGTAGATATCCACGCGCGTGCCCGCGCCGGGGGTACTGCGCAGCACTATCTCCCCGCCGTGCTGGTGCACCACGCCGTGTATGATGGCCAGCCCCATGCCGCTGCCTTTTCCCTCTGCTTTCGTCGTGAAGAACGGTTCGAAGGCCCGCTCCAGCACGTCCTCGTTCATCCCCTGCCCCGTATCCGACACCGAGACCCTGGCCGCTTTGAGGCATTGCCGCGTGCTGACGAAGCAGATCTCTTCTTTGGCCGTCTCCAGCCGCAGCGTGCCGCCGCCGGGCATGGCGTCCCTGGCGTTGGTGGCCAGGTTGAGCAGCACCTGGTCGAGCTGGCTGGGGCTGCAGATGACGGGCAGCGGCAAGCCGGCCAGGGCGGTCTCGAACTTGACCCCGCCGCCGATTAGCCGCCGCAGCATCGCCGAGGCGGACTCCAGGCGCAGGTTTATGTCCACGGTCTCGCGCGCGTCCTCTGCCTGCCGCGAGAAAAGCTTGAGCTGCCGGGTCAGCTGCGTGCCCCGCTCGACGGCCAGCGATATCTCGCGCATGTCCTCCTGGCAGGGGTCCCCGGGGCGCGGTTTGGCCAGGGCCGACGAGGCGTAGGCGCCGATGGCCCCCAGTATATTATTGAAGTCGTGCGAGATGCCGGCGGCGAAGCGGTTGAGCGCCTCCATCTTCTGCATCTGGAACAGCGAGCGCTCCATTTTTTTGCCCTCGAGGATGCGGGCGATGATGGCGCAGACCGAGGCCAGGAAGCGCTCGGCGTCCGGGTCCCTGGGGCTGCCGGCCTCGAGATAGACGGTCAGGGCGCCTACTACCTGCCCGCCGGACTTGACGGGCAGGCAGTAATGGCCGTGGTCGTCGGCCCCGCGCGGGTGATTGTCGTGCCTGGCGTCGAGATTGGCGGCGAAGACGGTCTCGCCGCTCTCCAGCACGCGGCCGCACAGGCAGCGGCCCGCCGGCACGCTGCCGCAGACTTGCTTATGCTCGTCGGTAAAACCACGGCTGGATTTGAGGCGCAGCTCGCCGCCCTCGGTCAGGAAGATGGCGCCGCGGCTCTGTATGGAGATGGGCGGCGAGTCGAGGATCTCCCGCAGGATGCTGTCGAGCAGGACGTCGGTGGAGACCGTATGCAGCGAGACGCTCCACAGGTCGTTAACGATGGTGTGCAGCTTGGCGTCGAGGCGCTTGTTCTTCTCCAGCCGGGCCAGGTCGCCCCGCAGCAGCAGGTACAGCGGCCCCAGCGCCACGGCCAGCATCAGCAGCGGGTCCAGCAGGTAGCCTATGGGGTGGGCGGCCATCCCCGTGAGGGGCAGCGCGAACATCACCGCCAGCTCGGCGGCCGCCAGTACGAGCCCGGCCTTTACCAGCAGCCTGGTCATTTATCCTTTTCTTTGAACCACTTCTCGTGGCCGTAGAGCTTCTGTATGCAGTCCTCGCACAGGCCGTGGGTGAAGCGCGCGTTGGAGTGCCCTTCCAGGTACACCTCCACCTTCTGCCAGAAGCCCTTGTCGTCGCGGATCTTCTTGCAGTTGGCGCAGATCGGGATCAGGCCCTGCAGGGTGCGCACTTCCTTGAGCGTCTCTTCCAGCTGCGTATTCTTGGCGATGAGGGCCAGGTGGCCGTTGATGATGTCGGCGAATTCCTCCATCAGCCTTACGGTGGGGCCCTCGAAGGCATTGGGCTTGCGGTCGAACAGGCAGATGCTGCCGAAGATGTCGCCGTCGGGCTGCATCACCGGCACGCCGGCGTAGGCTATGAAGCCCGCCCTGGCGCCCTCGCTGTCCTTCCAGAAATCGCTCTTGGTGGCGTCGGGCACGATCAGCTTCTCGCGGGCCTGGATGACCGCGCTGCAGTACAGCCGCATGCCGGGCTTTATCTTCACCACGTCGCTCTCGGTAAAGGGCTTGTCCGGGCCGGTGCTGGCGCCGATGACGCGCAGCGTGTCCTCCTCGATGATATTGATCGTGGCGGCGGGCACGTCGGCCACCTGGGCCAGCAGGTCGGCGATGCTGCGCCAGCGCAGCAGCGCTATCTCCGGTATCCTCAGCTTGTGTATGTCGGCCATAAGGCTCCTTAAACCGGCAGCTTGGAGACGGTGACCCAGTACATCTCGAACTTGCGGGCCAGGTCGAGGAACTCCTCGAGCGAGGCGGGCTTGGTGATGTAGGAGGCCGCGCCGGCCTCGTAGGCCCGCACGATGTCCTCGTGGCGCGACGAAGTGGTGAGCATCACCACCGGGATGCCGCGCAGCGCCGGGTCGGCCTTGAGGCGCTTGAGCAGCGAGATGCCGTCCATCAGCGGGAGCGTGATGTCGAGCAGTATTACCGACGGCCGCAACGGCTTCTGGCCCGCGCGCGCGCCGGCGGCCGAAAGCAGGTCCAGCGCCTCCTGGCCGTCCCGGGCGATATACACCTCGGAGATCAGCTTGAATTCCTTGAAGGCCCGCTGGGCTATCAGGACGTCGTCCTCGTTGTCCTCCACCAGCAGCACGCTAAGTTTTTCGGTCTCGTTCGTCATCAGCCCTCCTAAGGCTTCTTGCGCAGGTCGGCCGGGATCAGGACGTAGAACGCCGAGCCCTTGCCTTCCTCCGACTCCACCCAGATCTTGCCGTTATGCTCTTCCACGATCTTCCTGACTATGGCCAGGCCGGCGCCGGTACCGCCGCCGTACTCCTGGCGCGCGTGCAGCCGCTTGAACATCTTGAAAATCTCGTCGTAGTACTGGCTGGGGATGCCGATGCCGTTGTCCTTGAGGGTGAACTTCCAGTAGTACTCGCCGAAACGCTCGGCGCTGATGTCTATCTCGGGAACAGGCTTGTCGTTGTATTTCAGCGCGTTGCTGATGAGGTTCTGGAAAAGCTGGCGCATCTTGACCGGGTCGCAGAAGAGGGTGGGCAGGTCTTCGGCTATCCGGACCACGGCCTTGCGCTCGTCCACGGCGGTGGCCAGGCCGGCCAGGGCCTCGTGGGCCAGCTGGGCGGTAGAGGCGTCCTCGTAGGGGTTGCGCACGCGGGCCACGCGCGCGTAGCTCAGCAGGTCGTCGATAAGCCGGCGCATGCGGCTGGAGGCCTTGGCCACGCGGCCCAGGTAGTCGGCCGCCTGGGGGTCTATCTTGGAGGCGTAGTCGGACATCAGGATGCCGGAGAACATCTCTATGCCGCGCAGCGGCTCCTTGAGGTCGTGAGAAACGGTGTGGGCGAACGCGTCGAGCTCGCTGTTGACGGTCTCGACCTCCTTGAGGTACTGGGCCATGCGGGCCTCGGACTCGCGGTGCTGGGCCATGTCCTTGAGCACCGTCACCACGCGGCGGCGCCCCTCGCCGCCGATGAAGGCCGCCGAGAGCATGGCCGGCAGGCGGCGCCCGTCGCTGGCCTTGAGCCACAGGTCCAGCTCCTTTATGTGGCCGCTCCAGGAGAGCAGGCCGAAAGGCTCCGCCGCGCCGTCGGCCTGGGGCTCCAGCAGGTCCTTGAGGTTCAGCCGGGCCGTACTGAAATCGTAGCCGGAGAACTCGGCGGCGGCCCGGTTGGCCTTCAGGATGTTCCCCTCCTCGTCGGTGATGATCATCGGGTCCGGCATGCTTTCGAGCACCGAGTCGAGGTACTGCTTGGAGACCGTGGTCTCGGCGAGGCCGAGGCTGAGCTTGTTGAAGCTCTCGGCCACCTCGCCCAGCTCGTCGCGGGCGATGACCGGCACCGAGAAATTATAGTCGCCGGCGCGCACCTTCCTGATGCCCTCGCCCAGCAGCGCGACCTGCCGCAGCATCAGGCGGGAGAAAACCGCGGACAGGCCCGCGGCCACCACGGCGATGCCCAGCGCCAGCAGCAGCAGGCTGAAGATGATCTCCCTTTCGGCCTTGAGGGCCGGCGTCATGGGCAGGCCCGCGCGCAGGAAGCCGGCGGCCTCGGCGGGGCCGGCCACGCCCTCGAACAGCAGGTCCTCGCCGGTGGGACGGTTCTGCGCCACCGGGATGACGGAGTCGACCACCGGCTCGCCGTTGTGCGCGAGGCGGGCGAAGGCCGGCGCGGCCAGGCGCAGGCCCCTGATCATCAGCGGGTCGTCGAGGCGGGTGCCTGCCAGCGCCACGTTGGTATGGGCGATCACCTCCCCCCGCGCGTTGGTGAGGCCGGCGTAGACGGCGCCGGTGCGCTGCGTGAAGGCGTGCAGCGCCTTGATGCCGTCGAGCTCCTTGCCCGACACCAGCGCCCGGCGGAACTCCGGGGCCAGGTCCGCGGCCACGTTGGCCGCGGCGTCGAAGATCTGCGCGCTCATGGCCTCGGAAACGGCCAGCCGGGAGAAATGGACGTTGGCCCACAGGGCCGCGCCCATCAGGACGGTTATGAAAATGATGATCTTGGCGTAGAGTTTCATGGGAAGAGGTAGGCGGCCTCGCGCAGTATCGCGGGCGGGAAGGTGATGCCGCAGCGCCGGGCGGCGGAGGCGTTGAGCGTGAGTTCTACGGCGTCGGGGAAGACCAGCTCCGGGATGTCTTCCCCCCGCTCCAGGCCCCGCGCGGCCAGCGCGGCCGCGGCGCCGCCGGCCTTGAAACTTACTCCGACCGAGGCCGTGGCGCCTTCCTGCGCCAGGCCGCGGGTGGAGGCGTACATGGGAATGGCGTTGCCCTGGGAGAACTCCTTGAATATCATCAGTGTGTACGGCGAGATCAGCAGCGGGTCGGGGGGCAGCCAGAAAGCGTCCATGTCCCGGAGCCCTTTGCGCAGCAGGGCGGGCAGGTCGGCGGCCGAGCGCACCTTCACGAGGCTGACCTCCAGCCCGTGCCCGGCCCCGGCTGCGCCCAGTTCCTGCATCTGGCCGTCGTATCCCGTCCCGGTCCAGAATACCGTGAGCCGCCTGAGAGAAGGCTGTATCTCCTTAAGTTTGTCCAGCAGCCTGGCGTGGGAGGGGCGCATGCTGATCTTTACCGTCTTTCCGGTGCGGCCAGCCGAGGACACGAAATGACCAGGCGACATGCAGTAGATCAAATTCACGTGGGCGGGGTAGGCCTGGCTGGCCGCCCTGGCGCCGAAGGCCACCACCGTGTCCGCGCCCGGCGGCAGGGCTGGCGCGCCCTTGGACGCGTCATAGCGCCGCACCTCGGCACCGTAACCGGCCTGGAAGGCCGAAAAGGCCTCCAGGTAGAAGCCGCTGTCCCTGGAGAGCACCGCCGCGACGCCGCCCTGCGGCTCCGCCTGCGCTGGCGCGCAGAGCAGGGTCAGGGCTGCCAGGGTGAGGGCTCTTTTCATTCTAGAAGCGGTAACTGAACGTGTACTCCAGGCGGCGCCCCGTATATAGCGGCAGCGTTTCCACCACGCGCAGGCGCACGTACTCCGGTATTTCTACCACCCCGTCCGTGAGGTTCCTGACCGCCAGGGCATGCTTTACGCCGCCGCTGCGGTAACCGAGGCTGGCGTCGGCCCAGAACTGCGCCGGGATAGTCTCGCGCAGCGACCGGCCGGGGCCGAAGACATTGAAATTGGAGGCCGCGAAGAAGCGGCCGGAGTCCACCGCCAGGCCGCCGGAGAGGTTGTAGTGGGGGGCGTACTTGAAGTTCCAGGAACTGCCGCCGGGCAGGCCGAAGGCCCCGGGGGCCGGGACGTCGGACTCGTCGTGGCGGCTGCCGCGCAGGCGGTCGAAAGAGAGGAAGGCGTGCGCGTGCTTGCCCGAGTAGCGGACCTGCAGCTCCAGGCCTTCGGCGTGATACTCCGGGGCGTTGGCGTAGAAATTCACGTTGGGGTAGGTGAAGCCGTCGCGGGTAAACTCTCCCTGGTCGCGGAAGATGGAGTCCTTATACCTGGCGTGGTAGGCGGTGAGATGAGCGAAGAAGTTGCCGCGCGATGCCAGGTAGGCCAGCTCGTAGGACTCGGTGCGCTCCGGCTCGAGGTCCGGGTTGCCGACCACCGTGACAGGGGAGGGCTTGAAATACTGCTCGAAGGGCGTCGGGGAGCGGAACGACTGGCTGAACAGGGCCTTGAGGCTGTTGCGCTCGTCGAGCATATAGATGGCCGAGGCCCTGGACGAGAGGTTGTCGCCCGCGTGGCCGTCGTTGGTATAGCGGCCGCCGGCCAGCAGCTTCCAGCTCCCGCTGTCCAGGCCAAGCTGCGCGTGCAGCGAGCTCTCCCGGTTGAGGCGGTCGCTCAGGCTGTTGTCCCACTGATTGGCGCCGGTATTGCTGTAATAGTTGAGGTAGCGCTGGGCGTAGCGGTATTCCTGCGCGGCGCCGGTATCCAGGTAGAAGCCCCGCGGCAGGCTCACGCGGGCGTCCAGCGAGTTGACCAGGCGCGACCCGACGATGTCGGAGCGGATATTGTCGCTGGCGTCGCGGGGCACGCTGCGGCGCTGCCAGTCGTAGGTGGCGGTGTAGTTCAGCGAGCCCCAGGCCGGAGAGAAGTTATGGGAGAAGCTGGCGAGGGCGGCCTCGCGCGTCTCGTTGAACAGCGCGCCGCTGGCCAGGCTGAGCGTGTTGCCCAGGTAATTCTGGTCGCTGCGGGAGGCGTTGAGCAGCAGCGAACTGGCGCCCCAGGCGCCGGAATAATTCAGGGTGCGGGCGCCGAAATACTCGCGCACGGAGTTCTCGGCCCTGTTCTCGTCCTTGAGCAGCAGGGCGGGCTGCGCCTCTTCGCGCGAGTCGGCCGAGACCATGTATGAGTAGTCACCCGTGCCGCCGGAGTAGAGGCCGCCAGTGCGCGACACATCGCCGCGGCCGGCGTAGCCGCCGGCGCCGCTGGCCAGGCCGCCGGTAAAGCTGCCGAACCGTTCCCCCTTGGGCGCCTTGCGCAGCACGATGTTCACCGCCCCGGTGAGGGCGTTGGAGCCGTACAGTACCGAGGCGGGGCCCAGCAGCACCTCGATGCGCTCCACCGCGTCTATGCCTACCCGGTCCAGGTCCCCCTCGCCGGTGACGGCGTGCCACATCGGCACATTGTCTATCATCACCAGCACCTTGTTGGCGTAATGCTCCTGCAGGGCGCCGCGCACGGTGGGGATATTGTGCATCAGGTAGGTGCGCAGCACCGCGAGCCCGGGCATGGTCTGCAGCGCCTCGGCTACCGAGGCGAAATTGTAGCGCTCTATCATGGCGCGGTCGATGACGGTCACGTTGGAGACGCTGTCGAAAACGCTCTCGGGCGTGTCCGAGGCGACGGTAAGTATCCTGGCCTCCTCGCTCATGAAGGTCCAGAATTCGTCGAGGTTGTCCTGGGCCGCGGCGGGGCCGGGCGCGCAGAGCCGCGCGGCCGCCAGGATGGCGGCGGCGCAAGCCTGCCGGATGCGGAAATGACTTTTCATTGTCCCCCTAGCCCCCCCACGGGGCGGAAAAAGTTCAAGACTGGGCGCCGCCCTGCCGCGCCGGCACGATGAAGATGGCCGCGGCGTAGGCGATCAGGCCCGGGATCACGGCGGTGGCCAGCAGCACGAAGACGAAAGCCAGGCGCAGGACCACCGGGTCCACGTCGAAATATTCGCCGAGGCCGCCGAACACGCCGGCGAAAACCTTATTGTCGCTGCTGCGGTAGAGACGTTTCATGCATTTATTTTATATAAGAGAACTCCTTAATGCAATAGAAATCCTGCGGCCGGTCCCGCGGGCCGGGGCGGGCCCTTTTTTTGTAGAATAAAACCGATGTCCTATGACGTTATCATTATAGGCGCCGGGGTCACCGGCGCGGCCGCGGCCAGGGAGCTTTCACGCTACCGGCTCAAGGTGCTCGTGCTGGAAAAAGAGGCCGAGCCGGCCTTCGGCGTGTCCAAGTCCAACAGCGGCATCGTGCACGCCGGCACGCAGAATCCCCCCTCCTCGCTGAAGGGCTGGCTGTGCGTGGAAGGCAACCGCATGATACGCGAGGAGCTGGCGGCCGACCTGGGCCTGCATTTCGTGCAATGCGGCCAGCTGATAGCCGTTTTCGACCTGGCCGACCTGCCGGAGCTGGAGACGATAAAGGCCGAGGGCGAGGCCCTGGGCGTTAAAGATATGCGGGTGGTGGACCGGGCCTGGCTGGACGCCAATGAGCCCAACCTGGGCCCCGAGGTGAAGGCCGCGCTGCTGGTGCCCACGGCAGGCATCATCAGCCCCTACCGCTTCGTCTACGCGCTCATCGAGAACGCGGTCAAGAACGGCGCGGAACTCAAGACCTCCGCCAAAGTCGCCGGCATACGGCGCAGGGAAGGCGGCGGCTTTTACGTGGAGGCCGGCGGCCGCGTCTATACCACGAAGTTCCTCGTCAACGCGGCCGGGCTGCGCGCCGACGAGATCTCCGCCATGGCCGGCGCGCCCACCTTCACCATCACCCCGCGCAAGGGCGAGGAGTACCTGCTCGACAAGAAACGCGAGCATATCGCCAACCATATAATCTTCCCGCTGCCCTCCAAGACCTCCAAGGGCATCCTGATCATCAAGACCTCCGACGGCAACCCGATGATAGGCCCCACCGCGCACGACACCGGCGACAAGGACGACCTGGCCACCACCGAGGAAGGCCTGGCCGAGGTGCTCGCCGGCGCCCGCCGCATGATGCCCTCCGTCTCCAAGGGCGACATCATCGCCTATTTCGCCGGGCTGCGCCCGGTGGCCGGCAAGGATTTCATCATCCGCCACGAGAGCGCCGCGCCCGGCCTGGTGAACGCGGCCGGCATACAGTCCCCGGGCCTCACCGCGGCCCCCGCCATAGCGGTCATGATAGCGGACATCCTTAAGAAACAGGGGCTGCCGCTGGAGCCCAAAGACCAGTTCCACCGCCTGCGGCAGCGCACCGAGCACCTTTTCATGTCTTCGCCGGAAGAGGCGCGCCGGCTGATAGCCAAAAACCCGGCCTACGGCGATATAGTCTGCCGCTGCGAGCTGGTGAGCGCGCAGGAAGTGCGCGACGCCGTCCGGCACGGCGCGACCACCCTCGACGGGGTGAAGTTCCGCACCCGCGCCCAGGCCGGGCGCTGCCACGGCGGGTTCTGCACCACCCGCATCTTGAAGATCATGCAGGAAGAGCTGGGCCGCCCGGTGACGGAGCTCACCAAGCGCGGCCCCGGCTCCGAGATCGTAAAGGACGAACGCAAATGAACCTGATATACCTCAGAAGCCACGCCCCCAAGGCCAAGAAGTTCATCAAGAAGAAGCTGAAGCGCGGCGAACCCAGTTCCATCTACGACATCGAGGCAGGCGACTGCTGTCTCGCCCCCGCCGACCCGGGCGGCGCGGACTATATCCTGACCTTTCTCAACGACGCCTCCCCGGAGATGATGTCTTTCATCCACACCAACCGGCAGTGGACGGCGCTGGACCTGAACTAGCCCGATGAAGCGGCGCGAACTGGTGATAGTGGGCGGCGGCCCCGCCGGCATGGCGGCGGCCCTGGCCGCGCGCGCGGCCGGCGTGGAGGACGTGCTGCTGCTCGAGCGCGACCAGCACCTGGGCGGCATCCTCAACCAGTGCATACACCCGGGTTTCGGCCTGCACCATTTCAAGGAGGAGCTGACCGGCCCGGAGTACGCCGACCGCTTCGCCGCGCTGGTGCATGCCGACCCCGGCATAGAGGTCAGCCTGCGCTCCTTCGTGGTCAAGCTCGGCAAGGACCGCGAACTCTCGTACTTGCGCCCCGGCGCGATGGAGGACATACAGGCCGGCGCCGTGATCCTCGCCACCGGCTGCCGCGAGCGCACCCGCGAGATGATCCCCATCCCCGGTTCCCGCCCCGCTGGCGTTTTCCCGGCGGGCCTGGCCCAGAAGATGGTCAACATGGAAGGCTGGATCCCGGGCCGCGAGGCGGTGATAGTGGGCTCGGGCGACATAGGCCTCATCATGGCCCGGCGCATGGCGCTGGAAGGCGTGGCCGTGAAGGCCGTGATAGAGATACAGAAGACCAGCCGCGGCCTGGTGCGCAACGTGGTGCAATGCCTCGAAGATTTCGGCATACCGCTGCGGTTCCAGCACCGCCTCACCGCCATCCACGGGGCGGACCGCGTGGAGAAAGTCTCCGTGGTCAGGGTGGACGACGATTTTAAGGATATCCCCGGCACCGCTTTCGAGATAGCCTGCGACACCGTGCTGGTGTCCGTCGGGCTGATCCCCGAGAACGAGCTGCTGGAAATGGCCGGCGGCGCCGTGGACCGCCGCACCAACACCCCGGTGGCCGACGAGGTCAACCTGACCTCGCTGCCCGGAGTGTTCGCCTGCGGCAACGCTTGCAAGGTCTACGACCTGGCCGATTCCGTCACCAGGGACAGCGAGCTGGCCGGCCGCATGGCCGCCAAATACCTGGGGGTCCCCGCATGAAGCGCGTGATGACCTGCATAGAATGCCCGCAGGGCTGCCGCCTGGAAATAGAGGCCGACGGCTCGCGCGTGATCAGCGTGACCGGCCACAAGTGCAAGCGCGGCGACAAGTACGCGCGCCAGGAGACCGAGGCGCCGTTGCGCACGCTCACCACCTCGGTGCTGACGCGCGGCCTGGAGCTGAAGATGCTGCCCGTGCGCACCTCCAGACCCATTCCCAAGGACAAGCTTTTCGACGCGATGCGGGCGGTGAAGACCATAGTGGTGACCTCGCCGGTGAAGACCGGCTCGGTGGTAGCGGAGAACTTCCTGGGCCTGGGCGCCGACCTGGTGGCCTGCCGCCCGCTGGATAAGCTGTGAAACGCCTGGCCGCGCTCCCGCTGGCGCTGCTGCTGGCCTGCACGAACGCCGGGCCGGAGGAGAAACCCATGGACGAAAAGATCAAGAAACTCACGCCGCTGCAGCTGGAAGTCACCAAGAACTGCGGCACCGAGCCCCCCTTCAAGAACGAGTACTGGGACGAGCACCGTCCCGGCATCTACGTCGATATAATCGACGGCGAACCGCTGTTCCTCTCCGCCGACAAGTTCGACTCCGGCTCCGGCTGGCCCAGTTTCACGCGGCCGCTGAAAGAGGCCAAAGTGCAAGAGAAGACCGACGCCTCGCACGGCATGGAGCGCGTGGAAGTGCGCTCCGGGTCCAGCGACTCCCACCTGGGCCACGTGTTCCCCGACGGGCCCGGCCCGGAGGGGCTGCGCTACTGCATCAATTCCGCCGCGCTGCGTTTCGTGCCGCTGGAGGACATGGAGCGCGAGGGCTACGGCAAATACATACCGCAGGTAAAGAAATAGCGCGGTTTGACAGCGCGCGTTATATTTTTTAGATTATTGGTACGCCGCATTTCGTTCTCGATGGCCGCCACAGCCAGGACCACCTCACGGCGCTGACGTTCAGGCTTCAAAAATGTTACTGGTCCTACTCTCCCTACTAGTGCTGCTCGCCAGCTCCGCGCTGGCTTTTGCTTTGCGCAAAGAGCCCGCCCGGGCGCAGGACGCCGGGGCTTACGGCGCGGCCGCCGCGTCGCTCTTCGGCTTATTGCCGGCCGGCCGCGTGCTGCTGACCGGCATGCCGGATACCCTGGTCCTGCCCTGGTCCGTCCCGCTGGGTTCCCTGTCCTTCACGCTCGACCCGCTCGCCGCTTTTTTCCTCGTGCCCGTCTTCATTCTCACCGGCCTCTCCGCTATCTATGGCGCCGATTACTTAAAGGCTTACGAGGGCAAGAAGCCGCTGGGCCTGGCCTGGGCGGCTTTCAACATCCTCACCGCCTCGATGGTGGTGGTCTTCACCGCCGCCAACGCCGTGCTGTTCATGCTGGGCTGGGAGCTGATGGCCGCCGCCTCCTTCCTGCTGGTGCTTTTCGACCATGAAAAGGAGCAGTCCAGGCGGGCGGCCTTTATCTATATCTCGGCCGGCGGCGCCGGGGCGCTGCTGCTGCTGGCGGCCTTCAGCCTGCTGTCGCAGAGCTCTCCCGGCCTGGACTTCGCCCATTTCGCCGCTCCCTCCGGCGGCCTGGCCTCGGCGGTGTTCCTGCTGGCCCTGGCCGGTTTCGGCCTCAAGGCCGGTTTCATACCGCTGCATGTCTGGCTGCCCGAGGCCCACCCGGCAGCGCCCAGCCAGGTGTCGGCCGTGATGAGCGGCGTCATGATAAAGACCGGCCTTTACGGCCTCATCCGGATGCTGGGCTTCCTCTCCCCCTGGCAGGAATGGTGGGGCTGGGCCATGCTGGCGGCCGGCGCCGTCTCCTGCGTGCTGGGCGCCCTGTTCGCGCTGGCGCAGCACGAGCTCAAGCGCGTGCTCGCCTATTCCAGCATAGAGAATGTAGGCATCATCCTCATGGCGCTGGGCCTGGGCACGGTGGCGGCGGTAAGCGGCGCGCCGCTTATGTCGGCGCTGGCTTTCTCCGGCGCGCTGCTGCACGTGCTGAACCATTCCCTCTTCAAAGGCCTGCTGTTCATGGGCGCCGGGGCCGTGCTGCACGGAGCGGGCACCGCCGAACTGGAGGCCCTGGGCGGCCTGGCCAGGCGCCTGCCGCGCACCGCCCCGCTGTTCCTGGCCGGGTCGGCCGCGGCCTGCGCGCTGCCGCCGTTCAACGGCTTTACCGGCGAGTTCCTGATCTCCCTCGGCGCCGTCGGCAACGCCGCCGGTGACGGAGCTCGGATGGCGCTCCTCGACTTCAATAAGCGTGCCGAAGCCGACGAGTGGGCCCGGAAGGTCGAATACGTCGAGCTCTCCGTGGAGCCCGCCTTCGAGAAAGAGTTCATGTACGCAATGCACCTGCCGCACATGAGGGACTCGTTCCCGAACCTCAAGGCGGTTCTCGCCGAAGAGGGCCTCGGCG
>PHAL01000001.1 GCA_002840355.1 Elusimicrobia bacterium HGW-Elusimicrobia-3 | reverse complement strand
TCGGGCTCGGCGCTACGCAAGCCTCGCCCTCATGAAGGTTTTGCTAACCCTGCCCGTACGGCTTCCGCAAGGCAACTTGTTTTCTATGGGCTATCATACTCATGAAACCTAGCGGAGGGGTGGCAAGGGTGTGGTTTCGGAAGGCCCTCACGGAGGGAGGAGCTTGCGTAAGCGCGACGACTGAGTGAGGAGGGGCGGCCACGGTGTGGCCGACCCCGTGCCTTCCGGGGCCGCACCCTTGCCAGGCCCCCGACTTGGCATCCTGCGGACCCTAATTGCTTGACCGGGAGGGGCAGGTTTGCTATACTATTCCTAGTTGGTTCCGTACCTTACAAGTCGCGAAGGTATCCTCAAAAGTCCAAAGACTACCCGCGCGATGATGTTCTTCCCAGTTAGTATTCGGAAGACGCGTTAAGTTTCCACCCACCCTTAGGAACTTAGCACAAAGTATCGGAAATATAAGAAAATTATATTTCGGAGGCTTATTGCTATGTTAAAGTTCGTCAAAACGTTTATTTATATATCCCTTATAACGGCCCCCCTGGGCGCCGCCGCCCAGTACAATGCCGTGGACAATGTCCTCGCCGCCACCGACCCCGGCCTCGCCGAGGCCTACCGCAAGGCCGGCGAGAACCTGCCCGTCTTCAGCGTGCCCGCCCCGGTCAGCATCTCTAACGACCGCTACTCCGACACCCCGGCCGACCAGTACCTGCCCATCAGCCGGCGGGCCGTACTGGAATACGAGTACACCTCCAGCGAGTTCACCGACCCCAAGACCATCCGCCTGGAGTACCTGTCCTATTCCGAAAAGGACAAGACCGCGGCCGTCAACATGATCATCTTCAACAAGACCAGGCCCCGCGTCATCAACTTCGTCGTCGCCGCGCAGACCGACGGCATACGCTCCTCCGATTCCCCCCTCTACGGCCCCCGCATGGAGGTCCCCTTCCCGCTGACCTACAACATGGTCTGGAACGAGGGCGCCGACCGCAACCGCGTGGCCGCCCTGAACGCCAAGGTCACCGTGCCCGCCGGCATCTATAACGGCTGCCTCAAGATCACCACCCGCCTCAGCGGCGGCGACGCCGGCTCGGCCGAGCGCTACTACGCCCCCGGCGTGGGCCTGGTCTACGAGAAGATCAACTCCGAGGACAGGCAGGAGACCCTGCGGCTGACCTCCTACCAGCTGAAATAAGCTCTCCCGTACCAAATAAAAAACCCCGGCTTTAACCGGGGTTTTTTAATTGCCCTTGGAGGACTAAGCGCCCATGCCGGGGATGCCGCCCAGCGCGCTCATCTTCCCGGCGGCCGCCTTCTGGCTCTCGCGCACGGCGCGGTTGACGGTCTCGGTCAGGGCGGCCTCCAGCTTGGCCTTGTCCGCCCCGGCTAGTTCCACCTTTATCTCCACCTTCTTTACTTCCTGGGAGCCGGTGATGGTCACCTTCACCAGGCTGTCCTCGCTGGCCAGCTCCAGGCCGTCCAGTTCCTTCTTGATCTCGTCCATCTTGCGCTTCATTTCCCAAAGCTGTTTCATCTTGTCGAGCATAGCGTTCTCCTTGTTATTTGACCAATCTGCGTATCTTGATATTCAAAGCCGCGAAGAGCAGCGTCATGAAAGGGCTGACGTAGTTGAACACCGCGTAGGGCAGGTAGTCCAGCGTGCCCACGCCCAGCACGCCGGCCTGGTAGGCGCCGCAGGTGTTCCACGGCACCAGCGCCGAGGTGACGGTACCCGAGTCCTCCAGCGTGCGGCTGAGGTTCTCCGGGGCCAGGCCCTTTTCCTTGAACGGCTCGGCGAACATCTTGCCCGGCACCACGATGGCCAGGTACTGGTCGGAGGCGGTCAGGTTGACGGCCAGGCAGCTGGCCACGGTGCTGGCGAACAGGCCGAACACCGAGTTGGCCATGCGCAGCAGCGTCGAGCTGATCTTGTGCAGCGCGCCAATGGCCTCCATCACGCCGCCGAAGAACATGGCGCAGATGATCAGCCACACCGTGTCCAGTATGCCCTTCATGCCTTTCGAGGAGAACAGGTCGTTGAGGGCCGGGTCGGAGGTGGCGATGGAGGTCTTTACCGTCATCGCGTTCATCACGCCCTTGTAGGCGGACAGGAAATCCAGCCGCTCCACTCCGGCCAGGCCCGCCAGCACCTGCGGCTGGAAGACCAGGGCGAAAGCCCCGCCCAGCAGCGTGCCCACGATGAGCGCCACCAGCGGCTGCGTCTTGCGCACTATCATGAAGATCACCAGCCCCGGCACCAGGAACAGCCACGGCGTCACGGTAAAAACGGAGGCGATGGCCGCCATGACCCCGGCGGCGTCGGCCGCGCCGTGGGGCTTTATGGTAAAACTAAGCCCTATAAAGGCCAGCAGCGCCACTATGTACGACGGGACCGTGGTGAGGGTCATGTAGCGCACGTGCGTGAACAGGTCCGTGCCCGCCATCGCCGGCGCCAGGTTGGTGGTGTCGGACAGCGGGGAGAGCTTGTCGCCGAAGTAGGCGCCGGAGATCACCGCGCCGGCCGTCATGGCCTCGGGAATGCCCACGGCCTTGCCTATGCCTATCAGCGCCACGCCCACGGTGGCGGAGGTGGACCAGCTGCTGCCGGTGGCCAGCGACACCACCGAGCAGACCAGCAGCGTGGCCGGCAGGAAGACGTAGGGGTTGAGGATCTTGAGGCCGTAGTAGATCATCGACGGGATGATGCCGCTTATGAGCCAGGCGCCGGACAGCGCGCCCACCATCAGCAGTATCAAAATGGCCCCGGCGGTGGACTTGAGGTTGCCGGACACGTGGGCCAGCATGCTGTCGTAGGTGACCTTGTGGCGGAACCCCACCAGGGCCGCTATGGCCCCGGCCAGCAGCAGGATGAACTGGTTGGACCCGCCCACGGCGTTGTCGCCGAAGACGTGCACGTTGTAGGCCAGCATCCCCACCACCGCCGCCACCGGAAAAAGGGCGGCGCCAAGGCTGATGGGGCGGTTCTCATGCTGGCCTGGTATCATAGGTTTCCAATTCTATTAAAATAGTCCGCCAGTTCGATAGCGGTTTTTTCAACCTCGGGGCTCAGCCCCTCCCGGTAGTCCAGGGACTTGGCCTGCACGCCTACCACCGCCAGCTCGCAGCCGGTGTCCTCCTTGATGATGGAAAACGTTACCGACAGCGGGAAGCTGTGGGTGGAGATGGGCATGGCCTGGTTGATGGCCTCCAGCGGGATGACCCTCACCTCCCCCGCCGTGCCCTTGAAATGGGCCGCGTCCACGAGGATCAGCTTGTCGGGCTTCCAGTTTATGGCCGTCTGGGCCACGTTCTCCGGCGTGGTGCCGGCGTCGAGCAGCAGCAGGTCGGGCCGGGAGAATTTAACATGCGAGCAAACGTAAGGGCCGACGCCATCGTCGGCCCTTAACGTACTGCCCAGCGTTACTACCAGCGTCCGGCCCCTGGGGGCCAGCGCGGCGGCTGCCTCGTTATTCCACGAAGGTGACATCAAGGAAGTGCGCGGAGCAGGAGATGCACGGGTCGTAGGCCCGCACGAGCATCTCGAGCTTCAGGCGTATGCTGTCCTTGGACTCGGAGAGGATCTCGGGCAGCAGCTTGGAGAAGTCGTGCTCTATGTTGTTGACGTTCTGGTTGGTCGGGATGATGCAGTTGGCCTGCTTGATCATGCCGTCCTGGTCCGTCACGTAGTTGTGGTGCAGGATGCCGCGGGGCACCTCCACCGAACCCACGCCGTCGCCGGCGCGCACGGGCACGGAGCCCTTCTCGTTGACGCCCACGGTGATCTGCTGGGAATAGTCCAGGCCGTTCTTCTGGAGGTCCTTGAGGATCTCCAGGGCGTGGTGGTAGCAGTGCACTATCTCCACGACCTGCGCCACGGTGTTCATGAACGGGTTGTCGCAGACCGGCTTGAAGTTCAGCGCCTTGGCGAGCGCCTTGGCCTCGGGGTGCAGCTTGTCGGCGTTGAGGTTGAAGCGCGCGAGCGCGCCCACGAAAACGCTGTCGCCGCTCCACTTGGTGAACTTGGCCGAAGAGCGCGGGTCGATGAACTCGTTGGTGGACGCGCGGTATTCCTTGTAGCTCACGCGCTTGCCCTCGGTGCTGCCGATGTCGCCGTTGAGCAGCGGGTATTCGCCGTCGTCGGAGACCAGCGCCACGTACTCGGTCTTGCGGTGGAAGTCCGGGAACTTCAGCGTCGCGGCGAGCTTGAGCACCTCGCCCAGGTCGGCGGCCATGCCCTCGAGCAGTTTGATCTGCTGGTCTATTTCCTTCTTGGAGGGCAGCTTGGTCCAGCCGCCGGCGATCATCGTGATCGGGTGGATGTGGCGCCCGACCAGGATGTCGCAGCAGTCGTTGACGGCCTTCTTGAGGCGCAGCACCTGGCGCACGGTGGCGTTGTGCGAGGCGATGAGCGGGATAAAGGAGGGCACGCCCAGCACGTCGGGGGCGGCCAGCAGGTACACGTGCAGGATGTGGCTGTCGAGGAACTCGTAGTCGAGCAGCAGCTTGCGCAGCTTCACGGTCTGTTCGCTCGGCGTCAGGCCCAGCGCGTCCTCGGCCGCTTTCACGCTGGCCAGCGAGTGGCCGCAGGAGCAGATGCCGCAGATGCGGCTGGTGATGTGCTGCGCCTCGAAGATGCTGCGGCCGCGCAGCATGCCCTCGAACAGACGGGGCGTCTCCACCACGTGGAACTCGCACTTCTCGATCTTGCCGTTCTTGACGTTGGCGACGATATTGCCGTGGCCTTCCACGCGGGTGACGTATTCGACTTTTATGTCGAGATCTTTGTTGTCGGTAGCCATTATTTCACACCTTCCTTGCACTTGTTGTACATGTCGAACTTGCTTTTGATCAGTTCGGGCTTCAGGTTGTATTTGCTGATGACGTCGTTGGCGTTCTTAGCGGGGTTGCTCACCTCGCCGCGGCAGCCGTAGCAGATGTTGCCGTTGTTGACGCACCAGCTGTTGCAGCCGGCTTTCGTCCACGGGCCCAGGCAGGCCAGGCCGCGCTCGTACATGCAGACGTTCTCGTTGAGCTTGCACTCGGCGCAGACCGGGTTGTCCGGCACGGTGTAGGGCAGGCCGCGCAGGGCGTGCTTGAGCACCTCCACCAGTTCGGGGATGTAGATCGGACAGCCGTTGATGTAGTAGTCCACCTTGACCACCTGGTCCACGCGCTTGGTGGGCGTGCTGTCGAAGAGCTTGTAGTCCTTGCCGTAGACGCTCTGTCGGATCTCGTCGAGCTCGAAGGAGTTCTTCATGCCGTTGACGCCGCCGGTGGTGGCGCAGGAGCCGTAGGCGATCAGCACCTTGGCGCGCGCGCGGATCTTCTTCAGGCGCTCCTCGGCGTGGTGGTCCCCGATGGACCCTTCGATGAAGACCACGTCGTAGTCGCCGTCCCATTTCTCGCTGATGGCCTCGCGGAACTCCACCACGTCCACCGCGCCGAGCACGTCGAGCAGCAGCTCGCCGAAGTTGGTGATCTGCAGCTGGCAGCCTTCGCAGCAGGCGAAGTCGAAGAAGGCCACCTTGGGCTTGGCGGCGGCCGCGGGGGCTTGCGCCGGGGTGTTTACGGTTTCGTTATTCTTGGTCATTTATTTCTCCGTATTAAAGTTTCTTCGATTCCTTCACTTCTTCGTAGGTGAAGGTGGGGCCGTCCTTGCAGCAGTAGTAGTTCTTGGGGTGGTCTATCTGGCAGTGGCCGCATTTCCCCATGCCGCATTTCATGTGCCGCTCGAGCGACAGGATGATCTGCCTCTCGGGCAGGTTCTTCTTGAGCAGCTCGGCGATGACGAACTTGTACATGATCGGCGGGCCGACCACCACGCCGAAGGTCTTCTCCGGGTTGATGGTCACGCCGGGGATCAGGCTGGTGATCAGGCCCACGTTGCCGGTCCAGTCGGGGGCCGTGCGGTCCACCGTGCAGGAGAAGTTCACGTCCAGGCGCTTCTGCCATTCGCGGATCTCCTCGCCGAACAGCATGTCGGTAGGCGTCTTGCAGCCCAGCAGGATGTCCACCTTGCCGAACTCGCGGCGGTTGTCGATCACGTAATTGATCAGCGAGCGCAGCGGCGCTATGCCCAGGCCGCCGGCGACGAACAGCAGGTCGTTGCCGGTCATCAGCTTCACCGGGAACGGCTTGCCGAACGGCCCGCGGATGCCCAGCCAGTCGCCCTTGCCCATGGAGTGCATGTGCTTGGTGAGGCGGCCGGCGGAGCGCACGGTCAGCTCGAAGGAGCCGCGCTTGGTCGGGGAGGAGCAGACGGAGATGGGCGCTTCGCCCACGCCGTACAGCTCCACCTGCACGAACTGCCCGGGCTCGTGGTCCAGGTCGCCGTCCTCGAGCTTGATGTCGAACCACTTTTCGGTGGCCGTCATCTGCTTGGCGGCTATGATCTGCCCTTTGCGGAGTTTCCAGTTGGAATTGTGTATCTCGGTCATGATATATCCTTATTTGTGCTCGGCGGCCAGGGCCTTCAGGGTGTCCTTCAGGTTGATCTTGGCCATGCAGGTGCGCGTGCAGCGGCCGCAGCCGGTGCAGAAGGAGCGGTAGAACTTGTCGAGCGGGTACTTGAACTTGCGGTAGAAGCGGTGCCGCTGCCTGTTGGCGCGCTCCTCGCGGAAGTTCTCGCCGCCGGCGACGGTGGCGAAAGTCTCGAACTGGCAGGAATCCCAGGTCCGCGTGCGGAAACCGGTCTTCAGGTCCAGGTTGATCGTGTCGGCCATGTCGAAGCAGTAGCAGGTGGGGCAGACATTGGTGCAGTTGCCGCAGCTGACGCA
This sequence comes from Elusimicrobia bacterium HGW-Elusimicrobia-3, assembly GCA_002840355.1. Taxonomy (GTDB): domain Bacteria; phylum Elusimicrobiota; class Elusimicrobia; order Elusimicrobiales; family UBA9959; genus UBA9959. The sequence goes on along the minus strand of PHAL01000001.1, from coordinate 126,968 downwards.
CTTGCTCCCCACGTCCTGCCACACCTTGCTCTCGGTGCCCTTGGCGAAGATCTCGGGCAGCCGCTTGGGGTCCACGCCGATTTCGTTCTGGAAGGCGTGCTTCTTGCCCTCGCGGACTTTATCGAGCGCGGTCATGTCGGCCGGGGAGGTCTTGGGCAGGCCCATGCCCTCCACCAGCTCCTCGCCCTTCTGGGTGTTCACGTGGATCACCCATTTGTCGCCGATGTCGGTGAAGAACAGGTCGTAGCCGCCGTTCGGGTAGTGGTTGCCCACCAGCGCGCAGCTGGCGTTGCCGTCGCAGTACTTGTTGCACTCGAGGCCGATGATGAAGACGCTCTCTTTGCGCAGCAGGTAGTTATAGTCGCGGGGCCGCTCGGAGAAGACCATGTTCAGGCACTGTATGCCGGCCAGGTCGCAGGTATGCACCGCGAAGACGGCCAGCGGCTCGTTCTCGAGCACGGCCTTGTCCTGGGGCTTCCCCCCGGTCAGGTCGAAGTCCAGCATCTTCTCCCGGGGCGGCATGAAATACTTCTTGGGCGGGAGTATCGTGGGGATGTAATCCATCGATATCTCTTCGGCCGAAGTCACTTCCTCGAAAGCGTAATTGTTGTGCCCTTTCGCCACAGGGGCGCAGACCTTCATCTTCTTGGCAAGTTTCTTGACGAACCCGTCAAGCTCACCCTTCATCAGTATATGGTAGTTCACGGTGACCTCCGTTGACATATTAACGACGCTGCCTAGATATTATATGCTAATTTCCCTGCCTTTAAGCCGCGTCCCTCCGGGGCGGGCATATGGGACATGTTCTATCCGCATTAGAGCCGCTTATATTCCCGCTCGCAGGCCGCCCTCCCCCTCATAGGCCCGGGGGCGCCGCGGCGGCCCCTGGCGTCCCAAAAACCGGATTAGAAGAATTAATACCCCGAAATATCGTTAAAAAATAACGACATATTTTAACGGCCAAACGCCCCCGCCGCGCCCCTCAAATTTGTAAAATATAGGCATGACGGAACTGGTATTCATGCGCCACGGCCACTCCCTTTCCTCCCGCGAGGCGGGCGTAGCCTCCGATTCCGAGCGCCCCCTCTCCCCGCGCGGGGAGCAGGAGGCCCGCGAAGCCGCGCGGCACCTGGCCGCCGCCGGCTTCACCCCCGGGCGCATCGTGTCCAGCCCGCTGGCCCGCGCCCGCCGCACCGCCGAAATAGCGGCCGAAGTTTTTCCCGGCGCCGCCCGCGAGACGGCCAGCCAGCTCAGCGACGGGCCGGCCCAGGCCCTGCTGACGCTGATAGAAGGCCTCGCCTGCGGCGGCGGCCGCGTGCTGGTGGTGGGCCACCAGCCGCTCCTGGGGGCCATAGCCGGCTATTTCACCGGCAGCGAGAGCTACGACCTGGCCCCGGCCGGCTTCGTGCGCGTAAGCCCGGCCGAGCGGCCCGGCCCCTCCTCGCTGGTAGAATTCTATTCCCCCCCTCCTCCCAAGGACCCCAGTTGACCCTGCTATTGCTGCTGCTGCTGGCCCTGCCCGCCGGCGCCGCCGAGCGCCAGGCCGAGGTGGGCATCTATTCGCTGCGCAAGCTTTCGGCCGTCACGCTGGAGCCGGACGGCGAGGCGCACGCCGGCGGCCACCCGCTGGCCGGCAAGGCCGTGATGCGGGTCAGGGGCGCCATGGTGTCGCTGGACGGCCGGCACAAGGCCGGCCCGGCACGCACGCTGCGCGCCCGCGGCGGCGTCTGGCTCTCCGGCAAAGGCCTGCCGCGCCGCCTCTACCGCGGCGAGCTGATCTTCTCGTCCAGGAAAGGGCGGCTGCGCATAGTCAACCGCCTGCCGCTCGAGGAGTACATAGCCGGCGTGGTCAGCGGCGAGGCGGCCGACCTGGCCCACCCCGAGGCCTACAAAGCCCAGGCGGTGGCCGCGCGCACCTACGCGCTCAAGCATTACAAAGCGCACTCCGGAGAGGGCTACAACCTCTGCGATTCCACCCATTGCCAGCTTTACACCGGCTCGGCGGCGGTCAAGCGGCGCGCCCGCGAGGCCGCCGAGGCCACCGCCGGCGAGGTGCTCTATTACGGCGGCGCCCCGGCCGAGACCTATTACCACTCCGCCTGCGGCGGCCACACCGAAGATATGACGAATGTCTGGCCCTTTCCCGGCAAGCCCTACCTCGCCGGCGTCAGGGACGGCCCGCGCGGCAAGCCCTATTGCTCCATAGCCCCGCGCTTCCACTGGAAGACCAAGATCTACTACACCGGCCTCACGCGCCTGGCCCGCCAGGCCCGCTGGATACTGCCCGACGAGACCGCCCAGGGCCTCAAGGCTTCTGCCTGGGGCGAGAGCGGCCGCGTGGCGCGGCTGGAGATCCAGACGCAGCGCCGCCGCGTCGCGGTGTCCGCCACCGATTTCTACCACGGCATAGGCCGCCGGGCCGGCTGGAACGCCGTGCGCAGCTCCTGGTTCAGCATCCTGCGGGGCAAGGACTATGTTTTTCTCGACGGCGTGGGCAGCGGGCACGGCGTGGGCATGTGCCAGTGGGGCGCCGAAGGCATGGCGCGCAGGGGCTTCAAATACCGCGACATACTAAAGCACTATTACCCGGGAACGGAGATACGGCATGACTGAGCTTCAAGCGGTAATTTTAGGCATACTGCAGGGCGCGGGCGAATTCCTCCCCATCTCGAGCTCCGCCCACCTGGCGCTGGCGCCGCGGCTGTTCGGCTGGGAGTACCAGGGCCTGGCCTACGACGTGATGCTGCACCTGGGCACGCTGCTGGCCGTGCTCATCTACTTCGCCAAGGACTGGCTGAAGATCTTCCGCGACGCCTTCACCACGCCGCGCGCTCCGGGCGGCAATTTGCTCTGGCTGCTCGCGCTGGCCTCGGTGCCGGCCGCCATAGCGGGCCTCGCCCTCAACGACTACGCCGAGACCGTCTTCCGCGACCCGCTCTGGATCGCCTTCAATCTGGTGTTCTTCTCTGCCGTCATCTACGCGGCCGACCGCGCCCCGGCCCAGCGCCTGGACGAGGAGGCCTTCACCTGGCGGCACGCGCTGCTGGTAGGCCTGGCCCAGTGCGTGGCGCTGATGCCCGGCGCCTCGCGCTCGGGCATGACCATCATGGCGGCCCTCTTCATCGGCTACCGCCGGTCGGCGGCGGCCCGCCTCTCCTTCCTGCTCTCCACGCCGGTCATACTCGGCGCCGGCCTGCTGGAGGCGCGCAAGATCACGCCGGACCAGCTCAACGCGGCTTTCGCCTGGGGCCTGGCGGCCTCCTTTCTCTCCGGGCTGGCCTTCATCTGGCTGCTCCTGGCCTGGGTAAAGCGCCGCACGCTGGCCCCTTTCCTGGTCTACCGGGTGCTGCTCGGTACCGCCATAGCCCTGCTGTTCTGGAACTAACCCCCGCAAATGAGAAAGCCCGGCTGCCCGGGCTTTTTATTTCCTCCGCCGCCGGCTAATTCACCGGCCCCGCCAGCGGCAGCCGCACGGTCACCCGCGCGCCGCCGCCCGGGACGTTGGTCAGCACCATGGTGCCGCCGTGACGGCGGGCCACCTGGCCGCAGACGAACAGCCCCAGCCCAGTCCCCCCTTTTTCCTTGCGCGTGGTACCGAAAGCCTTCACGCCGCCGGCGAGCAGCGCCGGCGGGAAGCCGGGCCCGTTATCTTCCACCTCCATAACGGCCTCCTCCCCCTCGGCGCGCACCGTCAGCGTTACGCGCCCGCCCTCGGCGGGCACGAAGGAAAGGGCGTTGAGCAGGGTGTTCACCAGCACGCGCTCCACGTGCGCCCGGCTGGCCCGTATCGGCGGCAGGTCCGGCGCCGTCTTGACCTCCACCGCGGCCCCGCGCTTGCGGGCGTGGTACTCGGTCAGCAGCGCGGCCCCCTCGGCCGCCTCGCCCAGCGGGAATTCCTCGAAAGCGTACTCCTGGCCGCGCACGATGCTCATCGCGCTGGAGATCATGCTCTTGGAGTAGCGCGCCGCCTTCAGGATGCGCCCCAGGTCCTCGCGCTTGAGCTCCGGGTCCTGCTCCATCAGCTGCGCGCTGAGCAGGATCACCGAGACGGAGTTGCCCAGGTCGTGCATCACGCCGCTCACCAGCGCGCCAACCTCGCCCGCCGTGGCGGTCTTTACCAGCTCCGACTCCTTGGCCAGCACCTCGCGCTCCAGTTTCTCCACCTGCGCGCGCTTGAAGGCCATGCCCGCCTCCGCGGCCTTGCGCGACTGGGACGTGCGGAACACCACCGCCGCCGAGAAGACCAGCACGGCCGTCTTGACGGCCAGCGCCAGGGCGGCGGCCAGGTCCACGCCGGCCAGCGGCCAGTTGAACACGGCCAGCCCCAGCGCGCAGAGCAGCACCACGCCGGCGGCGTCCTTAACGCTGGCCATCAGCGAGGCGGCGAAGACCGGCAGCAGGTACAGCACCCAGAAGTAGGAGCCGCTGCCGCCGGAATAGTACAGCACGCCGGTGATGATCCAGAAATTGGCCAGCAGCATCAGGTCCAGCACCCAGAGGCTGACCGAGGCCCGGGTCTTGAGCAGGCGGTTGAAGGCGAAATTGGCGCCCAGCAGCAGCACGAAGAAGTAGAGGATGCGCGGGTAGACGATCTGCGGGTTGTCGCGGTAGAAGTAGGCCAGCGCGATCATGAACACGGAGAAGACCACCTCGTAGGAACTCCTCGAGAAAGTGGTCACTTCTCCTCGCGCCAGCGCCAGCGTCAGTTTCGTCATATCCCGATTATAGCAACAGCGAGCCCTCTTTATCTATAATGGTCCTATGACCGCAATCCCCCCGCCGCCGAAGCTGCTGCGCTTCGACAAGGCCCAGCTTTTCCTGTTCTTCTTCTTCGGCATTTTGATCTTCCTGCTCTACCAGCTGCTGCAGATCCTGTCGCCGTTCATCGGGGCGCTCGTGGTGGCCGCGGCCTTCGCGCTGATCTTCTACCCCGTGCACGCCTGGATCCGCAGGAAGATCGTCTCCAACCGCTCCGCGGCCGCCGCCGCCACCACCTTCATCGCCGTGTTCACGCTGGCGCTGCCGCTGCTGATCTTCGGCTGGCTGCTGCTCAACGAATCCCGCGACCTCTACCCGCGCACCAACGAGTGGCTCAGCGCCATCTCCCTCAAGGACCTCGATATCCGCCTGCCCGACAGCGTGAAGGCCTACCTCAACATAGACCTCGGCGAGATCCTGACCACCAGCGTGAAAGGCCTGCAGGAGAAGATCACCAGCTCGGGCACCGTCCTGCTCAAGAACATCTTCTTCTTCCTCGTGAATTTCATGGTGATGGTGTTCTCGCTGTTCGCGCTGTTCCGCGACGGCGAGCGCTTCCTGCACTGGCTCATCGACCTCATCCCCATGGACGCCGAGTACAAGCACCGCGTGGCCAACCAGCTCTACATCACCACGATGGCCGTCGTGCGCGGCCTGCTGCTGACGGCCCTCATCCAGGGCTTCATCGGCGCTTTCGGCTACTGGCTGGCCGGCGTAAAGGCCCCGGCCCTGTTCGGCCTGCTCACCTCCTTCGCCGCGCTGGTGCCCTTCGTCGGCACCAGCCTCGTCTGGCTGCCGCTCACCGCGATCATGTACTTCCTCGCCGGCGCCAAGACCGCCCTGTTCGTGCTGCTCTGGGGCGCGGTGGCCGTGGGCCTGACCGACAACCTCCTGCGGCCCATCCTGATAGGCAAGGGCGCCAAGCTGCCCATCTTCCTGCTCTTCCTCGGCATCATCGGCGGCATGAAGGTGTACGGCCCGCTGGGCCTGTTCCTCGGCCCGCTGCTGATCTCCTGCGTCATAGTCTTCCTGCAGATCTACAAGGAAGCCAAGAACCTCCCCCACCTGCCGCCCCCGGAGAGCGCCCCCGCGGCCCCGCCGGCCGGCGTACAGCGCTAAAGCGAAAAGCCCGGGAACTTCCCGGGCTTTTCTTTTGCGGCGGCGGCGCCTACTCTTCTTTGGCGGTGGATTCGGGGCAGAGCCGGCGGATGGGGCAGCGCGGGCAATTGCCCTTGCGGTCCATCGTCAGGGCCAGCATCTTGTCGCCGGTCTCGCGGATGAGGGCCAGCGTGGCCTCCTCGCCCGACGGGTCGTAGGGCAGCGACACCTTCTGCAGGGAGGTGAGGATGAAATAGCCGGTGGCGCCCACCTTCTGCCGCAGCGCGCGGGCCAGGCCCAGCGCGTAGATCTTGAGCTGCAGGCTGCCCGCCACGTCCCACTCGTTGCGGTCCTCGAAACCCATCTTGTAGTCGAGCAGCTCCACCAGGCCGCCGGGCAGCCGGTCCACGCGGTCTATGGTGCCTTTGATCCGCCATTTCTCGAAAGGGAACTCGAAGTGCTTCTCGGAGTAGAGCACGGCCGCCGTGTTGGCCTGCCAGTGCAGCCACCAGGCCTCCAGCACCCGCGCGCCGCGGTTGTAGAACTCCATGCTCTCCTGCGCGCGGCCGTAGCCGTGGTGTATCCAGTTGTCCTCGTAGTACTGCAGCAGGTCGCCCAGGTCGCCGGGGCGGGCGTGAAAGGCCCCCAGCGCCCTGTGCACGGAGAGGCCCAGCGAGGAAAACGGCGTCTGCGGCGCGAACTTGCGCTCGGCGTAGATGTAGCGGTAAAGGAAAGGGCAGTCCAGGTAAGCCCGGATCTTGCTGTAGTTGAGCTCGAACGGGTCGAAGATCATTTCGCCGCCTGAAAACCGCTGCCGCGGTTTTCCGCCCGCATAGCGGGCGCCCTGCGGGAGGCATGCAGCCCGTCGGGCCTGGCGCGCATAGCGCTGGGCCCTCCGCCCGCTTCGCGGGGAATCCCGCGCGGCATGCCCGGAAGGTTCAAGGGCGGACGTCCTGCGCCGCGGGATTCGGCTTTGGCCGGAAGAAGTCCACGTCGGTGTCGCCGTAGCGCTCGTGGCGCACGTGCTCCAGGCCGGGGACGGGCGTCAGCACCTCTTTCTTGTGGTGCTGCACCACTATCAGGGCCGTCGGGTTGACTATTTTGGCCTCGGCGAGCAGGGTGAGCGTCTCGACGCTGTAGAACAGCGGCAGGTTCTCGGAGGTGCGGTAAGGCGGCCCCATGAACACGATGTCGTAGCCCTTGTAGTCGGAAAAATGCTCCAGCCATTTCAGGCCGGCCAGCACGTCGGCCTTGAGCACCTTGGCCTTCTCGGTGAACTCCAGCGCGGCGATGTTCTTCTCTATGGTCTTGACGCAGATGCCTTCCTTCTCCACGAAGACCACCTTGGAGGCGCCGCGGCTGAGGGCCTCCAGGCCCACGGTGCCCACGCCCGCGTAGAGGTCCAGCAGCACGGCGCCGGTGATGTACGGGCGCACGATGTCGAAGAAGGACTGGCGTATCCTCGCCGAGATCGGCTTCACGAACTTGTCTTTGGGCACCGAGAAGATCTTCCTTCCGCGGTGCGTTCCGGCGATTATCCTCATCATAATTTAATGGAGTTGAAACATTTCCTTAACGGGATTAATTTATACTATTATAGTAAATACCGTCAGCGAGCGGAGAAAACAATGGCAAATCCCGACATTATCATCGTAGACGACGACCCCATGGTCGGGGAGCTTTCGCGCGACCTGCTCACCGACGCGGGCTACACCGTGACGCTTGTACAGGACTCGCTCGAGGCCATCCCCACCATCAAGGCCCAGATGCCCCGCATGATCGTGACCGACATCATGATGCCCGGCATCACCGGCATGGACATCTGCAAGTCCGTCAAGTCGGACCCCGCGCTCAAGCACATGAAGATCATCGTGGTCTCGGGCAAGTCCTACGACGTGGAAAAGCAGCGCGCGTTCCAGCTCGGCGCCGATTTCTTCCTGCAGAAGCCTTACAACGTCGAGACCTTCTCCAACACGGTCAAGAGCATCCTCGACGGCGCGGCCCCCGCCCCGTCCCCGGGGGAAGCGCCCGCGGCCGGGCCCGCCATCATCCGCGAGGAGGAGCACCCGCAGGCCAGCGATCTCGACGCCGGCCAGATCCGCATGACGGTCTGGGGCGCCCGCGGCCTGCCCGCCACGCTGCCCAACTCCGCCTCGCGCTACGGCCGCCAGACCTCCTGCCTCTCGGTGGAGACCAGGGAGCACATCTTCATCTTCGACGCCGGCACCGGCATCGTCGAGCTGGGCAAGGAAATAGCGGAGAAGAAGCGCTATTACAAGGACATCTGGATCTGCCTGACGCATTTCCACATGGACCATATCCTGGGCCTGGGCCGCTTCGCGCCCATCCACGACCCCCACTTCAACATCCACCTCATCGGCTCCAACGACCCCGAGAAGACGCTCAAGGAGGTGGCGCAGGCCACGTTCTACAGCTCGTTCTCGCTCACCAAGCAGGCCCCGAAGGCCAAGATCGACATCTACGAGATCCTCGAGGACAACTACGAGCTGTTCCCCGGCGTCAAGCTGTCGGCGATGTACGCCAACCATCCCACCAGCACCCTGGTCTACGTGCTCGACATCCTCGGCCGCCGCATCTCCTACTGCCCCGACAGCGAGATCTGGGGCGACGCCACCGCCTTCCAGGACTACGACGAGAAGCTCGGCGGCTTCGTGAAGGGCTCCGACATCTTCGTGCACGACGCCGTCTACAACGACAAGGATTACGAGACGTTCAAGAAGCAGGGCCACTCGGGCCTGTCCGTGGTGGTGGACTTCGCGGTAGAGAAGGCCCAGGCCCGCGACCTGGTGCTGTGGCACGCCCATCCGGACTATTCCGACGAGCAGCTCGACGAAATGGCGAGCGACGCGCTGACCCGCATCAAGCAGAAGGGCTACCAGCTCAACTGCCACCTCCCGGTGGAGCGTCAGGCCTTCCTGCTGCAGGGCGCCAAGTAGCCCCCCGTCAAAAGAAAAAGCCCGGGACCTTCCCGGGCTTTTTTCTTTTCCCCGCCGGGCTCAGCTGTGGCCCTGCGTCAGGTTGACCGCGCGCTCGGGGATGGCGCCGAAGCGTTCCTCGTAGCGCTTGATGTTCTCCTGCAGCGCGAGCAGGAAGCGCTTGGTGTGCACGGGGCTGGAGATGATGCGCGCGCGCAGCTTGGCCTTGGGCTGGTTGGGCTGCAGGAACAGGAAATCGAAGATGAACTCGGTCTCGCTGTGGGTGACGCCGGCGAGGTTGGCGTAGGTGCCCTGCGCGGTGGCCTCGTCCATCTGCACTTCCAGCTGCATCGGCTTCGCGCCTTCTTTGTTGTCGGTCATGTGTCCTCCGGTACGGAAATTTCGGCAATTTAAATTCAGTAAAAGTATAATATATTTACGACTCGCAAGGGAGACAAAATGAGAACCGTTATTTTCCTGACCATCCTGGCCCTCGGCCTGCCCGCCGCCGCGCAGACCGAACTTAAATGCCCCGAGCTCAAGCCCCGGACCCGCGCGCTCAAGGTGCTGCGCATGCAGCCGCTCAAGCGCGGCAAGGCCTGGCTGGCGGGCAAACCCAAGGCCGTCAACACGCTCGCCTGCGACCTCTACGGCATGAAGACCGAGGAGGCGGAGTACGACGGCAAGAACCTGGTGCTCAAGCACTCCTTCACCTACCTGGAAAAGGACGAGGCCCGCGCCTTCTGCGAAAAGCGCAAGTCCGCGGAAAAACTGACCACCACCTTCAGCGGCGAGGCCCAGTCCTCGGCCGACGAGTTCTGCCGCCGCAACAAGAAGAAGGACTTCGGCATCGTGCGCGTCTTCGACGCCTCCCCCTCGCAGGGCCGCGAGAGCGCCCGCAGGCCGGTGCGCCAGATCTTCCGGCTCTACACCAAGGCCGGCTTCACGGCCGAGGAGCACGCCTTCGACCCGCTGCTCAACCTCGAGAGCGTCACGCTGCGCGTCTACGACAAGAAGAACAACCTGACCGAGACCACGGTCAACGACTTCGACGGCCGCCAGATGAGCCGGGACACCTGGGCCTGGAACAAGGCCGCGGCCTCGCGCACGCATACGGTCTACGGCGGCAGCAACGAGCTGCGCAAGCGCACGGTCTACGAGCTGCGCGAGGACGGCACGCTGCGCCGCGAGGTCTCCACCACCTACGACTCGGGCGAGCAGCCCATGACGCGCGTCGAGATCTACTGCGACGCCAAGGGCCGCCCCGAGAAGGAGCTGGTCTACGACGCCGACGCCGCCGAGCCCAAGTACGAGTACGCCTACGCCTACAAGTACGACGCCAAGGGCAACTGGACCGAGGAGCGCAAAAGCCGCTCCATCGTCTACAACGGCAACCGCCTCCCCGACACCCAGTCCGCCCCCGAGATCACCAAGCGGGAGTTCCTCTACTACTAACCCTAGTGTAGCCGCCAACAACCTTGGCGGCCTACCATATGGGCAGGAACGCGTAAGGGCCGGCGAGGGCATGCCTTCTCCGGGTACGTTCGGCCACACCGTGGCCTCACTCTTTCGCTTCGGTTCGGCGCTACGCAAGCCTCACCTACGCGAGGCCCCTGCGAAGGCATACCCTCGTCAGCCTGCCGTTCTCCAGTACCAGACCGTTTCATGGGAGAAACCTGGCGGGAACCATATGGGCAGGGTTAGCAAAAGCCCCCCGGGCTGGAGCGCAGCGACAGTTCTCCGCCCCGAGCTTGCATAGCGCGAGGGCCGAGGGCGGCAGGCGCGCGCACGGTGTGCGCGACGCCGATTTTGCGTTCCTGCCCATATGGTAAACCGCCCCACAACGTGCGGCGCAGGCCTCGCATGCCAGGAGAATTTGGATATAAAAAAACCGGCCCCGTTGCCGGGGCCGGTATTCCAAGGTAAGTTAAGCTTACTTGGGGGCCTGGGTCTTGGTCACGTTGACCGCTTTGGGGCCCTTGTCGGTGTTCTCGGTTTCGAACTCCACTTCCTGGTTTTCAGCCAGGGTCTTGAAGCCGTCGCCTTGAATGGAAGAGTGATGTACGAAGAGGTCCTTAGAGCCGTCCTCCGGGATGATGAAGCCGAACCCCTTCTTGTCGTTGAACCACTTTACTTTACCTTTTGCCATTTGCTTATTTACCTCTCTATTTATTTCCGCATGCTACCGGGCCGTTTCCGGCCGTTAGAACTATTATATATATTTTAGGCCGCGGCACAACACCGAGCCTTACTCCTCGCTCCACTTCAGGTACAGCGGCATCAGCGCGTTCACCGCGTCCGGGTGCCTGCCCAGCACGCGCACCGCGAAGTCGTGCCGCCCGCTCTTGTAGCAGGGCACCTCGCCCTTGTAGAGGTAGGCGTCGCCCATGCGCGCGTCGTGCGTCATGGAGAGGGCCTTGCCGTCCTTGAACTCCCCCTCGCCGCCGGCCGCGCCGATGTAGAGCTGCACGTCCACGTCCTCGGGCTTCAGGTCCCCGAGCCAGACCACGGCGCTCACCGGCAGCTTGGCCCCGGCATGCACCTCCATCTCCGGCTTGAACTGGTCCACCACCGCTTTCACGCGGGGCCAGTTGTCCTCGAGCTTGCGGCGCCAGCGGGCGATCTCAGCCACGCGGGAGTTCTCCAGGAACTTCCTGGAGGAACGGTGCGCGTGCGAGTAGAACTTCTCGTGGTACTCGCGCACCATGCGGTTTGTGTTGAAGTGGGGCACCAGCTTCTGCACGCAGGCCTTCATCATCTTGATCCAGCCGCGCGGCAGGCCCTGCTCGTCGCGCTGGTAGTAGAGCGGCGCCACCATCTTCTTGATATGGTTGTAGATGCTCTCGGCCTCCACGTAGTCGCGCTCCTCGTCCGAGTTGTAGGCCTCGGTGCCGCCTATGGCCCAGCCCACGTCCGGGGAGTAGCCCTCGGGCCACCAGCCGTCGAGCACGGAGAGGTTCATGACGCCGTTGATGACGGCCTTCATGCCGCTGGTGCCGCTGGCCTCGAGCGGGCGGATGGGGTTGTTCATCCACACGTCCACGCCCTGCACCATGTAGCGGGCGACGTTCATGTTGTAGTCTTCCACGAAGATGATGCGGTTCTTGAAGCGCTTGTCCAGGGACAGCCGCGCCACCTGCTTGATGAATTCCTTGCCGTGCGCGTCGGCCTGGTGGGCCTTGCCCGCGAACACGAACTGCACCGGCATGTCCTCGTCGGTCACCAGTTTGAGCAGGCGCTCCAGGTCGCGCATGAACAGCGTGGCGCGCTTGTACGTGGCGAAGCGCCGCGCGAAGCCGATGGTCAGGTACTCGGGGTTGAGCACCGTCTCTATCTCGGCGAGCACCGTGCGGTCGGCGCCCAGGCGGGTGTGCTGCCGGCGCAGGCGCTCGCGCACCAGCTTCACCAGCTTCACCTTGCGCAGCATATGCGTGTCCCAGAATTCTTTATCGTCTATCTCGGTGATCTTGGGCCAGTCGCAGGAATCCGGCACGCCGTTGTTGCCGCCGGAGAGCGCCTTGCTGTAAAGCTGGTGATGCTCGTGGCTGATCCAGCTGCAGGTATGCACGCCGTTGGTGATGCCCTCTATCGGCACCTCGTAGCGCGGCAGGCCGGGCCACAGCTTGTGCCACATGTCGCGCGACACGTCGCGGTGCAGCAGGCTCACGCCGTTGAGGAAGGCGGACAGCTTCATGGCCACGACGGTCATGCAGAAGCCCATGGAGGTATGCTCCTCCTTGCCCAGGTCCAGGAACTCGGGGAAGGTCAGGCCCAGCTCCTTGGAGTAGGTCTCGAAATACTTGCGCACCAGCTCGAAGTCGAAATACTCGTTGCCGGCCATCACCGGGGTGTGCGTGGTGAACACCGAGGACGCCCACACTATCTCGCGCGCCTCGGCGTAGCTCAGGCCGCGGCTCTTCATCAGGTGGCGGATGCGCTCGAAGAGCAGGAAGGCGCTGTGGCCCTCGTTGACGTGGAAGACGGTGGGCTTGAGGCCCATGGCCTCCAGCGCCCGGGCGCCGCCGATGCCCAGCACTATCTCCTGGCGGATGCGGTTCTCGCGGTCGCCGCCGTAAAGCTGCTCGGTGATCGTCCGGGAGGCCGGGGAGTTCTCGGGCAGGTTGGTGTCGAGCAGGTACAGCGATCCGCGCCCGACGGGCACCTTCCACACGCCCACCACCACGCGCTCGCCGGCCAGGTCCACCTCCACGCGCAGCGGCTTGCCGGCGTGGTCCTTCACTATCTGCACCGGCATGTTGTACCAGTCGTTCTCGGGGTAGCGCTCGGTCTGCCAGTTGTCGCGGTTGAGCACCTGCTGCACGTAGCCCTTCCTATAAAGAAGGCCCACGCCCACCAGCGGCATGCCCAGGTCCGAGGAGGACTTCAGGTGGTCGCCCGAGAGCATGCCCAGGCCGCCGGAGTAGATCGGCAGGCCCTCGCCTATGCCGTACTCCATGGAGAAATAGGCCACCAGCATGTCCTTGTCCTGGCCGTCGGCGTGCTTGGCGAACCAGGTGTCCTTGTAGGACATGTAATCCTCGAATTTCTTCTTTATCTCCCCCAGCTTGCCCAAAAAGTTGTCGTCCCGGCTGAGCTCGTCCAGGCGCTCGGGGGCCAGCGTGCCCAGTATCCACTTGGGATTGCGGTGGGAGCGGTGCCACAGGTCCTCGTTGATGCTGACGAACATCATGATGGCGTCCCAGTTCCAGGTGAACCACATGTTGGTGGACAGTTCGTCCAGGGCCTTCAGGCTGTCCGGCAGGTTCGGTATTACGTTGAACGATTTGATCTTCATGCGCATATTTTACGAATTATCACACCGGGCCCGCCACACAAAAGGAGGCGGCGCCGCCTGGCCGCTGTTTTTGCGCTTGAACTTAATGGAAATTTTTTATATCATATATTCAGTTCTTTAACGCAGTAATCGGTTTTTCGGGCGTGTAGCTCAGCTGGGAGAGCGCCTCCATGGCATGGAGGAGGTCGCAGGTTCGATCCCTGTCACGTCCACCAAATTTAAAAGCCCCGCAAGGGGCTTTTAAATTTGGCGGTCGTGAAACGAGCCATAATTATGGCTCGTGCCAGGGATCGAAAGCCGGACCCGCGAGGGCAGCAGCCCGCAGCGGGGAGGCGGGGTCGCGGGGCCCGACGAGCGACGGCGAGGAGGGAACCCGTGACCGATCCCTGTCCCCCATCGTCTTTCTCCCCTAATCCTCTTTCCCTAATTTGTTAGAATATTTCTTTATATGGAAAACCGCCTCACCGTATTTCACCTCGACGACGGAAAAGAACTCCGCGGGGGCCAGCGCCAGATGCTGTACCTGGTCAAGGAACTGGACCGCCTCGGCCACGACAATACCGTCGTCTGCCGCCACGGCTCGCCGCTGCACGCCGCCGCCCTGCGCAAGAATTTCAAAACGCTGACCCTGCCCTATTATTTCGAATGGGACCCGCTCAGCGCGCTGCTGCTGCGCCGCGCCCTCAAGCGCCTGCCCGCCGGCAACTTCCCGCCCGTGCTGCACTCCCACACCGGCCACACCGCCGGCGTCTCCTGGCTGGCCTCGGCCGGCCTCGACTGCGTGCGCGTGGCGCACCGCCGCGTGGACTTCATCCCCGGCTCTTTTACCGCCCGCTATAAATATTCCAAGGCCCATTCGGTCATCGCCATCTCCGAGGCCGTCAGGGACATCATGCTGCGGGCCGGCGTGCCCGAGGAGAAGATCGCCGTGGTCAACAGCACCATAGACCTCGACGACACCCCCTGGAAGCCGGGCGAGTACCCCGCCTACCGCTCCGCCGCCCGCGCCGAGCTGGCCGCCGAGCTGGCCATCCCCAGGGACGCCTTCTGGGCCGGCTCGCTCATCGCGCTGGTCCCGCACAAGGACCCCGAAAACATGGTGCGCGCCGCCGCCGCCGTGCTAAAAGAAGCCCCCGACACCTATTTCCTCATAGCCGGCGAGGGCCCGCTGGAGCAGAAGACCGCCCACCTGGCGCGCATGCTCAAGATCCAGGACCGCTTCAAGCTGATCGGCTACCGCAAGGATCCGTACAAAGTGCTGGCCGCGCTGGACCTGTTCCTGCTGTCCTCCTGCGAGGAGGGCATGGGCAGCGTGCTGGTGGAAGCCATGAACGCCGGCCTGCCGCTGCTGGCCACCACCGCCGGCGGCATTACCGACGTGGTGGAGGACGGGGCCAACGGCCTCACCGTGCCCCCGCGCGACCACGAGGCGCTGGCCCGTGCCGCCCTGCGCCTCATCCGGGACCCCGAACTGCGCGCCAGGCTGGCCGCCGAAGCCCACCGCCGCCGCGAGGATTTCTCTTCCCCCCGCATGGCGGCCCTTACCCTGAAATGCTACGAGGCAGCGATTGAAAATCTTAAGCGCCATAGACATCCCCTGGAATAGCGGCCTGGCCGCTTACGCCTTCGACCAGGCCCTGGCGCTGCGCGCCGCGGGCCACGCCGTAGTTTTCGCCTGCCCGCCCGGCAGCGCGGCCGAGGCCTTCGCCGCCCGCGAGGGTTTCGGCAGCCTCCCCCTGCCCGGCCGCAAGGACCACCTGCGGCTGCCGCTGGCCGTCTGGCGCCTGCGCCAGACCGCCGCCGCCGGGCAGTTCGACGCCGTCTGCGCCCACACCGGCCGCACCCAGACCATAGGCGCCCTGCTGGGCCTGCCCCTGGTGCGGGTAAAGGCCGACGTGCGGGTACCGTCGGCCGGCTTCGCCCAGCGGGCGGCGCGCCGCACCGTGGCCGCCTCCGAATATATCAAAGGCCTGTACTGGCGGGCGGGCCTCGGCGAGGGCGTGCGGGTGATACGCCAGGGCATAGACCTGCCGCCCTTAACCCCGCCGCGGCCCGGCGGCAAGATAAAGATAGGCCTGCTGGGCCGGCTGGACCCGGTAAAGGGCCACGAAGTTTTCCTCAAAGCCGCGGCGCTGCTCCTGGGCGGCGGCGCGGCCGCCGAGTTCCACATCGCCGGCTACGAGGCCAACCTTAAATACGCCGACCTGCTGCGCCGGGCCGAAGACCTGGAGATAGACGCCTCGGTAGTCTTCCACGGCCGGGTGGACGGCCCGTTCAAGTTCATGGCCGGCTGCGACATAGGCGTCATCGCCTCGCTGGGCAGCGAGGCCGTCAGCCGCGCCGCGCTGGAATGGCTGGCCGCCGGCCGCCCGCTGGTCTCCACCTCGGCCGGCAGCCTGCCGGAGTACGTCGACGCCGATTGGCTGGTGCCGCCCGGCGACCACGCCGCCCTGGCCGAAAAACTGGGCCGCCTGCTGGCCGACCCGGCCGCCGCCGCCGCGCTGGGCGCCGCCAACCGCGCGCGCGCCGCCGCCGAATTTTCCACGGCGGCCTTCGCCGCCGCCACCGTCAAGCTTTTCGAGGAGCTGGCCTGATGCCCACCCTGTCCATAGCCATGATAGCCCACAACGAGGAGGCCAACGTGGCCCGGTCGCTGGCCAGCGCCGCCTGGGCAGACGAAGTGATCTTCGTGGACTGCGGCTCCACCGACGGCACCGCCCTGGCCGCCCGCGATTTCAAGATCAAATATTTCGCCCGGCCCAACAGCCAGGCGGTCTACGTCAACAAGCAGTTCTCCATAGACCAGGCCTCCGGCGACTGGGTGTTCATCCTGGACGCCGACGAGGAGATCTCCCCCGCCCTGCGCGGAGAGCTCAAGCGCTTCATAGCCGAACCCGGCGGCGCCGCCGCCGCCACCCTGCCCCGCAAGAATTTTTATTTCGGCCGCTGGCTCAGGCATGGCGGCAAGTACCCCGACACCCAGCTGCGCCTGTTCGCGCGCGGCCGGGCCAGATTCCTGCCGCTGCCCGTGCACGAGCGCCTGCAGGTGGACGGCCCGGTGGCCGCCCTGGCCGAGCCGCTGCTGCATTACCCCTATTCCACCCCCGCCGACATGGCCAAGAAGCGCGCCTTCTACAGCGAGATACTCTGCCGCTCCTACGCTCTCAAGGGCCGCAGCCGCCTGTTCATCCTGCTGCGCCCCTTCACCCGCTTTCTCTCGGCCTACTTCTTCAAGCTGGGCTTCCTGGACGGGGCCGAGGGCTTCAAGACGGCCGTCATGGATTTCAGCAATGTGCTGGCCTCGGCGCTGCTCTACAGACGCCGGCCCCCGCAGGCTTAGACCGAAGGGCCCAGCCGCCCCTAGGCCCTTTGGCCCTGCCCTAAATTTCCTATACGGTTATAATTTGATTAGAGCTATGATAAAACTACTTTTAACGCTGCTGCTCGCCCCCATGTTGGTTTACGCCCAGGCCGGCGACGAGAAAGACCTCGTCTTCGCCGGGCAGAGCTATCCCCTCACGCTCGAAGTGAAAGCCAAGAGCGACGGGCAGGTTACCTATGAGGGCCGCTTCAGCGAAATGCCGGACAAGGATTACGACGTAATACTGCTGCAGGGCCTCATGCCCGAGCCGGACATACGCCTGGACCTGCTGGGCAAGGGCCGCTCCTTCTTCGCGGCCGACGTGGAATACCGCCAGACCGGCTTCCGCCGCTTCCCCAACGGCCGCTTCTGGGCCAGGTACAAGGCCCCCTCCACCACCCGCCAGCCGGTAAAGATCCTGGTCACCGACCTGGGCCTCAAGAACAGCCAGCGCCTGGTCATCTACGCCACCGACCTGCTCACCGAGGGCGAACTGCGCGAGCGCGAAGCCCCGGTGGAGGTCTCCACCTCCGCCTATGTGCCCGAGCCGGACCTGTTCGTGCCGGCCACGGCCCCGTTCAAACTGTACCGCCGCGCCGACTGGCAGGCCCAGCCGCCCAAGGAGCCTTTCACCCGCCACGCGCCCTATTACTTCACCCTGCACCACACGCAGGCCCATTACCCCAAGAACTTCGACGACGCCGTCGTCGAGATGCAGTTCATACAGGATTTCCACCAGAACGGCCGCGGCTGGAACGACATCGCCTACCATTTCCTCATCGACCCGGCCGGCAATGTCTTCGAAGGCCGCCCCATCAACGTGCTGGGCGCCCACGTGAAGAACCGCAATACCGGCAATGTGGGCATCTCCATCATGGGCAACTACCACGCCCCCGCCCACGACAAATTCACTTCTCTCACGCAGGACTCTTTCGTAGCCGTGGGCCGCTACGTCAAGGACACCTACGAGATCAATATCAGCAGCTTCTACGCCCACCGCGAACTGGGCAACACCGACTGCCCCGGCGACGACCTGTACGCCAAGATGTCATCCCTGCGCGGCCTGGTCTACGCCCCGCAGCAACCGCGCCCGGTGGAAGTGCCCGCCGCCCCCGTCACCCTCCCCGCCGAGCCCCAGGCCGAAAGCCTGCGCCAGCTGCTGTACTACCTCGAGACCCGCTGATTTTCCCCCAATAAAATGAGAACGCCCCGCGAGGGGCGTTTTCATTTGCTACGGCCGGACGGCCGCTATTTCACTTCGGCGGCTACCAGGTCGGCGTAGGTCTCGCGGCGGCGGATGACCTTCCACGAGGCCGGGCCGGTGACCAGCACCTCGGCCGCGCGCGGCCGGGAATTATACTGCGAGCTCATGGACATGCCGTAGGCGCCCGCGGAATAAATGGCCAGCAGGGCGCCGGGGGCCGGCTCGGGCAGGGTCACCCCTTCGGCCAGGAAGTCGCCGCTCTCGCAGACGGGGCCCACTATGTCCCAGCGCCGCCGCTCGCCGCGGCCGCCGCCCACGAGCTCCACCGGGTGTTTCGCCCCGTACAGGGCGGGGCGCACCAGGTCGTTCATGGCCGCGTCGGCTATGATGAAATTCTTGTCGCCGCTGGCCTTGCGGTAGATCGCGCGGGTCAGCAGCAACCCCGAGGGAGCCGCCACCGAGCGCCCCGGCTCCAGCAGCAGCTTCAGCCCGGTACCGGCGAACACCGCCCCCAGCTCGCGCGCCAGCGCCGCCGGGTCTTCCATCTCCCCGCCCTCTTTCACGCCCCAGCCGCCGCCGGCGTCGGCGTATTTCAGGTTGATGCCGCGGCTGGCCAGACGCAGCATGAACGCCGCCAGCCGCCCGGCCGCCAGCCCGTACGGGGCCGCGGAATGCACCTGCGAGCCGATATGGAAATGCGCCCCCACGGGCCTGAGGTGGGCCGACTCGGCCGCGTACATATAGATCTTCTGCGCCTCCTCGAACGAGACGCCGAACTTGCTGCCCAATCTGCCGGTGGAAATATACTTATGCGTGTGCGGGTCCACGTCGGGGTTGAGGCGCAGCGACAGCGGCGCGCGCAGCTTCAGCCGCCGCGCCACGCGCTCCAGCTCCGCCACCTCCTCGAAAGACTCGGCGTTGACGAACAGGATGCCGCTTTCCAGCGCGTAGGCCAGCTCGTCGGGCGTCTTGCCCACCCCGGAGAAAATGATCTTGCCCGGCTCGAAGCCTGCGCGCAGGGCGCGGTACAGCTCGCCGCCGCTCACCACGTCGGCCCCCCAGCCCTCGCCGGCGGCCAGCGCGCACAGCGCGCCGCTGCTGTTGGCCTTCATCGCGTAGCAGAACAGCGGGTCCAGCCCCTTGAAAGCCTTCTTATAAGCCCCCACCTGCTTCAAAAAAGCGGCCTGCGAATAAACATAAGTCGGCGTGCCGGTCTTGGCGGCGATCTCTTTGAGCAGCGAACTCTTGAAATATTTGGAAAGCATAGGGTAATGATATAAAAAAACGGGCTGGATTTTAGTTCCTACGCGGCGACGGGCATGCAGGGTTAGCAAAAGCCCCCCGGAGGTCCGAGCTTGCATAGCGCGAGGGCCGAGGGCGGCAGGCGCGGCCACGGTGTGGCCGACGCCGATTTTGCGTTCCTGCATGCCTGGCGACGCGGTCCCCGAAAAAAAAGGCGAGGAATAATATTCCTCGCCTTTGTGTTATTTTAAATTTGCGCGGGGCGGGAATCGAACCCGCAAGCCGTTAGGCACACGCCCCTCAAACGTGCGTGTCTACCAGTTCCACCACCCGCGCGTAAAACGTTTACTATTTAAAGAGCTAAGATATTTTAGCATTACCCGCTTAAATTGTAAAATATACCCAATGACCGAATTGCTTTACATCCTGGCGGCCCTCTTTTTCCTGCTTCTCAACTCTTTCTTCGTGCTCGCCGAGTTCGCCGTGGTAAAAGTCCGCTTCACCCGGCTCGAAGAGCTGGCCGCCCAGGGCGTCACCCGCGCCAAGATAGCCAAAGAGGCCGTGCGCGACCTCGAAGCCTACCTCTCCACCGCCCAGCTCGGCATCACGATCGCCAGCATCGGCCTCGGCTGGGTAGGCGAGCCCGCCGTGGCCCGCTTCGTGCCGCCGCTGTTCAACGCCCTCGGCATCGCGGTCACCCCCGCCGCCACCCACACCGCCTCCATCGCCATCGCCTTCAGCATCATTACCGCCTTCCACGTGGTGCTCGGCGAGCTGGTGCCCAAGAACATGGCCATCCGCATGCCCGAGAAGTCCGCCCTGTGGATCGCCGCGCCGTTCAAGTTCTTCCACACCGTCTTCTTCGTCCCCATGTGGCTGCTCAACGAGAGCGCCAACGCCGTGCTGCGCCTGCTGCATATCCGCCACAACCACGAGGAGACCGTGCACTCCGACGAGGAACTGCGCATGATCCTGGGCCAGAGCCAGGAGCACGGCAAGATCTCGCTGGGCCGCCTGATGATGTTCGAGCACCTGTTCGACTTCGGCAAAACCCGGGTAAAGGAAGTCATGACGCCCCGCGGCGCCATCAGCTTCATCACCCTGGGCGCCCCGCCCGAAGAGACCCTGCGCATGATCAAGCAGAAGCGCTTCTCCCGCTACCCGCTGGTGGCCAAGGACGGCCTCACGGTGGGCTACATCCATTTCAAAGACCTCTACGACTGCCTGCTCGCCCCCAACTGCCCGGTGCCGGACCTCAACACCGTCAAGCGCCCCCTCTCCGAGATCTCGGAGGAGGCTTCCGTGGAGCGCGCGCTGCGCGACTTCCAGGAGAAGCGCATACAGCTGGCCCTGGCCAAGAACGCCAAGGGCGAAACCACCGGCCTGCTCACAATGGAAGACATCGTGGAAGAGCTGACCGGCGAAATACGCGACGAGTTCGAGCAGCCCCCCAAGCTGCTCCTGAGCGGCCTGATCCAGCCCGAGGCTTGCGTGATGGAGCTCAAGGAAAGCGGCCGCTTCGAAGCCCTGGAGGAGCTGCTGACGGCCCTGCATACCCACTCCCCGGTCTTCGACAAGGCCGACGCCCTGAAGGCCATCATCAAGCGCGAGACCAACTTCTCCACCGCCCTCGGCCACCAGACCGCCTTCCCCCACGCCCGCCTGGCCTCGCTGTCCAAGCCGCTGCTGGCCTTCGGCAAGAGCCGGGAGGGCATCTACTTCCCCTCGCCCGACAGCCAGCCCGTGCGGCTTATCTTCATGATCCTCACCCCCTTCAACGAGCCCACCCTGCAGCTCAACATCCTCTCGCAGCTCTCCGGGCTAATCTCCAACCTCACCCTGCGCAAGCGCCTCTTCTCGGCCAAGTCCCCCGACAACCTGATGGACATCATCCGCACCTTCGAGAACAAGGTCATGAAATAAGCCTGTCAGGCCAAAAGAAAAAGCCCCGTTCGCACGGGGCTTTTTTCTTTTACTGCCGCCTGTTTACTTCTTGGCGGGGGCCGCGGGCTGGGCGGGGGCGGCCTGCTGGGCCGGGGCCTGCAGCGGGTACTCCTGCGTCACCGAGCGGAAGCGGTTGCTCGAGCCGTAGATGGTGAGCAGCAGCGAGGTCACGGCGAACAGGCCGGCGCAGACGGCGGTGAACTTCTTGATGAAGGTGGTGCCGCTGGCCGCGTTGAACAGCGCGTCGCCGCCGCCGCCGAACATGCTCAGCGCCGAGCCCTTGCTGGTCTGGAACACGAGGATCGAGATGATCAGGATTATCGCCAACGCCACATGCACGCTTATGATAAGGGTATACATCGTTTAATCTCCTATTATTTCTGTGACAGGGCCACCAGGCCCGGCAGCTGCTTTCCTTCCACGAACTCCAGGCTGGCGCCGCCGCCGGTAGAGCAGTGAGAAATGTTCTCGCCTTTCACCTTGGCGGTCTTGAGCACGCTCAGCGTGTCGCCGCCGCCGAGAATGGTGGTCGCGCCCGCGCGGGTGGCGCCGGCCATGGCGTTGGCCACGGTGATGCTGCCGCTGGCGAAAGCGGGCGTCTCGAAGATGCCCACGGGGCCGTTCCAGAAGATGGTCTTGGAACTCTTGATCTTGTCGGCGAACAGCAGCTCGGTGCGGGGGCCTATGTCCACGCCTATCCAGCCGTCCGGCACGGCCATCGCCTGGGTTACGTCCACCTGGGCGTCGGGCTTGATTTCCTGCACCACGCGGTGGTCCGCGGGCAGCAGCAGCTCGACGTTATTGCGGTGGGCCTTGAGAATGATGTTCTTGGCTTCCTCTATCTTGTCGGCTTCCAGCAGCGACTTGCCGATATTGGTGTTCTGCGCGGCGAGGAAGGTGTAGGCCATGCCGCCGCCGATGATCAGGGTGTCCACCTTCTCGATGAGGCTGTAGAGCACGGAGAGCTTGTCGGCCACCTTGGCGCCGCCGATGATGGCCAGGAAGGGCCGCACCGGGCTCACCATGGCCTTGTCGAGGTACTCCAGCTCCTTCTGCACCAGGAAGCCGATGGCCCCGGGCAGATGCTTGCAGATGGCCGAGGTGCTGCCGTGCGCGCGGTGCAGGGCGCCGAAGGCCTCCTGCACGAAGAACTCGCCGTGCTTGGCCAGCTGCTTGGCGAAAGCGTCGTCGTTCTTCTCTTCCTCGGCGTGGTAGCGCAGGTTCTCGAGGAGCACTATCTCCCCCTTCTTGGCCGCCGCCACCACTTTATCCGCTTCGGGCCCCACGCAGTCGGGGGCGAAATGCACCTTGGCGCCGGAGAGTTCCTCCAGGCGGCCCACCAGCGGCTTCAGGCTGTATTTCGGCTCGGGTTTGCCCTTGGGGCGGCCCAGGTGGGCCATCAGCACCACCCGGTTATTGCCCTCGAGCAGCAGCTTAACGGTCTTCATCGTCTCGCGGATGCGGGTGTCGTCCGTTATCACGCCGTCCTTCAAGGGCACATTGTAGTCCACGCGCACCAGCACGTTCTTGTCCTTGAGTTTGGAGTCCTGCACCTTGGCCAGCCTTAATACAGTCTTGTTTTCCGTGGTCATGTTTACCTCTGTAAATGTTATCCGCGCCCGGGCCGTTTCCGCCCCGGGGCGGCCAGCTTATATAACTTTCTTCAGGGCGGCTTTCAGGCCGCCGGGCTTGCGTTCTTTGAGCTCGTAGGTCACGCGCACCGAGGGCTTGTTGAACTTCAGGTGGCGCGCCAGGTCTATCGGCGTGCCCACTATCACCATGTCGCACGGCACCGCGTTGATGGTCTTGTTGAGTTCGGCCATCTGGCGCTCGCCGTAGCCCATCGCCGGCAGGATGTCGGTGATCTGCTTGAAGTTCTCGTACACCTTCTTGATGGTGCCCACGGCGTACGGGCGGGGGTCCACTATGGCCTTGGCCTTGTACTTGCGGGCGGCCACGTGGCCGGCGCCGAAGTGCATGTCGCCGTGGGTCAGCGTGGGGCCGTCTTCGACCACCAGCACCCGCTTGCCCTTCACGGCCGCGGGGTTGTCCACGGTCACCGGGCTCTCGGCCTCTATGATGGTGGCCTTGGGGTTCATCGCCTTGATGTTGGCGCGCACGGTGGCTATTTCCTTGGCGCTGGCGGTGTCCACCTTATTGATCACCACCACGTCGGCCATGCGCAGGTTGGCGGCGCCGGGGTGGAAGGTGGCCTCGTGGCCGGAGCGCAGCGGGTCCGTCACGGTGATCTGCAGGTCGGGCTTGTAGAAGGACAGGTCGTTGTTGCCGCCGTCCCACAGGATGACGTCCGCCTCTTTCTCGGCCCGCTTGAGGATCTCGCCGTAGTCCACGCCGGAGTAGATGATGTGGCCGGCGGCGATGTGCGGCTCGTACTCTTCCATCTCCTCTATCGTGCAGTCGTGCTTCTTGAGGTCCTCGAGCGTCTCGTAGCGCTGCCAGGTCTGCTTGACCAGGTCGCCGTAAGGCATGGGGTGGCGTATGGCCACCACCTTCTTGCCCATCTCCTTGAGCATGGTGGCTATGGCGCGGGTGGTCTGGCTCTTGCCGCAGCCGGTGCGCACGGCGCAGACGGCGATAACGGGCTTCTTGGATTTGATGTAGGTATGCTCGCCGCCCAGCAGGGTGAAGTCGGCGCCGCAGGCCAGGACTATGCTGCCCTTGGCCATCACGGTGTTGAAGGCCACGTCGGAGTAGGCGAACACCACTTCGTCCACCTTGAACTTCTTGATCAGCTCCGGCAGTTCTTTCTCTTCGAAGATCGGAATGCCCTTGGGGTACATTTTGCCGGCGAGTTCCCTGGGGTACTTGCGGCCGGCGATGTTGGGGATCTGGTAGGCGGTGAAGGCCACCACTTCCACGTCCTTGTTGCCGCGGTAGAACACGTTGAAGTTATGGAAGTCGCGGCCCGCGGCCCCCATGATCAGCACTCTTTTCTTAGCCATGCAGCTCTCCTGTCGCGAACGCTAACCGGCCGGGCGTCTCAGGGTCCGCGCCCAATTACGCGGACCCGACACCCAGGCTAAATCACAGGCCTTTCTTGATCATCAGCAGCGCCAGGTCGACGACGCGGTTGGAGTAGCCCCACTCGTTGTCGTACCAGGCGAGCACTTTCACCATGTTCCCGCCTATCACGCGGGTATTCTGCGCGTCCACGCTGGAGCTGGCCGGGCAGTGGTTGAAGTCTATGCTGACGAGGGGTTCCTCGACGTATTCCATGATGCCTTTCATCGGGCCCTCGGCGGCCTTCTTGATGGCGGCGTTGATCTCTTCGGCGGTGGCCGGCTTGGCCAGCGTCACGGTGAGGTCCACCACGGAGACGTTCGGGGTAGGCACGCGGATGGCGAAGCCGTCCAGCTTGCCCTTCAGTTCGGGCATCACCAGGCTGATGGCCTTGGCGGCGCCGGTGGAGGTCGGGATCATGGAGAGCGCGGCCGCGCGGGCGCGGCGCAGGTCGCTGTGGGCCATGTCGTGGATCTTCTGGTCGTTCGTGTAGGCGTGGATGGTGGTCATCAGGCCTTTCTCGATGCCCCAGTTGTCCTGCAGCACCTTGGCGAAGGGCGCCAGGCAGTTCGTCGTGCAGGAGGCGTTGGAGACCACGTTGTGGTTCTTGGCGTCGTACTTGTCGTCGTTGACGCCCATCACTATGGTGATGTCCTCGCCCTGCGCGGGGGCGGAGATGATGACTTTCTTGGCGCCGCCCTTGGTGATGTGGTTCTCGGCGCCTTCCACGGTCTTGCCCTTCTTGTTCACGCCGTCGGACTTGATGGTGAACAGGCCGGTGGACTCGACTACGATGTCGACGCCCAGGGTCTTCCACGGTATGGCGGCCGGGGACTTTTCCTTGAAAACCTTTATCTTCTTGCCGTCCACGGTTATCTCGTCGTCGGCGGTGGCCTTTATGCTGTTCTCCAGGCGGCCGTGCACGGAGTCGTACTTGAGCAGGTGGGCGTTGGTCTTGGAGTCGGTCAGGTCGTTGATGGCGACCAGCTCCAGCTGGCCGTCGGTGCGCGCGAGGATAGCGCGGGCGACCAGCCTGCCGATGCGCCCGAAACCGTTAATACCTATTTTAGTAGCCATTTGTGTCTCCTTTAATATGGTAACCGCGTGAATAATTAACGAAATCTATATTAACAACCCCTAAATTGTAGCAAATTCCCTATCGAGGCTTCGCCTCGACAGGGAGGGCGTCAGTCAGAAACGGCGGGATAGCGCCAACTGCATCCCCCCGGAAGCCGGGGCTGCGTAAAAACGCCAGGCGGAGGCGGCCGCCGGCTTGCTGGCGCGTGAAGCCGGGCCGCCTGTCAGCAGGTCGACGCCCGTTGCCAGCAGCGGCAACTCCCGGGCCATAAGGCCATTTATAGAGGCGAAGCCTCGATAGGGGGCGTCTCCCCCGAGGAGGACCGGCGGCCCCAGAAGTCCCAGCCGAACGAAAATTGCAGCATCAGGGAGTCGGTGGCCCTGTCCTCGCCGGAGCTGAAGGCCCGCTGCCAGGCCGCCGCCGCCTTGAATTGCCTCGGCAGATAGTGCAACTCGGCCCCCAGCGTCAGCACCAGGAACGGCTTTACCACCCCCGACCTCAGGTTCTTCAGGTAAACCCCGCCCTTGTATTTTTCACGGTAGCCGCCGAGCAGGCCGGCCGCCAGCGACGGCGTCAGCATATAGTCGCCCGCTTTATAGTTGAGCGCGGCGCCGCCCTGCAGACCGGTCAGAAAATTGTATACCGCGGTCTCCTCTTTGTTGTTATTGCCTATGGTGAAACTGCCGAAAGAAAGCGGTATCGAGGTCAGCAGCGCCCAGCGCGGGTATTCCCCCCGGCCGAACAGGTAGTGTTTATTGCCGCTGGCATGTATGGTAACGCCGTTGATATCCTTTTTGACCTGGTCCAGGTATACGCGCTCGGGCCCAACCCCGCCTATCAAGGCAGTGCCGAAGCTGGTGCTGCGGTAAGTGGAACTGGAAGTGCGGGAGCCGAAAGTCAGGTTTACATCCAGACAACCGGCGTTTATCCTGGCCCCTCCGACCGAAGCGTAGCCGGCCGAGATATCGCGGGTCCTCTCCCGGGAGAAATCCACCGACGGCGGCGGCAGTACGTGCAGGTTATTCTGCTGCGCGGCGACCGGCGCCGTAAAAAGGCAGGCGCAGCCCGCGGCGAGCGCGCAAATGAAGGATGCGAAGGAGGCTCTCGTCATACTATTGAGAAGGCCCGCGAACGGGCCTTCTTCACTGCAGCGCCCTTCGAGGCGAAGCCCCGACAGGGAGGCCTACAGCGGCTTACCCAGGCCCCTCACCGCGAAGCCGATCTTGCGCAGCTGCGCGTGGGGCAGTATGTTGCGGTAGTCGAAGATGAAGGCCGGCTTGCGCATCTCGGCGTACAGGCGCTTGTAATCCAGCGTCTTGTACTCCTCCCAGTCGGTCAGGAGTATGATGGCATCCGCGTCGCGGGCGGCGGCGTAGGGGTCGGCGGAGGTCTTTACCTTCTCGGCCACCTTGCCCAGGTCTTCGGCCACGTGCTTGAGGGCTTTGGGGTCGGTGATCACTATCTGGGCGTGCTCCTCGGCCAGCATTTTAGTGATGGCTATGGCCGGGCTCTCGCGGGTGTCCGAGGTATTGGCCTTGAAGGCGAAGCCGAACACGGCCACCTTCTTGTTGGCCAGCGTGTTGAACATCGTCCTTATGATGTCGCCCACCAGCCGCTCCTGCTGGTAGTCGTTCATCTGCACCACCTGGCGCCAGTAATTGGCCACCTCGGTGAGGCCGTAGGTCTCGCAGATGTAGACCAGATTCAGAATGTCCTTCTTGAAGCAGCTGCCGCCGAAACCGGGGCCGGTCTTGAGGAACTTGGAACCTATGCGGGAATCCATGCCTATGGCGCGGGCGACCTCTTCCACGTCGGCGCCGGTGGTCTCGCACAGGGCCGACAGGGAGTTGATGGAGCTCACGCGCTGCGCCAGGAAGGCGTTGGCCGCCAGCTTGGAAAGTTCGGAGGACCACAGGTTGGTGGTGAGTATGCGCTCCTTGGGCACCCAGGTGCCGTACACGTCGGCCAGGGCCTTTATGGCAGCCTTGCCGCGCGGCGTCTGGTGGCCGCCTATCAGCACGCGGTCGGGCTTCTCCAGGTCCGCTATGGCGGTACCCTCGGCGAGGAACTCGGGGTTGGATAAGACTTCGAAATGGTGCTTGGGATGGCGCTTGAGAATGCTCTCCATGGCCTCGGCGGTGCGCACGGGCAGGGTGCTCTTCTCCACCACTATCTTGTCGCGGTTGGCCACCTTAACTATGTTGCGGGCGGTGGCTTCCCAGTACTGCAGGTCAGACGCCGCGCCGGCGCCGCGGCCGAAGGTCTTGGTGGGCGTGTTCACGCCCACGAAAATGATATCGCAGTCGCGGATGGCCTTGTCTATGTCCGTCGAGAAGAACAGGTTCTTGCCGCGGCGGCGCTTCACCACCTCGGCCAGGCCGGGTTCGAAGATGGGCAGCTTGTCGGAGTTCCAGGCGTCTATGCGCTCCTTGTTGATGTCCACCACCACCACCTTGCGGTCGTGGTTATGGTCGGCTATCACGGCCATGGTCGGCCCGCCGATGTAGCCCGCGCCGATGCAGCAAATGGATTTGTTCATTATTTAAGCACGCTCCTGAAGTATTCAACGGTCTTGCGCAGGCCCTCTTCGAGTTTTATCGTGGGGGCCCAGCCAAGTTCCTTCTTCGCCAAAGCTATGTCGGGCTGGCGCTGGCGCGGGTCGTCCTGCGGCAGCGGTTTGTAAATGAGTTTGCTCTTGCTCCCGGGAATGAGCTTCAGCACCTTCTCGGCCAGCTGCTTGATGGTGAACTCGTCGGGGTTGCCGATGTTCACCGGCCCGGTGAAGCCCGTCTTGTTGTTCATCAGCAGCAGCATGCCGTTAACCAAATCGTCGACGTACTGAAAGCTGCGCGTCTGGTTGCCCTTGCCGTAAATGGTGATGTCCTTGTTCTGCAGGGCCTGCACTATGAAGTTGCTCACCACGCGCCCGTCGTTGGGGTGCATGTTGGGGCCGTAGGTATTGAAGATGCGCACCACGCGCACCGGCAGCTTGTGCTGGCGGTGGTAGTCGAAGCACAGCGTCTCGGCGCAGCGCTTGCCCTCGTCGTAGCAGGCGCGCGGGCCTATGGGGTTCACCCGGCCCCAGTAGCTCTCGGGCTGCGGGTGTATCTCTGGGTCGCCGTACACTTCGCTGGTGCTGGCCTGCAGTATGGTGGCCTTGGTGCGGCGCGCCAGGCCCAGCATGTTTATCATGCCGTTCACCGAGGTCTTGGTGGTATGCACCGGGTTGAACTGGTAATGCACCGGCGAGGCCGGGCAGGCTAAATTGTAGATCTGCTCCACTTCCAGGGTGAGCGGCTCGCAGATGTCGTGGCGTATGAACTCGAAGCGCTTGTTGTCGAGCAGGTCGAGGATATTGTCCTTGCTGCCGGTGAACAGGCTGTCGACGCACATCACGTCGTTGCCTTCCGCCAGCAGCCGCCGGCACAAATGCGACCCTATGAACCCCGCCCCGCCGGTAACCAAAATCTTGCGCTTGGTCATTATTCTCCCCGTCGCCTTTAACTTAATATGATTTTAGCAGTATAAAGGGGCCTAATCAACGCCCGGCGCACTATTTGTATAATATGCCTGCATGACCACCACAACGGTTCAGTCCCCCTCCTGGCGCTCGCCCGACAACCTAATTTCAGCCGCCCTCTGCCTTTTCGCTTTCTCGGTGGTCTTCTCGGTCACGGTAGTGCAGATCGCCCTGTTCCTGGCCATAATCGGCCTGCTGATAAAGAAGCACCGCGAGCATACCCTGCGGTCCATCCTCCCCGCCCTGGCCAGCCATCCCCTCTTCGTCCCGTGGATGATATACCTCGGCGTCTGCCTGCTCACCGCCCTTACCGCCTATTACCCCGCCAAGGGCCTGGGCCAGCTCAACTCCGATTTCCTCAAGTATGTCTGCCTGTCCACGCTGCTGCTGGCGGTGAAGAAGGAGCATCTCTCCAAGTTGGCGGCTGTATATATAGCGGCCGCCGCGATATCGGCTATCTTCGGTATAACCGAAGTTGTGCGTTCGGTTGTCGCCAATGACTTATATGTCGCCCGTGCCGGCGTGCTGATGAACGCCGTGCGCTACGGCGAGGCGATGACCATAGCCTTCCTACTGGCCTTTAGCCGACTGCTTCTTCCCCTGAATACGGACTCAAAGAGAGAACGTTTTTTATACGCCCTTGCCGCCGCCCTCATCCTGGCCGCAGTGGCACTCAGCCAGACCAGGGGCGCCTACCTCGGCCTGGCCGCCGGCCTGTCCTTCATGTTCGCTTTCGCCTCAGGCACCCGGAAAAAGCTGGCCATACTCGCTGGCGCGCTGCTGGCCGCCGGCGCGGTCCTGACAGCGCTCACCCCCTCCCTGCGCGGCAGCCTGGCCGATATGACTGAATACCGGCAGGGCGACTTCGCCGAGAACTCGAGAAATACCGGTATCAGCGTACGCCTGGAGCTTTGGAAACTGGGATATAAAATGTTCAAAGCCCACCCAGTAGTAGGCGTGGGGCCCGACAATGTGAAAAAGGTTTTTAAGAAGTATCACCCCGATCCTTTCCCGGAGCAAGGCATATACGGAACGCTCAATAACCTGTATGTGCACCAGGCAGCAGAGCGCGGCCTGCTGGGCCTGGGCGCGCTGTTGCTGCTCTTCTTAACCATGTTCATATTCGCGGCCCGGCGCTTCAAGGCCACGGCCAGCCCTTACGCCCTCTGGGCGCTATGCGCCCTGCCCGCTTTCTATGTGGTGAATCTCACAGAGATCTCTTTCCAGCACGTGCACACCTCCTTCGCCATTTTCATGGCGATCGCTTTAGCTGCCGCTGCTGAAAAAGAAACAGTCTAGGAAGGCATGGCCGCCCTCGCGGCCATAACCGAGTCTTTCTGGAATATCCTGCGGAAAGTCCTTAAAACAATACCCAGGTCCAAAGCCAGGGACATGTTCTTAACGTAATAGAGGTCGTAGTGGAGCTTCTCCACCGATTCCTCCTGGCTGGAAGTGGCGTGATAATTTATCTGCGCCCAGCCGGTAACGCCGGGCTTTATAAGGTGGCGCAGGTGATAATGCGGCACGCTGCTCTCCAGTATGCGCACCTCGCGAGTCCACTCGGGGCGAGGCCCCACCAGGGACATATCGCCCTTTAAAACGTTCCAGAGCTGCGGTATCTCGTCTAGCCGGGTGCCGCGCAGGAACTTCCCCAGTTTGGTTATGCGCGAATCCCCCCGCTCCTCTTTGTACAGCGGCCCGGCCTTGCTGGCGCCTACCACCATAGTGCGGAATTTCCAGATTATAAAGCGCCGGCCCAGGTGCCCCACCCGCTTTTGAACAAAGAACACGGGCGTTCTCAGACCGCCTTCGATTTTTATGGCCATGTAAGCCGTAAGGGTAAGCGGCAGGGTCAGCACAAGACCGACCACGGCGCCAAATACATCCAGCCCTCGCTTGAATACGGCGTAGAACTGGTTGCTCTTGTGCAGCACATTGCTCAGTAGCCAGCTGGGTTTGGCGGCCGAGTCCGGTGGTATCTTGCCGTAAAGGTCCTCGTAAAAGTCCAGGTGGGTAATTATCGGTATCTCTTCCATCACGGCGGTGGACATCATCAGCCCGCCCACGGCAGGGTTGCGTTCTGCCTCTTCGGCGTCCACCACCAGCACGTCTACCTTACTGGCCAGATCCACGCAGCAGCGGCCGTTAGGCCGCCAGTAGCCGTCGGAAGAATTTACCTTCCCCATCTCCGGCAGCGGCACCACGGTGAAGCCCAAATGCGGGGTCACCGGCAGGTCCCGCTTTATCTCTTCTATCAGCGGATTAGTGCCCAGGAAAGCGACCTTCTGTACCAGAATTTTAGAGAGCACTACGCGCGTCCACACGCGGCGCCACAGTGTGGCCAGCACGTGCAGGAACACCACGGTAAGCAGTAAATTCGTCTTGGGCGTAAGTCCGAGTTGCAGGTAAAAAGCGTAAAAGACGGCGCTGGCAGCGGCCAGGTTGATTACAAATGAGATCAGGCTAATATTAATCAGGTTGACCAAGCGGTTAATGCGGCGCAGGTCGTAGAACCCCATCACATAGAACACGGCGGTCCACACCGGCAGGAAGACGGAGAACACCTTAACGTGCTGCAGGTAGAAATCCAGCGGGACAATAGTGAAGCGGCGCGCCGTCAGCGCCAGCCACAGCGCGGCGTAAAAAAGGGCAACATCCCCCAGGAATAGGAAAAGCCTGCGCCACCTGAATATCAGCATTTTATCCCCGCCATAAATCAATTATAGTCTATTTGGCCGCCGCCACGCGGGCGCGCATGCCTGCGATTATCAGCGCGCGGTCGTATTCAGTCTCGAGCAGTCGCCGGGCGTTGGCGGCAAAATTATTCGTGCCGCCCTGGTTGCTGAAATAAAATTCTAAAAACCCATCGCGTATGGCTTCGGGACTATCCGGGTCCGCGCTCAGCCCTATGCAATGTTTGCCCACCAGGTCTTTTACCTCGCCGTTAATTACAGCAAATACCGGCTTATGAAAGGCCAGGTAGGCCTGGAATTTGGCCGGCACCACCAAATTCAACCCGGGCGTATTGCTCAGCGAAACTATCATCACGTCGCTGGCCCTGAAGAAGGCCGGCATCTGGTGGCTGGCATGCCGCCCCCAGAAAGTAACGCCGGGGATGCTCCCTTCCTTAGCCATGGTTTTCAGCGTTTCCAGGTGGGAGCCGTCGCCGACAATATTAAGCCTGAGCTCCGGCTGCTTCGCTACGGCCAGAGCGAAGCCGCGCAGTATATTCTCCAGGTTCTGCAGCTTGCCCACATTCCCGGCGAAAGTAAAATTAAAACCGGCCGGCAGCGGCATGCGTTCCACCCCCCCGTCAGGCACAACGGTGGGCCAGTTAGGAAAATGCTTTATCTGCCTGCCTGGCACATATTCCTCTATGCGCCGGGCAAAGCCCTCGCAGGAAACCAATATCTCGGAGCAGTTGGCGTAGACAAAACGGATAATCAGGCCCAGGAACCAGTCCAGCAGGCGCGTCCGCTTAAAACCATAGGAGTACACCATGTCCGGCCAGATGTCCTGAGTCCAGATCGTCACCGGTATGCCGTATATCCGGCCCGCGATCACCGCCGGTATAGCCAGCGTCAGCGGCCCGGTCTGGTAGACGAAGATGCGGTCATAGCCGCGCGCCTTTACCAGCGCGGCCAGGGTGCCGGTGAAGGCAAAATTCAAATAGTTCAGAAGTTTGAGCAGCAGCGAATCTCGGTAGCCGGTGACGGTGAAGAAGCGGAAGATGTTTATTCCCTTCCAGTTGTCCGAGGAAAAGAAAGCGTTGGAGTAGCCGGCAAATAGCCGCCCGGCGGGGTAGCTGGGCGCCTGCGTCAGCACGTCCACCGCCATGCCCCCGGCGGCCCACTCGGCCGCCAGGTCGTTAACAATGAATTCCTCCGGGTAAAACCTTTCGGTTACTATTAAAACCTTCAGTTTTTCCGGCATCGGAACCTCAGTTGGTTTTGCGCCAGACGGTGCGGTTGATATAGTCCGTATAGCTCAGCACTATGCGCAGCACTTTCTTGGAAACGTTGTCGGTGTCGTAGTCCCCCACCATGCGAAACTGCCGCTTGGCGGCGGAATGCTGCTTCACCACCACGGCCACGGATTCCAGCACGCGCTCGGCCTTCAGGCCGCACATGATCAGGGTGCCCTCGTCCATGCCCTCGGGGCGCTCGTGCGCCTGGCGTATGGTGACAGCGGGCACATTGAGCAGGGTGGACTCCTCGGTTATCGTGCCGCTGTCGGAAACCACGCAGAAAGCGTTGAGCTGCAGTTTCACATAGTCGTAGAAGCCCAGCGGCTTGAGGAAGCTGATGCGCTTGTCCAGGCCCTTCATGCCCAGCTCCTCGAGCTTCTTGCGGGTGCGCGGGTGCGTGGAGACTATCACCGGCATATTGTATTTCTTGGCCAGCGCGTTGAGGGACTCCAGCAGGTTCTTGAAATTCTCGGGGCTGTCTATGTTCTCCTCGCGGTGGGTGCTCACCACAAAGTAGGCGTTGTCCTTGAGCTTCAGGCGTTTGAGCACGTCGGACTTGAGGATCTTGGGCATGTAAAAAGCCAGCACTTCTTTCATCGGGGAGCCGGTCTTTATCACGGTCTCGGGCCTTATGCCTTCGGCCAGCAGATAGCGGCGGGCGTGCTCGGTGAGCGTCATGTTGATGTCGCTGAGGTGGTCCACCACTTTGCGGTTGAGCTCCTCGGGCACGCGCTGGTCGAAAGAGCGGTTGCCGGCCTCCATATGGAAGACGGGGATCTTGCGGCGCTTGGCCGGCATCACGCTCAGGCAGCTGTTGGTGTCGCCGTAGAGCAGTATGGCGTCGGGCTTCTCTTTCTCCATCACCTCGTCGGCCTTGGCTATGATGTTGCCTATGGTCTCGGCCAGCGTCTTGCCTACGGAGTTCAGGAAATAGTCCGGTTTGCGGATGCCGAGCTCCTTGAAGAAGATTTCATTGAGCTCGTAGTCGTAATTCTGGCCGGTATGCACAATCACGTGGTCCAGGTGCGTCTCGGCCTCGTGCATAACGCGGCTGAGCTTTATGATCTCCGGCCTGGTCCCCACGATAGTCATCAGTTTTATAGGCATAAATTCTCCGTGCTAGTCGCTTTACTTAAGTTCCGAGACCACTTCCGGCAACTTCAGCAGCATCGCTTTGACCTGCTTGACGTTCAGGCGCTCGGTGTTGTGCGACGTGTAGTCGGACACCTTGGCCTCTTTCTTGTCGCCTTCGGTGAAATACTTGTTGTAGTTCAGGTCACGTCCGTCCATGTGCACGCGGAAGTAGTCGCCCATGTCCTCGGCGCGGCGCAGCTCTTCCATGGTGGCCAGCGTCTCGTAGATCTTCTCGCCGTGGCGGATGCCGATGGTCTTTACCGGCACGTCGGACTTAAAGAGTTCCTTGAGCGCCTCGGCGAGATCGCCCACGGTGCAGGCCGGGGCCTTCTTGATGAAGATGTTGCCCTGCTTGGCGTTGGTGAAAGCGAACAGCACCAGCTTGATGGCGTCTGGCAGCGGCAGCAGGAAGCGCGTCATGCCGGGGTCGGTGACGGTGATCGGCTTGTTCTCTTTTATTTGCTTGATGAACAGCGGAATCACCGAACCGCGCGAGCACATCACGTTGCCGTAGCGCACCGTGGAGACGCGGGTGTCGGTTTCCTTAAGGCCGCGGCAGGCGGCCTGGGCCACTTTCTCCATCAGCGCCTTGGTCATGCCCATGGCGTTCACGGGGTAGACGGCCTTGTCGGTGCCCAGGCACACCACGCTGCCCACATTGTGCTGCACGGCGGACTCCACCACGTTGTGGCTGCCGAAGATATTGGTCATCACGGCCTGCATCGGGAAGAACTCGCAGGACGGCACCTGCTTGAGGGCCGCGGCGTGGAACACCATGTCCACGCCCTTCATCGCGGCGTCCACGCTGTCGCGGTCGCGCACGTCGCCGATATAGAACTTCACGCGCGGATTGTTGAGCTGTATGCGCATGTGCTCCTGTTTCAGCTCGTCGCGGCTGAAGATGCGCACTTCCTTGAAATCCTTGTCCATTATCGTCTTCAGCAGCTCGTGGCCAAAGGAACCGGTGCCGCCGGTTATCAATATGGTCTTGTTCTTCACGTTAGGCATAAGCTTTTCCTTTATCCGGGCTGGTCAGCGCCACTCGGCGTACGGGGTCTTGTCGGCGGCCATCTCGGCCATCAGCCGGCTCCAGGGCGGGCAGACGAAGCCCGTAGCCTTGGCGAACCTGTTGCCGTCCAGGTCGCGCTTCATCTCGAACCCTTCCTCCGGCACTATCTGCACGTCCAGGTTGTAGGCGTCCTTCATCAGCTTCAGCAATTCATACTTGGAGACCGTCTCGCTGGAGACATGGTAAAGCCCGTTGAGGCCGGGATGGTTCTCTATAAGGTCCCCCACCAGCTCGGCGAGCTTATTGGTGGTCAGGCCGGTGAACAGCGCCTTGCGGAAGCCCTTCACGGTCTTCCCCTCCTGCGCCAGGAACCACTCCAGCAGCTCGGCGCCGCCGAAGATCTCGCGGCCGATGAAAGAGGAGCGCAGCGTCAGGGCGAAGGGCGCCGTCACGTCGCCCAGGATCTTGGTCATGCCGTACAGGTCGCGGGCGTCGGGCGGGTCTTCCTCGGTATAGCCGCCCTTCTTGCCGTCGTAGACGCAGACCGTGCTGAAATGTATCAGCCGCGCCCCGGAGCGGGAGCACCACTCGGCCAGCCGGTGCGGCAGCAGCGCGTTTATGGAAATGGCGGAATTCTTGTCCTGGGCTTCCTTGCTGCGCAGCGTTACGCCGGCGCAGTTCACGATGACCGAGGGCTTTATTTCGTCGAGCACGGCGTTGACGCGGGCGAAGTCCCGCAGGTCCAGCCCGTCGATGACATTAGGACCGGCGAAGAGACCGCATTTAGCGTAGAAATCCCGCTTTTTGCGGATAGAGGCGAAAGTGTGCGGGAAACGGGTAGGCAGTACCTGCCAGAGCTTATGGCCCAGCGTGCCTCCTCCCCCGAGTATCAGTATGCGCGGTGTTTTTAACATGGAAACCCAATAAATCCCTTACCGGCGGCGTCGCCGGTATATAATAATAACAAATTTTAATTATAGGGACTACACGGGCAGTCTGGCGGCTCCGGCCGCCTTT
Source organism: Elusimicrobia bacterium HGW-Elusimicrobia-3 (assembly GCA_002840355.1). GTDB lineage: Bacteria > Elusimicrobiota > Elusimicrobia > Elusimicrobiales > UBA9959 > UBA9959. The sequence continues at coordinate 90,884 of PHAL01000001.1, read as the reverse complement.
TTCAGGACTTGCAGGGTGGCGACGGCCGCGGAGTCCCAGGAAAACTCCCCAGCCCGCTTAAGCGAGTGCGCCGAGAACTTTTCCCGCTCCAGGGGGGCACGGGAAAGCGCTTCATTCAGCCGCGCCGCGAGCGCCACAGAATCCCCGGCGGGGTAATAGACGGCTGCCTCGCCGAATATTTCAGGAAGGCAGGGGCTCTCGGCAGAAACGCAGGCGCAACCGTGCTGCATGGCTTCCAGCGCTGGGAAACCGAAAGACTCAAGCCGGCTGGTCATCGCGAAAGCGGAACAATTGGTGTAGCACCAGGCCATTTCAGCGTCGTCCAGACTGCCCAGCCAGAGTATGTCCCCCTCTACGCCTTTGGCGGCGGCCAGCGCTTTCAGGCTGTCAAGGTATGTTTGCGTGGCGGGCCTAGCTGCACCTGCTACCGCCAATTTCAGGCCAGGCCACTTCGCTTTAACAACCGGCATGGCCGCAATAAGGTCTTCGAGTCCCCTGTACATCTCCATGGAACCTGTCGTAAAAACAAATTTACCCCCCCCGTCTCGCCAGCGCTCGGGTCGCCGGAGTTCATCCGCTACCGGGCTGGGGCCGAATTTTATAGCCGTAATTTTATCAGCCGGAGCGCCTAGTTCTTTCACCAAATATTTCCGCACATAATCTGTAGGCGTAATAACTGCAGCCGACCGGCGCACAGCAGTCCTGGTTTCAAAGGCCTGGGCCGCGGATTTTATCCGGCTCATCAGTCCGCTGCCGGTTCTGGCCCCGGCCAGTGGGGCCATGTTGTGCAGAACCGTAACGACAGGGATGTCGCCATAACGCATATACCTTTCCAAAGGGACAAAGAGTAAGTCCGGGCCAAAAGCGTCCAGGGCCATCCGTAATCCGACGTCTGGGGCATGTCTCAAGAAGCGGAAAGGTTCGCAGTCTGTAAAGTGTATTTTTGGAGATGGATCTAGCCAGGACTTTAAGCCTAATTGGGGTGGGGCAGCACAAAGAACCGCCTCGATTTCAGGACAAGCGGCCAAGCGCGGCAGTATTGCTGAGATATAGCGTTTATATCCGCCGCTAGCCCCGCCACCGGTTCTATTCACAACCGCGAGCCTCATGGAACCACCTTTGGCGCAGAAAATGACTTATGACGCAGGAATGAGAGCAACAACCCCCAAAGGAAAAAAGAATATATACCGGAGTACGGTTGCCTGAGTCCCACCTTAAATAAGTTTTCCACAAACAGCATAAAGAAAAGCATCGAGGCTAAAGCCGCAGCGTAGTGGTTATCCGCAAATATTCTTCTTGATTTCCAGACTGACAGGACAGTATAGAAGAGCAGCGACAGAACCGGAAGCAGCGTGAATAGACCGAAATTATACATCACATCCAAATAGTAATTATGCGCGCTGGGGTACTGCTGCCGAGGGGGCGGTTTAGGATGCCCGAACAGAATGCCTTGAATGTCTGAATTCAGAATAGACCCGGCATAAAACTTCCAAATAGAGACGCGTTCATGGATATTTGTGGGAAGTGCTCCGGCACTTGTGGGAGGCGGCGTTGTGACAGGACTGATGGGTGCCTCAAGTGAATTTGCTCTTTCGCGCAAATCAACAAACTTGGCATGAGACCCCTGTTTCATTAATGCAAAATCTCCCTTATAGTGAAAAACAACCCCGTACACACCGGTAAAAGCGAGAAGGCCGACCAGCAGCGACAACCCGATTATCTTATTAAACCTATTAAGCGACAAGAACACCCCCACTCCGAACGCGAGTAACCCGATAGCCAGCATTGACCAGGACAACGCCACATATAGGCACATTATAGGCAAGAACAGAATTGGCGACTTGCTGCCGCTAAATTCCATTAAAGGATATAGTGAAATCAGCCCTATAAGGAACGCAGACACCATTACAACCGCCACATATTGCGAATTCCCGTATATGCTGAACAGGTATAAATCGGGACTTAAACGAAGCAGGCCAGACACCACAGCAACGAGAATCTGCATTCCCGCAATCATCACAGTGACCCAAAGAAAGACTTTCGCCATTCTGCGCAAAAAAGTTTCATCAGCTCCGGCATGTTCAGCCAGAATAAGCCCAAAAAAAGGAATAATGCATTGCAAAGACAGCAGAACCTTATCTCTTGCCGCAAAAGTATCCCCGGCAGAAGAAAGAATAGTCCCCAAAAGCATCGTGCTGAGAATTAAGAAAGTGAAAATGGAAAAGAATCTAAACCGGCGCAAAGAGTGCATGAATAGGATAAGCGGAAAGCACAAGAACATGGAGAGTGGCAACGGCAACATGCCTAAGGCGCCGCCCCAATCATACACTTCAAGCCGGCCATGATATATCCCGGATGATAACTGGAAAAAGACCGGGGCCAGCACTGCAAAGGCCGTTAAGATATGCAGATAAGATTCCAGCCTAGGCGTAACCTTTAACCCGGTCCTGCCGCTAATAAGCCAATAACTGAAATATACGAGCAGAGAATTGATCAAAAAAAGAGCGACAAAGGCTTTTTCTCCGAAAAGCAAATACACCACAGGTACGGAGAGCAGTATGCCGAAATTTGCAACCAGATCCCCCATAAATACGTCATCTCTGGACTCAGAATGCAGCAACGATATTTTTATCTCCTGCGCCCCGACCATTATAAAACCGCCTACTAACGAAAAGCCTAAAGCGGAGAAAAGCGTCAGATGGGTAGCCAAATATGCCGGCAGTTCCCATGCGGCTAGAAGGAAGATTATAATTCCCATCCCCAGCACAGGAATCCCCCAGGCCGCCCTGGAAATTAACTCCTTTGTCTTACTTAATGATTGAGAAACAGCCAGACTGGGGCCAATAGTTTTTTCATATACAGATCCGATAAGGCTGCCAATGGCGAAAGCGGTAAATAGCTGCCCTGCAGTTTCTTTCCCTGAGAAACCCGCGATCAAAAGCCGGAAGAAAAGCACAACGGTCCCGATGATAAAAGTTGACGCGTAGTTCGGGATAAGTTTCCGCCAATCTATTGAGACATGCCCCATAGTCTTCAGAATCCGGCGTATACCAGGAATACAGTAGGCAAGCGGTAACAACGCCCAGAGGAACAGCATGGGCAGAAATAGGGATGGTAAGAACAGAAGCGCGGCGATACTCCCAAACAGAGACGGAATTGATAGATACAGGTAGCGTTTTGCCGAAGCGTATCTGGCACCCTTTTCATCATGCGCAAGTTCGATTTCAGAGAACCATTCAGAAAGTTGCCGGCAGACAATTGCCAGAGAAAGAGAAATGTCTACCTGGGAGATGTGGATAGAGAGGAATAAAGCGATGCAAGCGAGAACCGGCGCCATAATGCCGCGCATTTGCGACAAAGACCGCTCGGTTTCCTCTCCCGACGCTTTCAGAATAAGGTTCCTGGCATTTGCCGAAAGACTGAAAAACACAGCTATCATCGACGCTTGCGCCAAGGAAAGATCCGCGGCCAAGGAGGAAGCCCCGGACAAACCAGAGATAACAACCAAGAGGGAAAGTGAAAAACCGTTAAAAGCAAATGCCGCTGGGAACAGGTAGGATTTTATAGTCACTGCGCCCTCCGTTCCGCCTCGGCCCTATTGGAGATAAACCATTCAAAGACAAATATGGAAAGAGCGACTCCGAGAACACCCGCAAGCAAGAGATACCCCTGCCGTGGGACATACCCGAAGTGGGCGTAGCGGCTTGCCAAGACCTGCCCGATCAGAGAGCAGAGGATTACGTTGCCGCCGGCCACTTTAAAAACAAATACTTCGATAAGCGCGGCCAGCGCATAGGCCAAGAAAGCTCCCAGGAAAAGGAACCATTTACTGCCGGGATAATACAGGAAAGCGATCAGTCCCGGCAAGGTAATAAAATGCTTTCCCTCCATATTGCCAATCAGGTAATTATTACCATGGGCAACTATTTTACTGTCATAGAGACTTGTCCCAGATGAGGAATATCTCTCCCCCCATGCCTCATGCCACAATCCCCAGCCAAGTCCTGCATGGCTAGAAACGGCCAGCACGCCTTCTATCCCCACCCACCGGTTAATAAAAGACCGCAGCGGGGTGGAATTCGCCACAGACCGGTCCGGCATAACGGGGGCTTCCGCGGAAGCAGGTGTTTTATTGAAAGTAAAAAGGCGGATATAGTTAACAGTTACAACCGAAAATAAAAAGATAATCACGAAGGAAGTAATAGCAATCAGGCCATACTTCAGGGAAAGACTTCGCCCTGTTCTTTTCATGCGTTCAAGTGCGCCCAGAACCAGGGCGGTCCCGTTAAGTATCATCCCACGACTAAACATGGAAACATTCGAAAGAAAACACTCTAACACACACAGGAAGGAAACCAAATATGGGGCTGATTTTCTTTTTAGCTCAATGTTAAGTATGACGGCTGAAACAGAAGCAAGCCCAAAAAGAAGCATCAGCGTATACACCCCGGACAAACCGAAAGGCAATACTGTTCTCGGAGTTAGACCGCGCTGGTATACTCCGAGTATAAGGTTGGAAATGGAGAAGAAAAGAACCAGCGCAGCAAATGCTGAAAGTATCAGAGCGCGGTGCTTTAGATAGAATGACTCGAGCGCCAGACTATCCGACTCCCTCGACTCTGTTACGCGGGCGAAAAGATATTTGCGAAAAGCCTGGGAGACTAAAAAAGCTATCCCCGCAATTGAGGCGACAATGAGAGCTCGGTCATATGCCGCCCCGGACCAATCAAAACCCCCTATCGGTTCACCGAATTGTCCATGCATGAACGAAATCCCTACGGATAGTTTAAACCAAAACCCCAACCAAAGAAATAACCCCAGAAAAGTGTCAAAGAATATACGTTTATCGCTTATGCCGCTGAACAAAAGGGTGTTAAAGACTATAGTAAAAAGCAGATAAACGACCAGGCTACCGGGATAAACCCGGGCTGTAATTCCCGCCAACACAACTATAATGAAAAGCGGAATGCCCACCGCGATACGGGACATGGTGCTAGACTCGCGAATATTTGCCAGCATTTTACTTCAGTTCCCCCTACCGCGAAATAAACCAAAATAAATCACCCGTGATATCGAAGTCCCCCCAAGGACATTCTGTATCGTTTAGGCAAAGGCAATATGCAAAGCAGGTACACCGAGAAACCAAATGCGTAAAACTTTACGAAATCAGGCCTGGCTAAAACCAAAGAAAGCGTTTCAAACCTGAAAAGATCGGATAAAAGCAACCGGGCCTCCTTGCTTCGTCCGCCCAGAAAAAGATTAAAGGCCCGATTTATAGTATCCTTAAGCACCAAAAGCCTAAAATCACGCATTTGGTCAGGGGCTATTACATTAGCACCTATTAACCCGATGTAGTGCCGAAAGACACGAAGCATGTCATGCGGAGCTGTGCGCAACCTTGCAGCGGTATAGCTAAAGCTGGCCTGCGCTACCCGGTAACGCAGCAATGGCTCGTTAATAATGCCAGCCTTAAACTTAGACAAAATCCTTAGCCACACATCAGCATCTGAAGATGTAGCATATGAACCCGTGTCCCAGACCTTTATGTGTTCTTTATAAATGTTAGTGCGCACCATTGCGCTGGGACAGAACAGGAAGTTGCCATTACGGAGCATCGCGTTAAAAACGGCATCGAATCCGTAAAGCCCGTCTTCTCCTGGTTTTAGATCTTTTGGAAGAACATGAACCTTGCCTTCTCGGCCAACCGAATCGATATTCACCGCCATGGTAAAGACAACCCCCGCTTGAGGGGCACCATCCAGTAAATCCACCTGGCGGGCCACCATGTCAGATGAGTAAATATCGTCAGAATGGAATATCGCTGTATAATCTCCGGACGCCAGTTCGATACACCGCGTAAAATTCCCTTCTCCACCAATATTCTCTGGATTTCTGGAAACGGATACACGCGCATCCTTTTCTGCATATCCGGATGCAATTTTGTATGTGTCATCTGTAGATGCATTGTCTACGACAACAACTTTTATATGCTGATAGGTTTGGGCAAGGATGGAATCCAGCGTGGCAGCAAGGGTCCCCTCGGCGTTATAAGCCGGGATGCAGATACAGACCTGGGATGGGGGTAGCTTCATCAATATGCTGACCGGCTGAGCCCCTGCGTTTCAGGGATGTTCCAGAATCAATCGTTAAAGTCAGGGGTGGATGAATATAATATCGTCTTTTACGGACACTTTATATTCAGGTCTCTTCTCTTTAGTAAAACTCTCAACAAATTCAATGGTCGGATAATGATCTTCACCAATAAAACACCGGGCATCGTCGATCAGTATTACATCTTTGTATGGCCGGCTAAAAATATTCTCAAGCTCGGCAACTATGGGGGTATCCATATCTCCCCTGGCGGTGATTCCGCCAGAATAATGGGCATCCAGCCAGAAAAGGCAGGGAGAGTCTATTTTTTTTGTAAGTTCCGCTATAACCTCGCCGCTATCCCCTTGCAGCAGGTGTATGTGTTCGTGGTCGGTGAACCATTGCTTAGCCCTTTCGTGCAGTTCCTTTGAAAGTTCTACCGAATAAATGACCTTAAACGTCTTTCTAACTGCATTCACCATTTCGCCAAGGTATGTCCCAGTCTCAACGAAGACATGCATATCATAACGTTTGGCATAATCCTTAACGTGGTCCTGCTTGACCTTGGGAGCGGGTGGGACCGTAGCGTCACGCCTCTTTTTAGCTTCGCTAAAAAACATTCTCCGGAACGCCCTTATGGGGCCGAGAAGTATGGGCGGAACGAAATCCTTGATTGCGGGCATTTTCTTGCTCCTATATCGATTCAGGAATAGACCTATAAAGCAGGCTATATTTTACAATACTACAGTGCGGCGTTACAGAGCCGATATCCTAAGTTCTTAGACACGCAATAGATCACTTAAACAATGACAACTTCTTGTACATCCAGAAAAGAGCCTGGAAGATTTTCCCCGGACAAAGTAAAATCGGAAGATCTACCAACCAGAAAGAAGGGAAACCTGAATACAGGCGGACAAAATCCGCTATTAATCCCGGGGAAACGGCAAAGCCCTTAGCCTTGGCAATGCAAATGTTCTTCCAATAACCGCCCTTAACGGACAAATAAGCCATTCGGCGGGTAATCTGGGAATAGCCAAGCCCGGGCATCCTGGAGTATATGGACACTAGCTTAAGCCCCGTATGAATATAAGAGCCGCTGCCCCCCCACCTCATTAGCGCCGTACCGTCCCGGATATAATCCACCAGCTCACGCGGTTCCACATATGAAGTAATGGAGGAAGCTACTTCGACAATAAACCCCATGTGAATCCAGCCCGAATCAAAGTACTGCGCGACGTTGGTTTTTACCCAAAGTTCCTTTTGGAAAACGTTGGAAGAGAGAAACCCGCTCTTAAATCTTGTTTTTCTTAAAAACTCATCCCCGCTGCGGCATAGCCCACCATCGATTACAGGAACCTCTATCGTATGTGGGTAGTTCACGAACAGGAGGCCGACTTCCGGATTGCGCGTTACCGCATTCAGAACTGCCTCAACCCCTCCAGGCAGTATCATATCGTCGTCTCCCAGAAGCCAGACAAATGCGCCAGACGCGCTCCTCATACAGTAGTCCACATTCCGGTCATAACCGATGTTAGTATCCTGGCGTTTATACTTCACTGCGGGATATTTATCTTCAAAGAGTTGAGAAATTCGCTTTGTAGAATCATCCGAGCAATTATCTGAAATCAGAATCTCCACTCCCGGCATAAGTTGTGAAGACACGCTTTCCAGAGTTTTGGCAAGGGTTGCCCCCCCGTTATAGGTCGGAATTGCAACGGTTAGAATAATATTTGAGTTCATTATAATGCGCTTCAGACACTATCTCGACCCTGTGCGCCAGAAGAGTCGGCAGGTATTACCTCAGGCAAAGCAGATTTCTTTCTTCCCGACACTATATCTTGATTAAGTTTATACTGAGAAAAAAGGAAATATGCGCCAAAAGCAAAGACAATTCCGGACGCAACATACATATCAGTCTGATACGGGTAAAGGAATATCGCCGCAAGAAAGGGGAGCGACAGCAGAATTGAAAACAAAAGCTCTTTCGTGAATACGTGCAGGCGCATCAGTTTTCTCATGTCAAAATACATCACGGAGACAGTAGCCAGGCCGCTCAATATGAGCACAAATGGAATGAGTGTCGCCCGATCCGGATGCTGCACAGCCAGGAAAGTGCCGCCAGCCGCAATACTAGCTCCTGCAAAATATGATTTGACCAGATGCCTGGTTTGCATTTCAGAATGAGCTACTCCGGCGAGAATGTTATTTGACATACGGAAGAACTCAACCCACGCGCCGCAGAGAAGAAATAGGTATGAAGCATGGAACCGCTCCCCGGCAAGCAGTTTCATCAGGAAAGGAGAAAGGCACGACACCATCACTGCAAAAGCCGCATACAGGGGTAGTGTCGCCTTTGCCATGGAATTCCAGGCCTGAGTCCTTCTAACCGGGTCAGAAGTATTAATCCCATCATAGAATAACGGAAAATACAGTTGCTGGACCACAGATTCCATTGCGGCAGCCATACCGGCCGCGATACCGAACCCTACACCGAGCATGCCAAGAAATTCCAAACCGGCTGTTTTCTCGACAATAATGCGGTAAGAAAGGTTTTGCCCCCACATAAAAAAGAAAGTCAGACCCAAAGGCCATATGAAAGAAAATATCTGCCTGATTGGCTCAGGTTCCGGACCAGAGACGGTATTTGTGGGAGAGTAACTCTTTAAAACTTCCCCAAAATAAAACCAAGCAATAATCGCAACAACACCGAGTGCAATTACCTGACCCAGAACCCAGTAGAAAGCGCTACGGGACACTAATTCTACCAGCAGTATAGAAAAGAGAAGGCCTAAACAGAGGGTCAACGCCATGAACACAACGAAATGTATTCTTCTCCCCAACATATTAAAAGCCGGTATAATGGCTTGGTTACAAGTGGATAGGTATAGAAACAGGCCAGTTATCAGTGCAAACTGAAGGGCGCCAAGTGAGCCGCCAATTCCCACTGTTTTATTTAGCAGAAAGACAGCAAAGAACGAGAGGATAAAAACGAGCAGCAGGTAGTGATGCAATCTCTTATACCGCGATACGGCAATTCTATGCTCTGCCCAGCCATGCAGCTTCCGGTTCATATAAAAGCCGAGAGGGCTGATGAAGGTAAGAGTGCAAAATCCGATAACGGCAAAAATAAGATAATAATTGCCGACCTCTGCCGGGGAAAGCAGGGATGTCAGCAACCGGATAGAAACAATTCCGATAGCGCTTTGTATTATTCTGCCAGTACTAAGGATTAAAAAGTCCCTGTTCATTTAACCACCGCAGCAAGTAAGGTTTCCACAAAGGCATCCGCAGAAAATTGCCTGGAGCTGGCTCCTGCCAGGAACGATCTGACAGCCTCAAGATATTCGGCAAAATCCTTTTCGGTCATACTGCACATTTTAAAATAGAGCTCTTCATATGAGTTGTAAGACCGTTTATCAATAAAGCAGTTTGCAGGGATATGGCTTAACACGTTCGGAGCGCCCCAATACACCGGAACAACCCCTGAAAAGAAGCAGTCGAATATCTTTTCAGTAATATACCCAGGGAACACGGCGTTCTCGTAACAAATGCAGAACTTGTACTGTTGCAACACTGTCCGCTTCTGCGCTGTTTCTCCTTTGTAAGACGGGAATCTCGGAGCCAGCAAGCGCCTTAGAGGCTTAAACCGGTTAAGAGCCCGGACAGGCAGGCTACCGGTAAACAGGTATTCATCCCAGCCGCGACCATAAAGATCTAATTCCCCGGGATGGTGTTTTTCAAACCACCGTATTGCTTCAATTCTGCGGGAATACAACTCCAAGGGATGAGATGAGCGTTTATTGCCAGCGATTACTACACAGAATCCTCTCCTTACAGCGGCATCTTGCGGGATTACCTTCGGGAAAGCGTGTGTATAATTAAGTTTAAAATACTTCTCATTGTCTACGCGGCTATCATCCCAGGTAAATATTTTTTCAAACTGGACATGCCTTTGCATATCCCAGTTTCTAGGGATAATTACTTCTGACTCTTGGATAAAAAGCCATTTGCGAACAGTAGCGTCCCACTCCCCGATCAATCGTGCAACCGGCTGGGCAGGAATATCGAGAAATAAAACGATATCCGGGATTATTCCACGAGATAGGTAATAGTTCTGCGTATCGCAGATTCCGCCTGTTTGTTCTATTGCTCTTTTGATACGGAAGAACGGCTCAAGCCATCCGTCGCAGTTTAAAGGATTTTTCGGATTAAACCAGTCGTATTTCTGGTATGGGGTGTCAAGCCATACGGCAAGTTTTACTGGTCTATTGATTATGTTCATCGATAGCGGCAGAAGCCATATGGGACCAACAAATTACTATTTCCTGCAGTTCTTAAGATATGGATCGGCTTTGATTTTTTCCACATCAAGACTCCCAATATTTTCGCGGTAATACGAATAAAGTTCCCTAACCCCGTCCAAATATGGAGTGAACTCAAAACCCGGGAATTCACCTAAGAACAGGGAATTATCCCCTGTATACTCCCGGTTCATACCAGAGTTCAAGACTATAACCTCAGAGGGGACAACTGCCACCCTGTTAACCAACCCTGCCAAAGACAGCAGATCTATCGACTCAGATGGAGTGACATTATAATGGCGAGCACGCGTAGTGACCCCGATTACCTTCTCGACCATGCGGACGAAGTCCCCTACGTAGAGGTAGTCAAAGCGCACGTTCTGGTTGATCGTTATCGGCAGTCCCAGCAGGTTCTTCACTATAGCGTTCGAGATGAATTTGAAAGTATAGTCCTCGTACTTGCCGTACAGGCCGAAGATGCGCAGGCAGGTGATACTCTCCTGTTTCTCGATATATTTCGAGATAGCGTACTTGGAGAAACCATAAGGGTCCGCCGGCACACTGTAGTCGAAGTAGTCTTCCTTCATCCGCGGGGCGTAAGCCCTGTGGTCGTATTCGGCGCCGCTGCCCAGGTTTATCATGCGCATTCCGGGAGTTAGACAGCGGGCCAGATTAAAGAACATGCGCAGGTTGGCGCTTACCACGTCGGCGGATCCGGCGTCGTATCCGGTCTTCCGGGTGCCGCCCACGTTGGCGCAGTGGATGACCAGTTCTATCCCGTTGGCGCCGAGGTATTTCTGCACGGCCCCCTCGTCCATCAGGTCCAGGTCGGAGTGGCGCGCGGCAAATACCCGGTACAGACCGCTGCCGCCCAGATGCTCGGCCAGATTGCGCCCCGCGAAGCCGCCGGCGCCGGTGATCAGAATTCTTTTCATCTAGACTTTATCCGCCGCTTTGTGCCACAGCAGCGTTTTCTTCACGGCCTCGTCTATCCCCACCTTTATCTTCAGGCCCAGGGCGGTCTCCGCCTCTTTCACATCTGGGACGAACCGGGAGCGGTGCTGCGGCTTGAAAGACTTGGAGGCCAGCGTCACTTCCGGCTGGGGCGTAAAATTGGAAGCGATTTTATCCGCCAGCTCTTTCAGGGTGACGCCGCAGGGGCTGCCCACGTTGTAGGCGCGGCCTGACTCCCCCGCCGCCAGTATCCGCAGCAGCCAGAAGGCCATGTCGCTTGGGTACATATAGCTGCGCACGGTCTTCTCGTCGCCCAGGATGTTGATCGGGCCGCCTCTCAGGGCGTCGTTGATGAAATTATTCACGGCCCAGGGCTTGTCCAGCAGCTGGTAAGGGCCGATGAAGGCGAAAGGCCTGGCGGTGACCACGGGCATCTTGTACTGGTTGCGGTGCACGGCGCACAGCGTTTCGGCGAAGCGCTTGGACTCGGCGTAAACCGACATGATGGACGCGCAGTCCGGGCCGCCGGAATAGGTTTCTGGCAGGGCTTCCAGCGCCAGCGGCTGCGGCCCGTAGATAAGGCCGGAGCTGATATTCATAAACTTCTTCAGCCCGCTCAGGCGCGAAGCGGCCGCCAAGGCAGATTCCGTGCCTTTTGACACCACGCCCATCACGCGCAGCGGGTCGGAGGCGTGCAGTCGGTTGTCGGGATTGGCCGCGGCGTGGATGACATAAGTGATATCGCCGTCTATCTCGATGATATCCTTTACGTCCTTGTCCACCAGGGAAACGTCTTTGCGGCCGGCCAGGTGGGGCGCCCGGGCCTTCAGCTGCGAAGCGTGCTTGGCCAGCAGCTGTATTTTGACGCCGTAGCCCAGCTGGTCGTTCAGCGCGGCCAGGGTCTCCACCAGCCAGGTGCCAACAAAGCCGGTACCGCCGGTGATGAGGATCTTTTCCCCTTTCAGGGGCGCCAGCAGCTGGGCACTGTCCTTTAAAACTTCTTCCACGTCTCCGCGGATCTTTTCAATAGCGGTCTGGCTCATTTCAGTTCCTTTTTGCGGGAAAGTTCTATTGCGACCTCAACGATGAGGTCCTCCTGGCCGCCTACAACGCGCCTGCGGCCCAATTCGAAAAAAATGTCCCTGGGGTCAACCTTGTATTCCAGCGCCACCCGCTCGACGTGCTTGGAGAAGCCCGAGAACACCCCGGCCAGGCCGCTAACTATGCTGGTGGGTTTGGGGAAAGGCAGCACCTTCATCAACTCTTTCTCGGCGATGTCACTGGCATCCAGTATCTTGTAAAGTTCCACTCCGGTGGCGAAACCCATTTTCTCGAAGACGCCTATCAGCAGCTCTATCGGCGTATTTCCGGCCCCCGCGCCGAATCCCCGGGCGGAACCGTCGATGATGGTGGCGCCGGCTTCGGCCGCCGCCACCGAATTGGCCACGGCCAAGCCCAGGTTGTTGTGGGCGTGGAAACCGACTGGGATGGTAAGCGCCCGCACCAGCGCCGAAACCTTCTCGCTGACGTCGTTCTGCAGGTAGGCGCCGGCGGAATCCATTAGGATCACGCCCTGCGCGCCGTAGGACTCCATCTTCAGGGCCTCTTCGGCCAAGGTCTCTTTCGGAGCCATGTGCGACATCATCAGTACGCCGTAAACGTCTTTGCCCTTTTCGCGGGCGTAAGAGATGTGCCGTTCTGTGATGTCCGCCTCGGTGCAGTGGGAGGCCACCCGCACCACGTCGGCGCCAGCCTCGACGGCGGGCTTCAGGTCTTTGTTGATGGTGGCGAAACCGGGAATGATAAAGATGCCCAGTTTGGACCTGGAAATGTTCTTCCTGGCAACGGTGATCATCTCCATGTCCGGCAGCAGGCTTTCCCCCACCTGCAAGGAGGAGGCGCCCAGGCCGTTGCCGTGTCCGACTTCTATGATGGGCACGCCGGCCTTGTCCGCCGCCGCGGCGTAAGCCGCCACCTGCGCTGCGGACAACTGGTGCCCGATAGCGTGGGAGCCGTCCCGCAAAGTCACGTCGTGTATGAGTAATTTATGCATTTTTGGCGTATTCCTCGGCCATGGCTATGGCCGCGCAGTTGATGATATCCAGGTTACCGGCATAACTGGGCAGATAATCCCCCAGGCCCTGGACCCGCACCATCATGATTATGCGGTTATTCTCCAGCGTCGGCGCCACCACCAAGTTATAGCCCGGCACGTATTTCTGTATTATCCCCACCATTTCCTTTACCCTGGGGATCAGGGCTTCCATGTCGGGTTTGGCCACCGTGGCCCGCACGGTGGTCTGCATGTTTATGCAGGGCTGCGCCGGGTTAAGCACCAGTATCGCCTTGGTCCTGGCGGCTCCGGAAAAGTGCTTCAGGCCGTTCTCAGTAGTTTCTATGTATTCGTCCAGATTTGCCCTGGTGGCCGGACCGGCGCTGCGCGAGGAAATAGTGGAAACCACCTCTATGTATTCCACGTCCTTGTGCACCTGGCCCACCACGTAGGCCAGCGGGATAGAGGCCTGGCCGCCGCAGGTGACCATGTTCACGTTCTTGAGACCGCGGCAGTCTTTCAGGTTCACGCCCGGCACGCACATAGCGCCCACCTGCGCCGGGGTGAGGTCAATGGCCAGCTTGCCCAACTTCTCAAGTATAGGCGCGTGCACGGCGTGTCCCTTGGCTGAAGTGGCGTCGAAGACCAGGTCGCAGCACGACGGGTCTTTCACTATGGCATCTATGCTCTGGTCGGAGATCTTCACTCCCAGGCTTAAAGCCTTGGCCATGCCCTTCGACTGCAGGTTCCTGCCCACGAAGAGCGTGCATTCCAAATACGGCGAGCGCATGATCTTTATCATGAGGTCCGTGCCTATCAGCCCGCTGCCGAGTATGGCCGTTTTTAGTTTTTTAGACATTGGCCTTCCCTGTGCAGATCCGCAGGTTTTCCGCCTGCTCCTTGCCCGGCAAGAAAGGGAACATGTCGTCGAGCGGGCGCGAGACCATGCTCCCGTCCTCCCTCTTCACCGACGCCACCGTGGGGATTATCAATTGCTTCTTGGGTGTGAAGACCTCGCAGAGCACCGGCCCCTTGAAGTCCAGCGCGGCCTTTATCCTCCCGTTCATCTCGCCGTTATTGCGGACGGCCAGGTATTTAAGGCCGTAGGCCGCGGCTATCTTGGCCGTGTCGGGGCAGGTTACTCCGGAGGAAGGGCCCTCGCCGATGAAACGCTTGTCGAAGAACTTGTCCTGCGTGGTCCTGATAGACAGGTAGCCCTCGTTGTTGAGCACGAAGATCTTCACCGGTATGCCGTAATGGGCTATGGTCTGCAGCTCCTGGATGTTGAACTGGAAGGAGCCGTCGCCGGTTATGCCCACTATGCGCCGCCTGGCGGCGTAGTAAGCGCCTATCACGGCAGGCAGGGTGTAGCCCATAGCACCCAGGGAGCCGGAGGTGATGTAGCGCTGTCCCGCCCCCACTCTGACGGCCTGGGAGACCGCGTAATAGGCGGACCCGGCGTCGCTGATCACAATGTCCCGGCCGCCCAACTGCGCGCAGAGGGCGTCCACGAAGCTGTAGATATTGACGCGGCTCTTGATTCCGGCGTATTCCGGAAGGTTCACCGGGTACTTGGCTTTCATCTTGCGGCAGCCAGCGGCCCAGCCGGGATAAAATCCGGGGCGTGGCGCTTTAAGGGCGGCGCCCAGGAATTTGCCGGCGTCGGAATTCACGTACAGGTCTATCTTTATGGTCTTCTTGCGGTGCGAGGTCCTGTCTATGTCCACCACTACCTTCTTGGCGCAGGGCGCGAAGAGGTCGTATTCGTAACCGATGGACCCGACGTGCAGGCTGGAGCCCACGCTTACCACCAGGTCCGCGTTCTGCACGGCCATGTTCCCTGCCCGGGTGCCCTTTATGCCGACCCGCCCTATATAGAGCGGGTGGCCGGAGGGCAACACGTCCACGCCGAGGTAAGTGGACACTACCGGAATCTGGAATTTTTCGGCGAAGCGTTTGAAAGCCGGCAGCGCCTTGCCTAGCCTGATGCCGTGCCCGGCTATCAGGACGGGGCGCTTGGCGGCTTTTAAAAGCTTATTGAAGGCGGCCATTTCCGCTGAAGTGGGGGCATCCTTCACTTCAGGGGCGGCGGGCTTGAAGCCCCGCAGTTTCGACGGGTCCACCAGGGCTCCCTGCACGTCCAGCGGGATGTCTATCCAAACGGGGCCGGGGCGGCCTGTCACCGCTATGTGGCGCATCTTTTCCAGCTCGTAGCGTATCTCTTCGGGGTTATTCAGAAAAACCGCGTATTTGCAGAGGGGTTTTACCACCGGGATGATGTCAACTTCCTGTATCCCATACTGGCGCAGGCCTTTTACGCCTGAGTTGTGTACGGTCTCTTTGCGCTTGGACTGGCCCGAGATGAAGAAGCCCGGTACCGAGTCCTGCCACGCCCCGGCCAGGCCCGTTATGGCGTTGGTGGCGCCCGGCCCTGTGGTGAACAGGCCCACGCCCATGTTCTGGGTCACCCTGGAATAAGCGTCCAGGGCTATCGCCACGGTCTGCTCGTGGTGGCTGCACACCGGGTTCAGCTTGCGGTTCTGCGCCACGGCGTCGGTGAGGAACATTATCCCTCCGCCCGAAACCATAAAGACGTCCTTAACCTTCAGGTCGTCCGAAATAAATTTGGCCACGTAATCCGCGACTCTGATTTTTTTCATGCTTTCACCATCTCCTTGAACTCGGCCACGGCTTTCTTGTAAGCGCGGCCGAGCATCTCGCAATCCACGGAATAGGTTATGTACTGCAACCCGGCTGCCAGGAACCGCTCCAACTGGGCGGCGTCGGTAGCTATGGTGCCGGGATACTTGCCGGCCTGCTTTATCTTCGCTGACAATTCGGCGAGTATCTGCTGCACCCGCGGGTCGTTCACCTGCCCGGGAATGCCCAGCGATTTGGAAATATCGAAAAGGCCTATGAAGATGACATCCAGTTCTTTTACATCGAGGAAGTCCTGGATGTTCTCCACGGCGGCCTTGCCCTCTATGTGCACCGCTATCATCGTGTTCTCATTGGCGGTACCGGTAAGTTTAACGGCGTTCTCGTGGGAATAACCGCCGGCCCTGGTAAAAGGCGAGAAGCCCCGGTTGCCGGCGGGCGGATATTTGGACATGCGGACCACGGCATCTATCTCGGCCCTGTTGGTAACGTTGGGGATCTGCACGCAGTGTGCGCCGATATCGAGCGCCTTGAGTATCTCCCCCTCATTAACTCCTGAAACCCGCATAACCGGAGATACGCCCCTGGACTCACATGCGATCACCATCTGTTGCGCCGTCTCGAAGTTTATCGGCCCATGTTCGGAATCTATTATCAGGAAGTCCACGCCGCTGGAGGCGATCACGTCTGCCACCACCGGGGACGGGATAACCGACCAAGTCCCGATAACGGGCCGGCCGGAAGCTAATTTCTGCTTTATAAAGTTGGGTCTTAGCATTTATTTTCCCCCTGCCGTAGCCAGGAAACTCCCGAAGACTTCAGAAATGTACTTCAACATCTCTTTAGTCATGCCGGGATAGACGCCAATCCAGAAGGTGCGGTGCAGTATGGCGTCGGTATTCTTCAGTTCCCCCGCCACGCGGTAGCCCTTGCCGCTCTTGCGCATGGCGTCGAAGCAGGGGTGCTTTATCAGGTTGCCGGCGAACAGCATGCGGGTCTGCACCTTGTTGGTTTCCAGGTGCGTCACCAGCGCGTCGCGGGTAAAGCCGGCGTCCTCGCGCACCGTCAACAGGAAGCCGAACCAGCTGGGGTCGGACTTGGCGGTGGGCTCGGGCAGGATGAGCTTCTTCGAATATTTCCCCAGCTCCTTGCGCAGGAAAGACCAATTCTTCTTGCGGGCCTCTACGAAAGCCGGGAACTTCTTGAGCTGGGCCAAGCCTACGGCGGCCTGCATCTCGGTAGCCTTCAGGTTGTAGCCGAAATGGGAATACACGTACTTATGATCATAGCCCAGCGGCAGTTCGCCGTACTGGCGGGTGAAGCGGTTATGGCAGGTATTGTCCTGGCCCGACGGGCACCAGCAATCGCGGCCCCAGTCCCGGAAGGACTCGATCAGTTTCTTAAGCAGCGGGTCATTGGTATATACCGCGCCGCCCTCGCCCATGGTCATGTGATGCGGGGGGTAGAAGCTGGAGGTGCCGATATGGCCGTGCGTGCCGGTGAACTTACCGGCGTACTTGGAGCCCAGCGCGTCGCAGTTGTCCTCTATCAGCCACAGGCCGTGCTTGTCGCAGAACTTCTTGACCTTGGCTATGTCGAAGGGGTTGCCCAGCGTGTGGGCCAGCATTACGGCCTTGGTCTTGCGGGAGAGAGCCTTCTCCAGCATTGCGCAATTCACATTGTAAGACGGCAGTTCCACGTCCACGAACACCGGCACGGCGCCGTACTGTATGATGGGCGTGACGGTAGTAGGGAAACCGGCCGCCACGGTTATCACTTCGTCGCCGGGTTTTATCTGCCGAGCGCACAGTTTGGGCGAGGTCAGGGCCATGAAGGCTATTAAATTGGCCGAGGAGCCGGAGTTCACCAGCGAGACGTATTTCACTCCGAGGTACTCGCCCAGCTGTTTCTCGAACTCGGCGCAGTAGCGGCCAGAGGTCAGCCAGAAATCCAGGGCGGTGTCGGTCAGGTTTATCAGTTCCTTGTCGTCGTAAACGCGGCCGCCGTAGTTCACGAAGGTTTCCCCCGGCCTGAAAGCCGGCTTTCGGTGGAACTTCTTGTAGTATGCCGAAACCTTCTTGAATATCTCTTTGCGTGCTTTGGTTTCCTGGTTGGTCATATCTTTGAATACTCCGCTATCTGTTTCAGGCAGACCTCGCGCATGTCTTCCCCGGCCTTGTAGGCGCGCGTCCACTCTATGATCTTGTCTATGGCCCCGCCGATGTGCCAGCGCGGCGCCCAGCCCAGTTCCTTGCGGGCTTTGGAAGAATCCAGTTTGAGGTAATGCGCCTCGTGGGGGTGCCGGCCCTTGTCGATGGTATAGCCGGCGGCCTCGGGCCAACGGGCGAACATGCGCTTCACTATCCACTCCACGTCCTTGGCGTCGCCGGCGTCTGGGCCGAAGTTCCAGGCCTGCGCGTAGCGGGGGCCGTGAGTATAAAGCATTTCAGCCAGCCTCAGGTAGCCAGAGAGGGGCTCCAGCACATGCTGCCAGGGGCGTATGGCGCGCGGGTTGCGTATGCGCACCTTCTCCCCCCGCAGACCGGCGCGGATGATGTCGGGGATAAGGCGGTCTTCGGCCCAGTCGCCGCCGCCTATCACGTTGCCGGCCCTGGCCGAAGCCAGCGCAACGCCGTGCTTTTTATAGTCGGCCGGATTGAAGAAAGAATTGCGGTAGGCGGAAGTTACCAGCTCGGAGCAGCCCTTGCTGGAAGAATAGGGATCATAGCCGCCCATGGGCTCGTCCTCGCGGAAGGCGCGGTTATGCTCGCGGTTCTCGTAGCATTTGTCGGTGGTGACATTCACCACGGCGCGCACCGAGGGGCAGGCCCGCACGCCTTCCAGCAGGTTGACTACGCCCATCACATTGGTCTCGTAGGTCTCGGCCGGTTCTTTGTAGGACAGACGCACCAGCGGCTGTGCCGCCATGTGGATGACGATTTCGGGCGTGGCGGCCTGCATGGCGCGCTTGAGCTTAGCGGCGTCGCGCACGTCGCCGATGACGGACTTTATCCGGCGGTCCAGACGGCACAGCTCGAAGATGCTGGGCTTGGTCGGCGGCTTAAGCGCGTAGCCGGTAACCTTGGCGCCCAGCGAGTCCAGCCAGATGGAGAGCCACGCGCCTTTAAAGCCGGTGTGGCCGGTCAGGAATACTTTTTTGCCTTGCCAGGAATTCTTCATTTCCAGAGTTTCCAAGGAGCCTTTTCGGACTGCCAGAACTTCTCAAGCTCGGTCTTGTCGCGCAGCGTGTCCATGCATTTCCAGAAACCATTGTGCTGGTAGGCGCACAGCTGCCCGTCGCGGGCCAGCCCTTCCAGCGGGCCGCGCTCCCAGATAGTGGCGTCCCCGTCCTTTATGTAATCGAAGATCTCGGGCTGCAGCACGAAGAAGCCGCCGTTTATCCAGGCCCCGTCGCCCATCGGTTTCTCCTGGAAAGCGCGCACCTTGCCGGCGGAGTTCATATCTATCGCGCCGAAGCGCCCCAGGTTCTGTATGGCCGTCATCGTGGCCAGCTTGCCCTGTTTCTTGTGATAAGCGATCAGCTTCTTCAGGTCCACGTCTGCCACGCCGTCGCCGTAGGTCAGCATAAAAGGCTTGTCGCCGATATACTCCTGCACGCGCTTTATGCGGCCGCCGGTCATGGTACTTTGGCCGGTGTCCACCAGCGTCACTTTCCAGGGCTCGGCTTTGCAGTGATGCACTTCCATGCAGTTCTTCTTCATGTCTATGGTCACGTCGGCCTGGTGCAGGAAGTAGTTAGCGAAGTACTCCTTGATCATGTAGCCCTTATAGCCCAGACAGAGCACGAAGTCGTTGAACCCGTAATGGGAGTAGATCTTCATGATATGCCAGAGCATGGGCTTCAAGCCTATCTCCGTCATCGGCTTGGGCTTCAGGTCGGTCTCTTCGCTCAGCCTCGTCCCCATGCCGCCAGCAAGTATGACTACTTTCATATTTTTGTCTCTCCGTGTGAGTTCAATTGGTTTCCGTCAGGTACCGCTCATGCTCCAGTTTAATGCCCTCTTCCAGGCTTATCTTGGCTTTCCAACCCAGCGAGGTCATTCTGGAAACGTTCAAGAGTTTCTTGGGTGTCCCGTCAGGTTTTGTCCTGTCATAATCTATCGCGCCACCGAAGCCGGTAACGCGGCGAATTATCTCAGCCAGATCCTTGAGCTGTATGTCCTGGCCTGTGCCGATATTAATAACCTCGCCGATACCCTTATAGTCGCAGTTATTCATCAGATAGGCGCAGGCGTCGGCCATATCATCCACATAGAGGAACTCTCGGTAAACCACGCCGGTCCCCCATAGTTTTACCGCCGTGGCCGAAACGCCTAACTGCGCGAGAGCGTCTTTAACATCGGCATCGCCGACAACTTTCTTGTCCAGTCCGAAGCCTACCGGATACCGGGACAGGTCTTTGCGTATAGCTGGCATATTCCCGTCGGCCAGCAGGCGGGCCAGGCGGAACTTGCGCAGCATGGCCGGCAACACGTGCGCCGTCTCCAGGTTATAGTTATCGCCGGGCCCGTAAAGATTGGTCGGCATCACTGAGATATAGTTGGTGCCGTACTGCTCGTTATAATAACGGCAAAGTTTCAGCGCCGCTATTTTTGCGATGGCGTAAGGCTCATTAGTAGGCTCTAGGGCGCTGGTAAGCAGGGCATCTTCGGTCATCGGCTGCGGGGCCAGCTTGGGATATATGCAGGAAGAACCAAGATTGAGAAGCTTTTTTACGCCGCTCTTATGCGCCGCGTGTATAACGTTCATCGCTATGGCAAGATTGTCGTAGATGAACTCGGCTTTATATGTGCTGTTGGCCAGAATGCCGCCCACCCTGGCCGCGGCCAAAAAGACCTGATCTATCTTTCCGCCTTCGAAGAATTTTTCGGTATCCGTCTGACGGCGCAGGTCCAGCGAAGCAAGATCTGTAGAAACCAGCTCCCGCCCATTATCGGCAGATAAACGGCGCCAAAGCGCGGAACCTACCAGGCCCGTATGGCCCGCAACATAAGTACGAGTTTTATTTTCCATTTGCTCTTCCGTATTTATCGTCGTAGCGCACGATATCATCTTCACCCACATACTCTCCGTTCTGTACCTCTATCATCTCCAGCGGCACCTTGCCGGGGTTCTCCAGGCGGTGCTCGGTGGACTTGGGCACATAGGTGCTCTCGTTCTCGTGCACCAGCGAGGTTTGCTTGTCGAGCGTAACCTTGGCGGTGCCTTTTACGATTATCCAGTGCTCGCTGCGGTGGTAATGCAGCTGGTGGCTGAGCTTGTGGCCGGGCTTAACCACTATGCGCTTTATCTTGTAGCGCGAACCTTCCTCAAGTATCGTATAGCTGCCCCAGGGGCGGTAGGTGGTCATGTGCTCCACCACTTCCTTGCGCTTGCGGTCCTTGAGCATGTCTACAACTTCTTTCACGCGCTGCGCCTGGCCGCGCTTGGCTACCAGCAGCGCGTCCGGCGTATCAATGATGATAATGTCCTTGAGGCCTATGGTGGAGATCAGGCGCTTCTCGCCCATCACTACGGTGCGCTTGGTGTCCAGCGCCAGCACATCCCCAACCTTAACATTGTCGTCGCCGTCGGGCGCTATCACCTCGTGCAGCGAATCCCAGGACCCCACGTCGGACCACAGTATATCTATGGGCAGCAACGCGGCCTTCTTGGATTTCTCCATAACGGCGTAGTCTATAGAGATGGACGGCATGTTCTTGAAGTCGGCGACCATCTTGGAGAAAGTCTGCGGCATCTTGCGGCTGATCTCCGGGGCGTAGGCCTTGAACTCGGCGAGCATGGTGGCGATGGTGAAAGAGAACATGCCCGAGTTCCAGTAATAGTCCCCGGCCAGCAGGTACTTGGCCGCGGTCTTGGCGTCGGGCTTCTCGGCGAACTTGGCAACCTTACAGACGCCGCCGTTGCCGGGGGTCTTGGCGCCTTTCTTGATATAGCCGTAGCCGGTCTCAGGCCGGCTGGGCTTTATGCCGAAGGTGACAATGCTGCCGGCCTTGGCGGCCGCCTCAGCCTGCCGGGCGTAGCGGGCGAATTTCTCTACCGGCTGTATAATGTGGTCCGACGGGCAGATAAAGATAACCTCGTCCTTGGAACACTTAAGCTTCTCCATGCAGTAGCGCATCACCAGCGCTATGGCCGGGGCGGTATTGCGGCCCACGGGCTCCAGGATCACATTATCCTCTATCGTGGGAGAAACCGAGCGCAGGTCGGCCTGCACGTGAAAGCGGTAATCCTCGTTGGTGATAACGAAGATGTCCTTGAGCGGCACCACGGCGGCCAGGCGCTCTACGGTCTGGCAGAGCAGGGATTTCCCCCCGTTGAGCTTTATGAACTGTTTGGGCATGCCGTAGCGGGAAACCGGCCACAGGCGCGTGCCGGAACCGCCGGCAAGTATTATCGCTTTCATAAGTCCACCTTTATGTTTTCCTGCCGCTTCAATTCGGCGTCCATCATCAGCGCGGCCAGGTCTTTAAATTTAATCTTTGGCTCCCAGCCCAACACCCGCTTGGCCTTGGCGGCGTCGCCTACCAGTTCTTTAACATCCGCCGGGCGGTAGAACTCTTTAGAGATCTCCACGCGCACCTTGCCGGTACGCGCGTCTATGCCTTTTTCATCCAGCCCCTCGCCTTTCCATTCCAGGTCCATGCCGGCGGCAGCAAAAGCCTCCGCTATGAATTCCCTGACTGAATGCACCTCGCCGGTGGCGAGTATATAGTCGTCGGCCTCGGGCTGCTGCAGCATAAGCCACATGCCCTCTACGTATTCCTTGGCATATCCCCAGTCGCGCAGCGCGTCCAGGTTGCCCACGGCCACCGTCTCCTGCAGGCCGTTCTTTATGCGGGCCACGGCGGTGGTTATTTTGCGCGTTACAAACTCCTCTCCGCGCAGCGGGCTCTCATGGTTGAAAAGGATGCCGTTGCAGGCGTACATGCCCTGCGCCTGGCGGTAATTGACGGTAAGCCAATGCGCGTAAAGCTTGCTTACGGCGTAAGGGCTGCGAGGGTGAAAATCGGTAGTCTCGTTCTTCTGCGCGCTGCCCGTGCTGCCGAACAGCTCCGCCGTGCTGGCCTGGAAAAACCTGGCCTTGGGGCAGGTCTTGCGCACGGCTTCCAGCAGGCGGGCCACGCCCACGGCGTTTATCTCAGCCGTCAGCACCGGCTGCGTGAAGGAGACCAGCACAAAGCTTTGAGCGGCGAAATTATATATCTCGTCGGGCTGAATCTTTTCCAGTGCGTCGGAAATATTGGAGGCTTCCAGCAGGTCTAAGGCCACTTCTTTCACGCGGCCCTCTATGCCCAGCTCGCGCAACCGCCATTGCCCGGAATCTCCGGCGCGGTCAGCGCCGTAGACTTCGTAGCCCTTGCCCAGCAGGAACCTGCTGAGGTAAGCGCCGTCCTGGCCGCGGTAGCCGGTTATCAGAGCTTTTTTCATCAGCAGCTTTTCACCCCGGCGTAGCCGGACTTGCGCAGCATATGCTCGCTCTGGGCGAGCTTGAGGTCGCTGGCGGCCATCTCGCGCACCAGGCCCTCGAAAGTCACTTCGGGCTTCCAGCCCAGCACCCGCTTGGCCTTGGCGGGGTTGCCCAACAGTGTTTCCACCTCGGCGGGGCGGTAGAACTTGGGGTCTACGCGCACTATCACGTCGCCGGGCTTCACCTTGGCCTCCACGCCGGGGATGGCTTTCACGGACTTCACCACGCCGGTCTCGGCGGTGCCTTTGCCTTTCCAGGCTATGGTTATCCCCAGCTCGGCGGCGGCCACCTCTATGAATTTGCGCACGGAGTACTGCTTGCCGGTGGCTATCACGAAATCCTCGGGCTTGCGCTGTTGCAGAATAAGCCACATGGCGCGCACATAGTCGCGGGCATGGCCCCAGTCGCGCAGCGAGTTCATGTTGCCCATGTACAGGCAGTTCTGGTCGCCCAGCAGTATGCGGCCCAGGGCGCGGGTAATCTTGCGGGTCACGAACTCGTCGCCGCGCAGCGGGCTCTCGTGGTTGAACAGTATGCCGTTGCAGGCGAACATGTCGTAGGACTCGCGGTAATTGACGGTAATCCAGAAGGCGTACATCTTGGCCACGCCGTAGGGGCTGCGCGGGTGGAAGGGCGTGGTCTCGCTCTGGGGAATCTCGCGCACCTTGCCGTACAGCTCCGAGGTGGAAGCCTGGTAGATGCGGGTTTTCTTGGCCAGGCCCAGCAGGCGCACGGCCTCTAGCAGGCGCATGGTGCCCAGGCCGTCGCAGTCGGCCGTGTATTCGGGCTCGTCGAAGCTGACGGCCACGTGGCTCTGCGCGCCCAGGTTAAAGATCTCGTCGGGCTTTATCTCGGCTATCAGGCGGGTGAGGTTGGTGGAATCGGTCAGGTCACCGTAATGCAGTTTAAGCCGCTTGTGGCCGACCAGGTGGGAGATGCGGGCCATGTTGAAAGAGGCCGCGCGGCGGCGTATGCCATGCACTTCGTAGCCTTTTTCCAGTAGAAGCTCGGTGAGATAGGAGCCGTCCTGCCCGGTGATGCCAGTAATTAAAGCCTTTTTCATGTGCCCGCCCTTTATAGATGTTAGAACGGCCGGATAGCCGGCCCTTATATTATCTATATTATAGCAAAGGCCGGGGATTGGCCAAAATAGCGGGGGTTATTTCAGAAGAATTTGCAGCCCGTCTCTGGCTGTAGCCGCGGCAGGGAAAACCTTGCGGGCATGGCGCAGCGCCAGGGCGCGGTTGCTCGGGAAAGGGTAGCGCGAGGCTGAAAAATGCGTCATCACCAGCCGCCGCGCCCCGGCCTCGGCGGCCAGCCGGCCGGCGGTTTCGGGATTGAAATGCGGCCAATGCGGGTTAAATTCCCCCGGCAGATTGGCGCATTCGGTTATCAGCAGGTCGGCGCCTTTGGCCAGTTCTGCCGCGTTGGGGCAGGGGCCGGTGTCGGTGATATAGGTCAGAGTTTTTCCCTCCAGCGCCAGGCGCATGCCCAGCACCGGGTCGGCGTGCTCCAGCGGCAGCGTCTGCAGCCTGAAGGGCAGCTGGTCCGCTTCCGACGGTAATTCCAATATTTTTACGGGATAGGGCAACTTGGCCAGCGGCACGGTGAAAGGCCGGTTGACGAATTTGCCCAGCACGCTGCGCGCGCCGGAGCCGCCGCAAATGGTCAGCCCTTTCTTGAAACGAAACTTCACCAGCGTATGCAGGCCGGCTATATGGTCTATGTGAAAATGGCTGAGCAGGATAAATACCGGCTTGGTCCCGTCTATGTACTGGTCCAGTTTATAAATGCCGTTGCCGGCGTCCAGCACTATGTCCCAGCGCTTTGTTTTTATCAAAGCGCAGACGGTATTGCCGTCGGCGTTGTCGTACCAGCCGTTGGTGCCCAGGAAGACCAGCTTCATCTCTTGTAGTTCTTTTTTATCCATTTGCGGTAATTGCCGTTCTTCACGTCTATGACCCAGCCCGGGTTGGCCAGGTACCAGCGCACCGTATGCCGCAGGCCTTCCTTGAAAGTCACCGACGGCCGCCAGCCGAGTTCTTTCTTTATCTTCGAGAAATCTATGGCGTAGCGCCGGTCATGGCCGGGGCGGTCTTTTACGAAAGTGATCAGGTCGGCGTACTTCTTACCCTTCAAGGCCGGGTTCTTCGCGGACGGCTCGTCAGCCTCCAGCGCGGCGCAGATGGCCTTCACCACGTCGAGGTTCTTCATCTCGCAATTGCCGCCCACATTGTAGGTCTGGCCGGGGCGGCCCTTGCGCAGCACCTGCCAGATGGCCGAGCAATGGTCTTCCACATACAGCCAGTCGCGCACCTGCGCGCCGTCGCCGTATACGGGCAGCGGCTTGCCGTCCAAGGCGTTCAGTATGACGAGCGGAATGAGTTTCTCCGGAAAATGGAACGGGCCGTAATTGTTGGAGCAGTTGGAGATGGTTACCGGCAGGCCGTAGGTGTGGTGGTAGGCCATCACCAGGTGGTCCGACGAAGCTTTGGAGGCGGAATATGGGCTGCGGGGATCGTAAGGGGTGGTCTCCTTGAACTTGCCCGTCCTGCCCAGCGAGCCGTAAACCTCGTCGGTGCTGATATGGTGAAAGCGCACGTCCTTGCGCCCGGCCCAGGCCTGGCGCGCTGTTTCTAGCAGCGCGAAGGTGCCGTGTATATTTGTTTCGATGAAATCCTTGGGGCCGAAGATGGAGCGGTCCACATGGCTCTCGGCGGCGAAATGCACTATGGCGTCGAACTTGTACTTCTTGAACAGCCGCTCCAGCAGCTTGAAGTCGCAGATATCCCCCTTTACGAAGTTATAGTGGCCGCGCTGCGCTTTTTCTATGTCCAGAAGATTTTCGGGGTTGCCGGCATAAGTGAGCTTGTCCAGGTTCACCACGCGGCCTTTAAAACCGCCGGGACCGAACAGGTAGCGGATGAAGTTGCTGCCTATAAACCCCGCGCCGCCGGTTACGAGAATGGTCTTCATTGTTTGCTCTCCCTGATAAATTTCTCCACCGACTCCTGCCAGTGCGGTATCTTTATCCCTAGTTCCCCGCATAGGACGGTGTTGGACATGGCCGAATAGGCCGGCCGCCGGGCGGGCAGGCTGAACTCCGCCATTTTCGCTGGCAGTATTTCCCTCTCAACGCCGTGGGCGCGCAGGGCTGCCCTGGCCCAATCGTAGCGAGAACAGTTGCCGCTGCCGGTCAAATGCCAGCGTCCGGTCAGCCCTGCCTTTAAAGTTTCCATGGCAACATCCACTATGTCTTCGGTGTAAGTGGGCACAGAGATCTCGTCGTCGCAGACGCGCAGCGGGCCCGGTTTAGCGGCCCAGCCGAGCAGCTTGTGAATGAAATTCTGCTGCCCCGCGCCGTACACCCAGCTCAGCCGCAGCACCAGCGCGTCCGGTGTCTCCAGCGCGTAGGCTTCCCCCTTCAGCTTGGAGGCTCCGTATCTATTCAGCGGGTTCGCGGCGTCGGTCTCGGAGTACGGCGCCGCCTTGGCGCCGTCGAAGACATAGTCGGTGCCGAAATGCAGCAGTTTGGATTCCAGCCGGCGGGCGGCCAGGGCCAGGTGGCGCACGCCCTCGGCGTTTACGGCGTAGGCCTGCTCGGGTTCGGTCTCGGCCTTGTCCACCAGGTTGTAGGAGGCGCAATTGATTATCAGCCCGGGGCGGTAAGGGATAACCGCGTCCATCACGGCATTGATGTTGGTAATATCCAGCGTGTCCACGTCGGCGCAGGCGTAGTCCCAGCCATTGGCCTCGAAGCGCCGCACGAAAGCCGCGCCCAGCTGGCCTTTTGAACCGGTGATCAGAACCCTCATCAGAGTTGGGCGTCCTTAAGCAGCGGCAGGGCGTCGTCCTTGACTGAAAGTATCGGGTCGGTGATGCCCCACTCCACTCCGATGTCGGGGTCGTCCCAGCGCACGCCGGCGTCGTCCTTGGCGGAATATTCGGCTGTGCACTTGTAAAGGATCTCCGCGGTCTCGCTGAGCACCAGGAAGCCGTGCGCAAAACCGGGCGGCAGGTACAGCATATGGGCGTTTATGGAGCTCAGCTCGGTGGCCAGCCATTTGCCGAAGGTGGCCGATCCGCGCCGCAGGTCCACGGCCACGTCGAGCATGGCCCCGTTTATGCAGCGCACCAGCTTGCCCTGCGCGGCGGCGCCGCGCTGGTAATGCAGGCCGCGCAGCACGCCCTTATCCGACTTGGAATGATTGTCCTGAACGAACTCTGCCGCTATGCCAGCGGCGAGAAAGTCGCTGCGCTTGTAGCTCTCAACGAAGAAACCGCGTTCGTCGGAGAAGACCCGCGGTTTTATCAGAACCGCGCCGTCGAGTTCCAGACCTTCGAATTCAAAAGGCATTATTGTCCTCCCGCCACTTTCTTCAGGTAAGCGCCGTAGCTGTTCTTGTTGAGGCCTTCGGCCATGCGCAGCAGGCTCTCTTTGGAGATCCAGCCCTGGTTATAGGCTATCTCTTCGATGCAGGCAATCTTTAAGCCCTGGCGCTTCTCTACGGTGGCGATGAATTCCCCGGCCTCCAGCAGGCTCTCGAAGGTGCCGGTATCCAGCCAGGCGTAGCCGCGCCCGAGCAGCTCGACATTGAGTCTGTTGCGCTTCAGGAAGACTTTATTAACATCGGTGATCTCCAGCTCGCCGCGGGCGCTGGGCCTTATGGCTTTGGCGGTTTTAACGACGCTGTTGGGATAGAAGTACAGCCCGGTAACGGCATAATTACTGCGGGGCTTTGCGGGCTTCTCCTCGATGGAAGTAGTTTCGCCCTTTTTACCGAAGGCGACCACGCCATAGCGCTGCGGGTCGGTGACATAATAACCGAACACGGTGGCCTTCCCGGATCTGGCGCTCTTTACCGCCCTGAGAAAGGCTTCCGGCAGGCCGTGCCCGTAAAAAATGTTGTCCCCAAGTACCAGGCAGGCGTCGTCTTTGCCAATAAAGTCTTCGGCCAGCAGAAAAGCCTGCGCTATGCCCTCGGGCTTTGGCTGCTCTATATAAGAAAGTTTAAGCCCCCACGCCGAGCCGTCGCCGAATATCTCGCGAAATCGCGGCAGGTCCGTCGGGGTCGAAATTATCAGTATCTCCCGTATGCCCGCCAGCATCAGCGCCGACAGCGGGTAATAGATCATCGGCTTGTCGTAAACCGGCAGCAGTTGTTTGCACACCACGCTGGTTATGGGATACAGCCGCGTCCCCGCCCCGCCCGCCAGAATAATGCCTTTCATGAATTCTCCTGCCCCCGTTTTTCCTATCGAGGCGAAGCCTCGACATGTTCTTTCAGTAACGGCCATGCTGAATCTTTCTTCGACACTTTGGGCTTCTTTAACGGCCACTTAACTCCTAACGCCGGGTCGTCCCAGCGGAGGCCGGCGTGGTGGCCGGGCGCGTATTCGCGTGAGCAAGTGTACACCACTTCGGCGCCGTCGGTAAGGGCGCAGAAGGCGTGCGCGAAGCACTCCGGGATATAGAGCATCAGGCCGTTCTCCCGGGAAAGCTCTATCGAGAACGCCTTACCGTAGGTCTTGGAGCGCGGGCGCATATCCACCACGGCGTCGTAAATGCGGCCGCTGGCGCAGCGCACCAATTTGGCCTGCCCGTAGGGCGGGATCTGATAGCTGAACCCGCGCAGCACGCCCTTCCGGCTTACCGAGCGGTTCTCCTGCACGAAATAGTCCTTGATGCCGGCCTTGGCGAACTCGGAGTACTTATACCCCTCCGAGGCCGTGCCGCGCGCGTCGGCGCGCACCTCTGGCTTAACGATAACAAGGCCGGCGAGACTGGTCTTCTTGAATATAAAACGCATATATCTGATAAATGATATATATTTTAAGGTAATAGTTCACGCCGGTAAAAGAAAAGGCCGCCAGTGGCGGCCTTTTCGCTTAACGAGTCCCGGTTAAAATACGTCCAGCGGCGGTTCCTCAACCGGGGGCTCCTCCTGCGGGGTGGACGCGCTTACTTCCTGGCTCTCCTGCACCGTCGCGGTGGGTATCACCGAGGTCTCGGGCTCCTGCACAATAACTTCCTGTATGGGCTCGGGGTCCGGCTGGGGTGCGACCACAGCGGCGGCGGCCGCGGCGGCCTGCTGCTGTATGATGATCTGCTCGGCCTTGATCTCGGCCTTCTCTTCTTTGGTCTTGGCCGGCTCGGAGGGCCTGCTGACGCCTGCGGGGATGGCCATCGGCACTGGCGCGGCCGCGGCGTCAGGAACAACCGCCAGGCGCTGGCCGGGAACCATGGGCACGATATTGTTGCGGCTGTCGGCTATCTCCACCAAGCCGTCGAACAGGTCCCAGACGCTCTGGCCGCCCGGGGCCACTTCCACGCCGAACGTGGTGCCGCGCACGGCGCAGACGGCGGTGGGCGTGCGCACGGCGAAGCCGCGGCCCTTGAACTTGCGCACCCAGGCGTACATTTTGCCGCGCAGCACGTCCACGGCGTTGGCCTCGGCGGACACCTTGGTCAGCACAAACTGCGTGTCGGCGCCCAGGCGCACCTTGGCGCCGTACTTTATATAGATCTCGGCCTTGCTCTTGCGGCCGGTCTTTATCTGGTCGCCCATCTCCAGCATATACGGGGCCTTAACGGCCTTCCACTCCGTAGTGCCGGCCTTCTGGTACTCCACGGTGCCTTTGGCCGTGAACAGCTTGGCGGTAAAGCCTTCCAACTGCTCCTGGGCGGCAGCGGGCATTGCGCTCGCGGCCGCCAAAAACAAAGTCATCATTATTTTAGCCATATTATCCTGCCTCCCCCCTCTAAATTCAACCCTCCCCAATAATACATTTTTTCTATCCGACAGCCCAATCAGTTCAAACCTAAATTGAACAACTTACACTCTCCCCAAGCCAAACAAGAAGCCGGTCTGACCGGCGGCTTAGTTAGGAGCCTCGGATTTAGAAATATACGGACACGCTGGGCTCAATGTATAACTTGCTCAGGCGCGCCCGGTCAGTACGCGTGTATTCGTTAATTGCGTCCAGCAGCGAATCAGCGCTCTTGCTGGTCATGTCGTAGCCTAACCCAACAGAGACGCCGATGCGTGATTGCGGCCGAAACTCAAGCCTTGCGCTGAAAGTAGGGGTCAGATAATCTACGTTGGCCCCGCCGTGTATGGAATACAGCGTGGCTCCGGCGCCCAGATAATAGCCGAACCGCCTGGAGAGCGGGTTAGCATAATACAGCAGCGCGCGATATGCCATGACCGCCACGTTGTAATTATCGCTATAGGTGCTGCCCCCCGAGGTATATGTAGCATGTCCCGCTTTCGACCTGGCGCCGTTGCCCATCAACGAGAGGTCCACCATGAATTTATTAAACGGGGAATAGCGGATGCCCCCGCCCGGCAGGGCAAGGTCAAACCCTTTCGGGTAGTTAGTGATAGTGTAGGTGTAAGGAGTAACCGACCGCACAGGCAGACTGTTGGAATTATGCCGGTAGTTGTACAGCAAATATATGCCGATAGCTTCACGCTCAGGTACCAGGTTCAGGTAGACCCCGGCGTCGTCAGCGAAGGCGTCCGCGGAGAGCTCCGTATAGCCGGACGACAACACCTCGCCGGTCTCCGCATTCACGATCCTGGCGTTAACCTGGTATACGCCGTCCACCTTGTTGATATTGCCCAGCAGTAGCGCGCCGGCGCCCAGTACGCGCCCCAGCCGGACCGCGGCGGCGCTGTCAGTGACGCCGGAGGCCTGCAGCTTCTGCTCGGCCAGCAGCCGGTTTATCTCGCCGCGCTCCGCCACCGTGAAGCCCGGCTCGGCCACGAACCGGTGTGACATCAGTTCCGACACCGCGAAACCCACGCGCTGCTTGCTGAGTTTCTCGTCGCAACTGAAAGGGAAGGCCGCCAGCGTGGTGTTGGAGGCGGCAGTCTTAGCCTGATATCCCTTGATGAGCGAATCGGCCAGGGCTGACAGCCTGGCAGAAGCCGGCCCGGCGTAAAGGTTGCCGCAACAGCAGGAGATCACCGAAGCAAAAACAATGTTCTTAAGCAGTTTCATAGCCCTCCCAACAAGTTCCAGATTAAATTTAACAATATACACTCCCCAAAAGCCAAACAAAAAGACACCAGGCAGAATTTCTCCGCAGAAATATTCTGCACAAGCAAAAAGGCCCCGTGAGGGGCCTAATTGACTGGGAATTAAGTATCGTGTCCCCGGCTAGTTTTCTTTGGGTTGATGCTCGGGGTGCTTCTTGCGCGGCCAGCCTGTATAGGCCGGCACCAGCTCTTTGATCTTCCCCAGGATCGCGGCCCTGTCGGCGTCTGAAGCCAACTGCTGCAGCTCCTGGCGGTGCGCCTCGGCCAAGCCCGCCTCGGCCTCTTCGGGCACCGCCGCGAAGATCTCGGAATGCCCGGTATCCTTGCGTATATCCCCGGCGCGGAACAGTTCCTCGTACATCTTCTCGCCGGGCTTCAGGCCGGTAAATTTGATCTCTATGTCCTTGTCCGGCACCAGGCCATTCAGGACTATCATGTTGCGGGCCAGGTCCACGATCTTCACCGGCTCGCCCATGTTGAGCACGAATATCTCCCCGCCCTCGCCCATGGCGCAGGCGTTGAGCACCAGCGACACGGCCTCTTCGGTGGTCATGAAGTAGCGTATCACGTCGGGGTGGGTGACGGTCACCGGCCCGCCGGTGAGTATCTGCTCCTGGAAGATCTTCACCACGCTGCCGGAGCTGCCCAGCACGTTGCCGAAGCGCACGGACATGAACCTGGTGCCGTTGCCCGACAGCGACTGCACGGCCATCTCGCCCAGGCGCTTGCTTACGCCCATCACGCTGGTGGGCCGCACGGCCTTGTCGGTGGAAATATTAAGAAAGCGCTCCGTCTTGTAGGCGGCGGCCGTCTTGGCCAGGATATAGGTGCCCAGCGTGTTGTTCTTCACGGCTTCCTGGGGACTGTCCTCCATAAGGCCCACATGCTTGTGCGCCGCGGCATGCATAACCCAGGAGGGCTTGTACTGCTCGAAGAGGTTCTTGAGCAGGCTCTCGTCGCGTATGTCGCCGGGCACGCTGACAATAATGTCGCCATAGCCCCGCTCGCGCAGTTCTTTGTCTATATAGAACAGGGCGGTGTTGTGGTTCTCGAGCAGTATAACTTTGGCCGGGCTGAGCGCGCATACCTGGCGGGCCAGCTCGCCGCCTATGGTGCCGCCGGCGCCGGTGACCAGAATGGTCTTGCCTTTTACCCCTGCCTTCACCAGGCCCATGTTGATGTCGACTATGCGGCGGTGCATGAGGTCGGTGACGTCTATCTTGCGTATGTCGGGGGCCAGGCGTTTCTTGCTGATAAGCTCGTTCATGGTGGGCAGGGTGTTGAACTCCACCTTGCGCGGGTTGCCCGCTTCGGCGTAGACGCTCATCAGGTCCGTTATCAGGCGCCCGCGGCTGTGGTTGACGGCCACCAGCACCTCGTCTATCTGTTTGGCCTTGATGATCTCGGCTATCTTGTCGCGCCCGCCCAGCACCGGCACGCCGTGTATGCTGCGCCCATGCTTTAAAGCGTTATCGTCGAGGAAGCAGACAACCCTGTGGGTGCCGGGATTGCGCTGCAGGTCGCGCAGTACGGCCTCGCCCAGGTCGCCGGCGCCGAAGATCAGCATGCGGGACTGCCCCTCGCTGACATCCTTGTAGCGCAAATGGCGCGTAGCCCTTATTGCGAAGCGTATGCCGCCGATAAAGATAAACGCAATAAAGGGGCTAATAACCAGCACGGAGCGAGGGAAATGGCCGTGCTGCATGAAAAGAACCGTGGCCATGATAAAAATCTGACTGACAAGTATGCCCTTGAATATCGCGGTTAGGTCGGCCATGCTGGCATAACGCCAAATGCCATTATAGAGACCAAAGTAATAGAATGCGGCCAGCCTTAACCCTAGGACAACAGGCAAGGTTGTGGCAAAGTTTATTACTTCGTTGGAAGGAAGGTGGTAATCGAAACGCAGGAAAAAAGCCAGGAAATAGGCCAAAGATATGGCCAACGCATCCCCCAAGAGAACTAAAAGCCTACTGTGCTTCTCCAGTTTCCTGCCCATGTGTATATTATCCCAATAATACAGCCCTTGCGGCAATGTATATCAGGATACAAAAAACGTACTACCTTATTTTACGATGCCAGGCCCAAGCGTGGCGGATTATAGTCTCCAGTGAATTATATTGCGGCTTCCAACCCAGGTTGCGCTGTATACGCAAGGAAGAGGCCACGAGCGCAGCTGGATCGCCGGCGCGGCGCGGAACCATTTTAACCGGAATTTTAAGGCCAGTAACCTTTTCAGCCATTTCTATGACTTCAAGCACACTGAAACCATTTCCATTGCCTAAATTGAACGCCCCGCCCCCCTCCCCGCGCTCCAGGCAACGCAGCGCAAGCAGGTGTGCCTGAGCCAAGTCCGCCACATGGACATAATCACGCAAACAGGTGCCGTCTGGAGTTTTATAGTTCCCGCCAAACACTTTAATATACGGCCGGCGGCCGGCGGCGGCGTCCAGCACTAGCGGGATTAAATGAGTTTCAGGGCAGTGTAGTTCGCCAGTCTCGCCGTCAGGATCTGCTCCCGCCGCGTTAAAATAACGAAGCGCGGTGAATTTAAGACCATATGCAGCATTATAGTCAACCAGCATTTCCTCTACAATTTTTTTTGTCCTGCCATAAGGGCTTATCGGATTAAAAGGCATATTTTCGCGCATCGGCAATGCGACTGGTTCACCATAAACTGCGCAGGAAGATGAGAACACAAACCTATTAACTCCGGCATTACGCATTGCATTGAGGAGGTTAATAGTGTTTGCAACGTTATTTAGATAATATTTTGCGGGATTATCGACAGATTCCCCAACATATGCAAAAGCACTAAAATGCATGACTGCGCGAACCTTATGCTTTTTAAAAAAACGCAGTAAATCAGAAATGCTCCCCAAATCACCTTTAAAAAACTCACCCCAACGCACCAGACGCCTATGCCCGGTAGAAAGATTGTCAAAAACGACAGGCGAATACCCGCTTTGCTTCAACAACTTACAAACATGGGAACCGATATACCCGGCGCCGCCAATGACAGCAATTTTTTCCATATTAAACGTTAAGAGTTCCTAGATTACACAGGCGCACGGGATAATACCTAAAAAGAACTTTGGGTCACACCTTACCAATAATTTTCAATAGCCGCCTAGTTACTTTTCCAGCAGAAAGTCCGTAATGTTCCCAGAGATAGTCAGCATCCCCAATAACCTGGTCAAGTTTCTCTGGTATGCCTAAACGCTGAAATTTACCACGGTAGCCTGCTTCGGCAAGCACTTCAGCAACAGCGGAACCCAACCCACCCTGTATACTGTGTTCTTCGAGCGTAAATATAAACTTATGCGTTTTCACACTCTCCAGCAGAGCCATCCCATCAAGCGGCTTAAGGGTGTGCATGTTAAGCACTCGTGTACTTATGCCATATACCGCAAGGCTTTCGGAAACCTGCTGTGCCACAGAGACCATGTTGCCAATAGCAATTAACAAGCAATCTTTCCCTTCGCGAATCATTGAAGCTTTGCCAATGCTCTTAAGTGTTGCCTTATTGCCCACTCCGTGCACCCCGGCACGGCCTAGTCGAATATACAACGGCCCTTTAAAGTTTTCGCTTAATTCCGCCACGCGCACGGCATTTTCTATAGTATCCGGCACGACAATGGTCATATTCGGCATCGCGCGCATTACAGCCATGTCCTCAATTCCGAAATGGGTAAAGCCCTCTTGCCCATAAGTGAACCCGGCGCCCATACCGACAAGCTTAACTGGCAAGTTATGGTAACAGACGTCCACACGCACCTGCTCACAGGCTCTCAGCGTAAGGAACGGGATTATTGAATAGCAATAAACAGATTTCCCACAGAGCGCCATTCCGGCCGCCAGGCCTATCATATTCTGCTCGGCAACACCGACATCGAGGAACTGTTCCGGGGAATTTTGTCTTATCTCATCAAAGAATTTGTAGCCAAGGTTTGCCGTAAGGAAATAGACATCCCTGTTTGCGGCGGCTATATCGGCCATTTTTTCGTAAAAGGCTTTCCTCATGGCTTTACCCCAGCCTTGATTTCCCGGCAGGCCCAGGCCCTCTCTTTTTCATCGGGGCAGCAATAATGCCAGCGCAGGTCATTTTCCATAAAAGAAACGCCCTTGCCTTTAAGCGTTTCGGCCACTATCACGCTTGGCATATTCTTATGGAAAGGCAGAGTGGCCAGGGTTTTATTGATAGCTTTGAAGGAATGTCCGTCAATCACCTTGGCCGCCCAATTGAAAGCGCGGAATTTGCCCGCAAGCGGGTCGAGGTCCAGAGTTTTTTTGGAAGGCCCCAATGCATGCATCCTGTTATAATCCACTATAAGCACAAGATTATTGAGTTTATGATGCCCGGCGAACAATATTGCTTCCCAGGTTGAGCCCTCGTCAAGTTCACCGTCACTTATCATCACGAAGACCCGCGCGCGGGACTTATCCTTTTTAAGAGCGTATGCCATGCCTGCGCCCACAGGTAGGCCATGCCCTAGCGAACCGGTAGAGACCTCAATACCTTTTCCGACATTACGGTCGGGGTGCTGTTGAAATGTCCCGCCATTTGTGGCGAACCCGGAAACATCCTTATCGGTTAGAAAACCACGCCGATGCAAAACAGCGTATAAAGCAGGGGAAGCATGTCCTTTACTAAATACAAATCTGTCCCTATTAGGGCTTTCAGATTTTGATGGGGACACGTTCATGCCGCCAAAATACAAACCCACTAAAAGGTCCACACAAGAATAGCAAGGACCGATATGTGGCCCGTTAGTGCGGCAGATCATATCGAGTATGGTTTGGCGTACTTGAGCGGCGAGTCTGTCATTATTGCGCATAATTATTTGCCTGTTCATCAGTCAGATTGCCACACAACTAAATGTATATCCGAACCATATTTTCACATAGCATGCTTAGCAATCCTAGTCAGGTGTGAGGCGAAATCAGAATAGATTCTTTCCGCCCTGAAACTACTTTCAAAGAGTTTTACGGCGTTTTTTCGTAATCTTTCAAGAACCGCAGGGCTATCATGTAATTCCGCAATCTTTTCCGCTAAAGTTTCCGCGCTACCATTGTACTCCACACAGCAGTCGTTTTCAGATAGCAGGCTCTTAGCCACGCCTTCTTTCAGCCCCAAAATGATTGGCAATCCACCAGACAGATATTCACCTATTTTATTAGGGATATTCCAATAAAAGTTTTTAGATTCCCTGTATGGGGCTAGCCCCGCAGCAGACTGGGCCATCAGCACACTTATTTCCGCAGCGTTAACCCTCCCCGGGAGAATAAAGTTCGATACACCCGCCGCCTTTCTCTTATAATACTCAGCCCTATCTCCCCCACCGCAGATCACAAAACGCACCGGATAGCCTTTAGACTTTAATATTTTTGCTGCCGCTATCACCACATCAATTTCGAATTGTCGCCCGAGTGTTCCAAAGAAGCATAAAGTCATTCCAGAATAATCAAGAACACCTTTTTGTTTTAATTCTTGCTTGGCAGCCGCGAAGTCATGCGCGTTCAGAACATGCCTTTCGTATCCCAAAGGGACACACACATCTGATTCCGCTCTTTCTCGAGCAGCCAAGTTCAAAGCCCAGGAGATATACTCGTCTGTAACCCCAGTAACAGCTTTTGCACCTTTGATAGCATCAATTGCCTTCCGGTAATATGGGGATATCAGGAAACGCAGGAGTGGGCGAAACAGAAATGGAACCAACTCCAAAAACACATCCGGCCACATATCGCGGATATCCAGCATAACCGGAACTTTAAATTCCTTACCGTAACGTACGGCCGCCGCGCTTAACTCTATAGTAGGGTAACTGCATAGTATTAAATCTGGTTTTTGGCTTTGTCGCGCCAGCTCCCAGAAATTAGCGGCAACCTGCTTATGATCACGGATACGCGCCAGCGAGACGTTATTTTTATATCCGCAACCACGGAGCAAACGAATTTCCATATTCCCACGTATATGCAAAACGTCCCCGGGAATATCTAGGAATTGTTTTTCCGCATGACTAAAGGCTGAGGCCCACCAGACCACATTATGCCCTGCATTTGCCAGGAAAGCCGAAAAGTATCCCGTGCGCATCAATCTATGCGGTGATTTTCCACTTATTGGTACAGGTTCACCCGTTGTAATCAGCCAGATATTCATTTATTCACGAGATAAAATCAAATTTTCTTTAACTCAGGTATCTTGGCGGCGTAACAAGGCCACAACATCACCCAACGCTTGACAGGCAGCTCGATCTAAATTGATGTCTGCGGCTATAGCGTTCTGCTGGACTTGTACTTCTGTCTTAGCTCCAATTATAACGCTTCCGACAAATGGCTGACGTAAAGTCCAGGAAATTACCACTTGAGCCGGAGTTAGACCAGTATCCAAGGCTATTTGTTTTACAATATCTACAGCACGCCAATTCAATACCTTATCCCCTTTTACAAAAGAATTATCGCGCGTTCTAAGATCTGTGCCGGAGAATACGCTTTCTCTTGTATATTTGCCGCTTAGATAGCCGTGTGCCAGGACATTATAAATTAACGTTGCCAGTCCCAATTTACTTGCCGCATATTCCAGCAATTCCCGTTTAGCTCCGTCTATCAGGCTATATGGTAATTGAATACTTGCCGCCTTATTTCTAGAAATACTCGGCCCATGCTCTATCGGGTTAAAATTGCTCAGCCCAAAAGCGCGGACTAAGCCTGCCGTACGGCATTTATCCAATTCCTCAAGGACATCATCCAAAGGGGTAATATTATCAGGCCAATGCACCTGATAAAGCGGAATGCAATCCAACTTTAGATTCTTTAGACTTTTCTTCAATGCTGTTCGGAGGTAAACAGGACGAATATCTTTATATGTACTCCGTGAGATTTTATCCCAGCAGACTCCGAATTTAGTAGCCACAACCACTTTATTCCTGTATCCACCTAATCCCTTTGCCAGAATCTGCTCAGAATGGCCTAACCCATAAATATCTGCCGTATCGAACAATGTAATTCCTGACGCGCATGCAGCAGAAATAGCCCTGAGGCTATCAGCATCGTCAACTTTACCATAGTCATGCCCGCCAATTGCGGAACAGCCAAAAGCAACTCGGGAAACCCGCATACCGGCAACATCGATGTATTGCATTTATCCTTTATACTAACTTCTTTCCCAATAGCACCACCCACGCAGTTTTAAACAGTATCCTAAGGTCGGAAAGAAATGTTTGTTCCTTTACATATCTCATTTGTATTTCTTTTTTGCGTGGATGTATCACTTTTTCATAATATTCAGCAGGCGTGGACTCACCTCGCGCATCCATTATTGAGTCCAAGTCTGAAAACTCCAAAGAACAAACATCCGTAATCCCCGGGCGGACAGAAAACACTATTCTCTCTTCGCCACGGTAGCGAGCAGCATAAAAAGGAATTTCCGGGCGAGGGCCCACTAGGCTCATATCACCGGTCAGGACATTGAATAATTGAGGCAACTCGTCAAGCTTATACTTGCGCAGAAACCTGCCAAAAGGCGTAATTCGAACATCACTACCCCCCGCAGTTTCCCGGCTTAGTTTTTCAGAATCGGCAAGCATTGTCCGGAGTTTAATAATGTAAAAAGGCTCCCCACCCCAGCCGATACGTACTTGACGAAAGAATACCGGCCCAGGCGAAGAGATTTTCACTAGGACCGCCAAAACGATAAATAACGGGCAGAGTATCATGATTAAGATACTTGATGCCACAACATCGAATAAACGTTTCACCACTAATCCTCCTAATTAAGCCCTTAGGCTACGAGGCAAACGGGACTTTCTCGCTGTCTTCCTTGGAAATACGTACAGCAATGTATCGGCTACACCCCGACTATGTCGCCTAAGATAATACCTAGCATCCTTTCCCCAGATTTTATAAAGCCATAATGGGATTCTCCAGATATCCTCAGGGCGATGATATACCGATATCGCTAATTCCGGAGAATATGTACGGAGCAGGTTCTCAGCACCTTCTAAGGCGGCTTCCTCTGCGCCCTCAATGTCCATTTTCACAAGAGTCGGGGAGAAAGATGGGATAGCGTCATCCAATGCCACGCATTGGACTATCATATCGCCTTCATCGCTAAGGGCACTCCCAGTATCCCCTTGGGAGGAGAACCGCAAGACGCCGGTTTTATCCGATACACCGCAAGGCCATGCCTCAGAGTTTATCCCAAGTTTGATTTCATGCAACAGTTTTGAATAGTTTATAGGATCAGGCTCAAAAGCCCTAACCGCCTGAATTTTGTATCCGGAGTCTTGGGCCGCACGTAAGGTGTCGCCGTCAAAAGCGCCACAATCAACCAGACGAAGAGGCTCTGTCCATCGCGGCAAAGTATCTGTAAAGTAAGGTTGCGGGGTTACGGCAGACAATCCGGACTCATCAAATGTTTTTACGTACTTCACAAAACCGTCAAGTAACTCCTTACTATGCTCGTCAGATAATATCTTTCTCACCTGGGCCAGGTCCCTGCCGTGCTTTTTTAACGGAACAGGGTCCAGGATTCCACAATGCATCCCATTTTGTATCAAAAGAGTCTTTCCGAATTCAGAATAAGAATAAACGTTACACCACCCTTTATGGGACATCCGCTCCATTATTCCATCGAGATCAGCTACAGGATTCATAACTGATACAATCAAAGCAGCTTTTTTACGCTTTGCGCCACTCACTCTTGTGTCGGCAGGTGAATAAACAGGGATGCCGCATACCTTAAAAGGCGGATTGGCAGCCTCATCAATAAAACCTAAGACAGGGATTCCCGCCCGCTCAAATCCAGCAAGAACCCAAGTGGCTGCGCCACCCGCCCCAAAGAGGTATACGCCGGGTTTACAGGTCATTTTATTATCTTTAGTCCCTTCAATCATTTAAAATTCAACTATAGCAATTACTTGTAATTACACATTTAGCTTCATAAAGACAGTCATTTACCAACTTTCTCAATCCATAAAGAACCTGGCTCACGCCCAGAAATCTCTTTCCTCAAGATAGGGAGTTTTGCACAAACATCCTTCGCATAGTGATGTGTAAGGAAATTAAGTGCACCGATAATCTTAAACTCCTTATTAAATGAAAGAAAAGCTTCCACCAGATATTGCTCATTCCAAAGCTTAAGATCCTTTGCCAGCCAATCATCAAGATAATCACGCGGAGTAAAGATGTCATGAACATGAATAATAACCCCGGGCCTTAATGAAGGCAGAATTGAGAAGTATTCATGAAGAACATCCCCCTGAGGCCGTATAACATGTGATGAATCGATAAATAGAATATCCCGACTTTCCAAAGCGGCGAAGAGTGACAACTCAATCTCTTCCACTTTTCTTCTTAATATTTTAATCCCATTGATTTGCTCCAGCCAATCCGCAGCGAACGGCTCAATGCAGATATGCTCACAGGAATACCCTACGTCATCAGCTTGGTTTTTAGCTATCGCTTCCCGGAACATAAGAGTAGAATACCCGCTGCCTATTTCAATAATGCGCTTTGGCTTAAAAAGACGAACAATAGAGTAAAGATATTCGGCATCGCCAGACATAAAGCTACCATTGTTGTAATAGAATTCTAACGGGTTCTTTTTATCAACAGCGATTCCATCCAGCTCGTGCTGATAATCAAATTGTGACAACAACTCAAGCTGCCCACTCACATTAAAGTCAATTCCGGGGAGAACACGATCATTCCGTAAAGAGAAGCGGAGCTGATTCACATTAAAAAGAGGCTCATAGTAATGGTCACGCACTGGCATAACTCCGACCATTAGAAATATCTTACGCGCAATGGGCATGTGTCTAAGCCCAACCCGCCTGACAGTTTTCAGCAGAATTGCACCCAAAAAGACTAATGGCGCGAAAACAGCGTCAATCAATCTGATAAAAGACAACAATAATCGTTTGTGCATTGTAATATGACAATTATGCTCTCTTTTGCACGGAGCTATTATTTCTCACAACCATATCATACAGAGATAGCATCTTGTTCACACTATCCTCCCAGCTATAATACTGTAGGACATGTCGCCTCCCAGATTCACCCATTTGCGCGGCCATTTCAGGCTTGTGCAGAATATTTAAGATTGCAGTAGCCGCCTCATCCACTTTTCCAGCCCCAACAATAAAGCCTGTCTTCCCATTCAAAACGACCTCTGGAAGGCCTCCCACATCAGAAACCACCACTGGGACACCACAAGCGGAGGCCTCTAACAC
Organism: Elusimicrobia bacterium HGW-Elusimicrobia-3; assembly: GCA_002840355.1. Classification (GTDB taxonomy): domain Bacteria; phylum Elusimicrobiota; class Elusimicrobia; order Elusimicrobiales; family UBA9959; genus UBA9959. Next base: position 49,059 of record PHAL01000001.1, on the reverse strand, counting down.
AGAAACGCCAAAGCTTTCACTACGAGAAAGCGCAACTGAAACTGAAAACGAATTAAAAACCGATGGAAGATCTTCATGCCTAACGTAGCCACAGAAATCCGTATCTTCCATTACGCCCCTTTTTATCGCCAGTTTTCTCAATTGGCCTTCCAACGGGCCCTTCCCGTATATTTTAAGCTTCAGTTTTCTTCCCCCCTGATAACCGCGTTTTACCAAAGCGAATGCATCAATAAGGAAATCAATTCCATATATTCGCTCAAGTTTTTTCACCGTGCCAATAATGATATCAGCATCGGATTTCTCCGGCTTTGGGGAAAAGCACCCACAATCCACTCCAAAAGGAGTGAGCGCAATTGGATTACAAGGAGATATCAATTGTGTCATTTCCTCTGCCATAACACGACTGGTTGACGCTATATAATCGGCATACTTAAGATTGTTAACAAGCAACGCGCGGTGGAAGATGCTCTTTTTGGGAAAAACAAGAATATCACTGCCCCATGCAGAGGTTATGGTTGGATGAAAACCGACGAGCCTTGCTAATGTACCATAGCCTGTAGCATAATGAGCATGCATCAAGTCAGGCTGTATTTCCTTTATCCAGCGTCGGACTTCTGGGACATTTAAATAATACCCGGCCCCACCATGCCAATAGAGTTGCCGCACCCTTACAGCCGGGTCAACTGGAACGCATCTCTCCATTGGCTGAACAGTTAGAAGCGTAACGGAATTGCCCTTTTTTGCAATTGCGTTAACCCACCGGGCTGTATGGATATCGCCAGCGTTTGCAAGATAAAGGATTTTCGACATAGAACTTAACTAGATTTCCTTGAGGGGTTCATGGCATTGACCGGATAGGATGGAGGACATGTTTGCGCCCCCCGCATTACAATTCCCAAAAGAAGCCCAATCAAACAACTCACAACCATCCCGAAGCTTCCAACAGCCCACAAATCGGATACAACCGTGACAAGACACAAAGAAACAAGAGCGACAATTAACGCAGACTCTTCAGATACGGAGGCAATACTCAAGGCTCTGCGATTAACACCGTAGACAGCGAACAACCACATTATATATGTTAACAATCCGATTAGCCCCGTCTCCGATAAAACATTAGTTATAGTGCTATGCGTACCTAGTCGGCCGTACGCAATGTCAGAATATTCACCAGGCAGATCAACATAAAAATACTGAGGCAGATTTACTATATTCCTTGCAAATCCTCCACTCCCAATCCCCGTAAGCGGGTTATCAACAAATGTTGCCAACGCCTTATCCCATAAGTAGTAGCGCACGCCAGAGCCAGAGTGTTGGCTAAAAAGCAACAGGCTACGGTTTACGCCTTTTTCATAAATACCCTGAAACCGGTAGAAAAGTCCTCCCGCCAGTATTGTTAAAATGATTAATGAGAACACAACGCGGAAGAACCTGATACGCTTGCGGAATATCCACAATGAGACAAGAGTGGATAGGCCAAGGCTTATAAAAAGCGACCGCGTCTGAGAAGCAAGAAGACTAAGCGTAAAAAGCGGAATCAGAAACACGGTCCCAGACTTTTTATTTTCAAGAAATCGAAGAAGGAAATAAACCATGAAGAATACCTGGAACACTATCCCGGTTATACCGACAAAGATACCTCGGGAGCCTGCTAGCGCGATCAGGATATCCCCGACTGACTCGACAACGGTAGCACATAGAAGTCCAGCCATAAAGATATCCAAATGCTTCTTCGAACTTGCAATAGCTTGAAAGACAAAGATTGCAACAAACACCTCTGTATATCGCAAGAGACTTGCATACTGGCCCCAGAAGACATCGCTGCCAAAGAAAAGAGAAACCACTCTGGCACATACCACAAGAAATAGCGAAAAATACACTTTTCTTGCGTACTCATTAAAGATTTGAGTATATTTCGAGGCAAAGACACCAAGAAACATGAAGATTAGAAGTAACTCAAAGATATCAAATCCATATCCGATGGACTCAAATCTATAAGATATATAAGGGAACACTACCGTTCCGGGAAGCGGAGTACAGAATAAAAGAAAGAATCCGAAGAGAAATGACAAGATTAACATAGCTATTACAGCGCCCCAACAGTCACCCAGGGACTCTCACTTTGAGCAAAAAGATCGAACCCAAAGGTTTGAGAATCTATTCCTAATCCCGTGTAGCACATACTGCAGGTCCCCCTGAAGCAAATAACAAAACGTTCGATAACAGAGCGAATAACTTTTCAGAATAGCGTTATACTTTGTCCGGCGGCCATGTGTTTCATCCATTTTCCCATGCTCAGCTTGAAGTTTTGTAGCAAAGAATTTTGCGGTTTTACTCCCTTCATGCCTTCGAATTGCCCCAAAAGCATCATTAATGTATTTAAATTTCTTTTTAGCCAGAGAAACCCTTAAAAAGAATTCATAATCCATAGCGAGATCAAATCGCAAATCCAATAGCCCTACGGCCGAAAAGACATCTCTTTTCCAAAAAGCAGATTGATTACTTAAGGACATCCCATCATACCAATACGCTATATGAGAGAATGGAAAGAATTTTGTTTCCGATACAATATCATCCGAGATGTTAATATCGAATCTATTCGAAAAGACAACATCAGTGCCCGGATTGCCTTGAAAGATATCAGCAACCTTAAAGAAGGCACCAGGCAGATATAAATCATCCGAGTTTTGCCAACCGACTATCTCCCCAGTGGCTTTAGAAAAACCCTTATTCAGGGCGTCTGCCTGTCCAGCGTCCTTCTCACTGACCCAATAAGCAAGAAACCGCTCATATTTTTTTATTATCTCGATACTGCCGTCCGTAGATCCGCCATCAATAATAATGTATTCAAGATTTGGGTAATTCTGATTGAGTACACTTAAGATTGTTCTTTCGAGGTAGAGCCCTTGATTATAGGAAGGAGTAACAATCGTAATCCGCGGGAGGGCGTTTGTAGCAGACAATAAAGATTCTTCGCGAAACAGCGGCTTAGACAGGAAGTCTTTAAGAATAAGCGATTGAGCAGAATGTCTTTGCATTATAAATTACCGCAATCAAGTTAACAGAGATTCATATACAGCGCGGTACGCTTTACCGACGTTTTCCTCCGAACACGCGCTGATATACTTCTTAGGGACGCAGTATATGCTTGAATTTTTACGTATATCCTTAAGCCCATCCTCAATACTTGAAATAGAGGCGGGGTTTACTAATCGAGCGCCTTTATAACACTTCTGTCTAGCATACGCCCTATCCCCGAGCAGAATAGGCTTACCAAGGGCCACCGCTTCCAATGCGCTTATTGGCTGCTTTTCATTAAAACTTGGCAAAGCATAAATAGAACTCTCCCGGCAGATTTTAAGCAATTCAGGGGAATTTTCCGAAAATCCCCCATGCCAGACAATACCAGGATTGTTTTTTATGACATTTTTTAACTCATCTGCATACCTATCCTCGCCAGGAAGAACATTACCGGTAAAAACTGCCTTCTCCCCCAATCTTGCACAGGCTATGGCGAGGTTAAGCTGGTTTTTTCTTTGGCATATGTTACCACTGCAATGGATATAGCTGGACATATTCTGTTCAGAAAACGCATCAGATAAAAACACATTGTCTAAAATGTGAGGGATAACATGTATTTTACCTTTAGAAATCCCATAATACCGATTAGCATCAAGAGCATCCTGCTCGTTAACGACCACTATAGCATCAACAAGACTAGCCACGCGAAGTCGCGACCGTATTGTTCCGAAAACACGAGATAGATAGAAGCGGGCTTTTTCAGAAATAGACTCAGGGTTGGATAGCAGAGCTGTAACCACAATCCTTTTCCCCCCTTTCTTTGCCCAGTATAATGCGTAATAATTTATTAGCCCCCATGCATGTATAATGTCAAAGTCCGCCTCTCGCTCCCAGAAATCAAGAGGCGCCACATCGACACCACACTTCCGCGTCGCCTCAATTGTGGCAAGCATCTGTAATTCAAATCCGCCAAAGGCAAAACAATGTGGCTGACAAGGAATATGGCGTATTTTCATAACACCTTAATCTTTTGAAATGCTCTGTTGTGCCCCACTGACAACAGTTCGGCAAACTCATTTCGATTCATATTGTTTGCGATTTTAGAAGGACCCGGATGCCCGGCTGATGAATATGGGAATGGCTTGTAGGATGTATCCAACGAAGCATCATCTAAAACCAGTACGCCTCCAAGATTAAGCGCCTTAACACACACCGAAACGTCCTTAATAGCTACTTCATAATCATGGTTACCATCAATATAAATCAAATCCCACTTTCTTGAGGCAATAACATTAAGCATACTAGGGTCTGTCGAGAATCCACTATGGAGAATGGGCTCTTTAAGCCCGAATTGAGAAAAGTTAAAAAGAGTGTCTTTATAATAATCCAGCCCTGAACTATAGAGGGAGACAGTATCCCCAACTGCAGTAAATGGACTAATCCCATGTATCTCAATCTTTACCCCCCATTTTTTAGCCAACAAGGACCATAATGAAACGACCTGTCCACGATACACGCCTATCTCCAGAACGGTTTTAGGTTTTAAATCGCGAAATAAGAAATACCACATTGCATGAAACGCGTCTTCCCCAAAGCCTCTATTCTTTTTACTAAAGAATGTCCGATGATCCCGCAACCACGATGGGGCCCTATTCCAGAAATAGTGATTGAAGTATAAATATCTATCCCTCAAGTCAGGAAATTTTTCGCTCACCTCAGATAGATTCAACTCACAATCAAAACGCCTACGCCTGATCCTATGGACACGCTTCAAGCACCAATTTTTGAGTGCAAAGATACGAGAACATGTTTGCATGAACTTTTTGAGGATAAATTCCATATTTAGCAAGAATGTTGCATAGGCCTTAGCAGCCGGAACTCACAATTGGTCATCCCGTTATCGTTTTGCGTTGAACTATGCGCATTACAGCCTTGATTTTAGCCCTTAAGCCGTCCCCTCGCTGATATTTAATCAACTCGTTGCGGGATTTAATCCATGCAGATTGCGCTGTCTTTTCATCCTCAGCAATAACATTGGGCACCGGAACAATCTCACCGCCCTGTATTGAATGAGCAATACCATCCAGAACAGGCCGCCACATATCCCTTATCATGTTCATGTTACGGGCTATAGTCTTGTTAAGTTCCGGATGCGGACTAGTCCGAGTACCACCCCATTTAACATCAGAAAAAAAGCGAAGCGGAAACACACCGTTTTTATACCCGGACTTAATCAAACGAATAGAATACTCCAGGTCATCATGTCCATATGGGGCAAGTTTTTCATTAAAGATTCCAATACTACGCACTATGTGAGAAGGAATGCAGACCGGACTTTTAATAGGAACACTCCTATAAGCAAAATATCCAGGATAAATAACTTTTGCCTCCTGAATTCCGTGCCCATATGAATTCTCAATATAATCCACATAAGGCACAACAGCTTTTGATGTAGCTGCATCTGGGGAGAAGTTCGCACCCAATCTAAAAGACACGTAACCCAGACCCCGCCCACCCCACTTATAAAGACTTTCAACTTTTCTTTCAAGCATGAAATCAGCAAGAATCACATCATCCTGCAACACAATGTTATACGCATCACCTTCTTGGCGGGCAGCCTTTAGCCCAGCGTTAATAGAGAGAAGCTCATGAACATTGCTGGTATAAACAGGGGTTATTGGCACCCCTGAAAACGTATTCGCGATTTTCAGAATAATTTCCTCAGTTCTATCCGTGCACCCGTCTATAACGGGGTAAATATGGCTATTATCCCGGCAACACATCAGGACACTCATAAGAACCTGTTCAATCATAGATTCTTTATTGTGAATTGTAATAATGTAATTAAATCTGGGGGAATCTGACATAAGTATCCTTTAACTACGTCTAATTATGAGCTTACACATTTACACTAATGTTAGCGGCCTGCAGAAACATTTTATAGGTGTGGATGTTTTCTTCAGACATCGCCCCGCAGGCACTCAATTTCTGAATTGCAGAAATATACAGCCCCTGGAGATTTCGCCCCTCGATCCCCATAAGGACCTTAGACCAAGCATTTGCGTTACAATAAATAGACATCTCCTGCTGAAAATCATTAAAGAGATTATGGATATTGCGCTTTTGATAGACTATAGGAGAACAATACCCTACTGATCTATCAAACTTCCAAAGACAGGATAACGCTATATAACCTCGAAGAATATCCGTAACCCTATCCGGCACACCCAAAGGGAGGAAAAGCAAAGGGAAAGACTCTTTAGTCCACAGCGTCGCTTGCGAATTGATTGGGCCAAATGTTCCCTCATCAAGTATGCACTCACGATCACGGGCGAAATAAACCGGCGAACCATCCACCATTCGATACACAGCATCGACATCAGGATCCTCATCAGCCAGAAACTGCACAACGCCCCACGGCTTGGTATCCTTCCCTGGTTGCCCAGCGCTTTTGGGGCTTTTAAGTTGTTCAATCGGGAACCCTCGTGGCCAGCAGCGTTTAGCCCCGAAATAGTTATAAATATTTATCCATCCGCTTTCAGAATTCAGCCTCGGGAACGCAGCACGATCGGCCATACTAAGCAGCGACGCAATTTTGTCCGGCGCATTTGCATATGGGATATTATCGTCGTCAGTTTCAAAAATAACATCAGCGCCGTGGCGGATAGCATATAAATAACCAAGAATCTTTCTGGTATACGTACTCTCTGGTATTAACCGCGAGATCTCATCAAACTCCTCGTATTGTTTATCAATCCCCAGGTAAGTCACGCCAGAGCAGTCCCAGTCACTAGGCGTTTTCCTGTCCCCGACAACAACAACCTTCCAATCGCCCCACCCCGTATATTTACGAACAGCATCACTAGGGCTGTTTATTGTTGTAATAACTATGAATTTATTGGTTCGGATATTTTTCATACACACTCCCACAAAGAATAACTGCCCATTGAGAAACAATTCTAAAATTACTTCACAGACACCCTGCCGCCATTAATCAATTTTGTTAACGAGCCAAAAGCCAGATTGTGTGCAGGGATAACATAAAATGCGCCGTAAGCAAACAGCATTGCGAAAACAACGCCTGCAACGCCAAACACATTTGCAAAAAGAATCTGTAGCACTATGGATGCGACTGCAGCAACCCCAAAGAATACGCACTGTTTTTTTACCAGAGACCCGCTATTTAGAAAGACTGACATCGCCCCTCCATAATTGACAAGAAATACCCAGAAGAAACAGGCAACCAACAATGCATATGATGGGACAACGGATTCACCGACCCAAAGCCTGATAATTTGTTTGCCAAATATAGCCAATGGCAACGAGACCGCCCCGCCAACAAGAAGACTATATTTTAGAGTTTTTTTCAAAGTGGCCCTTGCCCAGCCATAGTCCTTTCTTGCCATAGCTTCACCGAATGCAGGCCACAAAGGCCGGATAATGAACTGTCCAACTTGTACAGCAACAAACAACTTCTTAGTTACCGCATAAGAGGCTACTGCACTTGCCCCCAATACCTGAGCAATAACAATATTATCTGCAGAATTACCTATAAATGCGAACAATTGAAGCAAAAAGAAAACAACACCAACAGCAATAAGTTTTTTACTATCAGAAAGATTAAAACTAGACCACTTTGGAAGAAGGTGCGTTCTACAACTGAACAGTTGAACACCATTTATGCATGTTGAGGCAAGAGGCCCAACGGAAATTGCGAAGACTAGCCATGGCAGACCTGCTTTTAAATAAATAGCCAGCAGAACGCCGATAAGCCCAAGAATAGACCCAACCGACAACCACAACTGGGTGATATACCCTTCTTGATACCCCATCTGTATACGCTGAATAATGCCAAGCGGCATGTTGACTAAAAACGTAAGAACAAGTATTGCTACTGCAGGGCCTGATTCGCGCACAGCGAGATCCGATGTCACATTAAATATTCGCCCCCAAATAACATATGGGGAAATCAAAAGAAAACATGCAAGCAGAGAGACTGAAACACCTAAAAGCATAAAGAATGCACTGGAAATAGCTACAGCAGCAGCTTCTTTACTATCTTCCCCATCAGCCTTTGATATAGCATTTAGCAGTCCATTACCTAATCCTAAGTCAGCAAAAGATAAAAGAGCGACTGAAGAAGAAATAGTCATCCATAGGCCATATCGCTCTACTCCGAGATAGTGGACTGTCAAGGGCACTGAAATCAAACCCGTTAAAATAGTTACACCTTTACTTACAACGGAACCTGCGGCAGTCAAAGCGACTCTTCTATAACGTTCCCTTGACCGCCCCTCATCAGTAGATGTTTCAAAAGGCTGGAGCGTCAAATATCTTATACTTAGAGCCATTTTCTCTTGAATAGAACACCAATATAAGTGCAGGTTAAGATTCATTGCGGCAGATTAAAACTACAGGATACTGGTGGAAAGACTTTAAAATTCAACCAAAAGAATGAAATCGCCTTCTTTTTGTGACCATAACCTTTTATTTGCACACGCCATCAATAATTTGAAGAATACCAATCAATAGTCCTAATCAAACCTGATTCAAAGTTTGTTTCAGAAGAATATCCAAATTCTCTATTTGCACGGCTAATATCAAGCATCCTTCTCGGCTGCCCGTCAGGTTTGGAGGCGTCCCACACCAGTTTACCGGTGAATCCCGTAAGCTTAGCTATAAGTACCGCTAGGTCTTTTATGGATATCTCAAAGCCGGCACCGATATTAACGGGCTCAGGGGAGTTGTACTTCTCCGTGGCCAACATTATGGCCTCGGCGCAGTCTTCAACGTACAGGAACTCCCTGGTGGCCCTGCCGGTGCCCCAGACGGTTATTTCTTTGGCGCCGGTGTTTACGGCTTCCACGCATTTCTTTATTAGCGCTGGGATAACATGCGAGGAGCCGTGGTTAAAGTTATCACCGGGGCCGTAGAGGTTTACCGGCAGCAGGAATATGGAGTTGAACCCGTACTGCTGCCTGTAGGCCTGACTCTGCACCAATAGCATTTTCTTAGCCAGGCCGTAGGGGGCATTGGTCTCTTCTGGGTAGCCGTTCCAAATGTCCTCTTCTCTGAACGGGATGTGGGCAAATTTAGGGTAGGCGCAAATGGTGCCCAAAGCGACAAACTTTTCCACCCCGTGCTGGCGGGCCTGCTCCATTAGCTGCACGCCCATCATGAGGTTGTCATAAAAGAAGCTTCCGGGGTTTTCGCGGTTGGCGCCTATTCCCCCCACTTTGGCGGCTAAATGGATCACAATATCGGGATTTGAGGCTTTGAAAGCGGCTTCTATTGCGGCGGCTTTGGTGAGGTCGTATTGCTGCTCGGTTGGGATGAAGATATCTTTACATCCGCGGGCTTTGAGCTTTTTGGTAACAAAGGAGCCCAGGAAGCCGGCGCCGCCGGTAAGCATGATGCGTTTTGACGAAATATCCATATTCCCCCCAATTACTTCGCTGGTTTCCAAAACCCCTCAAACACATACCCCAGCCTAATTCCCGCTGCCGGACGCAGTGTGCCCGGCTTACCAGCGGCATTATCCAAGTCTATGTCAGTGAAGCGGTAGTAGAGGGTCAGGGTGAAGCCGCCGGGGGCCGTATCGTAGACGTCCTTCTGGTACAGCAGGCCGGCGGTGAGCACCGGGGCCATGTAGAAGGTGGTGTCGCTCATGCCCAGGTCTACCAGGCCGCTGGCGGTGAAGCGCAGGGGGCGGCCGTTGCGCACCGGGGAGACGTACTCGGCGCCGGCGAGGAAGTCGAACAGGTAGAAGGTGCCGTTAACGCCCAGGCCGCTGTTGCTGGCGGTGTGGCGCTCGAACTGCAGGCCGGCGGTGCGGCTGACGCCTTCGCCGTTGCCCACGGCGCGCAGGCCGAAGCCCCAGGCGTCGGTGTCCACCGTTTTATTATTGTCGGGGTAGCGCACCTGCGAGACGAAAGGCATGGTAAAGTAGCCCTCGGTGGCCGATACCCAGGTGAAGGCGGGCTTGGCGGTCGCGGCCTGCGCCGCGGCGGGCAGACAGACTATTATTGCCAGCAGTATAGCGCGCATGCCCTTTAAACCAGTTCCTTCTGGGGCTTCTTCTTGCTGTCGGCTACAGGGGGGGTCTCGGGGGTGTCCTTCTCGTCGGGGGCGTAGCCGTAGTGGTAATTGTATTTGTACTGGTAGTAGCCGTAGTAAGAGTAGGACAGGCCGCCGAACTTGCTCATATTGACCACGCTGCCCAGTATCTTTAGGCCGGCAGTCTGCAGGCGCTTGGCGCCGTTCTTGATAATCGGCACGCGGGTTTTGCCGAAAGAGGTGACATAAACCACGCTGTTGATGTACTTGCCCCACAGCAGGGCGTCGCTGATGGGGAACATGGGCGGGCAGTCTATGATGACGCGGTCGTAATACTCGCCGGCCCAGGCCAGGAAGGCGCTGAGGCGGGGCGTATTGAGCAGCTCGGCCGGGTTGGGCGGCCGGGGGCCGCAGGTGAGTATGGAGAGGTTCTCCACGTCGGTAGGCTGAATGAGGTGCTTCAGATCGTCGGTATGCTTGCCGCCGGCCAGGAACTCGCTGAGGCCGCGCGTGTTGGACACGCGGAAATTCTTATGCAGGTTACTGCGGCGCAGGTCGCCGTCCACAAGAAGGACTTTCTCCCCCGCCTGCGCTATGGCCACGGCTATATTGGAGCACACATAGCTCTTGCCCTCGCCCTGCACGGTGCTGGTTACCATAAAGGACTTGCTCTTCTGGCCCACTATGGCGAAGTCTATCATGGTGCGCAGGTTGCGTATGGACTCGGCTATGAGCGAATGCTCCTGCAATAGCAGGTGGTTGTAGGCCGTGTTCTTTTTGCTGAAAGGCGTCATGGGCACCACGCCGAGGAAGGGCAGACCCAGTTTGTTCTCCACGTCCTCCTGGCTGCGTATGGTCTGGTCTATGAACTCCACCAGCACGGCGGCGAACAGGCCCAGCACAAAGCCGCCCATCAGCGACAGCAGCATATTGAACAGTTTGCGGGGCTTTATGGGCTGCAGCGGCGGCATGGCGGCGTCCACCAGGCGTATATTGTTGCCCATCAGCTGGCCGGAGAGGTCTATCTTGAGGCTCTGTATGATCTTGTCGGTCTCCGCCTTTATCTGTTCCTGCACGGCTTTCAGGTTGGCGGCCAGCGACACCACCTGCGGGTGCTTGGCTGTATAGCGGCCGGTGGCCTCGGCGAGCAGCGACTGCAGCTTGGCGCCTTCGCGCTTGAGGTCCTGTATGAGTACATTGTTCACCACGGCGGGCAGCGAGTCGTACACGGCGCGCTGGTTGCCGTTCTTGCCGCCCTGCAGGGCGCTCAGCACGTCCTTGCTGATGAACAGCTGGTTGCTGAGGTTCTGCTCTATATAGACATTGGCCACCATGTTGGCAATCTTGCTCGATAGCAGCGGGTCGTAGGCGTCGGCCTTTACATAAACCAGGCGGCTGCGCGGCACGGGGGCCACGGCCACGGGCTTGAGCAGCTTGCGGTAGCCGTAAGGGTCTGAAAATTCGGGGTAGCGGCCGAGGTCGAGGCGCTTGTGCACGGTCTTGAGCAGGGCTTCGCTCTTGAGCAGTTTGTACTGGGTCTGGTAGTAGTCGTCGTTGCCGCGTTCCACGGTGCCGACGCCCTGGTAAATGACATTATTGCCGCGCTCTTTCTCAATTACCAGCAGGGCCTGCGACTGGAAGACGGGGCGGGTGTTGAAGGTGACCAGGGCCGTGATGATGATCACGCTGACCCAGACTGAGAGCACTATCCAGCGGCGGCGCAGCACCAGGTCGAGGTAATAGGTGAGGTCGAATTCCAGCTCTTTTTCGTTATTGTTTTCGTTCATACGGCGTCCTTGGGCTCTGGAGGCGGCTAATTTTAAATAATAGCGGCAGAATAAGGGGATATTGGGGCTATAGCTGTGGCTATCGCCCTCACCCCCTATTGATATCCTTATTATACCAATTTAGGGCTGCGCGGCGGTGTGACTTGGGTTACAGAGTTGCGGTAGCGGGGCGGGCGCGGCGCCTATCGAGGCTTCGCCTCGATAGGCGGCGTTGCGAAGGGCAAGCCGACAGACCCTTGTCGGGGTGGTCTGCTATGCTATTTCAGGGGGCTTATGCTTTATCTTTATCTCGACGAGAGCGGCGATCTGGGCTTCGACTTCGTCAATAAGAAGCCGAGCGCGTATTTTACCATCTGCGTACTGGCAATCCATGGCGTAGAAAACAACCTTGCGCTAACAAAGGCCGTTAAAAGCATTATACGACGGAAACTTCTCAAAGCCCGCAACGCAACGCTGCCGGAACTGAAAGGAGCAAGAACCACACTGGAAGTAAAAACGTCGCTCTACAGGAAAGTCGAAGGGATCCCGTTTGCCCTGTACGCTACCACGCTGAACAAACGCGGCGCCTATGACCGCTTAAGCGAGGATAAAGAGCGAATATACAACTATATCGCCAGGCTAACACTTGAGCAGGTCGGGTTTGAGAACAGCGGGGTTCGAGTGATTATTACAGTCGACCGCAGCAAATCGAGGTTGGAAATAGAACGTTTCAACAGCTATATCGTAACACAACTCAAGGCCATCCTTAATCCGCGGGTGCCACTCGAAATCTACCACATACCCTCGGAGCAGAGCGCACCGCTTCAAGCTGCAGATATTTTCGCTTGGGGAATTTCCCGCAAATACGAGCGTGGAGATACGGAATGGTATGAGGTCTTCAAACCGAAAGTCAGGCTGGATTGTATATTTGACGGATAAAAAGAATGAAGAGCGTGCCGTGCAGGCTAAAATGTCCAGGTTGTGGCCCACACTATGGAAGGGAACGCCTGGAACGACCTGCAACGGGCTTACCGCTCTTCAAGAATATTATACAGCTGCCCCCCCTTTTTGTCAATGAGAAGGCAATCCTAACCGACGGGGAATGGCGGGCTAGAAGAAGCTCTGGGGGACGTAGACGGTGTCGTTGGGTTCGAGGTAGATGTCGGCGGTTTTGTCGCCCTGCTTGGTGATGCGGGTGATCTCTACCTGGATGCTGCGGCTGGCGTCGCCGGCGCCGCGCAGCACCTTGGTGCGGTCCTGGGCGGCCAGCTCGGTGAAGCCGCCGGCCATGGTGATGGCTTCCAGTATGGTCAGGCGGCGCTCGGCGGGGATCTGTATGGAGCCGGGCTTTTTAACCTCGCCCAGCACGTAGACCTGCTTGTTGCCGTACTCTTTTATCAGCACGGTGACCTGCGGCTTGACCAGGAATTCGGAGAGCCGCTCGGCGAGCAGGCTTTCGGCCTCGGGGACGGCCAGCTCGGAGAGCTTCAGCACGCCGGCCAGCGGGAAGGTGATGGTGCCGTTGCCGCTGATGCGGGCGGTGCGGTTCATGTCGGCTTCTTTATAGACGGTAATCTCTATCAGGTCGCCGGGCTGTATTTTATAATTGAGTTTATGCTTCTGGTCGCGCGCGTTCTGCAAGAGGCTCTGTTCCAGCAGGGCCTCCTGCTGCGGCGTCTGCGGGGCTTCGGCTGTTATCCGCAGCGGCGCCGCGGCGTTGCCGTCGGGGCGCGCGGCCTGGCGCTGCGGCGCGCAGGCGGCTAAGAATACTATAGAAAGGATCCCGAAAACCCCGTGTTTCATAGTGGAAATTATAGCAAATCCCCTCCATCGAGGCCTCGCCTCACAGATCAGGGACGGCTGGTATTAAGCGTGGGCGGCTGGGCCGGGGCCGGGCGGGCGCCGCTCTTCACCACGAGCGCCCGCTCGTAGCAGTTGTCGAGCTGCAGGCGCAGGTTGCGGGCCAGGCGTTTCAGGTCGGCGTTCACCGGGGCCTGGCGCAGGTAGGGCCAGGCGATGAGCTGCGCGGTTTTGAACTGGCGGCAGGGCTCGACCTTATGCCTGAGCGCGTTATTATAATGTTCGGCGGCCAGGCGGAAGGCGGCCTGCGGGCCGGCCTGCCACCGTAGCGAGGCGGCGCGCAGCTCCAGTCTTTGGGCGTAGTCAGCCCGGCGGGCGCGCTGGTCATAATGCCAGGCCAGCACCTGCGGCAATGCGGCCACTACCAGCAGGCCGGCCAGCACGGCGGCGGCGTTAGCGTATATCTTCCTGGGAGGATAATAGACGGCCTCCTGTTCCTCCTCGTGCGGCAGCAGGCCGCGGCCTTCCACGGCGGGCCGGCTGGCCAGGGCGCCAAGGAGCGCGTAGAACACCAGCGAGTTGGCCGGCATCTGCAGGCCGAAGTCCACAAAGCTGTGCGCCATGCCCACCAGCGCCGCCCCCAGCGCCCCGCCGTAAACTGCCTTCACCGTGAACGACCGGCAGCGCAGCCAGCCCCGGTAGAAGACATACAGCGCGCCGATCAGCCCGGCGAGGTATATGAGTCCCCCCACCGCGCCCACCTGCAGGAAAAGTTCTATCCAGTCGCTGTGCACATGGCGCACCAGGCCGGAGGTCAGTATGTCGCCGCGCGTATACAGCGGGAAGGCGTGCTCCACAGCGCCCAGCCCCGCGCCGAAGGCCGGGAAATCATTGAACATGGCCCAGCTGCTCTTGTACATCGAGAAGCGAGTGGTGACCGAGCCTACCAGCTCGCCGTTCTGCAGGCCCAGGAGTATTTTGTAATGGTTGAGTATCAGGCCGTATGCGCCCAGCAATAATACCAGCCCGCCCCAGGCCGCGAGCCTGTGCGCGCGGTGCTTCAAGAAGCCGGCGGCTACGAAGCCCATGAAGGTAGAGGCCGCTATAAAAGAGTGCAGGCCGCCGCGGCTGCCGGTTTTCACTATGCCGGCCACTATGGCCACTATCATCACGAGCTTGAGGAACTGCACGGCTAGCAGGTCGAACATCTTTGTATGGCTCTGCTGGCGGAACAGCGGCTTGAAGCCCCCGAAGAACAGGCCCAGGCCGCACATGCCGGCCATGGCCAGGAAGAAGGCGCCGTGGTCGCGGTTTACGAAGGGACCGAAGGCAAAGCCGTGCACACGGCGAATGCCGTATACCAGCGTATTGTCCTCGGCGCGCTGCAGCGTGCCCATCAGCGCCACCACCACCCCCACCGCGAATATGGTCCACAGCAGGCGGCTGAGCTGCTCGGGGGTTTTTATGGCCTTGGCCGCGCAGTATAGAACGGCCGCGTAGAACAGCCAGAGGATGACGGCGTTCACCGTGCTCAGCCGCCAGGCGGTGAACAAGAGCGGCGTGGGCCCGTTGACCGCGGCCTGGCTGAAGGATTGAATCACGCCGATCACGGCCACGGCGATCACGGCCGGCAGCAGGTTTTTGTAGATGGGCGGAAAATGGGTTTGCTCGCCCCGGGCGAACAGGGCGGCGGCGCCGTAGAAATACAGGGCGTACAGCGGGACATAGGCCCAGGGCTCGACGGCGGCGAAAGCCAGCGGCGCGAAAACGATCGATATCAGTATCAGCGTCCCCATTTTTGAATTCTATCATTTATGGGACGGACCGGATTTAAGGTAGAATTATGCCATGAAAGCGCTGTTCATCTGCACCGGCAATATGTGCCGCAGCCCGGCCGCCGAGAAGCTGCTGGCCCATTACGGGGCCGCCGCCGGCTGGCAGGCGCGCTCGCGCGGCATGGCCGTGCAGCCCTATTGCGGCCTGCACAAAAAGGTAGCCGCCTGGCTGGCGGCCGAGGGCGTGGCGGACCTGGAGCACAAGGCCTCGCTGGTGGCCGAGCCCGACGTGGACTGGGCCGATATCATAGTGGTGATGGAAGAGGCGCAGCTCGACGCGCTGGCGGAGCGGTTCCCCCAGAGCATGCGCAAGACGCGGCTGCTGCTCGGGGACGCCGACCTGGAAGACCCTATTGGTAAAGACGATAAAGTTTTCGCCGAGGTGCTGGGGAAGATCAAGACGGCGGTACTGAAGTTGATAGAGCAGAAAGCTTAAACCTTAATGCGATAAAAAGAAGAAGGCCGCTCGCGCGGCCTTCTTCTTTTTGCTGGCAGAAGATCAGAACATCGCCTTCAGGCCGACGCTGACGATATTGTCCTTGTACTCGAACTGGTCGAAGTTGGACGAGCGGTCCTTGTAGGAGTAGCCGGCGTTGGCCACCAGCCATTTCTGTATATTGTAGTCCACCGTAAGGCGGGCGCCGGCGTTCTCGTCCTTGCGGATGATCTCGGTGGCGGACAGGGTATTGCGCTTGTCGGAGTAGCGGACGTCCTCGTAGGACAGGCCCACGGTGACCTTGAACTTGCGCACCATGCGGCTGACCGAGAGGTCGGTCAGGGTGCTGGTGTAGAAGCGGGCGTCGCCGTAATTGGTTTCCACGTTGCCGCGCTTGGCGAACAGGGTCACGTCGGTCTTCTCGACGGGCTTCCAGACGGCCTGCACGCTGTACTGCGCGGTGTTGGCGTCTTCCTTGGCGTCGTTGAGGTCATCTTCGTACTTGCGCATCTGCACGCCGGCCTTCACGGTGCCCTGCACCTTGGGGGCGATGCTGCCGGTGGCGCCCACTTCGACATTGTCGAAGGTGGCGTCGTTGACGTAGCCGACCTGGTAGTTCAGCATGCCGTGGCGGTAGGCCAGGAACAGCTTGGTCTTGGGCTGCACTTTGTATTCGAGGTCGAGGCCGACCTGCGTCTCCTCGCGGTCGAGGGTGCCGTAGGCGGTGTCGAGGTAATTGTTATACACGTGCTGGGCGGCCACGGCGAAGCCGAACTTGCCGCGCAGCGGGGCGCTGAACACGGCGCTGGCCGTGTTCTCCACGCGCATGGCGCGCTCTACTTCCTGGGAGGTGGCCTGGTCGGTGGTCTGCTTCCACTTGTCGTCCACGGTTAGCGTCATGCCCTTGGGCATTTCGCCCTTGAAGCCCAGGTTGGCGTTGTGGTGCACGGCGTTGTTGATCTCGGTCTCGCGGCTGTAGCCGAGCAGTTCCATGTTATAGCCGGCCTTGAGGTCGTAGCGGGAACCGAGGTTTTCCACCAGCCCCACGCCGATAGCGGAGCGGTTGATCAGGGCGGATTTGGCTTCGTCCCT
This sequence comes from Elusimicrobia bacterium HGW-Elusimicrobia-3, assembly GCA_002840355.1. GTDB lineage: Bacteria > Elusimicrobiota > Elusimicrobia > Elusimicrobiales > UBA9959 > UBA9959. The sequence goes on along the minus strand of PHAL01000001.1, from coordinate 32,053 downwards.
GGTGAGGTAGATGTTGCTGTCGTAGCTTTCCTGGGTGCTCAGGAAAGGGTTGATCTCGAGGTTGCCGATCTTGAGGTTCTGCTGCGCGCCGGCGGCGGCGGGCAGGAGCAGTAAAGCCGCTATTAAAATATTTTTCATGGGTTTCTCCTTAAATCCTGGTTAGGGGTTGGAAGCGCTGACTTCCTCGGACTCCTGCACCGTCTCGGTGGGGATGACGGTGGTCGGAGGCGGCTCCACCACCACGGTCTCGATGGCGGCCTCGTCCGCGGTCTCGCCGGCGGCTTCCTCGGCGGGCGCTTCCGCAACCGGGGCGGGCGCGGCGGCGGTGACGGTGGTGGCCGAAGGCACGGTGACGGTCTGGCCGGCCTGCACGGTGCGGGTCTGGCCGCCGGAGGCGTCGGTCATTACGGCGGTGCCCTTCTCCATGGAGATGGCCACGGTGCCGTTGGTGTTGACCATCTTGACTTCGCTGTTGGAGGTCAGTACCAAGTTGCTGCCGCTTTCGGTCTTGACGGCTACCGGGGTGCCGGGGGCCACGGCCACGTTGGTCTGGCCGTTGGAGGTGGACACGGAGAAGTTGGAACCGGTGGCGGCGGAAACGATCTTGCCGCCTACTTCCACTTCCACGGTGCCGTTGACCACGGCAAAGCTGATCTTGCTGTCGGTGATGTCGGGGATGGCGTCGCCGGGCTTGAGGGTCTGTATGACCTTGCCGTCCTTGATGATGTTGACGGTGCCGGTGATCTTGGAAATCCTGATGCCTTTCTTGGCGGTATTGGTCTGAGCGAAAGCGTTAACGCTAAAAGCGGTAAGCGCCACTATTGCTAACAGTTTGAATAATTTCATGCGTCCTCCCTAATTGACTTCTAGTATAATATTAATTAACTTCCCTTTTGGCTGTCAAGCGGAAAGGCGGATAGTTTCGGTGCGGTAAAACTTTTAATAGATTTGGGAGATTTGAGGTATTATGAGGATATTATTAATAATTATATTAATGGCGGCGGCCGTTAACGCGGCGGCCGGGGACTTCCCCCTGGGCTTCTACGGCATTAACGCTCCGGCCGAACTGGCTGTCCTGAAGCGGGCCGGCTTCGACTCTTTCCACACCTATAACCAGGACCCCGAGCGACTGTCCCTGCTGGCGGCCGAGGCCAAGCGGCAGGGCATGAAGATGCTGGCCTACCCGGACAGGGTGATAGGCTCGGCCTACGAGGCCGAGGCCAAGCGCTGGCCGGTGCTGGCCTGGTACCTGTTCGACGAGCCCGAGGTGCGGCGGCTGCCGCTGGCCAAATTGCAGGAACTGGAAGCGCGCGTGAAGGCCTGGGACAAGAATGCCCGCACCGTTTTCGTGATGGGCGAGGGCATAGCCGCCTTCACCTACGGGGGAGCCGCCGACGCGCTGATGGTGGACTGGTACCCGGTGCCCCACCTGCCGCTGGGCAGCGTGGGCGAGCAGGTGTCCATGGTAAAAGCCGGCGCCGCCATACAGGACCCCGTCCGCCAGAACAAGCCGGTGTGGGCCGTGCTGCAGGCTTTCGACTGGATACATTACCCGCAGCGCCGCAAGGTCCGGGTGGGCGGCTTCCCCTCCTTCGAAGCGCTGCGCTATATGACCTGGCTGGCCGTGGCCCGCGGCGCCGAGGGCGTATTCTATTTCAAGTACGACGGCTCCGACGGCATACCGCTGCCCGAACGGCCCGGGCGCTGGAACAATTACCAGCGCATGGCCGCCGAGATCAACGCGCTGCGCCCGGCGCTGCGCAAAGGCCGCCCCGGCACGGTGCCAGCCGGCCTGCCCGAGGGCCTGGCGGCCCGCGCCCTCAAGCGCGGCCTGTTCGGTTCCTACCTGATCCTGCTGAACCCCACCGCCGCCCCCCTGCCGCTCCCCGACTCCCTGAAGTCCTGGCGCCCCCTCTTCGAAATGAAGCGGGAATTGCCACCCGCTTTGCCCCCCCACGGCGTGCTGATACTGGAAAAATAAAGGACCTGGACAAAAAAAAGAACCCGGCTCGCGGCCGGGTTCTTTTTTTGTGCGCCCCTGGTCAGGCGGCGTAGGCGCCGGTGAGGGCGCGGGTTTTGGCTTCTTCGGAGGCCTTGGCGATGAACTCGTCGAGGTTTACGCCGAAGACGCTCTTGTTGCCGCGCAGGCGCAGCGTGACGGTGCCGGCGTCCTTCTCTTTCTTGCCCACCACCACCAGGTAGGGCAGCTTGAGCATGGCGGCGTCGCGCACCTTGGCGTTTATGGTGTCGTTGCGCAGGTCGCTCTTGACGCGCAGGCCGGCGGCCCGCAGCCGGGCCTCCACTTCCCTGGCATAGCCCTCTTCTTCGGCCGTGATGTTCATCACCTTGATATGCACGGGCGCCAGCCACAGCGGGAAGTTGCCCGCGTAATGCTCTATCAGCACGCCGAAGAAGCGCTCGAGCGAGCCCATCAGCGCGCGGTGTATCATGTACGGGCGGTGCTTGGCGCCGTCGGGGCCGGTGTATTCTATGCCGAAGCGCTCCGGCTCGTTGAAGTCGAACTGGATGGTGCTCATCTGCCACTCGCGGCCGATGGAGTCCTTGACCTTGAGGTCTATCTTGGGGCCGTAGAAGGCGCCGCCGCCCTCGTCTAGCGTTACGGGCACGCCTTCCTTGTCGGCGGCCGCGCGCAGGCTTTTCTGCGCGTCCTCCCACAGGGCGGGCTCGCCCACGGCGCCCTCGGGGCGGGTGGCGAGGTAGGCCTTGATGTCTTTCAGGCCGAAGGTGCGCAGCACGTTCATGCTGAAGCGCAGCACTTCTATAACCTCGGCCTCCATCTGCTCCTGGGTGCAGATCAGGTGCGCGTCGTCCTGGGTGAAGCCGCGCACGCGCATCAGGCCGTGCAGCACGCCGGCCTTCTCGAAGCGGTACACCGTGCCCAGCTCGGCCCAGCGCAGCGGCAGGTCGCGGTAGCTGTGCGAGTTGGCCTTGTAGATCTCTATGTGGAAAGGGCAGTTCATCGGCTTGGCGTAGTACTCTATGCCGTCGATGTCCATCGGGGCGTACATGGAGTCCTTGTAGAAGCCCAGGTGGCCCGACGTCTCCCACAGCCCGGCGCGGCCGATATGCGGGGTGTTGACCAGGTCGTAGCCGCCCTTGAAATGTTCTTCCTTCCAGTAGGTCTCTATCTCGTGGCGGATGCGGGCGCCGTTGGGATGCCACAGCACCAGGCCGGGCCCGACGGTCTCGTTGATGCTGTAGAGGTCCAGCTGACGGCCCAGCTTGCGGTGGTCGCGCTTGGCGGCCTCTTCCTGCTGCTTTAAATAGGCGTCCAGCTCGGCGGGCGTTTCGAAGGCCACGGCGTAGATGCGCTGCAGCATGGCGTTCTTCTCGCTGCCGCGCCAGTAGGCGCCGGCCACGTGCGTCAGCTTGAAAGCCTTGAGCTTGCCGGTATGCTCCACGTGCGGGCCCTTGCACAGGTCCTCGAACGGGCCGCTCTTGTAGATGCTGATGACCGAGCCCTCGGGCAGGTCGTTGATGAGCTCCACCTTGTACTTCTCGCCCTTGGCCTCGAAATGCTTGAGGGCCTCGGCGCGGGGCAGCTCGACGCGCTCGAACTTATGGGCGGCGCCGATGATATGCCGCATCTTCTTCTCGATGGCGGGCAGGTCCTCGGGGGTGAAGTGATGCTCGAGGTCGAAATCGTAGTAGAAGCCGTTCTCGATGGCGGGGCCGATGCCGAACCTGGTGCCGGGCCACAGCTCCAGCACCGCCTGCGCCAGCACGTGCGCCAGCGAGTGGCGCATCTTGTGGATGATCTCTTCTTTGTTTTCTTCCGCCATGATTTTGTCCTTTAAACTAGAAGCCCGCCAGCCCCCGCAAACGGGTTCAGACGGGCTTAACTGGTTAAATCTGGTGCCCAGTACAGGGATCGAACCTGTGACCTTTCCCATGTCAAGGGAACGCGCTACCGCTGCGCCAACTGGGCGAAAACTACCAGAATATTATAGCAAACTACACCGCGCCAAAAAGCGCCGCTTACTTTTTAGCGTTGTAGGTGGCTACTACTATCGAGCTGAGGCCGCCGCGGGGCGTGAAGTCGCCGGTGACGGTGCAGCTCTTGGGCTTGCAGGCCTTGATCACGTCGTCGAGCACGCGGTTGGCGATGTTCTCCATGAAGATGCCGGTGTTGCGGTACTGCAGGAAGTAGTACTTGAGGCTCTTGAGCTCCAGGCAGGTCTTGCCGGGGATGTACTCGATGGTGAGCGTGCCGAAGTCGGGCAGGCCGGTCTTGGGGCACACCGAGGTGAACTCGGGGTGCTCTATGACTATGGTGTAGTCGCGCTTGTACTGGTTGGGCCAGGTCTCTATGGCCGGCAGCTTGAGGCTGTGCGGGGTGGCCGCGTGGTCGGAAGTGTAGCCCATCGTCGTCGAGGTGGTTTTTTTCATGTTGGTCTCCTTAAAGTTTCACGCGGCGCAGGCGCAGCGAGTTCATCACTACCGAAACCGAGCTGAGCGCCATCGCGGCCCCGGCGGCCGAGGGCGGGATCACCAGCCCGAGCGACGGGTAGAAGGCGCCGGCGGCCAGCGGTATCAGCACGATATTGTAGGCGAAGGCCCAGGCCAGGTTCTGCTTGATGACGCGCTTGATGGCCTTGGAGATGCGCACGGCCGTAATGACCGAGCGCAGGTCGTTGTGCATCAGCGTCATGTCGCTGGCCTGCGCGGCCACGTCGGTGCCCGAGCGCATGGCCATGCCGATGTCGGCCTCGCTGAGGGCGGGCGCGTCGTTGAAGCCGTCGCCCACCATCGCGGTGCGCTTGCCCAGGGCCTTGTAGCGCATCACGATCTGGCGCTTCTCCTCGGGGAACACCTCGGCGTGGAAGGTCTTTATCCCCACCGCGGCGGCGGTGGCGGCCACCACGGCCTGGCGGTCGCCGGAGGCCATCACGGGCTCTATGCCCATGGCCTCCAGTTCCTTTATCAATTCCGCGGCCTCGGGGCGCACGGCGTCGCCCAGAGCGGCGTAGCCCTTGTAGTCGCCGTCGAGCGCGAGCAGCAGCATGGAGGCCGGGGCGCCCTTGATGTCCTCGCGCACGCGGGCCGGCACGGCCAGGCCCAGCTCGTCGAACCACTTCAGGCTGCCCACCACTATCTCCCCGTCGGCCGAGCGCGCGCGCACGCCCTTGCCGGGCACGGCCTCGAAGGCGGTGAGCGGCTCCGGGCGCACGCCGGCCTCGCGGGCCTTCTGGCGCACGGCCTCGGCGAACGGGTGCTCGGATTTTTCCTCGGCGCTGGCCAGCAGTTTCAGGAAGTCGCGGCCGTTCTTCTCGGGGAACACGCCGTCGAGGCGCAGGCGGCCCTCGGTGACGGTGCCGGTCTTGTCGAAGATCACCACGTCCACGCCGCTGACGCGCTCGAGCACGTCGGCGTTGCGGATCAGGATGCCGGCCGAGGCGGCGCGGCCGAAGCCCACGGCCACGGCCATCGGCACCGCGAGGCCCATCGCGCAGGGGCAGGCCACGGCGAGCACGGCGGCGAAGATGCTGACCGCGCGGGCGGGCCCCGCGCCGTAATAGACCCAGGCGGCGGCCGAGCCGGCGGCGATCAGCAGCACGGCGGGCACGAACCACGCAGAGATCTTGTCCACCAGATGCTGCACGGCGCTCTTCTCGGCCTGGGACTCCTCCACGGCCTTGATGATGCGCATCAGCACGGTCTCTTCGCCCACGCCCTCGGCGGAGAACTCGAGCGAGCCGGTCTTGTTGACGGTGCCGGCGTACACGCGCGCGCCGGGCTCCTTCTCGGCGGGCACGGCCTCGCCGGTGAGCAGGCTCTCGTCCATGGCGCTGGCGCCCGCGGTAACGCGGCCGTCCACCGGGGCCTGCTCGCCCGGGCGCAGCAGGATGACGTCGCCGGGGCGGATCTCGCCGACCGGCACGGTCTCTTCCTTGCCGTCCTTAAGACGGCGGGCGAACTTGGGGGCTATCTTGAACAGCCGCGCCACGGCCTCGCCGGCCTTGCTCTTGGAGCGGGCCTCCAGCCAGCGGCCGAGGTTGATGAAGGTGATCAGCATGCCCACTTCGTGCCACTGGGCGTGGTAATGGCCGTTGCCGGCGGGCGCCACCGTTACGTAGACGCCGTAGAGGAAAGTGACGGTGGTCGACAGCGAGACCAGCGAGTTCATGTCCGCCGTATAGGCGCGGCTGGCGCGCAGGAAGCCCTCGTGAAAATGCCGCCCGGCGAACCACCAGGCCAGCCCCGCCACGACCATCAGCGTGTACTCGGAGAAGGAGAAGGCGTAGTCGGCCAGCAGGAAGGCGGTGAGGACCAGGCCCAGCAGGAAACGGCGCAGGAACATGGCCTTCTCGCGCTCGAGTTCCTTTAAAGCGGTGTTCTCCGCCGAGATGGAGGACTCGGAGAAGGCCAGGGCCTTGTAGCCGAGGTCGCCTATGCGTTCCTCTATCTGCTTCTGCCCCGTCACGGAGGCGTCGTAGGAGATGAAGGCCGTGCGCGACGGCAGGTTCACCGACACGCCGGCCATGCCGTCCAGCGACCCCAGGCCGTTCTCCAGGCGGGTCACGCAAGAGGCGCAGTGCACGCCTTCCAGCGGCACCACGGCTTTCTTGAGTTTCTTTACGGGCGGGGTGGCGGTCATCAGTTCAGGGTCTCCAGTTTCCAGGCGCGCTCGACGGAGGCCAGGTCGTTCCAGAGCCCGCCGTAAGCGGCCTCCACGGCCTTGTCCGCCGAGGAGCCGTCGCGCAGCCGGCCGAGGAACAGCGAAAAGTTAAAAGAACCGCCGCGGCGTATCATGAAGCCCACCACGGAGCCCACCTGCGCGTACCAGCGGTCCACGTTCTTCTGGCTCTCGTTCTGCGGGGCCAGGTTGACCATCTGCGAGAAGGGTATGGGGTTGGGGATCACGCCGGCGCGCACGCGCTCGGCGTAGGCTGCGGCCGAGGCCGGGCTGGAGCGGATCTCCTGGTACACGGCGGCGCCCTCGTTGAGCCAGCGCAGGCCGGCCGGCTGGGACAGGCCCATGAACTCGTTGAAGACCAAATGCGTCATCTCGTGGGCCACTATGGCGGGGGTGCCGTCGCCCTCGAACACCAGCAGCGCGTTGCCGTAGGCCACGCCGCCCGACCAGTCGGGCTGGCCGGTCTTGGCGTGGAACTCGGTAGCGTCGCGGTAGACGGTGATATTGTAGGGCCGCGCCGGCACGAAGGAGTACAGGCCGAGGTCCTGCATGACGCGGGTGTAATTCTCCTCGCACAGGCCGGCGTAGTAGGCGGCCGTCGGCGAGGCGTAGGCCTTCACCACGAAATGCGCCGTCTCCTGGGTCTTGTAGCCGGGGTCCAGGTCCCGGTAGGGCGCCTCTACGGGCTGGCTGAGCGGGGCGGCGGGCGAGGCGCCCGTCGGGACGTCCACGCAGGCGGCCAGCGGCAGCAGCAGCAGCAGGGTCAGTGTTGTTTTCATTAGTAAAGTTCCAGCGTCTGGCGCGTGATGCGCAGGCCCTCCACCCTGATCCCGTACGGGTTGTCGCGGAAATCTAGCCGGAAGGTGAACAGCTTGAGCAGCAGCGGCGTAACCGAGACCGGGCCCAGCGAGAAGTGGACGGGGCGCACTTCCAGCACGCCGCCGTCGCGCACGGCCAGGGCGAAACCGGCCTCCAGGTCGCGGCCGCGGGCGACCGCGGTCACCTGCATCCCCCCGTCGAGGGTTATGTCGAGGTCCTTGAGGAAAGGGAAGAGCGAGGAGAGGTAGCGCTCTATGGCGTAGTCGGTGATGCGCGCCGAGCGCACCGTGACCGAGCGGATGCCGGCGGGCACCGGCGGGTCGGTGTAGGGCGAGGCCAGCGCCAGGCCGCGCAGGTCCAGGTCGAGGCCGTAGATGTCCCCCCCCAGCAGCTCGGCGGCCGGCGAGAACAGGCTGGCGCGGGCGTAGACGCCGGTGGCCGGGTCGAAACCGGAGAGGCGCAGGGTGGCGTCCTCCATGCGCAGCGGCCCGAGGGCGAGGTTGCGCAGCTCGTGGGTCCCCTCGTCGAGGAAGCGCATCGTGGAAGGGAGCCTGGCGTACACCTCCACCTTGGAGGTGTCGGGCAGCTCCAGCTCTTCGCGCTTGTCGAAGGTGGCCGGGAACCAGTCGCGCTTCTTGAGGGCCGCGAAGGCCCGCTCGCCGGCGGAAGGCGTCTCGCCGAAGCGGGGCGTCTTGTGGATCAGGATGAAGGCGCAGGCCGGGCAGGCCGGGTTGTCGGCGAACTTGATCTCGTTGTTCTTGCGCGCGGCGGCGAAGCGCAGGCTGTCGGCGTTGAGGTTGCTGTCGCCGTAGACGGCGGCCAGGCCGCCCTCCTCCGGGACGCCGGCCTCCACCAGCGACAGCAGCTGCCGGGCGCGGTAGTCCGACGAGGCCGGCAGCGGCAGGCCCGCCACGGGGTACTTGCCCGCCGGGAACGGGCGCAGGAAGCCGCCCTGGTTGAGCACCGCGAGCACCAGCACCGCCGGCAGCAGCGCCTTGCGGGCGCCGTTGGGCGTCATCACGGCGGCGGCGATGGGCAGGGCGAGCAGGCCGGGGTAGAGCAGCTCGGGCCGGGAGCCGCGCAGGCCCCAGGTGAGGATGAGGTACGGCGCCCAGAACATGGCCGCCACCACCTTCTTGCTGCCGTAGGGCATGAAGACGGAATAGTACATCCAGACCAGCGCCGCCATGCCCAGCCAGAACAGCGGCAGGCCGGTGGCGGCCATGCCCAGTTTGAAGTAGTGCCAGAAGCCGTGGTATTCCCCCCACAGCGGCACCAGGCCCGCCCCCACCACGGCGGCGGCGAACACGTACCAGGGCAGGTTGACGACGAAGCCGGGGAAGAAGCCCTTGAACAGCTCGTCGCGGGCGTTGGGATTGGCCAGGCCGGCCATGATGAACGGCACGAGCGGCAGGGCGTAGAGCCAGAAGAAGCGGTGCGAGAAGAAGCCCAGGCCCACGCAGACGGCGAAGGCGAAGCTCCACTTGGGGTCGAGGAATTCGTCGGAGCGGATGTAGCAGGCGTACATCGCGGCCACCAGCGCCATCAGCGCCATCTCGGGCGCGGGGCGGCGGGCGGTCTCCATGACGAAGGGCATGGCCAGCGCGAAGGCGGCGCCGAACCAGCCCGCGGCGTTGGTGCGGCTGGCGCGCAGGGCCAGGAAGATGGCCAGCGCCAGCACCAGCAGGAAGAAGGAGTTGACCAAAATGAGCGCCAGGTTCAGGTCGGTCGTGAGGAACCTGAACACGGGCACGTAGGCGAGGTAGTAGAGCGGCGGGTTGAGCGACAGGCCGGAGAGCTCGGGCTTGACCAGCGCCCAGAAGCCGTCCGAGTTCAGGTAGGCGGCGTAGCGCAGCACGCCGTTGAACGAGTCGGCGTCGGCCCGGCTGAAGAAGTAGCCGCGGCGCAGCGCCCACTGGGCCAGCAGCGCCACGTTGAACAGCCAGATGCCGGCGAGCACCAGCAGGCCCTTGCCCATGGTGGGCTTGCTGGTCTGCACCAGTTCGCGCTCGAACATGATGCTTTCGAGGGCCATGCGGGAGGCCAGGAATTTCTTGCGCCAGGGCGACAGGTTCTGCGTGTTTTCGTCTGACATCGTTACCTCGTGATCGCTGGGACTTTACTGCCTGGCGCCGCGGCTTTTGCGGGCGGCCGGTTTATAGAGCGCGGCCAGCCTGGCGCGGTAGAGGGAGGCGTACTTGGGCGACAGTTCGGCCGCCCGCCGATAGGCCGCGGCGGCGGCGTCCCGGTCGCCGGAGGCGGCGTAGATGTCGCCCAGCAGGCCGCTGACCTGGTAGCGGCCGGGCTTGAGCTCCTCGGATTTCCCGGCGGCCGCGAGGGCGGCGGGCAGGTCGCCGGCGCGGTACAGGGCCAGGGCGCGCCAGTAGGCGTACAGGTGCTCGGCGGGCTTGAGCTCGGCGACGGCGGCGAAATCCTGCGCGGCGCCGGGAAAATCGCCCAGGGCGTAGAGCGCCTTGGCCCGCTCGGCGCGGGCCAGCAGCGCGGCCGGGTTGAGCGCCAGCACGGCGTCCAGGTCGGCCAGCGCGGCCGGGGAGTTGCCCGCCTTGGCGGCGCAAAGGGCCCGGTGGTAGTAGGCCATCTCGAACCTGGGATTGAGGGCGAGCGCGCGCGAAAGGTCGGTGGTGGCGGCGGCGCAGTCGCCGGTCTTGTAATAGGCCAGGCCGCGGTTGAGCAGCGCGTAGGCGTAGTCGCTCTTGGCGTCGAGCGCCTGCGTGAAGAGCCGCACGGCTTCGCCGTAGTTGCCGCCGTCCATCAGCATGGCGCCGAGGTTGTTATAGGCGGGCAGGTAGCCCGGGCGCATCTCTATGGCCCTGCGGTAGTCGAGCCCGGCCTTCTGGCGGTCGCCCATGCGCTCGAAGAGGATGCCGCGCGAGACCAGCGCCTCGGGGAAGTTGCGCTTGAGCAGCAGCGCACGGTTGTAGTTCTCCATGGCCTCCGAGTCCCGGCCGGCGGAGAACTGGTAGTTGGCGCGGCTGAAATAGTAGTCGGGGGAGCGGTTGCAGCCCGCCAGCCCCGCGGCGAAAACCAGCGCGATCAAGAGTGTTTTCATAGCCTGTTCCCCTGCTCCCCGTGAGTCTCCCTATTTTCCCTTCTCGTCCTTCATGCCCAGCGCCAGCAGCACGGCCCCGACGGTAATGCCGCTGTCGGCCACGTTGAACACGGCCGGGAAGAAACTGAAATCGAAGAAATCCACCACGTAGCCGTAGGCGATGCGGTCGTAGATATTGCCCAGCGCCCCGCCCAGCACCAGCGCCAGGCCCGTCGCGGCCAGCGCGCCGTGGCGCTCTATGCGCCGCCGCAGGACCAGCAGCGCCGCCACCAGCGCGGCGCCGAAGACCAGGAAGAACAAATTGCTGTCCCTGAACATGCCGAAGGCCACGCCGGTGTTCTCGGCGTAGGTGAGGCGGAACCAGGACAGCACCGCCACGGACCGGCCGTAGAGCGACTCCAGCACCCAGGCCTTGGTGGCCCGGTCCAGGACGAACAGCGCGAGGATGATGGCGGGCGCCCGGAGCTTGCTCACCTGGCGGCGCCCTCCATGGCGGCGGCACAGCGGCCGCAGACCCCGGGCTGCTCCGGGCTGGAGCCGATGTCGCGCCGCCACTGCCAGCAGCGGGGGCACTTGTCGCCCGCGGCCTTGGCCGCCCTGACTTCCAGCTCGGGGGCGGCCGCGTCGAATTCCACGGCGGCCTCGGAAACTATGCAGACCTGCGCCCAAAGGGAGCCCGCGGACTCCAGGAACTGCCTGGTCTCCTCTTTGGAAGTGCGCAGCTTTATGCTGGCCTCCAGCGACGAGCCCACCACGCCGGCCTGGCGCTGCTCCTCTATGGCCTTGGTCACGGTCTCGCGCACGGCCATGACCCGCTCCCAGCGGGCCAGCAGGGCCTCGTCGGCCCAGGCCACGGGGCAGGCCGGGAAGTCGGCCAGGAACACGCTCTCCTCGAGCGAGGGGTCTATCTCGGCCCGGGCGGTCAGCCACGCCTCTTCGGCGGTGAACGAGAGCACCGGCGCCATCATGCGGGTGACGGCGGTAAAGATCTCCCACAGCACGGTCTGGGCGCTGCGGCGCTCGGGCGCGTCGGGGGCCAGGGTATAGAGCCGGTCCTTGAGCGAGTCCAGGTAGAAGGCGCTCAGGTCCAGGATGCAGAAATCCGCCACGGCCCTGATGGCCTGGCGGAACTGGAAGCCGGTGTAATGCTTCTGCACGGCGGCCGCGGTGAGGGCCAGGCGGGCGAGCATGTAGCGGTCGACTTCGAGCAGCCCCTCTGCGGGCACGGCGTGAGCCGCCGGCTTGAAGTCGGCCAGGTTGCCCAGCAGGTAGCGCAGGGTGTTGCGGATCTTGCGGTAGCTGTCTATCGCGCCGGCGAGGATCTTCTCGGAGATGCGCACGTCCTCGGAATAGTCGCACAGGGCCACCCACAGGCGCAAGATCTCGGCGCCGTACTTGCTGATGACGTCGGCCGGGTCGATGGCGTTGCCGGCGGACTTGTGCATGGCGCGGCCCTTCTCGTCGAGCACCATGCCGTGGGTGAGCACGGTCCTGTACGGCGGCTCGCCCCGCAGGGCGACGGCGGGGATCAGAGAGGTCTGGAACCAGCCGCGGTGCTGGTCGCTGCCTTCCAGGTACACGTCGGCCGGGAAGAACTTGCCCGGCCCGAGCATGCCCCCCTCCAGCACGGCGTACCAGGAGACGCCCGAATCCAGCCAGACGTCCATGATGTCTTTTTCCTTGGCGAAGGCGGTGCCGCCGCAGGCGCACTTGCTGCCCGGGGTCAGCAGCTGCTCCACCGGCTCGGAGAACCAGAAGTCGCTGCCTTCCTTGAAGACGCGGTCTTCCATGCGCCGCAGGAACTCGTTATCCTCGTGCACCTTGCCGCAGTCCTTGCAGTACACGGCGATGATCGGGGTGCCCCAGTAGCGCTGGCGCGACAGGCACCAGTCGGGGCGGGTCTTGAGCATGCCGGCCATGCGCTCGTGCCCGGCGGCGGGCAGCCAGCGCACGCCGTCGGCGGCCTTCTGCAGCCGGGCGCGCAGGCCGTCGAGGTCCACCTTGAGGAACCACTGCTCGGTGGCGCGGAAGATGACCGGCTGCTTGCAGCGCCAGCAGTGCGGGTAGCTGTGCTCTATCTTCTTGTGGCCCAGCAGTATGCCGTCGGCCTGCAGCGTCTCCACCACCTTAGCGTTGGACTCGAAGACCTTCAGGCCCTCGAACTCGCCGGCGTCGGCGTTAAAGGTGCCGTCGGCCTTGACGGGGCAGAAGATGTCGAGGCCGTGACGCTTGCCGGCGTGGAAGTCTTCCTCGCCGTGGCCGGGGGCTATGTGCACCACGCCGGTGCCGGTGCTCATGTCCACGAAGTCGGTGGCGATGACGGGGCGCAGGAAGCGGCGGCTCTCGGGCAGGTGGGCGGCCAGGCAATGGTGGTACTGCAGGCCTACGAGCTTGTCGCCGGGGATGACGGCGCCCTTGGCGGCCTCGAGGCCGGTGGCGGCCAGGAAGGCGTCGGCCAGCTTGTCGGCCACTATCAGGTACTGCCCGCCGGTCTCGAGCACGCGGTAGGTCTCGTCCTGGGCCACGGCGGCGGCCATGTTGGAGGGCAGGGTCCACGGGGTGGTGGTCCAGATCACGATGGAAGTGCGGTTCTTGCCCACGGCGGCCAGCTCTTCGGGCAGGGTCTCGAGCGGGAAGCGCACGTAGATGGACGGGGAGGTCTTGTCCTTGTACTCCACCTCGGCGTCGGCGAGCGCGGTCTCGCAGGAGACGCACCAGTAGATGGTCTTCTTGTCGCGGTGTATGTGGCCCTTCTCCAGCAGCTCGCGGAAGGCCCTGATCACGGTGCCCTCGTACTCGTTGGACATGGTGATATAGGGGGTGGCCCAGGCCGCCAGCACGCCGAGGCGCTTGAAGCCCTCGCGCTGCAGGTCGAGGAAGCGATTGGCGAAATCGCGCGCGGAGCGGCGGAAAGCGGGGATGTCGTCGATGTGGCGCTTGCCCATCTTCATTTCCTTGAGGAGCGCCTGCTCGATGGGCAGGCCGTGGCAGTCCCAGCCGGGCACGTAGGGGGTGTAATGCCCCAGCAGGGCGTGGGATTTCACCACCATGTCCTTGAGGATCTTGTTGAGGGCGGTGCCGATATGGATGGGGCCGTTGGCGTAGGGCGGGCCGTCGTGCAGGATAAAGGGCTTGGCCTTGCGGCGCTTGGCCAGCATCTTGCCGTACAGGTCCATCTTCTCCCAGGCGGCCAGCATGCCGGGCTCTTTCTTGGTCAGGTCCCCCCTCATGGAGAAAGAGGTATTGGGCAGGAAGACAGTCTTAGAGTAATCCGTGTTCTGTGTGGTCATGTCGGGGCGTCCTTTATATATAAAATACAATTATACAAAAAACCCGCCTCCCCGCTCCCGGCAGACCGGCAGGCGGGCCCCATGTGCTACAATCTAGGGATGCTAAGTGAAAACGCCCATTGCCTCGTTACCGACACCGGAGCCGTACTTAAAAGCCAGGAGAGCCTGGCCGAATACCTGCGGCTGCTGGAAAAAGCCAAGCTGGACCACAAGCTCCGGCTCGCCGCCTACGCGCTGCTCCCCAACCGCGCGCTGCTCTATTTCGTCAGCTCCGGCGCCGACCTGCACTCGGTGATGGGGAGCTTCGCCAAGGGGAGCGCGCTAGCCGACTACAAGCCGGGGCACTGCAAGTACAAATTGATACAGCCCGAGAAGTACGCGGCCCACCTGGCGCGCTACATCCACATGGAGCCGGTGCGCGAGCAGCTCTCCGCCCGGCCCGAGGGCTACCGCTGGTCGAGCGCCGCGCAGTACGTGGGCGGCACGGACGGCCCGGCCGAGCCCGCCCTGGTGCTCTCCTCCTTCCCCGGCGACGCGGCGGCCGCGCTGGCGGCCTATTCGGCCTTCCTGCTGGAGCCGGTGCCCGGCAAGTTCTGGCGGCCCTTCGACAAGAACCGGGACGCGGTGCTGGGCGACCGGGAGTTCACCGCGCTCCATTCCCCCCACGGCGGCTAGCGGGTCTTTTCAGGGTTTATAAATTTTATATACTACACGTAGATTAGGGTTGCGGAGGAAACTATGGACATAATTCTCACCACTTGCGCGATAATAGTGACGCTGGCCTTCGTGGCCCTCGTCGTACAGGCCATCCTGACGCTGCAGCAGCTGCGCCACACGGCCAAGGCCGTGGAATACCTCGCGCTCAACGCCGACGGCAAGCTGACCGCGCTCGACCCGCTGATCACCGGCGTGAAGTCGGTCACCGAAGCCGTTTCCAGCGGCTGGTTCACGGCGGCCAAGGCCGTTTACGGGCTTTTCACGAGGGGTTAAATGAGTTTCCTCAACATCCTCCACAGCATCTACGACGAGGAGATCCTGCGCAAGCTGGACTTCCTGCGCGGCATCAGGCTTTTCGAAGGCATCACCAAGCGCGCGATGATCCACGTGCTCGAGAGCCTGCAGGAGCGCACCTACCTCAAGGGCGAGACCATCTTCGCGCAGGGCGACATCGGCCGCGCGCTGTTCATCGTCTTCTCCGGCAAGATCGCGCTGTCGCGGCTGGACCCCGCGGCGCAGAAGACCGAAGTGATAGCCGAGGTGCACCCCGGCGAGTTCTTCGGCGAGATGGCGCTGCTGGAAGAGATGCCCCGCACGGCCACCGCCGTGGCGGCCGAGGAGACCAAGGTCTTCATGCTCTTCAAGATCAAGCTGGACTCGCTGCTGTACGCGCGGCCCAGGATAGGCGTGACCATAGCCTCGCAGCTGGCCCGCATCCTGTCGGCCCGCCTGCGCGACCTCATGGAAAAACCGGCGGAGAACTAGCATGGCCGCCGATTCCCCCGCGCTGAAGAAAGGCTACGCCCAGTTGGTGCTGCCGGCCGTGATGGCCGCGGCGCTGGTCTACTTCATCGTGCTGGCCAAGGGCGCCATCCTCCCCTTCATCCTCAGCGCGGCGCTCGCCTACATCCTCAGCCCGCTGATACGCTACTTCGAGGTGCGCGGCATCAAGCGCACCTACTCCGTGGCGGGCCTCTACCTCGGCGTGGGCGCGCTGCTGTTCATAGGCGTGTACCTGCTGTTCCATTTTCTCTCCTACGACCTGGAAACGCTGCAGCAGTCCTGGCCCGCCTACGCCGGGCGCATAGAGGCCTATTTCACCAACCTCAACGCCAGGGCCACGGCCAGTTTCCCTTTCCTCGCCGGCCTGAAACTCGCCGACAAGCTGCAGCATTTGCTGGACCTGGCCCCGCAGTTCCTGCTGGGGCTGCTGCCGGCGCTGTCGCTGCTGTTCATCGTGCCGTTCATCACCTTCTTCATGCTCATCGGCGGCGCGGGCCTCATCGACTACCTGCTCGACCACCTGCCCTCGCGCCACTCCGAGCTCATCCTGCACATCGCCTCGCGCATAGACGGCTCGCTGGGCAATTACCTGCGCGGCATCCTGACCGAGGCCTTCATCATCTTCCTCATCGCCTTCACCGGCCTGGTGCTGATGGACCTCAACTACGCGGCCGTGATCGCCATACTGATAGGCGTCTCGAGCCTGGTGCCCTACCTGGGCGCCATCGTGGGGGCGGTGCTCTCGTCGGTGGTGGCCTACCTGCAGTTCGGCACGCTGCTGCCGATAGTGAAGATCCTGGCCTTCTTCACCGGCATCCGCTTCTTCGACGACTGGTTCCTGCAGCCCTACATCATGAAGAAGGCCGTGAAGCTGAACCCGGCCATCATCCTGCTGGCGCTGATGGCCGGCGGCGAGATAGGCGGCATCTGGGGCGTGGTCTTCTCCATCCCCGTCACCTGCATCATCAAGGAGATCCTGCTCATCGCCATAGAGCTGCAGGAGACCGAGTTCCGCTGGAAGCCCAAGCCCGAGCCCACCCGCATCAGCATCCCGTTCACCTGAGGCCGGCCGCACAATAAAAAAAAGGGAACGATGATCGTTCCCTTTTTCTTTTTAAAGCCTTGGGCGAGGAGGGGATCGAACCCTCATGATCGTGAGATCGCAGGTTTTTGAGACCTGTGCGTCTACCGGTTCCGCCACTCGCCCGCTAAGCTATTCTACTAAATTCACCGCTTCGGGGCCCGCTCCGGCTGCAGCACGTCCAGCCGCACGGCCTGCAGGCCCAGGCGCTCCGCCTCGTCGAGGATGGCCGCGGTGATGCGCAGCGTCTTCTCGCGGCTCCTGCCCCCCCCGTCGTGCAGCAGCAGCACGCCGCCGGCGCGCGTGGCCTTGCGGTACTCCTCCGTCATCTTGTCTTCCGGGGTTTTGGTCCAGTCGCTGCCGTAGCTCCAGTTGACGGCCCGGTAGCCCAGTTTTTTGGCGGCCTCGCGCACCCAGGGCCGGTCGTAGCCGTTGGGCATGCGCAGTATGGCCGGCCGGAAGCCGGTGGCCTTCACGATGGCCTCCTCGGCCCGCTTCACCTCGGCGGCCAGCAGTTTTTCGCGGTCCGCCCCCTTGCCCAGCCTGAACCAGTTCTTGTGCGAGTAGGTATGGTTGGCTATCAGGTGGCCGGCATCGTGCACCTTTTTGGCCACGCCGGGGCGGGCGCGCACCGAGCCGCCCAGCATGAAGAAGGTGGCCTTGGCGCCGCGTTTCTGCAGCAGGGCCAGCAGTTCCTCGGTGACGGCGCCGGGGCCGTCGTCAAAGGTTAAAGCGAACTGCGGGCGGCTCTTGCCGCCGGCGGGCTCCGCGGCGGGCTCCGCGGCGGCGGCGGGGCCGGCGCAGAGCAGCGCGGCGGCGGCTATCAGGAGAGTTCTTTTTATCATGTTGTATACCTCAGATCTCGTGCCGTTCCAGATTGCGCTGGCCGGCCTTCCAGGGGATGTAGAGCGCGGCCGCGTTGAGCCCCACGAACATGGCGGCGCTCAGGGCCACGGCCCGCAGGTCCCACGGGTGGGCCCGGCCGAAGCGCTCGGCGAAATGCATCTGCACCGGCCAGGCCTCCACGGCGACCAGCAGCGACAGGTAGCCCATGCAGCAAGCCATGTACAGGAAGCCGCCGTAGGAGGACTCCAGCTGGTGAATGTTCTCGACGTTGAAATCGGGGAAAGCGGCGCCGAAGCCGATGCCCATCACGGTGATCACCAGCGCGGCCACCAGGATGGTGAACGTGGACAGCGCGGCGATGAAGAAGTCCGCCCCGAGCAGCCGGTTGGAGACGGTGATGAGCACCAGGCCGATGAGGAGCGACGGCAGCAGCGAGACCATCAGCTTCTCGCGCATCACGCCGAGGGCGCTGATGGGCGCGGACTTGAGCAGCCAGTAGCTGTTGCCCTCCAGGCTGATGGCCGGGAACGTGAAGCGCAGGCCGATGGCCGCCATCACGAAGCCGGCCACGCCGACGTTGAGGAAAGAGACCAGGCTGCGGATGTCGGGCGTGTCCAGCGGCAGCTGGCGGATGCTGAACAGGTAGACGGCGATCAGCGCGCCTATCAGGATGAGCTGCGACCAGTAGCGCGCGTCGCGGCCCAGCGCCAGGCGGTCCTTCCAGTACAGCGTCAGCGCCGGGCGCAGGGCGGGCAGGCGTTCGGCGAGGCGCTGCTCGGGCAGCTCGCGGCGGCCGCCCTTGAAGCGCGGCGAGCCCTGCGCGCCGCTGAAGCCGCGCATATACAGCCGCCCCGACAGGAAGTAGATAAAGATATATATGGCCGCCGCGGCCAGCACCAGCACGCCGGCGTTGGAGGCGAAGGCCTCCCAGCGCGCCGCCGAGTAGGCCTCCATGGCACGGGTGACCCACCAGGACGGCATGTACGGGGCCGTGGGCGACTGCAGGTACTGTATGTACTGCGCCACCACCTCCAGCGAATCGGGCCGCAGCAGCTTCTCGGGC
This sequence comes from Elusimicrobia bacterium HGW-Elusimicrobia-3, assembly GCA_002840355.1. Taxonomy (GTDB): domain Bacteria; phylum Elusimicrobiota; class Elusimicrobia; order Elusimicrobiales; family UBA9959; genus UBA9959. The sequence goes on along the minus strand of PHAL01000001.1, from coordinate 13,726 downwards.
CGGGAGAAGCGGAACACCACGTAGACGAAGCCTACCGACAGGCTGCCCAGCAGCCAGGTGATGTCGCGCGTGCGCGACGACGGGAAGGCGTACATCACTATCATGCTGAACAATATGCCGAAGGCCCCCGCCAGCAGGACGAAGGGCACCATCAGCCCGGCGTAGGCCAGGTAGAAGCCCCAGTCCAGCCCCTTGATGCGGCCCAGCGCCGCGATGTAGGGCAGCAGGGCCAGCACCAGCGTCCACGACGAGTAGAACACCGTCTCGAAGGCCTTGTCGATGAAGATCGAGCGCAGGTCGAGCGGCGTGGAGAACAGGAACTTCAGGTCGAAGGAATAATACAGCGTGGTCATCGAGATGATGATAGACGAAACCACCACCATCGCGAAGGTCATCAGCAGCACCATCGAGGTGAGCTTCCAGGAGAGGATGGGGCCTATCAGTTCCACCCCCTCGAGGTAGTTGAGCAGGCGCCAGAAGCCGGCGTACAGGGCGGCCAGCATCACCAGGCCGGCGCCGGAGAACATTAAATTCTTGGCGAGACGCCAGCCGCGCAGCCCCAGCAGGGTATTGCGGAAGGTGACGGCCTTGCGGGTGAGCAGTACGGGGAGCATATTACTCGGTGAGTTCCAGGAAGACGTCCTCGAGCGAGCGCACGCCCGGGGCGGCGGTCAGCTTTTTCACCTCGTCCACGGTGCCCTTGGTGACCAGGCGGCCGCGGTAGATGATGCCGACGGTGTGGCAGAGCCTCTCGGCCATGTCGAGGATATGGGTGCACATGAAGACGGCGGCGCCGCCGCGGGCTATGTCGGCCAGCAGGGTCTTGAAGCGGCGGATGCTCTTGGGGTCCAGGCCCACGGTGGGCTCGTCGAAGAGCACAACCTTGGGCTTGCGCAGCAGCACGCTGGCTATCAGCAGCTTCTGCTTCATGCCGTGCGAGTAGCCTTCCAGCAGCTCGCCGGAAGCGGCGGTCAGCTCGAAAGTTTCCAGCAGCTCGGGGATGCGCTTCTTCTGCTCGGCGGCGGGCACGGCGTAGATGTCGCCGATGAAGCGCATGAACTCCCAGCCGGTGAGCTTGGGGTAGACGAAAGGCTCGTCGGGGATGTAGGCCATGCGGCGCTTGGCCTCCAGCGGGCTCGCGGCCACGTCGAAGCCGGCCACGCTGACGCTGCCCGAGGTGGGGCGCATGATGCCCGAGAGGATCTTGACCGTGGTGGTCTTGCCGGCGCCGTTGGGGCCCAGGAAGCCGAAGATCTCGCCCGGCGCCACGGAGAGCGACAGGTCGTCGACGGCCTTGAAGTTGCCGAAGCTCTTGGTAAGGTTCTTGATCTCTATCATGGTAAAAAAAAGCGCCGACCAGCGCGGGGCGGGTCGGCGCGTTCCGGGCCCCGGGGCTTTAGCGGCCCTGTTCGCGGGCTTCCAGGTAGTTGCGCACTTCGTTGCGCGTGACGAGCTGGCGCAGGTGGTAGTTCACCACGTCGGAGAACTTGGCCTGGGCGAGCTCGGCGGCGTACTTGCCCTTTTCCTTGTCGAAATTCCTGAGGCTCTTGTTCTTGGCCAGGTAGTAGGACTTGACCTCTTCGGGGGTGACCTTGAGGCTGTTGTAGACGAACTGCTTGAACTTGTTGGCCAGGCGGGCCTTCTTGCGCCAGGCCTCGTACTCGGCCGGGGACATCTGGAACTCGCCGTAAATGGCCTGGTAGTAGGCGCGCGGGCTGAACGCCCCGGCTTCCTGGAACTGCGGGGTGTTCTGCACCTCCACGGCCACCTCGAAGTCGGGCACCATCATGCCGAGCTTGTCGCCTTCCTGGCTGAGCAGCGTCTCCACGACCATCTCGCGGAAAACCTCCTGCTTGACGCTCTTGGACACGATCTCGCTGACCTCGGTGCCGGAGTCCCTGACGCCGGCCATCACGCGGTTGACCTGCGTGAGGAAGCGCTGGTAGGGGATCTTCTCCCCCCCGACCTCGGCCACCGCGTCCATGGAGGACGAGGTGAACACCTGGCCGCTGACGAAGAAGATGGAGCCGACGAAGATGACGACGACGACCACGAAGATGGGCCGCTTGTGCTTGGAGAAGAAGGATATCATTGCTGTTTCGCCTCTGTTTTCTGGGTTTTGGTCTGCGGCTGCTGTTCGGCCGGGGCCCTGTGAGCGGGGTCCATGGAGCAGTTGCCGTTGAAAATCGCGCCTTCCTCGAGCATGATGCGCGGGGCGCGGATGTCGCCGTCCACGCGCGAGCCGGCGAGGGCCTCTATGTGGTCGAGGGCGGTGACGTTGCCCTTGACCTCGCCGCTGACGTAGCAGATCTCGCAGGAGATGTCGCCCTTCACCTTGCCGCTCTTGCCTACGGTCACTATCTTGGCGTCCACGATGGAGCCGTCTATGCGGCCGTCCACGCGCAGCGAGCCCTTGGCCGTCAGCGTGCCCTGGAAATAGGCCTCGGTGCCGATGACGGTGTCGCCGTTCTTGCTCTCGAAGCTGATATTGTTGTTCTTGAACATGGCCATAAGCCCTCCGTTACAGTCCCCTGAAGATACCGTCGAAAAGCCCGGCGAAATTGCCGGCGCCCTTGCCGCCCACCTGCAGGAATTTCATGGGGTCGCGCGGCATGCCGCCGGTCCAGACCTCGTAGTGCAGGTGGTTGCCGGTGGAGGTCCCGGTGGACCCCATGCGGCCGATCACCTGCCCGCGCCTGACCGCGGTGCCTTCCTTGGCCACGAGCTCGCTCATGTGGCCGTAAAGGGTGGAATAGCCGAAGCCGTGGTCGACGACGGAGCACATGCCGTAGCCCTGCGCCCAGCCGGAGTGGCGGATCACGCCGTCGGCCGTGGCGTAGATCGGAGTGCCGGCGTCGTTGGCGATGTCGACGCCGCTGTGGTACTCGGCAGTAAAGCGCAGCGGGTGCACGCGGTAGCCGTAAGGCGACGTGACGCGGCCCTGGGTGGGCCAGATGGCCGGGGTGGCGCGGGCGCCGTTATGCCGGTCGGTCAGGTAAAGGGTGATCTCGGTGTAGCTCGACAGGCGCTTGCGTGACTCGTCCTGCATCTTCTGTATGGAGTTGTTGAGCGAGGTCTCCTTGATCTCGGAGGCCTTGGCGGTGAGCATGCGGCGAAAATCGGCCAGGTCGGTCTCCTGCGGGCCGCCGAAGCCCTCCTGCCGCTCCATGAAAGAGGGGTCCATGCCCAGCACCTTGCGCAGCTGGTTGTCGGTGCGCCGGGTCATCTCCAGGTAGGCCAGGCCGTCGCCTACCTGCTGGGAGACATAGGCCATCTTGGCGCGCAGGATCTTGTTGTCGGCCTTGGTGACGTAATAGTCGAAGTGGCGGCCGGCTATATAGCCCGCCCAGATGGTGACGCCCGTCCAGGCCACGCCGAAGACGAGCAGGAGCAGCACCGGCAGGTTGAACCGGAGCGAAGTCATGCCGTTATGCGGGATTACGAATACGCTGACGGGCTTGGCGGCGTTCTTGACTAAACGCCCTAGGATTCTGAGCCACATATCTGTATATTAAACTTATATTATTATTCGCTGTCAACCGGCGGCGGCAGCTGCGCCCCCGAGGCCGGCCGGGCGGCGGGGCCGCTGATGGCCGAGGGGTCGAACTTTATGTCCTCTTCCTCCTCCTCCTCCTCGTACTGGCCGGCGGGCTGCGCCGCGGGGGCGGAGATCACCGGCACGCCCCGGGCGGGCGGGGCCCCGGCGGGCAGGCCCATGCCTGGCGGCAGGCCGCTCATCAGGGGCTTTAGTTCGGGGTCATTGGCCACTTCCATCATCAGTTTCAGGAATTCCGGGCGGGCGGCGTAGCGCATCACCAGTTTATCCATGCCTTTGGCGTTGCGCACCGTGTACAGGACGGCGAAAGGGTTGCCGTCCTTGCTGGCGGCGAAAGCGGCGGCCATCTCGGGGTTCTTTTTGAGGTCCGCGATGAACTCTTTCACGATGGGGCGGTCCGAATATTTGAACAGGGCCTGCGCGGCCTCCTGGGCGGCCGCTATGTCCGGCAGGCCCTCCGGAGAGCCCGGCAGGCCGCCGCTGAACAGCCCCAGCGAAGACCGCGGCATGGCGGTGGAGAGGGCGACGCCCTGGCCCGGCAGCCTGACGGCCTCGGGCCGGTACCCCTGGTCCGGCGGCGGAAAGGAGGCGAAAGCCTGCTCTATGTTTTCCTTGGCGGCGCTGACCTTCATGTACACCACGTAGGCCGCGCCGGCCGCCAGCACGAAAACGGTGCCCAGCACCGCGGCCACGGTGACCAGCACCTTGTTGCTCTTGCGTACCTTGGCCAGCTCCGCGCGCAGGCCGTCGGCGGGGTTCTCCCCGGCGCCCTGCTGGGGCGGGGCGGGCTGTTCGGGTGTGACGGGTCGGTTATCGTTTTCGGTCATATTCCCCCTGTATTTGACAGGCCACGACGGTAAATGATAAAGTATGATTCTACAAAATAAAAGCCGGTGCACAAGCCGGCTTTAATTGTAGACGCGGTCATGCGCCCCCATCGTCTAGCGGTTAGGACGCTGCCCTTTCAAGGCAGAGATCTGGGGTTCGAATCCCCATGGGGGCGCCAATTTTTTCCATCACAACCGCCCCAATTCGGCGGTTGTTTTGCTTTAAAAAGTTCGTTTTTGCCCACCCTTGTATAGCGCTACAACACCACCCCAAAACTAACTTTTTGCACCTAGGCTTTAAAGTTTTACATTGCCTGCGACATAAATTCTCCCGGCAGCCTTATATCGCTCGACAAAAAACTCCTGGGAAGCAGGTGGAGCGGTTTGCAACCAGAGTTCAAACGAGTTTATCGACTGAAGAAAATGCCATTTAAGACCCCAGAAGTTTATAACAGAATATCCTTCGGACATTGTATGCCAATTCTGGCCTGCAGAAAACGGAGCAGTTGTGAACTTCAATTGACGCTGAGTTTGAAGATGTAGTGAATAAGAATGGTGTAAAGCATTTCTTAACTCCCACATAAAACAAGCATCCGCACTACGTGCACCACAGACCCTACTAAGAAAACCTTTAAAGACTTTCCCATTTTTCGGGTTTCGCGAGTAAAACTTAGCCATCAGATCTAGCCCGGTAAATATCCCCATTGCGGCCAGATATGGTGCTTTATGTTTATCTGCATTATCTGGCTCAAAGAACCGCTCCTCTCTGTACAATTCCTGCAAATCCCGACGCAGAAGATGCAAAGTTGGCCTCTCTCCACTATCTTTAAGATCGTCTGGGAGTTGACTTACAGGGCATGGTGGCAAAAAGAACTTGCGTTTGCACTGAGCAAATTCATCCGGCGTATAGGTAGCGCTTGGCATATTAGCTCTCAGTATTTCCCGACAGAAACACCCGAAGTGCTCCCGATTTATGCATATCCAGAATGGCCTCTCTCGCACCATGCAAAAGTTGTTCTGGCGTTCCTTTTGAAAACAGTTCGCGCACATCCGACTGAAGGTGCGCCGGCATTTTATCCACCTGTGCCAGCATAAACTCTTTTATATCCTTTGCCGCGACAAGAAGCTGCACATAGCTACTCGGAAACTCATCTTCGGGGATCTCCGGCAATGGCGGCTTTGCAAGATATTTAACCCTAACAGAGGTGTATCCGTATTCGCTTTCCATGCAGCGCAACACCTCCGCCGGATCTCCCATCACGAGCACGATATCACCCTGGGAATACTCCTGCTGCACTTTGCCCACAATTTTTGGAGCAATCGATTCCGGATGATGTAAAGCATTTATCATCTGCCTACTTAAGCCACTCGGCTGCATAGAACAAATTGAATACATTCTTTTCAGAATATGCGCAGAAAGAAGGCCTACTTCTGAAAGCCGGCCATCGATCTCCTTTGAGGTGCTTCGCTGTGCAGGCCTATCCTGAACAGTTGCATGAATAGCCCGACTCGACTCAGAAAATCCAGCCGAGTAAGATAAGCGGAGAGCAAGCTTCTCTTCCGGAGTTGCCTTCTTGAGCGCGAGCTTAAACCTTTCCCGAACACTCGACAAAACCCTACCTGCCGGTGGCAACTTATTACTGTTGATGCTATCCGCGAATAACGGCAGAACCTTTGCCCCCTCCTTTCTCTGAACATCTTCAATGATTCGTGCATACCTCATAACAGAGTGGAGGTTATTCTCATTCCTGCATGCGTAGAAATCTCTAAAATCTTTATCAAGTCCAAGATGGTCATCCAATGACTGCGCGGCCAATACGGCTCGAAATACACCGTCACGTTGATTGTCGCCCAAACAAATCAGATTTATCAGATGCTCTGTCAATTTTCGGATCCACATCTCCTGCTCGGCTTTTGTTCGCTCATGTACAACTCTATCGATATTTTTTTCTATCGGATTTCCGCCCGGAACAAAATCAGACCCCTCAAGGAGCTGATCCCATTGTAAAGCGGCAATGGCAACCCTAAAGATTTCATCAGCAATCCCATAGCAATAAAACTGTTTAGCGTCCCTATGGGCACATCCATCGACCATGGCAAAATAGCTCTCATCCAGGCCAAGACACTTCTTTAGAGCCGCTGGCCCCTTAAAAAGAATTTCAAGAGATATCTGACGGCTTATTTCTTTGGACGAGAAGGAGTAATCACGCAGAGTCGTAGCGGCTTTCGTCAGCCCAAGGGCAAACAAATGCTTAACTAATTGATTGGAAACCTTTTTTCCTTTCCATTTGAGCCACTCATGAACGCGCATATATTCTTAGAAGAACTCCCCCTGTATTGCGCCGAACAGGCTACCGGTTTCTTTTAGTGCGGACTCCTGATGTCGCTGGAGACTAGAGACACAAGCGACCTTCTGGACAAAATCTATTTGAACATCCATCGGTGGAATGGGGATTTTCAGATTTCTAATAATATCCTGGCTTAAATTCGGTTGCGCACCACCTACGCGCTTCGTCAACAAAGAAACAGAATGACGACGCAAAAGATGGAGGAGATACTCTGCATGAATATGCTTTCCTGGCCGGATACAACAAACAGCCTGATTTGTAGCAGCCTCAATTCCAAGTTTCGCCACAAGCCCAGCAGTGGCCCCATACATGGCGAGTAGAACCGTCCCAACTGGCATGACTTTTGCAGAACTTTCTAAAAGACCACACTCCGTAAGCGTTTCTTCAGTAGTAGTCACAACCCCCTGAGACAATTCGCCCGACTTGACCCACGGAATATCGCCACCATAATAGGCATCCACTTTACGATTAGGAGTCCCCCCGCTTGTCGTAGTAGCCACCTCCTCAAGGGGAACCATCTTCCATTTTTTGGGGTTAGAAATTGGATCGCCAATTAAATCAAGGAATAGGCTTTGCGCAAACGAACTCGCTATCTTACCAGCTTCCTGCCGCTTCCTCCTAATAGCGTCGGCTTTGTCGAGGATGGCGGCGATGCGGCCTTGCTCTTCGAGTGGCGGCATAGGGATTTTTGCACGCTGCAAATATTTAAAATGCCGTTGATATCCAGTCCGTGGCGGGAACCATACGCGCTGAAGGCAGTAATAGGCGTACCTTGGATTTAGTTTAGCGCTGGGAACCAAGACTTTAATCCCGTCAGCCCCCAAAGCAAAGGGTTGATTTACAAATTTAAATATTTTTGTGTGGTCGCCAAACAGAATACAAGGTAGATTTGCCTTACATTTAAGTGATTCGTTATTTGTGAACCCAGCGATATATTCTTGACCTTGATCGATAACCGGAATCTTTCCAATTGGCAAGTAGTCTCCGCTCTCAATTTTGGCATTCCCGCCCGTAGCGTCGAGAAACACTTCCCCGAACAAAGCCTCTGGAAAATGAGGTCGTTGAGGCGACGAAGTCATTATTCCACCATCCTTTCCAGCTCAATCAATTCTTTACCTATCTCGGACTCTAATTCCTTTAGGCGTTTAATTATCACTTTCGGAGAGTCGCATTTCACTTCTTCGTAGGCGATTTCCTTGTAGCGATTAAGGGAAAGGTCGTAGCTGTTCTCACGAATGTTATCTGCCGGGACAAAGAAGGCTTTGGCTTTTCTGTCGCTGTCCTTCTTCGGGTCGCGACTGCCCCACTTGGCAATCACATCAGGGATATCATTCTCCTCTGTTTTCTGGCGCTTGTCGTCGAGGGAGTAACCGTCGGCCTGCATGTCGTAGAACCAGTCATTCTCTGTCTTGCCGCCCTTCACGAATACCACCACAGCCGTGCTCACACCGGCATATGGTCTGAACACCCCAGACGGCATTTTAACTACCGCCTGCAGTTCGCATTTATCCAGAAGCATTTCGCGTAGCGCTGTGTGAGCGTTGCTGGAGCCAAACATAACGCCATCTGGCACAATAACTGCGGCCCGCCCGCCTATGCGCAGCATGTTTATGATGCGGTTAACGAACAGCAGTTCAGTCTTGGTTGTCTTAAGGCCCAAGTCCTCATTTATATCGCCTTTGTCTATGCTGCCCTTGAAAGGCGGATTAGCCAACACCACGTCGAAGCGGTCTTTCTCTGAGAAAGCTTTGGAGAGCGTATCCATATAGGCCAGGTTCGGGCTGTCTATGCCATGCAGGATAAGATTCATCAGGCCAATGCGCACCATGGTGGTGTCGAAGTCATAGCCGTGGAAAGTTTTTTCTTTGAGCACCTGCCACTGGCGCTTATCGGTGAGCTTATCGCCCACCAGGCCGCGCTCCATGCCGTTCTCATCCTTGTGCCGCAGCTTCGCGCTGGTATGCCTGGTCAGGATATGCTGAAAAGCGCCAAGAAGAAAGCCGCCGGTGCCGCAGGCCGGGTCGCAGATTTCCTCGCCCAGTTTTGGATCCACCAGGGCGCACATCATCTGTATGATATGCCGGGGCGTGCGGAACTGGCCATTCTTGCCGGCGGTGGCTATCTCCGAGAGCAGGTATTCGTAGAGATCCCCCTGCGTGTCGTGAAAGGTCTGGCCGCTTTCCTTGGTTTCCCGCTCTATCTCGGTGTAAATCTCATCTATAACGCCAACAGCTTCAACCAACAGCGAGGCCTTGGGAATTATGAACACGGCGTCCTGCATGTACTTGGAGAACGACTGGCCCTCCTTGCCCAGCGACTTAATGAAAGGGAACACCTTGTCGCGCACATGCGTTAGCATTTCTTCGGCGGGGAGGTTACGGAAGTGGGTCCAGCGCTGCTCGTCCTTTTCAAAGATGGATTTGTAAGGGCGCTTAAGGTATTCGGCGTCCTCCTGCTTTTTGCGGTCCATGGCGTCGAGGCGGCGCATGAAGAGCAGGTAGCTTATCTGCTCCACGGCGGTCAGCGGGTTAGCTATGCCGCCCGACCAGAATTTATCCCAAAGCTGGTCTATCTTGGCCTTTATGTTCTGATTAAGCATGTTATCCTCTCTTTACCCACTTGGCGCCGCGGCCTTTGCCTTGCGGCGAAATTGCGCCTTCTTCTTTAAGCTGGCGCAGCACCACCCGCACCATGTCGCGGCTTATGCCGGGACAGTCGTTCTCTATGTCTGAAATGGCGAAAGGGCCAATACGGCGGGCAACTGCCTGCCGGATCTGGTCGGTCTTGGAGCCGCGCCCGGCGCGGATATTATCCACGCGCTCTTCGAACTCACGATAGGCCTTTATCAGCACGCCCCAGAAATAGGTCATCCAGGGCTTGATGTCGTGCTTGCCCTCATGCCAGCCCTGAGAGCTGTACTCCAGAGTTTCATAGTAGCTTTCCTTGGATTCCTCGAAGAGCCGCTCAAGGCTTATGTAGCGTCCCACCTGGTAATCAAAGTGGTAGAGCAACAGCAGGGTCAGCAACCGGGCGGTCCGCCCGTTGCCGTCGTGAAAAGGGTGAACGCACAGGAAATCCAGTATAGCCGCCGGCACCACCACCAGCGGCTCCTGGTGGTGCACATCCAGCGCCTCTTTGTAGTTGCGCACCAGCGCGGCCATTGCGGTCGGCGTGGCCGCTGCTTTTACCGGCTCAAAGCGCACGCGGCGCACCGTGCCGTCCGGATTTTTCTCCACAATGGAGTTCTCAGTTAACTTCCATTTCCCCCCGTTCTCCGGCAGATAGCGGTAGAGATAGGCATGCAGCTGCAATATCACGTTCTCCGTGAACGGCATGTTCTGTGCTGATTCGTGAACCAGGTTCAGGGCGTCGCGGTAACCGGCGATCTCCTGCTCCGGTCTGTTGCGGGGATTGGTACTCTTTTGAACAATGGCCTCAATGCGGGCGTGCGGGGCCACAATGCCTTCAAGCCGGTTGGAGGACTCGCTGGATTCAATGATGGCGGCCCGGCAGAGGGTCTTTAAGACCTCCGGTGTCTGGCGGGAGAACAGGGCTTGCCTGCCCTTGCTTTCACCTATACGCTTTAGGGATGCGGCCTGATCGGCAGTAAAATGCAGCTGCGAGAGATACCGAATGTCCAGGGATTTCATAAGGGTATTATACCAGAGTATTAGGGTAATTACAAGCAGTTGTTACCCTATTTATTGGTGATAATACCCCATTCCTTGGATAAACCGTTCTATTTCCTGCCTTTCAGTGTTCTGGAATAGGCCCAGTATGCCGCTGGGATGGATATTGGTAAACGGCTGCGAGATAAGGCTTTCCCGGCTTACATCCCCGGTCTGGATGATGAAAGTCTTCAGGGTCTGCAGGAAAAGTATCTGCTGAGAGGTAAAGGTGTCGTGCTTGGCGATAAACGCATCAAAGTCCTTGGTCACGGTTTCAGACCAGGGCGCAAGGCGCTCGCGGCCCAACATATGCCTGACGAACTGAATAAAATTCGCCCGCTTATTGTCATAAACCCGTCGCAGAATGTCTTCATTGATATGCAGGCTGTTGGCCTCAAGGTCGTCTGCGAGCTCATTTAACTCTTCTTCGGTTACAGTTTCCCCCGCCGCGATCTTCTGCAGCACCACGCTCTTATCCAGCAGGTCGCGGACCAGGGCTTCGGCTTTTTCGCGGTAAACCGAAACGGCCACGCGTTCGTTGGTGGGGCCGCATTCCACCCATTCCTTGGCGAAAGAGATGTCCTGCAGGTCCAGGTGCATCATGGGATCTTTGCGGGCCTGGCGGAATTTCATCAGCGGGGCCAGCTTTTCCACAAGAGAGCGCAGCTTCTCCTCTGTCGGGGTCAGCCACCAATCTTCGAACTGCACAGCGTCGATAAGTTCTTTTTCTTTGGCGACAATGTTGACGGATAACGGAAGCTCGGCCACCTGGACCTGCAGACTGGCCTTAATGGCCTCAAAAGCTTCTTTGTTATTCCCAAGCAGCGCGGTGCCCAGCTCTACAACCTCGGTTTCAAAACGCAGGGCTTTAAAATCCGCGCCGGAACGGGCGCGCATTACGGGTGCTATCGTTCCCCGGAGGAAACCTATTCCGTCCGCTGCAAGATGACGCCAGAACTCATCGGCTTTGGCGCGGGCCAAGTCCGACTGATGGTCCAGGACAACCACATTATTCGCGGGCAGTTCAGCGAGGTCCGCCTGCAGGTCTTTCTTTATAGCCTCAGCTGTATCCGCACGGCCGGCGTTAAGCGCGGCCTCAAGCTTATCCAGCCTGGCCTTAAAAAGTTTTACCGGCATCGGCACCAGAGTGCCGGGCTCACGCCCTTCGGGCTTCATGTCGAAGAAATCGAAATTGCCCCAGCAATCGATGATGAGGAACTTGTCCTTCGCTGCGCACCACGGTTTAACCTTGGCGGGAGAAGTATCCAGCAGGCGCGTGCCGCGGCCTATCATCTGCCAGAACTTAACAAAAGAATATACCGGCTTGGCGAAGACGAGGTTTACTACCTCGCGGATATCGACGCCGGTATCGAGCATGTCCACGGAGATAGCCACGCGGGGCATATCTTGGTTCTTGAACTGGTCCAGCAACCCGCCCTTGCCGTGCACGCGCGGATCTTCGGACACAATAACCCGCGCCAGCTTGCCGGCATGCTCGGGGTAGAGTTTATCGAACAGTTCCTCAAGGCGGCGGGCATGGGCCTTGGATATGGCGAAGATTATGCTTTTGCCCGGCAGCGTTCCGGAAGTGTCCTTAATGGACTCTTCCATGAACTCTCGCACTATCAGCGCATTGGTGCCGGAATTGGTGACCTTGCGCTCAAGGTCAGTTCCCTCGAAGTCCACCTCTTCGATGTCTTTGCCTTCGGCCAGCAGGCGGCGGCGCTCGGCATCGTCCAAGGCCTTGCCGTGAATGCCCTCCAGCTGGAACTTGGTGCGGACCTTCAGCACCTCGTAGCGGCAGAGATAGGGCGGCGTATGCTGCACCGCCTCCTCGAAAGTGTAGGCAAAGGTCGGGTCATTGGCGTCGCAATCGAACAGCCGGAAAGTGTCGCGGTCAATTTTGTCCTGCGGCGTGGCAGTAAGCCCCAGCTTGATGCAGTTGAAGTAGTCCAACACCTGCCTGTAGATGTTGTAAACACTGCGGTGGCTTTCGTCGGCGATGATGACATCGAAGAAATAGGGCGAGACCCAATCGTGTGGTTTTTCCCCGGCCTGTATGATGTTCAACATGGCCGGGTAGGTGGTTACATAAACGCGGCGGTCGCGCGCGAAGTCTTTTTCACCCGTCTGCGGCCAAGTAGGCTCCGACGGCATGAATTCCCTGAAGGCCTCCAACGCCTGATCGCGCAGGGCGATTCGGTCTACAAGGAAAAGCACTCGCTTAGCCCAGCGAGCGCGCATAAGCACATCCAGCAGGGCCACGGCGGTGCGTGTCTTGCCGGTACCGGTGGCCATTACAAGCAGGAAGCGGCGGCGCTTGGCCTCCACGTTTTCCAGCACCCTGCGGATAGCAGCAATCTGGTAGTCGCGACCTACGATATTGGTATTAATCATCTCCACCGACAAAGGCCGGCGCTCATTGGAGCGCTGTACCAGCCATTCCAGGTCGGTCAGCGTTGGAAAACCGTGAACCTTGGTGGGCGGATAAAAATCGTATTCCCAATAAAAGTTTTCGTAGCCATTGGTGTAGAAGATCAGCGGGAGTTTTCCGCCCTGCGTCTTCTGTATGTTTTGGGCATACTGGAGGGCCTGCTCACGGCCAAGTTTGGCGTCGCGCATGGTGCGCTTGGCCTCGACAACAGCCACATGCTTGCCGTGGAGTTTCAAGGCATAGTCGGCGAATTGGTGTCCGGCGAAAGGATTATCGGCGGTTGCGGAATGGCCGGGAGGGTTCGCCGGGGCGGCGTCGGTCCCGCGCAGGTCTATATCTAGTTCCTGTGTTACATGGGCTGCATCAGCCACATCCCAGCCAGCTAAGGCCAGGCTTTTGTCGATGATGCGCCTTCTTGTCTGCGCCTCGTTTAAGTCCATTGGAAACCCGCTTTAATTTTATCATTTAGAAAGCGGGCTGGCTTGGGACAAATGCAAGGCCGAGTTGAATCCAGCTATATAGGGGTCAAAGGGATACGAACTTTTTAAGGTTCGGGCACAGCAGAGAGGTTCTTTTCGGCGCCTACTCCGCGCACGCGGAAGAGGCTCAGGATTAGAGTTATGGGCGGCAGCCAGTAGTTCTTACCAATGAGGACCTGTCTCAAAAAGTTCGTTTTCGGGTCCCCTTGTTCGCGCCACAATTTTCAAAGCAAAAACCGCCGGCTCTCCGGCGGTTTTTGTATTTACCCCCCCGCTGCGGCTTTAGCGGAGCGGGTCCACCTGGAAGGTTACGGGGCGGGAGGTATGCCTCTCGCCGCCATTCTGAGGCAGTATCCTGGCGACTACCCGGTGCTTGCCCGAAGAAAAGCCGGCCCAGTCGTACCACCAGTACCC
>PHAL01000037.1 GCA_002840355.1 Elusimicrobia bacterium HGW-Elusimicrobia-3 | reverse complement strand
AGCTGCGGCGCGGCTTCCTGGGCGTAAGGCGGGCTGGCGAATGAATGACCTGCCCGGCGCGCACACCCCACCGCCCCGCTCCCCGGTCGATGACCAGATCCCCGGCATGCTGCCGCCCGAGGACCTGGACCCGCTGGCCGATGGCATCCTCATGGCCCACCAGCGCGCCTGGGTCGAGGACCAGTCCCCCCTGAAACTGGCCGAGAAAGGCCGCCGGACGGGCGTCACCTTTGCCGAGGCGCTGGACAGCACCCTGATCGCCGCCGCCTCGCGCACGGCGGGCGGGGATCACACCTGGTATATCGGGGACACGAAGGACAAGGGCCTTGAGTTCATCTCGGTCTGTGCGCGGTTTGCAAAGACGATCGCGCGCGAGCTGGTCGAGATCGAGGAGTTCCTGTTCGAGGACAGGCAGCCGGACGGGACCAGCCGCTACATCAACGCCTACCGCATCCGCTTTGCCAGCGGCTTCCAGGTGTCCGCGCTGTCGTCGAACCCCGCCAACATCCGGGGTCTTCAGGGGCGGGTGGTCATCGACGAGGCGGCATTCCACCGCAACGTGGCCGCCGTGATCGATGCCTGCAACGCGCTGCTGATCTGGGGTGGTGTCATCCGCATCATCTCGACCCATAACGGCGCTTTAAACCCGTTTAATGAGCTGATCAAAGAGACCCGCGAGGGGCGCTACGATTACCGCATCCACCGCATCACCTTCGATGATGCGGTCGAGAACGGGCTTTACGAGCGCGTCTGTCTGATCCGGGGCTGGGAGGCCACGCAAGAGGGCAAGCGCGACTGGTATGCCCGCGTGCGCCGGTCCTACGGTACGCGGGTCGAGGCCATGCGCGAGGAGCTGGACGCGATCCCGCGCGAGGGGGAAGGCGTCCTGTTGCCCCTTGCCTGGATCGAGGCCGCCTCGCGACCTGATTATGTGGTCAAGCGGTGGGAAGCCCCCTCAACGGGCTTCCTTGATCTGCCCGAACAGTACCGCCGCGCCGAGATGCTGGACTGGCTGGAGCGCGAGCTCGGCCCGGTCATCCAGACCTTCACGCCCGAGCTTGGCCCCTTCGCCCTGGGCGAGGACTTCGGCATGCGCCAGGACCGCACGTCCTTCGTGATCGGCTACACGGCGCAGGACCTGTCGCGCCATGTGCCGCTGATCGTGGAACTGCGCCAGTGCCCCTATGACCAGCAGAAGCAGGCGCTCTACTGGATCGTGGACCGCTTGCCCCGGTTCCAGAAGGGCATCCTGGACGCCAACGGCAACGGTATGGCGCTGGCGCAGGAGGCGCGCCAGAAGTTCGGCCCCGAGCTAATCACCGAATTGATCGCCACCGATGCCTGGCATCGCGAGTTCACGCCCGGCTTCAGGAGCGCCTTCGAGGACCGGACCATCTTCATTCCGGCCGACCGGGATGTGCGCGATGACCTGCGCCAGATCACGATGATCGGCGGCGTGGGCAAGGTTCCGCGCGACGTGCGCACCAAGGGCACGGATGGCGGCAAGCGCCATGCCGACACCGCCGTTGCACTGATGAATTTTCATGCGGCGACCCATGCCGAGAGTTTCGATTACGGCTACCGCGCGGCCTCCGAGCTGCGCAGCGAAGACCGCGATCATGATGACCGGGCCGGATCGGCCCGCTTTGCAAGACGAGGGGCGTGGTGATGGCGAAATTGCTGGACCAGTATGGACGGCCGGTGGAGCTGACACGGCTGCGCCAGGTGCAGGCGGAGCCGACACTGTCGGGCGTGCGCAGTATCCTGTCGGGACACCCGGCGCAGGGGTTGACGCCCGCGCGCCTGACGCGGCTTTTGCACATGGCAGAGCAGGGCGATGCGACGGCTTATCTGGAACTGGCCGAAGAGATGGAGGAGAAGGACCTTCACTACCTGTCGGTGCTGGGCACCCGCAAGCGCGCCGTGGCGCAGCTGGAGATCAACGTCGAGAGCGCCTCGGACGATCCGCGTGATGTGGAGAATGCCGACCTGATCCGCGACTGGCTGGGCCGCGAGGAGCTGGAAGACGAGATGTTCGATATTCTCGACGCGATCGGCAAGGGCTTCTCGGTCACCGAGATCATCTGGGACATGTCCGAGCGCCAGTGGTGGCCTTCCCGGCTGAAGCGGCGCGACCAGCGCTGGTTCGAGTTTGACCGTGACAATGGCGAGACCCTCTATCTTAAGGGCCTGTCGGGCACCGAGGACCTGTGGCCCTTTAAATATGTCACCCATTTCGCCGCCGCCAAGTCCGGCCTGCCGATCCGGGGCGGGTTGGCGCGCGCCGCCGCCTGGGCGGCGATGGCCGCCAGCACGCCGGCCTTGAACCCCGCCGACGGGGAGCGCAGCGGCAGGGCCGCTATGGCCGCCGCTATCGCTTTGTCTGTGTTCCCGGTCCTCATGTTCATAATACGCTCCAGCCTCTCAAATGGTTGCGCCCCCGGCGCGCAGCCTGGCCTTTATCAGTTCCCTGCCCCTGAATAGCCTGGCCTTTACCGTGCCCTCGGGCACGCCCATGACGCGGGCTATATCGGCCGGGCCCATCTCCTCGCGGTATTGCAGCAGCAGCGCCTCGCTGTAGATGGGCGGCAGCGAGGCCAGCAGGGCCTCTATGCGCTCGGAGTCCAGGGCGTCGGCCAGCGAATCGTCCATGGCCGGGGCGCGGTCGGGCAGGTCGGGGAAATCCTCGTGGTC
The DNA here is from genome assembly GCA_002840355.1 of Elusimicrobia bacterium HGW-Elusimicrobia-3. GTDB lineage: Bacteria > Elusimicrobiota > Elusimicrobia > Elusimicrobiales > UBA9959 > UBA9959. The sequence continues at coordinate 23,319 of PHAL01000037.1, read as the reverse complement.
CATCGAGACCGTCCTGCCGCCGGCGCGCAGCGCGTCCATGCAGGCGTTGTGGGCTATGCGGAAAAGCCAGGGAGCGAAGGGCTGCAAGATATTATAGGAAGGAAGGGCGCGGAAGGCCTTTACAAAAGCCGCCTGCGCGGCCTCTTCGGCGGCGGCGGGGTCCTTGAGCAGGCGCAGGGCGAAGCTGTAGAGCCTGTCCTGATAGGCGTCCACCAGGCCGCCGAAAGCGGCTTTGTCGCCGGCTAGGCAGCGGCCGAGCAGTTCTTTTTCAGTTTCGCCCATCAGTATACATACGCGCCGGCCCCCTTGCCGGTTGCGCCGGGGGCGGGGTTAGAGCTTCTTGACCGCTTTCCAGGCGCTCTTGAAATCTTCGGGGAGGGGGGCTTCCAGCCGTGTCTTCCTGCCGGTGACCGGGTGCTGGAAGACCAGGCGCAGGGAGTGCAGCAGCATGCGCGGGGCGGGAGGGCCGCCGTAAAGCTTGTCGCCCATGATGGAGTGGCCGATGTATTCCATGTGGATGCGGATCTGGTTGGTGCGGCCGGTCTTGGGATGGATCTCCAGCAGCGAGCAGCTGCGGCCCTTCTCTACTACGGTGTACTCGGTCACCGCCTCGCGGCCGTATTCCCACACCTTGATCTTCTTGAAGCCGCTGGCGCGCCCTATGGGGGCGTCTATCATGCCGCGCTTGAGCTCCGGGATGCCGGCCACCCCGCCGATGTAGGTCTTCTCCATCAGGCGCTTCCTGAACCCTTCCTTCAGCGCGTCCTGTACCTCGGTGTTCTTGGCCAGCAGCATCAAACCGCTGGTGTCGCGGTCGAGCCGGTGCACCAGGCCGAGCCGCTCCAGGCCGCCTTTGGCCATCTGGGGGCGGGCCGTGTAGATCATCGAGACCAGCGTGGGCTCGCCGATAAGGGAGGCGGACGGGTTGGTCTCCCAGCCGGGCGCGTTGGGATGCACGGCGATGCCGGCGGGCTTGCACACGGCCAGCAGGTACTTGTCCTCGAAGATCACGAGGTCCTCGAACCCGGCCTGCTCCTGGCCGGCGTCCGGGATCTTCAGCTCCACCGTCTCGCCGTCGCCGAGCAGGTAGGAGGCTTTCTTCAGCTCGCCGCCCACGGTGACATGTCCCTGCTCGATGAGCCGGCGCGCGTAGGAGCGCGAGAAATCCTTGCCGCTCTGCGTCAGGAAGACGTCGAGCCTGCACGGGATGCCGGAATAGGTCAGTTTGGTCTTTTTCATTTTTTAGCCTTTAGGAAAACCAGGGCGGCCGCCATGACCGCCAGCGAAATTAATTGCGCCGGGGAGAGCCCCAGCAGCAGGCCGCCCCTGTCGTCGCCGCGTAGGAATTCCAGCGAGAAGCGCAGGGCGGAATACAGGGCGGCGTAAGCCGCGAGCAGCGCGCCGGGGCGCAGCCTGCCGGCCAGCGACCGCTTGAGGCCGTAGTGGAGCGCCAGGAAAATGGCTATGTTGCCGGCCGCCTCGTAGAGCTGCGCGGGATGCAGCGGCACGCCGAGGTACAGCGGGTTGACCTCGGAGGCGGGGTCGGTGAAAGTGACGCTGACGGGGCAGGAGGTGGGGCGGCCGTGGCAGCAGCCGGCCAGGAAGCAGCCGACGCGCCCGAACGCGTGCCCCAGGGCCAGCGCCGGGGCGAACAGGTCCGCCGCCTTTAGCGGCGGGATGCCCCCGCGCCGCGCGGCGAGGAAAAAAGCGGCCGCGCCGAACACCAGGCCGCCGTAGAAGACGAAGCCGTACTGGAAGCTCCTGAAGAGAAAGACCAGGCGGGAGGCGGTGTCCGGGCCGAATTCCTCCCAGTAAGTGACGGCGTAAAAAAATTTGGCGCCCAGCATGCCGCTGATCACCGTGTAGAAGACCAGGTCGGAGAGCTTTTCCTTGTCGAAGCCGGCCGCGCGGGCCTTGTTGAAGACGTACAGGATGGCCGCCAGGTAGCCGCAGGCCACCATCAGGCCGTAGGCCGGCAGCTTGAAAGCGCCGAACTGGAAGATGACGGGGTGCATCAGGAGTGCCTCTTTATATAGGCCGCGGCGCGGGTGAAATCGGTGAGCGGCGAAGCCGGCACGCCGCGCTCCCGGCACAGCCGCAGCAGGCGGCCCGTGGCGTAGGCCTTGTCGGCCAGCGAGGCGGCCTTGAAGTCGTTGGGGCCGTCGCCGAAGAAGACCACCTTGAGGCCCAGGCGCTTCATGCGCGCCACGCGCGAGGCCTTGAAAGAGCTGAGGTCGGTGCGGCGCAGGAAAGGATAATCTATCTTTATGCCGCCCTCTACCACTTTGGCCCTGCCGAAAAAGGATTTCACGCTGACGCCGTGCTTGGCGAAGAACGGGTCCGCGTAAAGGTCCACGCCGCCGCTGGCTATCTCGAACGGCACGCCGTTGGCCTCGCAGAAGAGGATGAACTCGCGGAAACCGCGCCGGGCCTTTACCCGCTCGCGCACGAAGTCGGCTATCACGCGCTCGCTGAGCGCGGCGCCGGCGAAGGCGCGCTTCATGAAGTCCTCGACGCGCACTTTGAGCGAGTAGGACTCCTCGATGGTCCGCTTGTCGGCGAAGCCGTAATGCAGCAGCAGGTGGTCGCCCACGTCGCGCAGCGTGATGGTGCCGTCGAAGTCGGAAACGGCGCCCCAGCCCTTCACGCTACCGCCTTCAGGAACTCGGCCCTGCGGCCTTGGCGGGCCAGCTTGAGGTAGAGGTTGTACTCTTTCTGCACGCCGAAGGTGGAGGTGTCGCCGTTGTAGGAGTGGCCGGGCCAGACCTTGGCCTCGTCGGGCAGGGCGGCCAGCTTCGCGAAGCTGTCGTAGAGGGCCTCTGCGCTCGAGCCCGGCAGGTCCACCCTGCCGCATTCGCCGATGAAAAGGGTGTCGCCGGTAAATACCGCGTCCCCGGCCAGGTAGCAGACGGAGCCGGGGGTGTGGCCGGGCGTGTGCAGCACGCCGACTTTGAGCGCGCCGGCCTGCACCTGCTCGCCGTCGGCCACGGTGCGCAGCAGCGGGGGGCGGCTTTCGAGCATGAAATAGTCGGCCTCGTGCAGGTAGACGGGCAGGTCCTTGTCCGCCGCCGTGAAGAAGGGCACCGCGTTGATATGGTCGGGGTGGGCGTGCGTGAGCAGCACGCAGTGGATCCTGAGGCCCTCGGCCTTTACGAAGTCCGCTATGGCCTCCGGCTGCCAAGCGGGGTCTATTACCGCGGCGTCGCGGCTGTCCTCGTCCCAGACGAGGTAGGAGAAGTTCTCCATCGGGCCCAGTTTGAACTGGCGCATGTTCATTTGTCGGTCTCCTCGGGCGGCGGGAAGCGGTACTCGGTCTCTTCGGGGCGTATCATGCTCAGCTCCCGGCGGGCGGCCTGCTCTATGGCCGGCTTCTCGCCTATCTCCCTGAGCTGGCGGCGCAGCTGGCCGCTTTGCGCTTCCAGCCTGGCCTTCTCCGACTTCAGGCGGCTGTACTCACGGTAGTTCTTGACCAGCTTGCGAAAGCCGCTGTTGCCCAGCAGGACGGCCGCCAGCGCGGCTATCAGCAGGTACTTGAGACTGAATTTAAAGCGGAGGGGTTTCATGGCTGTCGACGGCTGTTAAAAAGCCCCGCCCGCGGCGCGGACGGGGCTTTTCTGCGGATCGCTTTACTTGAACTTGAAGACGCTGTCCTTGGCGTAGCGAGCTTTCTTGCCCAGCTCTTCCTCGATGCGGATGAGCTGGTTGTACTTGCACAGGCGCTCGGAGCGGCACGGCGCGCCGGTCTTGATGGCGCCGGCGTTCGTCGCCACGGCCAGGTCGGCTATGAAGGCGTCCTCGGTCTCGCCGGAGCGGTGGCTGATCACGGTGGTGTAGTTTGCCTTGTGGGCCATCTCTATCACGCGGATCGTCTCGGTCAGCGAACCTATCTGGTTGAGCTTGATGAGGATGGAGTTGGCCACGCCGTCCTCGATGCCCCTCTTCAGGCGCTCGGGGTTGGTGACGAACAGGTCGTCGCCGACGATGCGGGCCTTCTTGCCCAGGTGCTTGGTCAGGTGGTCCCAGCCTTCCCAGTCGTCTTCGGCGAGCGGGTCCTCGTAGGAGATCAGGGGGAAGTGCTTCTTCCACTCGGAGTACTTGGAGGTCAGTTCCTGGTAGCTCAGGTTGGAGCCTTCGAAGACGTAGCGGTCGTTCTGGAAGAACTCGCTGGCGGCGGAGTCCAGGGCTATCTGGACTTCCTTGAAGGTGTAGCCCGCTTCCTTGATGGCGTTGCAGATGGTCTCCAGCACCGACTCGTGCGTGAAGATCTTCGGGGCGAAGCCGCCCTCGTCGCCCACCGAGGTGCTGTAGCCGGCCTTGGTCAGGACCTTCTTGAGCGTGTGGTAGATCTCGCAGCCCATGCGGATGGCGTCGCTGAAGCGCGCCGCGCCGGTGGGAACTATCATGAACTCCTGGATGCTGATGCCGGAGTCCGCGTGCTTGCCGCCGTTGATGATGTTCATCATCGGGGCCGGTATGATGAAGTCCTTGTGCTTGAGGCCGTAGGCCTTGCGGATGTAGGCGTAGAGCGGCAGCTTGGCGTTGGCCGCGCCGGCGCGGGCCAGCGCCATGGAGACGGCGAGGATGGCGTTCGCGCCCAGCTTGCTCTTGGTCTGGGTGTCGTCGAGCTTGATCATCATCTCGTCTATCTTGATCTGGTCGGCCTTCAGGCCGCCGATCTCGCCGGCGATGGCCTTGTTGACGTTCTCCACGGCCTTGGCCACGCCCTTGCCCAGGTAGCGCTTGCCGCCGTCGCGCATTTCCAGCGCCTCGTGCGTGCCGGTAGAGGCGCCGCTCGGCACCGCCGCGCGGCCGAAAGAGCCGTCGCTCAGCAGTACGTCCGCTTCCACGGTGGGGAAGCCGCGGGAATCGAGGATCTCCCTGGCGAATACTTTCTTGATTTTAGCGTCCATTGTTTTTTCTCCTGTGTGCGTCCGCCGCCTTAAGCGGCTGGCGGGCCTAAAATTTGCCGCTGACGATCTTCCGGCCGGCTTCGCAGAGCGAGTTGATCTTCTGCTGCGTAGCGGCCTCGGCGTAGAGGCGCACGGTCGGGTCGGTGAGGCCGGCGGGGCGCAGGCCCAGCCAGCTGCCGTCCTTCATGATGAACTTGAAGCCGTCCGTCTGGTCTATGCGCCAGACCGGGGTGCCGCTGAGGTTGAGCGGCGGGTTGAGCCGCAGGCGCTCTATCAGTCCTTCCATGTGCACGTTCTTGTCGAGCTGCAGCGTCAGGCGGGTGTTGGTGAAGACGCCGACCTTCTTGGCGAGCTCCGCGATGATCTTCTTGATGGGTTTGCGCTCGTAGGCCACCATCTCGGCCATCAGCAGGCAGGCCAGGATGCCGTCCTTCTCGGGCACGTGGTTCATGATGGACAGGCCGCCGGACTCCTCGCCGCCTATCAGGTACTGGCCGGTGCGCAGCATGTTGCCGATGTGCTTGAAGCCCACGGCGGTCTCGCGCACTTCCAGGCCGTGCGACTTGGCTATCGCGTCCACGAAATGGGAGGTCATGACCGAGCGGACCACCTTGCCCTTCATGCCGCGGTTCTTGACCAGGTGCTCGAGCACCAGGCCCAGGACCAGGTTGGGGGAGATCCAGGTGCCGTCGGCGTCTATCACGCCGAAGCGGTCGGCGTCGCCGTCGCAGGCCAGGCCGAGGTGCATCTTGCCCTTGACCACGGCTTCCTTGAGGCCGCGCAGGTTCTCCTCGCCGGTGTCGGGGGCGCGCCCGCCGAACAGTACGTCGCGGTCCTCGCGCAGGCCGGTCACCTTGGCGCCGGCGGACTCCAGCATGGGGCGCAGGTAGGCCCGGGCCGCGCCGTTGACGGCGTCGGCGGCTATCTTCAGGCCGGCTTTCTTTATGGCCCCCAGGTCCAGCAGCGTGCCCAGCTGCTTGAAATAGTCGGCGCGGAAATCTTCCACCTTGATGATGCCGGCGCCCACGCCCTGCTCGAACGGGGTGATCTTCTCCACTTCGGCTATGGTCAGCGACTGCACGCGGGCTTCCAGGTCGGCGGTGATCTCGGTCAGCGCCGGGCCGCCCCAGTAGGGGGTCCACTTGAAGCCGCTGTAATGGGGCAGGTGGTGGCTGGCCGTGATCATCACGCCGCCGGAGGCGTTGTTGCGCAGCACTTCCCAGGCCACCACAGGGGTGGGGGCCTCGCGGTCGGAAATCACGGTGGCTATGCCCTCGGCCGCTATGGCCTCGGCCGCGTTCCTGGCGAAATCCTCGGACAGGTAGCGGGTGTCGTAGCCGATGATGACTTTTGCGGTCTTGGGGGCGGGCTTGCCGGCCTTTTTCATGCTCAGCAGGAATTCCTCGCCCTTGTAGCCGTACTCGCGGTTTTCCTTGACATGCTCGGCCGCGGCGTGGCTCACGCGGCGCAGGGTGGAAATAGTGAAATCCTCGCCGATAACCGCTCTCCAGCCGGAAGTGCCGAACTTGATATTGGGGGTCGCCATAGATATTGAAATATAGCATATAGGGCGATTTAAAGCAAAAAAAAGGGAAAACCCGGAGCGCCCGCTTTTTTAGTAAAATATACGTATAAGTTTAATGAAAAAAATAATTGTAATCGCCGCCTGCCTGCTCGCCCAGCCGCTGGCCGCCGCCGTGGGCGAACCGGCGCTGGAATTGTCGGGTTATATTTCCTCCTGGACGCAGGACTGCTCCGGGGGCTCCTGCCGCCTGCCCGTGCCGGGCGAGCGCAACCGGTCGGTGGCCCTGCGCCTGGCGCTGCCCGCCGCTCCGGGGGAGGCCGCGGCCGCCGGCGCCTCCGAAAAACTGCTGTTGCCCGGCGGCGCCGAGCTCTCCGCCGGCCTGAACTTCTACGCCGTCTGCCCTTACGCCGGCCGGGACAACTGCGCCGGGCGCTATTTCCAGGCCCAGGTCTCGCTGGCCGGCCCCGCGGGGGCTTTCTGCGCTTCCGCCCTGAACGCCGCCGATTTCGCCCCTTTCCCCGTCATGATGTGCGCCGGCTCGCTGCCGGACGGCACCCGCTACGGGATAACCCTGCACCGCTCGCCGCTGTAAAAAAGGACCCATGACCAAAGACAAGATAAAGATGTTCTCCGGGCATTACCACACTCCGGAACTGGCCGCCTATTTCGCCTCCCTGTCCGCCGCCGACGACGGCTTCGCGGCCCACGTGGCCGAGGCCATGGAAAAAGCCGGCGTGCGCGCCGAGTCCATTTCCCCGATGGAGGGGCGCCTGCTGGAATGCCTGGCCCGCCTCTCCTGCGCGCGCAAGGCCGTGGAGATAGGCTCCCTGTACGGCTACTCCGCCCATTGGCTGGCCCGCGGCCTGCCCGAGGGCGCGCGCCTCTACTCCCTTGAGAAGGATCCCGCCTGCGTGAACGCGGCCAAGGACGGCATAGAGGCTTCCGGGCTGACGCGCAAGGTGACCGTGATGGAAGGCCCCGCCGCCGAAAGTCTCAAGACGCTGGCCAAGCTGGGCCCGCACGATTTCTGCTATATCGACGCCGACGCCGCGGCTTACCCGTCCTACCTGCGCTGGGCGGCCGCCAACCTGCGCCCCGGCGGCATGGTGCTGGCCAACGGCGTGTTCTTCAAGGGCAAGGTCTGCTACGAGGGCGAGGACGCCGCCGACAACGCCTCGGCCCGCGCCATGCGCGAGTTCTTCCACGTGCTCTACGACGCGGACCGCTTCGTTTCCGCTTCCGTCATTCCCACCGGCGAAGGCCTGGCCCTGGGGATCAAGGCGTGAAGCGCCTGCTGGCCGCCGCGCTGCTGGCCGCCCTGGCGGCCTGCGCCGGCGAGCCGGGCCAGCGCCCCGGGCGCGCCAAGACCGGCCTGCCGGCCCCCGAGATAAACCTGCCCAAACTGCTCAACGCCCCGGTCAAGGAGCTGCGCGGCTGGGACGAACTGCGCGGCAAAGTGGTGGTGCTGGAATTCTGGGCCACCTGGTGCGATCCCTGCGTGGAGTCCATCCCGGGGCTGAACGCCCTGGCCGAAAGGTTCAAGGGCAAGCCGGTGGTCTTCCTCCATATCACCGACGAGAGCGAGAGCGACGTGCGGGCCTTCCTGGCAGGCAACCGTATCGACGGCTGGGTGGCGCCCGAAGCCGCCGCGCAGGTGTTCAAGGCTTTCAAGGTTTACGGCCGGCCGCATACCGTGCTGATAGGCAGGGACGGCAAGGTGGCGGGCTTTCCCCGCGGCGGGCTGTCCCCGGCGGTCATCATGGGGCTGCTGGCCGGTCAGCCGGCCGGGGCCGCCTCCGAAGGCCCTTCGGTTTCCACCGGCCCGGCGCTGGCCGAATTCTATCTGGCCCCGTCTAGGAGCCGCTCCGGTTCGGCCGACTACGGCCCCGCCTCCCTCTCCGCCTCGGGCATGCCGCTGGAGTACGCGCTCGGTTGGGTGTACGGGCGCGTGGACCGCTTCGTGGTCAAGCCTTCGGCGGAGAAGGCCATGGACGCCGCCTATGACATACGCTTCAGCCTGCCCGCCGAGCGCGCCGCCCAGAAGAAAGAACTTTTTCTCAAAGGCCTGGAGGCCGCGCTGGGCCTGAAATGCGCGCGCGTCGAGCGCGAGCAGGAAGTCTATGTGCTGAAGAAAGCCCCCGGCGGCCCGCTGAATGTCAGGAAGAGCGCGGCTTACGGCGGAGCCTCGCTGGACGGGTCGGTGCTGCAGGTCAGGGGCGGCAATTTCGGCGCGGTGGCCCTGCGCCTCAAGGAAGCGCTGGGCGAGCCCGTCTTCGACGAGACCGGCGGCGGCGGTCCCTACGAGTACGAATACGATATGACCTCCGCCGAGCCCAAGGCTGTCTCCGCGGGGCTCCAGAAGCAGCTGGGCCTGAGGCTGACGCGCCAGCGCAGGACCGTCGCCGTGCTGGAAGTGTCGGGACCGGATAAAAAATGAAAAGATTCTCCACTAAACCCACCGTCTACCTGATAGACGGCTCCAATTTCTCGCTGCGCTTCTGGGAGCGCGCGTCCGGGGAGTCCGCCGACGAGCTCGAGCGCGCCTTCCTGGGCTGGCTGGGCGAGCTGGCCCGCACCGCCACGCTGCGGCCCTCCTGCTTCCGCGTGGTGTTCGACGGGCCGTACCGCAAGCCGTTCGCCACCGGCTCCGCCATCACGGTCTACTACAGCGACAACGAGCCGGCCGACGAGATGCTGGTGGAGCGCGGCTATTTCATGGAGCGCGAGGGCATCCGCGCCATCATCGTCACCTCGGACAACGGCCTGCGCGACCGCGCCTCGGCCGAGGGCGTGAAGACCATGACCTGCGAGACTTTCCGCGCGCTCGCCGACGCGGAACTCCGCAAGGAAAGCCGGTAAATTTGTAGAATAGACGGGTCGTAGCCGTTCTGAGAGGGCTTGTGGCGGAACTGGTAGACGCGACGGACTTAAAATCCGTTGGCCGCAAGGCCGTGTGGGTTCGATTCCCACCATGCCCATTGGATTTTCTTAGTGAACTCTTTAGTCAGTCTTAACGGAGGATAACATGAGATTTGCACCTGAAGGCGTAAAGCTGATAGCAGGCGGCGTGGCGGTGGCCGCGCTGGGCGGCGTGGTCATGTACTGGTGTCAGGGCACCGGCGTCACGCTGATGTTCCTGGGCCTGGCTTTCGCCGCTTTCTCCTCGTACTTTTACCGCGACCCCGAGCGGGACAAGGTCTTCGCCCCCGGCGAACTGGCCTGCCCCGCCGACGGCACCGTGATGACGGTGCAGAACGAGGGGGCCCCCGGGATCACCGTCGTGCGCATCTTCCTGTCCGTGCTCAACGTGCACGTGCAGCGCGCCCCGATGGACGGCAAGGTCTCCAAGACCCTCTATACCAAGGGCAGCTTCGCGATAGCCTATAAGCCCGAAGCCGCCACTAACGAGCGCAACCTGATACAGCTCACCGACGAGCACGGCCGCACGATAGGCGTGGAGCAGATCACCGGTTCCATCGCCCGCCGCATCGCCTGCTACGTCAAGGAAGGCCAGGAAGTGGCCAAGGGCAGCCGCATCGGCATGATCTACTTCGGCTCGCAGGTGGCCGTCTACCTGCCCGACAGCGCCCGCGTGCTGGTGAAGCCCGGCGACAAGGTGGCCGGCGCCGAGACCGTGCTCGCACTCTGGTAAAAGGACCTGACAATGGAAGAAATACAGGAAAAAAAGCGCATAGACATCGCCAAGCTCAAGAAGACCGGCGCCGTGGTGCTGCCGTCCATCTTCACGATAGCCAATATGGCCTTCGGCTTCTTCGCGATCCTGCTGGCCTCGGACGGCAAGTTCGTGCAGGCCGCGTGGTTCATCGTGCTCTCGTACGTGATGGACATGCTCGACGGCCGCGTGGCGCGCCTCGTGCACGGCGAGAGTTCTTTCGGCGTGGAGATAGACTCCCTGTCGGACTGGATCTCCTTCGGCATAGCGCCGGCCTTCCTGATCTACAAGCTGGTGCTCAAGGACTACGGCATGTGGGGCTACCCGGTGGCCTTCCTGTACGTGCTGTGCGGCTCGCTGCGCCTGGCCCGCTACAACCTGAAGTCCCACTTCGGCGGCAGCGATAAGGATTACTTTCAGGGCCTGCCCATCCCCGGCGCGGCCGGCGTGATGATCTCGTTCGTGCTGGCCTACAGCCTGCTCGAGGGCGAGGGCGGCACGCGCAGCATCCCGCAGGTCAGCGCCATCATGCCCTTCGTGTACGCCGGCATCCCGTTCATCGTGGTCACGCTGGCGCTGCTGATGGTCTCCAACGCGCCGTACGCCGCCTTCAAGGGCGACATGGTGAAGATGAACTCCATCAAGGGCATCCTGCTGATAACGGCGGTGCTGTCGCTGATCGTGGCCTACCCGCACGACGCGCTGTTCGTGTTCTTCTCCATCTACGCGCTGTCGGGCATCTTCGGCGGCATCTACAACCTGTTCAGGCGGGCTCCGAAAGAGGCCTAGTCCCCGGCGGGACGCAAAAAAAGCCCGGGAGGTCCCGGGCTTTTTTATCGGCCGGCGGCGGCCTAGTTCGTCTTCGCGTCGCCGGTCTTGGGCTCCTGCTTTCGCGGGAACAGGGGCGGCACCTTCTGCGGCTCGGTCCCGTCGGCCGGGCGGCCAACGCCGAGCTGCAGGTGCATCCGGCTGGCGGTGTCGGGCATGAACGGGTCTATCCAGCCGGCTATCAGCCGCAGGCACCACACCATCTCGTAGAGGAAGACCTTGAGCGCCTCGGGGTCCGTCTTGGCCAGTTCCCAGGGCTTGCGCTCGTTGACCAGGTGGTTGAGCCGGCTGACGGCCTTCCAGATCTTGTCGAGCGCCTCGCCGAACTGCAGCGCCTCGATGCTGCGGTGTATCTCCGGAGTCCAGGTCTTGAACTCGCCGAAGATGACCGAGCCTTCCGGCTTTTCCGGCAGCTGGTGGTCGAGGTACTTGGCGGCCATGTTCATGATGCGCGAGAACAGGTTGCCCAGGTCGTTGGCGAGGTCGGCGTTATAGCGGCGCTTGAACGCCTCCATCGAGAAATCGCCGTCCTGTCCGAAGGTCACTTCCCTGAAGATGAAATAGCGCAGCGCGTCCACGCCGTACTCCTGCACCACGTCCTCGGCCTTGATGAAGTTGCCGCGGGACTTGGACATCTTGTCGCCGTTGATCGTCCACCAGCCGTGGGCGTAGACCTTGCGCGGCAGCTCCACGCCAAGGGCCATCAGCATGGCGGGCCAGATCACGCCGTGAAAGCGGAAGATCTCCTTGCCCACCAGGTGCACGTCGGCGGGCCATATGGTGTTGAAGTCGGGGGAGACGTGCTCCGGGTTATAACCGGCGCCGGTGGCGTAGTTCAGCAGCGCGTCGAACCAGACATAGACGGTATGCTTGGGGTTGGACTTCACCTGCACGCCCCAGGCCACCTTGGTGCGCGAGATGGAGATGTCCTTGAGGCCGGACTTTACGAAGTTAAGCAGTTCCTGCGCCCGGTAGCGGGGGGACAGGAAGTCGGGGTGTTTCTCGTAGTGCTCGAGCAGCGCGCCCTCATATTTCGACAGCTTGAAAAAATAGGTCTCTTCGCTGACCTGCTCCACCGGCTTGCCGTGCACGGGGCAGTTCTTCTCCTTGAGCTCGCCCTCGTCGTAGAAGGCCTCGCAGGAGCGGCAGTACAGCCCGTCGTAGGAGCCCAGGTAGACGTCGCCGCTCTTGATGAGCTTCTCGAAGACGGCCTGCACGCCGGCCTCGTGGGCCGGGTCGGTCGTGCGGATGAAGTGGTCGTAATTCACGTTGAGCGTCTTCCACAGCTCGCGGAAGTCGGCCGAGATGCCGTCGCACCAGGCCTTGGGCTCCACGCCTTTTTCCCTGGCGATCTTCTCTATGTTCGAGCCGTGCTCGTCGGTGCCGGTCTGGAAATGCACCGGCACGTCCTTGCCGCGCAGGTGGCGGGCCAGGATGTCGGCTGCCAGCGTGGTGTAGGCGTGGCCGATGTGCGGCTTGTCGTTGACGTAGTAGAGGGGGGTGGTGATGTAGTATTTTTTTGATTTCATGTTGTTTTCTCTCCGAAACCGTCCTAGCCCGGCTTTACCAGGTCTTCCAGTTTTATGCCGGCGCGCTCGCTTTCCAGCAGCGCGGTCTCCAGTATCAGCATGTAGGAAACGTTCCTGTCGGCCATGCGCTTCAGGTCCAGCGTGCGGCGCAGCAGGGCCGTGAGCCGGGCCTTGGCCGGCCCCTCGGCGTTGCGCCAGGCTCCGCGCCCGCGGGCCAGCAGCAGGTCCAGCAGCGTCTTCACCTCGTCGCGCGCCTTGTGGCTGTCGCGCGGCAGGCCGGCCGCGAATTTAAAGGCCCGCGCCGGGTCCGACGGCCGCAGCGCCGCCGCGCGCTTTAGGAAAGCGCCGGCCTCGGCCGCCTTCTCGAGCGAGCCGCTCCCGAGGGCGGCCAGCGCTTCCGCCTGCCCGGGGTCCGCGCCGCCGTTGCGCAGTATGGTGGCCAGCGCCTCGCGCGGCAGGGCGCCGAAGTCTATGACGCAGGAGCGGGAAAGGATAGTGGAGAGCAGCGAGTTCTTGCGCGAGACCGTGAGTATCACTATGGTCCCGGGCGGCGGCTCCTCGAGCGTCTTGAGGATGGCGTTCTGCGCGTTGGTCACCATGGCCTCGGCGTCGCGCACGATGAACACTTTCCAGGGCGAGAGCATGGGCTTCTGCTGGGCCCAGCGCGTCATCTCGCGCATCGTGTCGATCTTGAGGTTGGCGCTCTCGTCCTCGTCGAGGAAGGCCGCCTGCATCTCGGTGTCCACCACGCGGATGTCGGGGTGGGCGCCGCTGGCCGCCTGCAGGCAGGACAGGCAGGCGCCGCAGGAGTCCGACGGATCGGTATGCGGCGGGGCCGGCTCCGGCTCCGGGGCCGGGGGGGGCGGCGGCGGCGCGGCGGCGGCGAACAGGTCGTCGGGGTCGGGCTGCGGCGGCGCGGGCGGCTTCTCGCGGTGCGCGGCGTGCGAGCAGTTGAGCGCCTTGGCGAATTCCAGCGCGGCCAGGAACTTGCCGGTGCCCGGCAGGCCGTGGAAGATCAGGGCCGGCGGCACGCGGCCGGACTCTATCATCGCCCGCAGGCGTTTGACGGTCTTATCGTGGCCGAGGATGGAGGTGAAGGACATGGTTTATTTCTTGAGCAGCCGCGCCACCCTGGCGCGGATGTCGCCCTGTATCTCGTCGATGGACCGGCCGGCGTCCACGCGCGTGACGCCGGGGCGGCGGGCCAGCAGCTTGTAGGCGCGGTTGACGCGCCGGCGGAACAGGTCGGACTGGCGCTCCATGCGGTCGCGCCCGGCGCGCAAATGCTCGCGCTGGGCGAAGATCCTGTCCGGTATGTCCAGGACCAGCGTGAGGTCCGGCTTTAAATTCATCGTGGCTATGCGGTTAAGCGTCTCTACCGTCTTGAGGTCCAGGCCGCGGCCGTAGCCCTGGTAGGCTGTGGTGGAAAGGGTGTAGCGGTCGCAGATGATGACCTTGCCGGCTTTTAGCGCCGGCATTATCTTCTCGAGCGTATGCTTTATCCTGGATGTCTCGTAGAGGAAAAGCTCGGTCATCGGCTCGATGTTGCTCTTGGGATCGAGCAGGATCTTGCGGATCTGCTCCGAAAGGCGGGTGCCGCCGGGCTCGCGCGTGACCACTACCTCGCGGCCGCGCTCCTCCAGCCAAGCCTTGAGCAGCGAGGCCTGCGTGGACTTGCCGGAGCGGTCCGGGCCCTCGAGAACGATGAAAATTCCGGGCTTCATATCTATATGATAGCAAAGCCCGGGGGGCGGGGGCTAGGAAGGCAAAAAAAGAGCCCCGGTTTCCCGGGGCTCTTCGCAGCGCGGGGCTGTTTTACGAGCACTCCGAGTAGCCGCAGTCGTGGCAGGTGGGGCCGGAGCAGCCGCTCTCGTAGCTGACGTTGGAGGAGTAGCACTTGGGGCAGTACTGCGTGTGCGAGGCGTCCCACAGCTCCAGCTTGGCCTGGCCGTTGATCTCGGAGTCGCTGGCGATGACGCCGGTGCGCTTGAGGTGGCTGCGCAGCGCCACGGCGAGGCCGTGCGCTATGGAGTTGATGCGGTTCTCGCCCAGCCCTACGGGCCGGTCGCCCTTCACGGAGTTGAGGTGCTTGATAACCTTTATCGGGTCGCCGCCTTCCTCGAGGTACTTCGACAGCAGGATGCCCATCAGCGAGGTCAGGCCGCTGATCTCGGTGCCCAGCGGCGGCATGTTGGTGAACACCTGGTACGGGCCGTGCTCGTTGTAGTTGATGTGCACGTGCAGCGGGCCGTAGCCGGTCTTGAGCTGGAAATATTCCGACGAGACGCCGAAGGACTGCACCGGCCCCTTTTTCTTCTTGGTCTTGGCCTGGGGCTGCGCGCCGGCGCCGATGTTGAGCACCTGCTGCGCCTTGCAGCCGTCGCGATAGACGGTCAGGCCCTTGCAGCCCAGCTTGTGCGCGAGCAGGTAGCAGTGCTTGACGTCCTCCACCTTGGCGGAGTTGGGCATGTTGATGGTCTTGGAGACCGCGTTGTCGATGTGCTTCTGGAACGCGGCCTGGATGCGGATGTGGTTCTCGATGGAGACGTCGTGCGCGGTGGGGAACAGGTCCTGCACGCGCTTGGGGATCTCGGGGATGCCGCGCACGGCCTTGTGGTTGGACTCGATCTTCTTCCACAGCGTCTTCTCGTCGAGGCCGAAGAAGTCCTGCTCTTTGGCGAGCTGCTTGAAGAGCGCGTTGACCTCGTAGAAGGTGTCCTTCGCGTCGGCGTCCTTGTTGTTCTTGATCGCGTCCAGCGCGCGGGCGTTGTAGCGCGTGTAGGCGATGGCGAAGAAGGGCTCTATGCCCGAGCCCTGCAGCCCGGCGGCGATGGCGATGGTGCCGGTGGGCGCTATGGTGGTGCGGGAGGCGTTGCGGGGCCTGGCTGAGACGCCGCGGAAGTTGCGGCTCTCGGTGTCGTAGATGGAGCCGGCCCAGTTCTGGAACACGCCGCGCTCGCGGGCCAGCTGCTCGGAGGCGTCCATGGCCTTGTCGTTGATGAACTTCATCACCTCTTCGGCCTTCTTCAGGCCCTCGGGGCTGTCGTAGGCCACGCCGAGCTTCACGGCTGTCTCGGCCCAGCCCATGAGGCCCAGGCCGATCTTGCGGTTGCCCTTGGCGATCTTCTCTATCTCGGGCAGCGGGTAATTGTTGATCTCGATGACGTCGTCGAGGAAGCGCACGGCCCGGCGCACGTCCGCCTCCAGGCGTTCCCAGTCCAGCTTGCCGTGCGTCAGCTCGCCGGTGACATAGTTGGCCAGGTTGAGCGAGCCCAGGTTGCAGGACTCCCAGGGCAGCAGCGGCTGCTCGCCGCAGGGGTTGGTGCTCTCTATCTGCCCCAGCGCCGGGGTGGGGTTGGAATTGGTGTCGTTGATGCGGTCGAGGAAGACTATGCCGGGATCGCCGCTGGCCCAGGCGGATTCCACCATGCTCGTGAAGACCTCGCGGGCGTTCAGCGCGCCGGCGGCCTGCCTGGTGCGCGGGTTCAGCAGGTCGTAGGTGCCGTTGGTCTCCACGGCCCGCATGAACTTCTCGTCGAGGGCTATGGAGATGTTGAAGTTCTCCAGCGCGCCCTGCTGCGACTTGATGGTGATGAAGTCCTTGATCTCGGGGTGCCAGTAGGGAATGATGCCCATGTTGGCGCCGCGGCGGGTGCCGCCCTGCTTGACCACGTCGGTCAGCTTGTCGAAGAGCTTCATGAACGAGATGGCGCCCGAGGCCACGCCGTTGGTTTTCTTCACCACGTCGCCCTTGGGGCGCACGCGGCAGAACGAGAAGCCGGTGCCGCCGCCGGACTTCTGTATCAGGCTCTGCGCGGTCAGCGCCTTGGCGATGCCCTCCATCGAGTCGGGCACGGGCAGCACGTAGCAGGCCGACAGCTGCTGCAGGTCGCGCCCGGCGTTCATCAGGGTCGGGGAATTGGGCAGGAAGTCGAACGCCGCCATCAGGTTGTAAAATTCGTTCTTCCAGCGGTCGGCGGCCTCGCGGGCGTCGGGGTAATCGCGGTAGGCCTTCTCCAGGTTGGCGAGGAAGCGCGCGAAGTTGGCTTCCCGCTCGGAGGATTCCGCTATGCCCTCGTGAAAAAGCAGCGTGCGGGTTTTACCGCCGGCCACTTCGGTCTCCACGGTGTGCACGGTGACGCCCTCGAACAGCCCCCACTTGGCGGAGTTGGGGTGAAAAATTATCTCCGAGAGGGCGATGTTGCGGGCTACCCGTTCGAACAACTCCTCGGCGGATTTGTCGTCGCGCAAATACTTATCCTTGATCACCTTGGCCTGGTTGTCGCTGAGGTGTATCTCTTTTCTGCCTGTGGTCATGGTCTTCATGGGCTTGTCCTCGGGATTGATTTGCCAGGACTCTCTGGTAAAATTGTTCGGACTGCGCCCCCGCTCAGGGTCCCCCGGCTGCTGCGAGCGAGAGTCTGTTGTCGTGAACCGTACACCAAAAAGCTTTGGAATAAGGTTAATCTATGATTACTCGCGGCGCATTGTCAAATCCGCCGACGGCGGCCGCCGCGGCCCCCCGGAAACGGCCAAAATGTTATAATTCCGGAGGGGCCTTTCTCCAATGGAAAAACGCAAAAAACACGACCTGCGGCTCTCGCAGGAACAGCGGCAGAGCCAGGACCTGCGCCTGTTTTCCGTGCTGGCCGCGCCGGAGGAGGATTTCCTGCGTCAGTCGGCCGAGCTGGAGGCCGATCCCCTCTTCTCCCGCCTTTGCGCCTCCGGACCGGACGGGGCCGCGCCGGTGCTGCGCCGGCGGCTGCCCGGCGCCTCTTACGCCTTCTCGTACGCCTGCGGCGACGCCGCGCTGGCCGCGGCCGCCGAAGCCGGAGGGGCAGGCGAATGGTTGGCCGACCGCCCCGCCATGCTGGAGCTGGCGCGCCGGGCCGGCCAGGCCAACTTCGAGAAATTCTTTCTTTCAGGATCGGCTTTCAGTCCCGCCACCGCGGCCCGCGCCTGCGGTTTCACGCCGGAGGAAGCCGCCGCCCTTAAGAACTTCGCCGACGCCTTTACCCTGGCCCACGAGCGCGTGCCGCCGCGGGCGCTGCCCGCCCTGTACCTGCGCTGCGCCGCTGTGGTCACTGTGGAACACGGTAAATTATCGGCCGCTTACACCCACCCGGGCTACGTGCGCGGCGTCTACCGCATAGACCGCCGCGCCCTGGCCGCCCTCGTGCGCAGCGGCGCCATCAGCGGCGCCGAGGCCGCCCGGGCGGCCTCGCTGCTCTCGCGCGCCCAGCGGCTGGCCTGGCGCAAGGCCGGCTTCCACAAGGTGCTGACGGCCATCCTGGAGGCCCAGGCGGGCTATCTGCTGCGCGAGTCCGGCCTCAAGCCGCTGACCCAGCGGCAGATAGCCGCCCGCACCGCTCTCAATCCGGCCACCGTGTCGCGCCTGATAGCCGGTAAAAGCCTGCTGCTGCCCTGGGGCGAGGAGATGGCCTTAAACGGACTTTTCCTATCTAAAAACGCGTATATAAGTGATAAAATAAGGGAGATACTGGGGGCAGGCAGCATGTCAATGACAGACCGTGATATCACCGAAGCCCTTAGAACTACTTACGGAGTGCGTGTTTCAAGGCGCAGCGTGAACCTCTACAGGTCCAAACTATGATGAGCAAGAAAATGGCTGAAGCCACCAATCCCATACACCGCAGCCTCGTCGAGGCTATCTTTTTCCAGGCGCAGGAACCGATGCTGGTCCTGGACCGCGCGCTCACGGTGCTGCTGGTCAACAACAGCGCCTTGAAGCTGCTGGGCTGGGAAGGGCAGGAGATAGGCGGTAAGCCGGTTTCGGAGTTGGTGCTCGAGAAGGACCTGAAGGATTTTTCCGAACTCGCCGAGCTGGCCGCCAAGAACGGCGTGGTGCGCAATTACCGCTTCTACATGCTGACGGCTTCCAAGAGCATCGCCCGCCTGTTCCTTACCGTGCAGGCCCTCAAGGGCGAGGGCGGCGCGGTGAACGGCTTCTGCCTTTTCCTGTCCCCGGTCTCGCCGGACGAGTGGTCCGCGCTGAAAGACCCGCACGTTTTCAAGAACGCCGCCCGCAAGCTCAACCGCCTTACCTCCATGGGCCAACTGACGTCGATGTTCGCTCACGACATCAAGAACCCCCTGCACGTGATCCTCTCCACGTCTGAGCTGCTGCGCGCGCAGGAGGGGCAGCCCGAGGGCGTGCGTACCGGCGCCGAGCTGATAGAGCGCAACGCCCGCCGCGCCTCGCGCATAGTCAAGACGCTGCTGGATTTCTCGCGCAGCGGCATGTGCCGCCTGGAGCCCTACTCCGTCGACGCCGCCGCCGAAACCGCGCTGGAGCTGATAGACAGTTCGCTGAAGACGGCCAAGGTGAAGGTGGAGCGGCGCTTCGACAAGGCGCCCAAGGTCTTCCTGGACCCGCATTACATGCACAGCGTCATCTATAATCTGCTCAACAACGCCGCGCAGGCGCTCGACGGCGCCGAGGACGGGCGCATCACCGTGGCCGCCGGCTGGCTGCCCGACGAGAAGGAAGTCTTTCTGACCATCTCCGACAACGGGCCCGGCCTGGAGCCCGCCATGCTCGACAACCTCTTCCAGCCTTTCTTCACCACCAAGGAGAACGGCACCGGCCTCGGCCTCTATCTGGCGCGCCAGATCATGGACGAGCACGGCGGCCGCATTCTGGTCTCTTCCTCCGCCGAGGGGGGCGCGTCGATAAGCCTGCGCTTCAGGAAGATCGTTTAACCCCGCCATGGGAAATATCCTCATCGTAGAAGACGACGCCGACACGCGCTACGTGCTCAAGGCCGCCCTCGAGAGCGGCCGGCACGCCTGCGCCGCGGCCGCCTCCGGCGCCGAGGGTCTGGCGCTGGCCGACTCGCTGACCTTCGACGCGGTGGTGCTGGACATGGTGCTCGGCGACGCCGACGGCCTGACCCTTCTGGAGCGCCTCAAGACCGAGGACCCCGGCCTGCCGGTGGTCATCCTCACCGGCCACGCCGACGTGCCCAGCGCCGTGAAGGCGATGAAGCTGGGCGCGCTGGATTATTTGATCAAGCCGTTCGGCAACGACGAGCTGCTGCTGATCATGGAAAAGGCCGTAAAAGAGCGCCGCCTCAAGCGCGAATTCGACGCGCTGCGCACCCACGTAAAGCGCGCGCAAGGCGCCGAGCCGGTTACCGGCGCCAGCCGCGAGATCAAGGGGGTGCAGGCCCTGGCCCGCCAGGTGGCCTCTACCGACCTGACGGTGATACTGTCGGGCCCTTCCGGCTCCGGCAAGGAGGTCTGGGCGCGCGAGATCCACCGTCTCTCGTCGCGCGCCGGCAGCCCTTTCGTGGCGCTGGACTGCGGCGCCCTGCCCGAGAACCTGGTGGAGAGCGAACTGTTCGGCTATGAGCGCGGCGCCTTCACCGGCGCCGACAGGCGCAAGCCCGGCCTGTTCGAGGCGGCGTACGGCGGCACCCTTTTCCTCGACGAGATCGCCAACCTCACCCCCGGCACGCAGGCCAAGCTGCTGCGCGTGCTCGAGGAGCGCCGCATACGCCACCTCGGCGGCAAGAAGGATATACCGGTGGACACGCGCGTGATAGTGGCCGCCAACCGCGACCTGCCCGCCTGCATCAAGGAGGGCTCCTTCCGCGAGGACCTCTACCACCGCCTGAACCAGTTCACGCTGCGCGTCCCGTCTCTGGCCGAGCGCCGCGAGGACATTCCCGCGCTGGCCGCTTTCTTCCTGCGGGAAGCCGAGCGGCTGGTGAACAAGAAGATAGATACCATCTCCGACGCGGCGCTGGCCGCGCTGCAGGCCTACGCCTGGCCCGGCAATGTGCGCGAGCTTAAGAACGTCATTATCCGCGCCGCCCTGCTCAGCGGGGGGGAGATAAAGCCGGAGCATTTGGGCCTCGGCGGTACGGCGCCGCAATGCCAGCCCGCGGCCGGTCAGGCCCCCGAAAATTTCAGTCTTAAAGAAAACCTGCGCCAGGCCCGCTCCGAAACCGAGCGCCGCCTGATAGCCGCCGCCCTGGCGGCTACTGGCGGGAACAAACTGCAAGCCGCCCGGCTGCTTGGCATAGACCGCAAAGCCCTGTACAACAAGCTGAAAGAATACTCTATTGAGTAGTTGTGGATAATTATCTACACTTTGTGTGTGGATTATAATCCACGCTGTGGATTTATATCTACAGTGGTTGTTAACAACTATTTTACTTTTCGGCCGTATTTCCTTATTTATAGATTCCTATAATATTTGCATGTCAAAACCGCTCACGGCTATGGGAAACGCCCCGCAGCTTTACGAATGCAGCGTTCTGCCCGGGGCTAAATCCGGGACTGGGCTCAGGTACGGGCCTGGAGTTTACCGCCTAAATGGTTCTGGCAAAGTCGTTGCTATACCTAGAGGGTAGGGACACATACGAATTTTTTGGGTATATTTTCGGAGGCACTATGAAAACGCTGAAAGCCCTGGGCATTAAAATCTTAACCGTGTTGCTGCTGCTGCCGGCACTGGCAAGCGCCGCGCCGCTGCTGATCAACTACCAGGGACGCCTGGTAGACACCGCCGGCAACCCGCTGCTGGGGGCACAGAGCATACTCTTTAGCGTCTACGACGCGCCCTCCGCCGGTTCGCTGCTCTGGAGCGAAACCCAGCCTGTAACCCCGGACAACGGCATCTTCAGCGTCAGCCTGGGCAGCGTCTCGACGCTGCCGGCCTCGATATTCGCCGCCGACGCCCTTTACCTCGAGGTAAAGATCGGCGCCGACGCCCCGCTGACCCCGCGCACGCGCCTGCTCTCCGTGCCTTACGCCGTCTCGGCCGCCAACCTCGGCTCGCCTTCCAGCTTCGTCACCGTTTCCACCCACATCGTAGTCGCCGCCAGCCAGCTGCGCCTTGGCAATTACGCCGCCGCTCCCGCTACCGCTATCGGCAACGGCGCGATGTTCTATAATTCTTCCGACAACCTGCTCTATTATTATAACGGCACCACCTGGACCGGCCTCGCCGCCGGCGGCCTTAGCCCTTGGGGCAGGAGCGGTACCACCGTTTCCCTGAATACCGCCGGTGATAAGGTAACGATGTCCAATACCGGCGCCGACGCCCTGACCGTCTCCGGCGGCATCGTGGCCGGCTCCGGCAGCGTGGGCATTGTGGGCGCGGACGGCCGCATTCCGGCCCTGTCCTCCACCTACCTGGCCAGCCTCAACGGCTCGGCCCTGACCGGCCTGACCGCCGCGCAGGTAGGCCTGGGCAGCGTGAATAACACCGCCGACGCTGACAAGCCAGTTTCCACCCTGCAGCAGGCCGCGCTGGATCTTAAAGCCAACGCATCGGCCGTGCTGTCCAACACCGCTTCCATCTCGCCGACCCTGGTCGATCTGTCCACCGTGACCGCTGAACTGGCCGGCAAACTTTCCAACACCGCGTCCATTCCCCAGGAACTGGTGAACCTGTCCACCGTGACCTCGGCGCTGGCGCTGAAGGCCGACGCCTCCGCCGTGCTGTCCAACACCGCGTCCATCTCGCCTACCCTGGTCGACCTGTCCACCGTGACCGCTGAACTGGGCGGCAAGCTGTCCAACACCGCTTCCATCTCGCCTACCCTGGTCGACCTGTCCACCGTGACCACCGAACTCGCCGGCAAGATCGGCACCGGCCTGGCTTCCGCTAATATCTTTGTGGGTAACGGCTCCGGCTTGGCCGCCCCCGTTGCCGTTACCGGCGATATATCTATTACCAATGCCGGCCTGACCGCCATCGGCAGCGGCAAGGTGCTCAATGCCATGCTGGCCGACGACTCCGTGACCAGGGCCAAACTGGCCGCCGACACCTGCACCGAGAACCAGATACTCAAACTGAACGCTTCGGGCGACTGGGTTTGCGCCACCGACGTGGCCGGCGCCGGCGCCATGTCCACGAAGGAAGGCGATGTCGTAAAAACCAACGAAACCAGCTCGCTGGACTTCGAGGGCGCGCAGTTCGGCGTTACCGACTCTCCCGCCGGAGAAGCCAACGTGGCTCTGAAATCCTCCAGCGTTACCCTGCAGGGCAATACTTTCAACGGCGCCAACAACCTGGTAATGCTGAACGCGTCCGGTTACCTGCCGGCCCTCAACGGCTCACTGCTGACCAACCTGGCTTCGGCCAATCTGGCAGGCAGCGTGCCCACGACGCTGGTAAACCTGTCTACTGTTACCAGCGCGCTGGACGGCAAGCTGGGCGCTGCCCTGACGGATGGCTATATCCTCGTAGGCAACGTTTCTGATGTGGCTGCGGCCCGCGTGCTTAGCGGCGACGCCACGATAGCCAACGATGGCACGCTGACCATAGCGACCGACGCCATAATCACCGATAAGATACAGGATCAGAACGTTACCGCCGTTAAATTGGCGGACGACGTGGCCGGCCCCGGCATAATCAGAACCGGCTTGGACGGCACTCTTGAAGTCGGCGTGGACGGCATAACCATGGAGATCAACGTGGACGCGATCCGCGTCAAGGAGGGCGGCATCGACACCGCCAACCTGGCCGACAACAGCGTCACGGGCGTGAAACTGGGCGCCGATGTCGCCGGCGCCGGCATGGTCTACAACGGCCTGAACTATGCCCTCGACGTAAACGTGGATAACGCCACCCTGGAGGTGAGCGCTGATACCCTCATCATCAAGAATCTCGGTGTGACGGACGCGAAGATCGCGGGGATGTCCTCGACCAAGCTGATCGGCAGCGTGCCCGCGACGCACGTAAACCTGTCGACGGTGACTACGGCGCTGGACGCTAAAGCGATCCTGGCCGATGTTTCGGCGGACACGATGACGCTGAAAGGCCTGATAGACGGCAAGCAGGCGTCTGACAGTGACCTGACGGCGGTGGCTGGACTG
>PHAL01000036.1 GCA_002840355.1 Elusimicrobia bacterium HGW-Elusimicrobia-3 | reverse complement strand
GTCCAGCAGTTCGCGGCGGCAGTCGGCGCACAGCGCGAGGTCGGCGGGGATGATGGCCGCCGCCGGCGCTTTTCCCCCGCTTTTAGTAATGGTGAAGGTTTTATCGCCGGCCGGGGCCACGGCGCGGCTAAATACGGAATCCACCCTGGCGGCGGCGGGGCGGCGGCGGGAGATGTCCTTTATGAACTCCTCCACCGACGGGCCGGGCCCCTCGGCTTCTATCGTAACGCCGGAGGCGTCGTTGCGCACCCAGCCGCCCAGCGCGTACTCGGCCGCCAGCTTGTAGACATGCGGGCGAAAACCGACGCCCTGCACGACGCCCTTTACCAGGATTTTCTTTCTTACGATGGGGGCCACTTTATTTTCCGGTCACCACTTCGCCTTTCTTGTAATCCAGTTCGCTGCCGTACATGCTGTGCGGCACCAGGTACACCGCGGCCGTCACCGCGAAAGCGATATTGAGCCAGAGCCTCGCGGGCCTCTCCTTGAGCACCATCCAGAGCGCCGGCAGCCAGGCCACCAGCATCAGCAGCGTCTTGTTGTCGGTCAGGTCATAACCGAAAGGAAAGCCGGTCCAGGCGGCCCCGAAGGCGTAATGCTGCGTGATCGGCCCGAAGACGAAACCCCCGGCCAGCAGGAAGATCACGGTGGCCGGCACGGAATGCCTCACCGGCGCCGCGCCGAAGGCCGAGGTCAGGGCGATGCGCACCGAGAACAGCATGAACAGGAACATCAGCACGATGTGGGGGATCAGCACCCAGCCCGGCACTGCGCCCTTGAACCGCGTCACCAGCGGTTCAGGCGTAAGTTCCGTCTCCCCGCTCTGCGTGCGCACGAAAGTCCTGTACTCCAGTTTGCCCGCCGGCGGCTGGTCGGGCAGCGATCCGAACAACCAGCCGTTGTTATAGACCAGGTCCAGGCGCTGCGGCTCGTCGCCGGTCTTATACCGTTTCCAGAGCAGGTAGCCCTGCAGCGGCGGTGTGCTCTTGATCTTTATTACGCAGTCCCCGCCGGCCACGGTGCAGCTGCGCGGCAGCCGGTAGGCGAACAGCTCGCCCCCCGCCACCTGCACGCGCTTGCCCTTCACCGGATAAGTAGGCCCGGTAGCCCGCTGGAACACCGCGAACCCCAGCGTAACGATAAGACTCAACACCCAGAATAAAGTTTTCTTCATTTGTATTCAATTCTCACGGCTTGCCGCGGGGACCGGGTTAGCAAAACCCTGTCGGAGGCCGACGCTTGCGTAAGCGCGGAGGCCGAGACGGGGAGTGGCGAGCACGGTGTGCGAGACCACGTTTTTGCGTTCCGGTCCCCGCGGCGAGCCCTAGCAGATCCTCGGCAGCTGCTCCCCTTCGAGCATCAGCATGATCCGCGAGCCGCCGATAGAGGTCATCAGCCGCACCTGCGGCTTCTTCTCCTTCAGCATGCGCCCGACGATAGCCGCGCCCCTGCCGTAGCGGTGGGCGCGCATGGCCTTCAGGGCCGCCGGCGCCGCCGCCGCCGCCACGAAGACCGCGATCTTTCCCTCGTTGGCCACGTACATCGGGTCCAGCCCCAGCAGCGCGCAGGCGTTGCGGGTAGCCGGCGAGACGGGCACGGAGTTCTCCTCTATCTCGGCCGTCAGCCGGCAGGCCCCGGAGACCTCGTTAAGCACCGTGGCCAGCCCGCCGCGCGTAATGTCGCGCATCGCGCGCACGCCGCGCACGCGGAGCACCGCCTCGGCCAGGCCGTTGAGCGGGGCCGCGTCGCTCTTAATGCCGCCCTGCAGCCCCAGCCGGTCGCGGGCGTTCATCACCGCCACGCCGTGGTCGGCCAGGCCGCCGCTGACAATAATCACGTCGCCGTGCTTGACCCGGGCCGAAGAAAGCGAGCGCCCCTTGGGAATAAGGCCCACGCCGGAGGTATTGATGAACACCCCGTCGGCCTTGCCCCGCTCCACCACCTTGGTGTCCCCGGTCACGATCTTCACGCCGGCCTCGTCGGCGGCGCGGCGCATGGAGGCCGCTATGCGGGCCAGCAGCGCCCCGGAGAAGCCCTCCTCGAGGATGAAGCCGGCCGAAAGGGCCAGCGGGCGCGCGCCTTTGACGGCCAGGTCGTTGACGGTGCCGCAGACGGCCACCCGGCCTATATCGGCGCCGGGAAATTCCACCGGCGTGACCACGTAGGAATCGGTGGTAAAAGCCAGCGTGGCGCCGGGGATCTTCACCTCGGCCGCGTCCTCCAGCGGCGCCAGCGCCGGGTTGGAAAAACTTTTAAGGAACACCTGCTCCACCAGCTCGCGGCTCAGCCTGCCGCCGCTGCCGTGCGCCAGCACCACTTTGTCGAGTACAGCCATCAGGACCTCCCCTGCGCCTTTTTAGGGGCGTCGAAAACCGACAGGAATTTGCGGGCCGCTTCGGAAAGTTTCCGGCTGCGGCTGTGTACCAGGTAGATCGGCCGCAGGAACTCCGCGTCCGAGATCTTGAGCGCGTGCAGCGTGATGCCGTTCTCGTCCTCGCGGATGGCCGTGCGCGGCAGCAGCGAAACGCCGGCCCCCGAGGCCACGGCGGTCTTTATAGTCTCTATGTTATCCAGCTCCAGCTTCACCCGGGGCTTGATCCCGTGGCGCTTGAGAAAGGCGTCGATGTAGCGCCGCGACGGGAAAGCGCGGTCGAAGAAGATGAAGTCCATCTCGGAGAGGTCGCGCACGCTGACGGACTTGCGCCCGGCCAGCGGCGAGCCGGAGCCGGCGATCAGCGCCATCTCGTCCTTGGCCACCGGCAGCATGGCCAGGCCCGCGCACTTGCGGTAGGGGCAGGCCAGGAAGCCGAAGTCGGCCTTGCCCGAAGACACGTCGGAGTAGATCTGGGAGAACTGGCGGTACTCCACGCTGATGCGGGCGCCCGGGGTCTGGGCGAGGAACTGCCGGATGTAGTTCTGGATGATGTAGGTGCCGGCGCTGTAGATGGTGGAGATCTTGATCTCGTCGCCCCGCTTGTCGCGGGCCAGCGCGCAGATGGTCTTGAGCGCGCCGTCGTAGACGCTGGCCACCTTGCGGGCGGCGTCGTAGAACTTCTCGCCGCAGGGCGTCAGCGCGATGCAGCCCGCCTGCCGGTGGTAGAGCTTGCATTTGAGCACCAGCTCCAGCTTCTTGACCTGCTGGCTGACGGCGGACTGGGACACGTAGTTGAGCTCCGCGGTCTTGGAGAAACTGCCGGTGTCGGCCAGGTCCCTGAAAACCTTCAAAGTTTCGATGTTCATGTCAGGCTCCGTATTTGAACCAGGCGGCGCAGGCCCCTTCCGACGACACCATGCAGGGGCCGACCGCGTTTGACGGCGTGCAGACCTTGCCGAACAGCTTGCAGTCCGGCGGCAGCGCCTTGCCCAGCAGAATGCCGCCGCACAGGCAGCCCTTGGGCTCCGGCGCGTCGCGGTAGGGGATCTTGAAGCGCCTGACCGCGTCGAAAGCGGCGTAGGCCGCGGAGAACTCCAGGCCGGTAGCCGGCACCGTGCCGATGGCGCGCCACGAGGCGGCCGACACGGTGAAGACCTCGGCCATGAGCCGCTGGGCGGCGGGGTTGCCCGCCTTGCGCACGACGCGGAAATATTCGTCCTCCACCAGGGCCTTGCCCGCCACGATCTGCCGCAGCAGCATATTGATGCCGGTGAGAATATCGAGCGGCTCGAAGCCGGTCACCACGCAGGGCACCTTGTGCTTCTCGGCGACGAACCGGTAAGGCTCCAGGCCGATGATGGCGCTGACGTGGCCCGGCAGCATGAAGCCGTGGATGCGGTTCTCCGGGTCCGAGAGCAGCAGTTCCAGCGCGGGCGGCACCAGCTTGAAGAAGGCGGTGGACGAGAAGTTCTTCAGCCCGGCCGCCTTCGCGCGCGCCACGGCCCCGGCGATGACCGGGGCGGTGGTCTCGAAGCCCACGCCTATAAAGACCACCTGGCGCGCCGGCTCGGCCGCGGCCAGTTCCACCGCGTCGAGCGGCGAGTACACCACGCGGATGTCGGCGCCCTTCTCGCGCATGGCGTGCAGGTCGAGGCCTTTGGAGCCCTTAACCTTGAGCATGTCGCCGAAGGTGGTGATGATGACGCCGGGCATTTCGGCCAGGGCCAGCACGCGGTCGATGTCGCCCTGCGAGGTGACGCAGACCGGGCAGCCGGGGCCGGAAAGCATCTTGAGCTCGGCGGGGAACAGCTTGCGCATGCCGCTGGCCGCGATGGCCATGGTGTGCGTGCCGCAGACTTCCATGAAGTTAACGCGCCCGCCGGTGAGGGCGGCCGCGCGCGGGGCCAGTTTTTCCATCTCGGCCACGGCGGCGGCGCCGAGGGCGCGGTCGCGCCAGAGGGGCGAAGAGAAGCGGTCGGAGTTTTTCATGGGTTGGTATGCCCCAGCGGGCCGGAGGCGTCGGCGTGGTCCTTGCCGTAGATCTCGGCGAAGAGCTTCAGCGTCTCCTCCGCCTCTTTGGGCTCCAGCACCTGTATGGCGAAGCCCGCGTGCACGAGCACGTAATCGTTCTTCCTGGCGTCGGGGACCAGGTCCAGCGAGACCTGGCGCCGGACGCCGCTGAAATCCACTTCCGCGTTATTGTTCTTGAGGGAAAGAATTTTCCCGGGGACGGCGAGGCACATAGATTCTCCAGTAAGCAAGTATAAGTTTTCTTAATAGCCGCTTTAGCAATTATACTATTTACAGGAAACGGAAAGGGAGCGCGAGGGCCGCCCCGGAGCGGGCCACAAAGGCAAATCGGTTTCAGGTGTGTGGCGGCGGCGCAGTCCGGCTCGTCGTGAGCGATTTTAGGGCGCAGGGCCAAGGGCCGCAACGGACGGCCTATTATTAAGGCCGCGGCGAAGAATGTCTGAGCCGAGCACTGTGTGCGAGGCGAGTTCTTCGCCGGCGGAGGCCCGCCGGCCCTCTTCCGCCGCGCCCGCTCTATGAGCGAGCGGCGAGCCGGACCGCGCAACGCCGATTGTGCGCTCCGGTCAAACTACGAGACAAATATAAAAGCCCCAACGTTGCCGTTGGGGCTTAAATATGCGCGGGAAGGGAGTTGAACCCATAAGACCTTTCGGTCACACGGTCCTGAGCCGTGCGCGTCTGCCAGTTCCGCCACCCGCGCTTAAAACGATAATAGTATGGTTGGGATAGGATTCGAACCTATGTAGGGCGTAGCCCGACGGTTTTACAGACCGTTGCTTTTGACCGCTCAGCCACCCAACCAAGAAATAAAGATCAAAACTACAGGACCTATAGTATACAAAAAAATCCGCCATCCTCAAAAGCCCCGGACGAATAATCGCGCCGGCCCGTCAGAAAGGCAGCGCCAGGAAGAAGGCCTCCGGCCGCACCAGGTGGTAGAGGTTTATCACCGCGCCGAGGGCCAGGAAGGGGCCGAACGGCATGTGCGACATGCGGTCCGCGCGCTTGGTCAGCAGCAGGCTCACGCCGTAAACCGAGCCGAAGAAGGAGGCCATGATGACAGAGGTGAAGACGCCCTGCCAGCCGCAGAGGGCGCCGATGCCGCCCATCAGGAAGATGTCCCCCTCCCCCACCGCGTCCTTCTTGTAGATCTTCTTGCCCAGCAGCGCCAGCCCCCAGATGAAGCCGGCCCCGGCCGCGGCGCCGCCGGCGGAAGCCGCCAGCCGCGCCCCCCAGCCGCCGTCCAGGTGCGGGTTGAAGTAGCTGCCGCCGATGCCGAGCGCGAACAGCGCCAGCGAAAAAGCGTCGTTGATCATCATCGTCTCGAAATCTATCACGCTGACCACGATGAGCACGTAGACGGCCAGCAGGCTGACCGCCAGCCAGCCCGGGTTGCCCCACCACCTGGCCACGAACACGGCCGTCAGCACGCCGGTGAGCAGTTCCACGAACGGGTACTGGGCTGAGATCGGCGCGGCGCAGGAGCGGCAGCGCCCGCGCAGCAGCATGTAGCTGAGCACCGGGATATTGTCGTAAGGCTTGATAGGCGCCAGGCACTTGGGACAGCGGGACGGCGGAAAAACTATGGATTCATCCTTGGGCAGGCGCGAGATGCAGACATTGAGGAAGCTGCCGAACAGCAGGCCCAGGACGAAAGCTAACAATACGATGGACATGGGTATATTCTAACAATTGGCCGGGCATAAAAAAACCCCGCGCCGTAAGACGCGGGGTTCTTTTGAGGTATACCTTGTATTAGAAGGTGGACCAGGGGGTGAAGATGGTATCGCTGCCGCGACCCTTTATGTCTTCGTGCGTGCAACCGACCTGGAAGTTGCCCCAGCTCTGGGCGACGTCCGTTTCGGCGTAGTAAGCCCAGCCGCCGGTGTCGCCGATGATCTGGGTGGTATAGTCGCCGGCGGTCGTGGCAGTCACGCCGGTAACCGTGCGGATGTCCTGGTGAGTGGTGCCCGGCAGCTTGGCCAGCGGGATCTCACCGATGTACTTGGCGTTCAGCGTGAGGCAGCCCAGAAGGGGGGTCTCCGTAGCCGGGAACCAGCCTTCGTTGTCGCCGTAATACACCTGTATCGCGCTGCGGACCGAGGAGAGCGCGCCCTTGGTGGCGCCTTCCTTGGACTTATTGATCAGGTCGGCGAACTTCGGTATGGCGATGGCAGCCAGAATACCGATGATGGCGACGACGATCATGAGCTCTATCAGGGTGAAGCCCTTTTTATTATTCTTCATTAGTTTTACGTCCTCCTTAACTTGCCCCCCATGGATGATATATAGATAATGCCTCAGGGGTTTCCTAGAATCTACATAATCCGCCATAGGTTGTCAAATAAAAAATCCCCCTTTCGGGGGATTCTCTATTCAGCCTAAAAAAACACGGAAGGGAAGGGATTCGAACCCTTGATACCCTTTCGAGTATACAGACTTTCCAGGTCTGCGCCTTCAACCACTCGGCCACCCTTCCGTAAATCTTTCCGGCCGTCCGGCAGGCTGGCCGGCGGTTTTATAATTTTAGGATATTTGGTAACATGAAACAATGGCGAAAGAGGAAAAGAAGGATAAAATCGAGCAGGTCGCGACCAACCGCAAGGCCAGGTTCGATTATTTCATCACCGACACCTACGAGGCCGGCCTCTCCCTGGAGGGCCCCGAGGTCAAGTCGCTGCGGCTCAAACAGGCCACGCTGACCTCCGCTTTCGCCCGCGCCGAAAAGGACGGCCTGTACCTTTACGGCCTGCACATTACGCCCTACGCCTACAATACGCTTACGGAAATAGACCCGGTGCGCACCCGCAAGCTGCTGCTGCGCGCCCCCGAGATACGCAAGCTCTCCAGCGCGCTGGCCACCAAGGGCATGTCCCTGGTGGCGCTGGAAGTGTACTTCAAGAACGGCTGGGCCAAAGTGCTGCTGGGCCTGGCCAAGGGCAAGAAGGCCGCCGACAAGCACGAATCCATCAAGAAGCGCGACGCTGACCGGGAGATACGCCGCGAATACAAGGACAAGTTCAAAGGCTAGCAGCTGCCTCAAAAAGAAAAAAGCCCCGTCGCCGGGGCTTTTTTTGCGCCCTGCCGGCCTAGAACCTGAAACCGGCGCTGGCGTTCACCAGGGCCCTGTCGTGGGTATAGGTGAAACCGGCGGCCAGGTAACCCAGGTTCAGCTTGGCCCTCACGCCGGCCGTGATGCGGGGCTCCGCGACGCGCACCTGCCTGCCGGTCAGCGCCGCGTCGCCCACCGTCTGGGCCTCCAGGCGGGTAAAGTCGTAGCCCAGGCCCAGGAACGGCGCGACCACCGGGACATTGACGGAGCAGACCAGGCTGGTGTTGAAATGGACGGCGTAGAAATAGCGGTGCGTGGCCATGTTGGCCATGCCCACCAGCGTGGCGTTGACCTTGTATTTCTCGTCGGAGACGTTCCAGAGGCCGTAGCGCAGGCCGCCGCCGGCCACCGAGACGCCCTCGAAGGAGCCGCCCCGCACGAAGCCGTCCACGCGGTACGGCATGCCGATCTCCGCCTGGATCACGCCCAGGCCGAAAATGTTGTCGTGCTTGAGCACGGTATTGTTGTGGGAGGGCTTGAGCTGCATCATGGCGCGCGCGCCGAGGTCGAAACCGCCGAAGCCCAGCGGCCGGGCGGTCTGGTTGGAGCCGGAGCCGAGCAGGCTGCCCAGGTCGGCGGCGAAAGGCTTGAGCGCGGAGGCGGAAGCGTTATAGAAATTGTCGTAACCGGCCTCGGCGGGGCCGGAGGCGCAGAGCAGCAGCGCGAGTACCGGGAGCAGTAATTTTTTTGACATTAAAAAGACCTCTGTTAATTATTCGCCGGTGCCGCCGAGCACTTCCTTCACCGTGGTGAGCCCGAGCAGCACCTTTTCCAGGCCGTCCATAGCTATCGTGCGCATGCCGTTGCGCATGGCGATCTCTTTGACGGGGATGGCGGAAGGGTCCTTGAGGAGCTGCATGCGGATCTCGTCGTTGAGGACGAGCAGTTCGTGCATACCGCAGCGGCCCTTGAAGCCGGTGCCCTTGCAGATGTCGCAGCCCTTGGGCTTCCAGATCTTGGAGCCGGCGGGGATCTTGACGTTATTGGCTTCAAAAACGGCTATCTCTTCGGGGCTGGGCGCGCCCTCTTCCTTGCAGTCCTTGCACAGGCGGCGCGCGAGGCGCTGGGCCAGCACGGCCTTCATGGTGTTGGCCACCACGAAGCGCGGCAGGCCCATCTGCGTGAGACGCTCGAGGGCCGAGGGCGCGTCGTTAGTGTGGATGGTGGAGAACACGAGGTGGCCGGTCATGGCGGCTTCCAGCGCTATGTGCGCCGTCTCCTCGTCGCGGATCTCGCCGACCATGATGACGTCGGGGTCGAGGCGCATGAAAGAGCGCAGGGCGCTGGCGAAGTCGAATTTCTTGTTGCCGCCCAGGCTCACGTCGGGGTTGACCGGCACCTGGATGATGCCGTCGATGTTGTACTCCACCGGGTTCTCGGCGGTGATGATCTTGATGTCGGGGCGGTTGACGTAGTTGAGGCAGCCGTAAAGCGTGGTGGACTTGCCCGAGCCGGTGGGACCGCAGACCAGCATCAGGCCGAAGTTCTTCTTGCCGCCGATGCCCTTGAACTGGTCCAGCAGCTTCTTCTCGGTGT
The DNA here is from genome assembly GCA_002840355.1 of Elusimicrobia bacterium HGW-Elusimicrobia-3. Lineage (GTDB taxonomy): Bacteria > Elusimicrobiota > Elusimicrobia > Elusimicrobiales > UBA9959 > UBA9959. The sequence continues at coordinate 17,782 of PHAL01000036.1, read as the reverse complement.
CGGGCAGGAAGCCCATGATCTTGATGTCGACACGCACCGAGGCGCGGTCCAGGATACGCATGACGCAGCTCTCGCCGAACACGGTGGGCACTATCTCGACGCGGAACTCTATGGGGTTGCCCTTGGCGATGATCTGGATGCGGCCGCTCTGAGGGATGCGCCGCTCCGTGATGTTCATCGAATTCGACATGATCTTGATCTTGGCGCTGATGGCCTGGCGGTAGGCCCAGGGGATAGAGAAAGAGGCCGCGCGCAGCATGCCGTCCACGCGGTAGCGCACCATCACCTTGGAATTCTTGCCGTTGGGGTCCTCGAACGGCTCTATGTGGATGTCGGAAGCCTTGATGCTGAGCGCGCCGAGGATGATGGCGTTCACCAGCTTTTCCACTTCGGGGGCGCTGGCGTCTACGTCGCTGATGTCCTTCTTTTCCTCGTTGGCCATCGAGATGGCGCCCTCGTCCCCTTCGGGGACGGTCTGGGACTGCTGCACCTGCTCCACCAGCTGGGCCACCTGCGCGCTGTCCTGCTTGCCGTAAACGGTGTCGAGCACCTTCAGGATCCACGGGGCGAGGGCCAGGTAAGGCTTGACGTCGAGGCCGGTGCGCAGGCCTATGTCTTCGAGTATCAGGAAATCGCGGGGGTCCGCCATGGCCAGCGCCAGGGCGTTGTCCTGGCGGGCGAAAGGGACGCACATCTGCTTGCGGGCTATCTGCTCGGGCAGCAGCTGCACCACTTCGGGGGGCGGCTCCATTTTGGAAAGGTCCACGGCCTTGAAGCCCCATTCGTCGGCGAGCACCTTGAGCAGCTGCAGTTCGGGGATGAGTTTGCCTTCGAGGAGCGACTGCTGCACGTGCCGGCCGTCCTTCTTGGCGTTATCCTCCACCGCGGCCATCTGCTCTTCGGATATGAGTTTACTCTCTATGAGGATCTCCCTCATGTTCCGTTTGCGCTGAAGACCTTTAGCGGGTTGCATGCGTTATTATTATAAATCTATTTGACTGAAACTTACAAGGCGATTTTAGGCGGCTTTCAGGGGGTGAACTCCAGCTCGTCCCCCTCCTCTACCCTGCCGGCGCAGCGCCCCGACGGTAATTCCAGCACGCCGCGGGCCCCGGCCACCCAGGGCGAGAAGCGCCAGGGGCGCAGGTTTTCTATGACCCGCAGCACCCGGTTCTCCCGGTCCACAAAAACCGCATCTATCGCAAATCTCATAAAGCACATGTGTATCATGGCGCAGGGCTCGAGCCAGAGCCCTTCCTCGGCCCCCAGGCAGGTGCGCGGGATGAGGCCGAGCAGCCTGGTTTCGAAAGTCTCGGCCCGGGCGGCCGAGCCGAGCACCCGCAGCCCCTTGGTCTTGTTGAAAACTTTCACCGTTCCCCCTTTTAGCGCAGCAGCGCGAACTTGCCGGTGGCCGAATCCAGGTCGGACCTGACGCGGAACACATAAACCCCGCTGGCGACTTCGGCGCCATACTCGTTGCGGCCGTCCCAGGTTAGGCCGCTCAGTTTTTTAACCAGTTCCCCTTCGGCGGTGTAGATCTTTATCTCCAGGCCGGCATTGTCGAAGCCGGCGGCGGTCTTGAAGGCCAGCAGCCGGTGCGAGGCGGGGCGGAAAGGGTTGGGGTAGGCGGAGGCCTTCTTCTCGCCGGCGGCGTAGCTCCGGCAGGGCACTACTTTACAAACAGCTTTGTAGGCGTTGACGCGGCCCCAGCCGTAGCCGGTGTCCGGCCCGGCGGGGCCCAGGTCGTCGGCTGAAGTTTTCATGGCGTCGAAGACCTGCGCGGCGGTATTGGAGGGCTTGGCGGACCAGACCAGCGCTGCCACGCCGGCCGCCAGCGGCGAGGAGAAGGAAGTGCCGCTGGCCGCGGCGTAGCTGGCGTTAAGGTCGGTGGTATAGATTTCCACGCCGGGCGCCGCCAGGCCCCTCGCGAGCATTTCGGCGCCGTAATTGGAGAAGGACGCCAGCTGGTCCTGCATGTCGGTGGCCGCTACGGCGTAGACGTTATTGCAGTTAGCGGGCGAGTCTATCACCGGCGCCCCGTCGTTGCCGGCGGCGGCGAAGATCATCAGGCCGGCGCCGGCCGCGGCGTTCAAGGCTGTCTGCAGGCCGGGAGAGCAGCCGCCGGGGCTGCCAAGGCTTATATTGATAACGACCTTGCCCAGCTCCGGCGTGTTGTGCTGAGGGATCAGCTCGCTGACGGCCGCGGCGATGGCGCCCTCGTCGGTGCTGCAGGAGAAGGGGCCGGCGGCGTCGGCGCAGGCTTCGGTGCAGCCGGCGTCGGAGAAGACTTTCATGGAGATCAGCCGCGCGCCCCAGGAGATGCCGGCCACGCCGGCGGAATTATCGGAGGCGGCGGCGGCCGCGCCGGCCACGCGCGTGGCGTGGTTGCAGGCGGCCGTGGGCGGCTGATCGTCGGAAACCACCGGCGAGGCGACCGGGGTGAAGGCCCGGCTGGTGCCGGACAGCTTGCCGGCGAGTTCTGGGTGGGCGCCGTCTATGCCGGTGTCGATGACGGCCACCGTGACGCGGCTGCTGACGCCGGTCTCGTACTCCCAGGCGCCGAAAGCCTGCACCCGGGCCAGGGCGTACTGCGCCCCGGCGTAAGGGTCGGCCGGCACGCGGCGGGCGCGGAAGACGCGGTTGGGCTCGGCCCACTCCACCGCGGCCTGGGCTTTGAGGAAGTCCAGCCCGGCCTGCACGCCGTAGTCTTCGGGGAAGGCCACGATGGACCAGCCGAAGCGGCTGAAAGTGCGGGCCACGGAGAAACCGGCCGGGGCCAGCTGCGCCGCGGCGGCGGCCGTGGAGACGCCGGCGCGGAAACGCACCAGCGCCGAGCCGGAGGCGGCTTCGATATGGGTGACGGCGCCCGACGCGGGCGAGACGCGCCGCAGGCGCTCTACCCGGCGGGCGTAGGCGCCGGCTGGCGGCAGCAGCAGCAGGGCCGCCAGGGCGAAGGTCGCCGGCTTCCCGTAGAGTCGCATTATTTCCCTTTCTTGGTCCAGGCCGCGATGACGGCGGACTCTACCGCGCTTTTGAAGGCCCCGTCCGTGAAGACGAGGGCGGGCGGAAAGGCCACCCAGAAGGCGCCCTCCTCTTTTTTGGAAGCCATCACGCCGGCGGTCACCAGCAGTTCCCCGTCGATGGAGATCTCGGCGTTGGCCACGCGCACGGGGGATTTAAGAGGCTTGAGGGCCTCTACCCTGGCCTTGGGCCTGGCGGCTTTGGCGGGGGCGCAGCCGCTGCGGAAGCAGGCTTCCAGGCGGCCGTAGAGGCCCCTGGAGAGCAGCTTTATATCGGTGTACTTGCGGCCTTTGTTCTCGGTGGCTGGCATCACCACGGCGCCCCCCTCCCAGCCGATGCCGGCCACGGCGAAAGGGCCGAAAGAGAACTCGGCGGCGGGAGCGCCCTTCACCTGGGCGGGCTTGACCGCGGCGATCTGCAGCGCGCCGGCGGCCTGCGCGGCCAGGCAGAGCAGGACGGCGCTAACGAGCTTTCTCATTTTCCCTCCGCACGATGGCGACCAGGTTATAGATATCGTCGAGCTCGTAGTCCGCGCCGGAGACGGGCGTGTCGAACTCGTTGCCGTACTTGGCCCAGGCGGTCTTCATGCCGAAGGCCTTGGCGCCCTTGATGTCCCGCTCGGCCCAGTCCCCCACCATGATCGCGGCGCCGGGCTCTACTTCCATCAGCGACAGGATCTTCTTGAACGGCTTGGGGGACGGCTTCTTCTCGCCGGTGTCCTCGAAGGTGACGACATGCTCGAAGTAGTGGTGCAGCCCGAGGCCCACGATGCGCATCCAGACGCTCAGGCGCGGCGCGTCGGAGACCACGCCCATGCGCACGCCCATCTTCAGCAGGTCGGTCAGCGCCATCTTCACGTGCGGGTAGAGGGTCATGTGGCCCTCCTTTGCGCGCTTGTAGCCGATGATGCCGGCGGCGAGGATCTTGGGGTCCACCTTGCCGAACTCCTTCATCAGCACCTTGTCGAAGATGTTCTGGTCCTCGATGCCTTCCTTCCAGTAGATCTCGAAGATCTTCTCCCGGAGCTGCTCCTTGTGCATGGGCAGGCCGGCGTCTATCATGGCGTCCACGGCCGCGTCCACCGCGGCGCGCTTCATGCGCATGAAGTCCATCAGCGTGTTGTCGATGTCGAGGATGACGGCTTTTATCATATCAGCTCCGGGCCCGGGGGCCGACTACTTGGAAACGCGCTCGACGTAGGTGCCGGTGCGGGTGTCCACCCGTATCTGGTCGCCTTCGTTGATGAACATGGGCACCTTCACCACCAGGCCGGTGTTCACGGTGGCTTCCTTCATGGTGTTGGAGACGGTGTCGCCGCGCACGCCGTCGACGGTGTGGGTGACGGTCATCACCAGGTTGGCGGGCAGCTGTATCGTGAAGAAGGCGTCGTTGAGGTAGATGCCCTCGACGGGCATGTTCTCGGTCATGTAGGGCAGCATCGCCTTGATCTTCTCCTTGGGCATGCCCACCTGCTCGAAGGTGGTGTCGTCCATGAAGTAGGCCATGTCGGCCTCGGCGTAGACGTAGGTCTTGGGCCGCTTCTCCACCATCACGTCCTTGAACTTGTCCTCGGGGCGGTAGGCGGTCTCTATGATGGAGCCGGTCTCGATGTTGGTCAGCTTCACGCGCACCACGGCGCGGGCCTGCGACTTGCGGTGATGCTGCACGGTCATCACCTCGACCATCTGGCCGTTCTCGTTGATGAACATGCTGCCTTCTTTGAATTGACTTGCGAGTATCATGTGTGTCTCCTGTTTGTTTTAGTCGAAGCTTGCTACATGCCCCTGACCGGGGCTGGGTTGGCGGAGCGGTACGCCATGGCCTTCAGCGCGAGTATGCGCTTCTCCATCGGCGGGTGCGTGGCCAGCAGGTCCGCCGCGAAACCGGATCTTTCCTCGATGAGGCTGCCGCGCGGGTCGGCTATGCACATGTGCGCCACGCCGTTATTTACGGCGTTGGTGGGCGTCACGGCCGCGCGGATCTTCTCCAGCGCGGAGATGAGGCCCGCCGGGTTGCGGGTGAGCTCGGCGCCGGTGGCGTCGGCCAGGAATTCGCGCTGGCGCGAGATGGCCATGGCCAGGATGCGCGAGATCAGCGGGGCGAGCATAACGAGGATGATCCAGAGCAGGAACAGCAGCACGGCGCCGCCGCGCCCGCTCCTGCGGCCGGAGCCGCCGGCGGAGGCGCCGCGGTATGAGCTCCTGGTCCGGTAGCGCGAGCTGCGGCCCGCGAAATCGGAGAGCAGGGCGATGGCGCCCATCAGGGCGGCCACCACCGTCATCAGGCGGATGTCGTAATTGCGCACGTGCCCCATCTCGTGGGCGACCACGGCCTGCAGTTCCTCGCGGTTGAGGGAGGCCAGCAGCCCCTCGGTTACGGCGATGACGGAGTTGGCCGGGCTGGTGCCGGTGGCGAAGGCGTTGAGGTCCTGGTCGGGAATAATATAGGCGGCGGGGGCCGGCAGGCCGGAGGCGGTGGCCATCTCGGCCACGACGTTGATGAACCGCTTCTCCCCCTCGACCAGCGGGTCGGCGCGGCGGGCCATGGTGGAGCGCAGCACCATGCGCGCGCCGTTGAAATAGCTGTTGAGCATCAGGCCCGCGCTCACGAGGAGCGCCAGGATGGTGCCGAAAGGCACATTATTGCCGCCGCCCTGGTAGCGCCCGGGGGCGACGCTCTCCTGGTAGGCGGTGCTGGCCAGGTCTCCGACGGAGACCAGGTCCTGGCCGAAATTCAGATAAAAATAGTCGAACCCCAGGCCTATGACCAGGAAAAAAGCGGTGAACGCGGCCATGATGAGGACCGTCGTGCGCCTGTTGGAAGCCTGCTGTTCGTAAATGTTCATTAAAAAACCCGGCCGCCGGGACTGGCCCGGCGGCCGGAGAGGTTTTTAGACCGCGAGGTTCACCTTGGGATTCTCCCGCTCGGGGGAATCGGCCGGCAGCTCCCACAGCTCGGAGGCCGAGAAGCCCAACAGCGCCGCGAACAGGTTGGTCGGGAACACCTGCTGCGCCGTGTTGAACTTGGTCACCACGTCGTTGTAGAACTGGCGGGCGAAGGCGATCTGGTTCTCGGTATGGGTCAGCTCTTCCATCAGTTTCTTGACGGACTCGTTGGCCTTGAGGTTGGGATAGTTCTCGGACAGGGCGAACAGACGGCCCAGGGCCTGGGTCAGCATGCCTTCCTTGGCGAGGATGTCGTGCGTGCTGCCGCCCTGCCCCGCCGTTACGGCGGCCGCGCGCGCCTGGATGACGCGCTCGAGGGTCTCCCGTTCGAACTTCATCTCGCCCCTGACGGACTCGATAAGGTTGGGGATCAGGTCGTGGCGCCGCTTGAGCTGCACGTCGATCTGGCGGAACGCGTTGGCCACCTGGTTGCGCAGGCGCACCAGGCCGTTGAACGTGAACACCAGGTAGGCCGCCAGGGCCAGCAGTACTATGGCTAAGATGATCATGCTATGTCCTCCCTATTATTTCGCCGCGGACTTCGTAAGTATCTCGCAGCCCGTCCTGGTGACGAGCACCGAATCCTCTATGCGCACGCCGAATTTGCCGTTGAGGTAGATGCCTGGCTCCACCGTGACGGCCATGCCGGCGCGCAGCGCCACGTCCACCCGGGTGTTGACCCTGGGGAACTCGTGTATCTCCAGGCCGATGCCGTGGCCCGTGCCGTGGATGAAGTACTGGCCGTAGCCGGCGTCGGAGATGACGTCGCGGCAGGCCTTGTCCACGGCGATAGCGTTCACGCCGGCCTTCACCTTGGCCAGGCCGGCCTTCTGCGAGGCCAGCACTATCGAATAGACTTTCTTGAATTCCTCGGTGGGCCGGCCGTGGAAATAGGTGCGGGTGATGTCGGAGCAGTAATGGTTGTAGACGCAGCCGTAGTCCAGCAGCACGGCCTCGTTGTTCTTCAGTTTCCGCTCGGAGCTCACGTGGTGCGGCAGGGCCGAGTTGGGGCCGAAGCCTACGATGAGGTTGAACGACGGGCCCTTGGCGCCCATCGCCTGCATGATGTCCTCGAGCTCGCGGTAGACGGAGAGCTCGGTGCGGCCGGTCTTTATGCGGGGCTTGATCAGGGCGAAAGCCTTGCCGGCTATCAGGCAGGCCTTGCGCAGGTCCTGCGCCTCCTGGCCCTCCTTGATCGCGCGCAGGGAGCCTACCAGGCCGCCCTTCTCGGCCAGGCCGTTCTTGCGCCAGAGGTTTCCGCGGTTATAGGTCTCGTACTCGGGGTCGAAAGCGGTCTTGGCCAGCTTGTACTTGCGGCGCAGGTCCAGCACGGCCTGCTCGAAGCTGCCCTCGGGGACCACCGGCTCCACGTGGGGCGCCTTGGCCTTGAAATCCTGCAGCAGCATGTTGGGCACTATGCCCCAGGCGGCGCTCCGCGACACCAGCAGCAGATAGTCGTCCATGTGGTAGCCGGTCAGGAAGCCGATGTCGAGGTTGCGGGTCACCACGATGGCGTCGAGCCGCTCGCGCTTGAGCAGGCCCTGCAGGTCTTTGATGCGCTTGGCGTGTATGTTCATATGTCCACCCCGGAAAACAGGTTAGTCCCGGTCCAGGCCGGGGCTCCTATTATACAATTTTTATATTATCGGTACCGGGCGGTGCGCAGCAGGCCGGAGCGGTTGATCAGGAACTCGGCGGCGGCCAGCAGCGTACCCAGGCCGTAGCGCACGCTGGCCGGGAAAGAGATGGAAGAGGCGTCGCCGAAATACTTGGCCGGCACGGGGATGTCCCCTATGCGCAGGCCCTTGAAGGCGGCCTGGAAGAGCAACTGCGAGTCGAAAGCGAAGCCGTCGTCGTTGCCGGCCCAGGAGACGCTCTCCAGAGCGGCCCGGGAGTAGGCGCGCAGGCCGCTGTGCCACTCGCCCAGGTTCTGCCCCGCGGCCAGGTTCTCCAGCATGGTCAGCAGCCGGTTGCCGGCGTACTTGTAGACCGGCATCCCCCCCGCCAGGGCCTCGGCGCGGGTGCGGATGCGGTTGCCCAGCACCACGTCGCAGATGCCGTCCTCTATGATGCCCGTCATGAACGGGAGCACGCGGGGATCGTACTGGTAGTCCGGGTGCAGCATCGCCACGATATCCGCGCCGCGACCCAGCGCCAGCGCGTAGCAGGTCTTCTGGTTGGCGCCGTAGCCCAGGTTGCGGGGGTGCCGGCGGGCCGTCAGCCCCAGGCGCAGCGCCAGCTCATAGGTGCCGTCGGAGGAGCAGTCGTCCACCAGCACGATCTCGTCGAAGGCGCCGGCCGGCAGGGCGGCCACGGTGGCCTCGAGCGTTTTAGCGGCGTTATAGGCCGGCAGGACGATGATCTTCTTCATTTAGCGGCGAGGGCGGCGGCCAGGGCGGCATACTGGTCCAGCGAGAGTTCCTGCGGCCGCGCGGTGGGCTTGAGGCCGAGCGCGGCCACGGCTCCGGCCGAGACGGCCTTCTCTACGCCGCACAGGGACAGCGAGTTGATGAGCGTCTTGCGGCGGTGGCTGAAAGCCTTGCGGATGAGCGCGCGGAAAGCGGCCTCCTGCGCCGGGTCGGCGAAGCGGACCCGGGGCCGGAAGCGCAGCACGGAGGAGTCCACGGCGGGCACCGGGCTGAAGCTGGCCGCGCCGATGTCCATCAGCAGCTCGGCCGAGGCGCGCGAGGCCGACAGCAGCGACAGATAGCCGTAGTCGCTGTCGCCGGGCGCGGCGGTGATGCGGCGCGCCACCTCCTTCTGGAACATGAAGACCGCGGCGGCGGTGCCGGGGTAGAGCAGCGTCCGCTCCAGGATGGCGGTGGAGCACTCGTAGGGCAGGTTGCCGATGAAGGCGGCGCGGCCCGGGCCGGCCACGGCCGCCAGGTCGGCCTGCAGAAAATCGGTGTTAACGATCTCCAGGCCGGGGAAGCGCGCGCGCAGCGCCGGCAGCAGGGCCTTGTCTATCTCCACGGCCCGCATGCGCGGATATTTGGGATACAGGAACTCGGTGAGCGCGCCGCCGCCGGGGCCGATCTCGGTGACGGAATCGAACGTTTCCTCGTCGAGCGAGCCGGCTATGGCGGCGCAGATCCCCGCGTCCTTCAGAAAAACCTGACTGTATTTTGGCATTTGGTTTCTCAGCTTTGAAGCGACTCCGCCAGCATCCCGGTCTTGAGCCGGATCTCCTCGCCCAGCTTCCACACGTCGCCGGCGCCCAGCGTCAGGAAGACGTCGCCGGGGCGCAGTTCCTTGAGGGTCTCCAGCGCCCCGCCGAAGGCCGAGGCCGGCGCGCCGCTGCGCCGCAGCGCGCGCAGGATCAGGCCTGAATCCACCCCGGGCAGCGGCTTCTCGCCTGCGGCGTAGACCGGGGCCACGTACACGCGGTCGGCCCGGCCGAAGGCGCGGCCGAACTCCTTGTAGAGCAGCCCTGTGCGGCTGTAGCGGTGCGGCTGGAACAGCGTCACGATGCGGCGGCCGGGGAACAGCCCGCGCGCCGCCTCCAGCGTGGCGCGGATCTCGGTCGGGTGGTGGGCGTAGTCGTCGAAGAAGTCCACGCCGCCCGCCGCGCCCAGCCGGTCCATGCGGCGCTTCACGCCGGCGAAGTTCCAGAGGCCGGCGGCGAGCCGGTCGAAATCGAAGCCGAGGTAGGAGCCGGCGGCCAGCGCCAACAGCGAGTTGCGCACGTTATGCGCGCCGCCGCAGCGCAGCCTGACGGGCCCCTTGGGGCGGCCGCGGAACCAGGCCTTGTAGGCCGTCCCCTCCGCGGAGAATTTAACGTCGCGGGCCTGCCAGTCGGCGTCCCGGCCAATGCCGCAGGTCACCACGGGCGTCTTGACGAGCGGCAGGATCCCGCGGATGACGGGGTCGTCGGAGCAGAGCGCGGCCAGGCCGTAGAAAGGCACCTTGTTGATGTGCCGCACGAAGGCCTCTTTCAGCGCGCCCATGCTGCCGTAATGGTCGAGGTGGTCGGAATCGATGTTGGTGACGCAGGTTACCAGCGGCGAGAAATAGAGGAAGGAGCCGTCCGACTCGTCGGCCTCGGCCACCAGGTAATGCCCGCCGCCCAGCTTGATGTTGGAGCCGGCGCCCTTGATGATGCCGCCCACCACGGCGGTGGCGTCCGCGCCGGCGGCCTCGAGGGCCGCGGCGGTCATCGTGGTAGTGGTGGTCTTGCCGTGCGTGCCGGCGATGGTGACGGTCTTCTTGAGGCGCGCCAGGCTGGAGAGCATCAGGGCGCGGCGCGCCACCGGCAGGCCGCGCCGGAAGGCCGCGACCAGCTCCGGGTTGTCGGGTCTCACCGCCGAGCTGACCACCACCACGTCGGGCGAGCCCAGCGCTGCGGCGGAGTGGCCCTCGGTAAATCCGGCGCCCTCGCGCTGCAGGGCCTTGGTGATCTCGGAGGCCCTGGCGTCGGAGCCGCTGACCTTGTAGCCGAGGCCCAGCATCAAGCGGGCGATGCCGCTCATGCCGATGCCGCCGATGCCTATGAAATGCGCCGTCCTGACGCGCGACAGGTCGAGTTCTTCGGTGTAGTTGGTTTTCATGTAGTTCCCATAAGCCGCACTTTCGCGTCCAGCCAGGCGTCGGCGGCCGCCACGGCCTCGGCCCAGCCCGCCTCGCCGAGCTCAATTATAACAGTATCGCCGCCGCGGGCAAAGGCCTGTTCGAAGACCTCCGCCCCGCGCCGGAAGAAGACCAGGCACGGCGAGCCCGAGAACAGCAGCTCCACCGCGCGCGCGCTGAAGGCCGCCGAGCGCATCGCCATCGGGCCCAGCTCGTCGAAAAGCAGCACCTTGCCGGCCGCGGCGGCCGCCTCCAGCGCCGGCAGGGCCGTGCCCTCCAGCGCGGCGAGGTCCAGCGCGTACTTGTTGAAAGAGACCGGAGAAACGATCTCGCGCGAGGCCAGCACGGCGCGGCCGCCGCCGAGGGCCTCCACCTCGAAGCCGGCGCGCTTGCCGCCGGGGCGCAGTTCCAGCGTGCGGTAGCCGCCCAGCCAGCGGCCATGCGAGGCGCAGACCCGGCCGCACAGGCGCTCCTTGAGGGCGTAGTCGGAAAAAGCGAAGGCCAGCCGCGGCGCGGCCAGCAGCGCGGGGCCGGGCCTCATTTGGCCTCCAGCCAGGCCTTGTTGGCCAGCGCGTCGGCGTTGCCCGGGTCGAGCCGCAGCGCCTCGCGGCATTCCGCCAGCGCCTTACCCTCGGAGCCGGCCTCCACCCAGGCGGCGGCGCGCCCGAGCGCGGCCTGCGCCCCGCTGCCGGAGAACTGCTCCAGGGCGGCGTCGGGCTCGCCCAGCAGCAGGTGGCCGAGGCCCCTGATCAGCCTGGCCCCGGCGTCGTCCGCGGGGGCGGCCTCCATCTCGTCGAGCGCCTCGGCCGCGTTGTCGAGCCAGTTGTCGCCCATCACCCAGAGGCCCATATCGTTGCCCACGTCCCGCGGCTTGTAGAGGGCCTTGTTCTTGCCCCCCGCGCCCGCCTTGCCGCCGGCGGCCGGGACGGAGGTCTCGATGTTGAAATTCACGCGGGCGTCGCTGTCGGCGGAAACGGCCTTGAGCAGCCCGTCGGCCTCGGCCGCGATGGCGGCCGCTCGCTTGAGCCGCTCTTCGGGAGTGGAGGCCGGGAGGAAATATTCGCGCTTGGTGTAGCCCACCCTCGGCTTGCGGAAGGCCGACTGCAGGCGCCCGGCCATCTTCTCTCCGCGCGGCGCCTCGGCCAGCACCGCCTTGGGCGTCTCGAGCAGCTCTATGACCACGCGCGCCTCCTGGTCCGGCGGCACCTTGGCCAGCGCGCCGTAGACCGGTCCTTTAACCGGGTCCTCTCCGGCGCCGGCGGGCGGCCCGGCGTAAGCGAGCGCCATGGAGATGCCTCCCTTCTCGTTGACCGGGGCCAGCAGGAAGGCGCCGTCGAGCGCCGCCAGCGCCTGAGCGGGACGGCCCGCCTTGCGCAGCGCCCAGGCCAGGCGAAACCTGGCCACGGAGTCGCGCGGCTTGATCGCCAGCGCGCGGCGGTAAAGCTTTATGGCGTCGCCGAGCCGCCCGTCGCGCTCGCGCAGCACGGCCAGCTCCAGCACGGCGTCCTCGTAGCCGGGGAACAGCGAGACGGCCCGCTCGAGCTGCCCGGCGGCCTCGGCGTAGCGGCCCGAGCGCGAGTAGAAGAGGCCCAGCTGGTAGCGGTAGAGCGGGTTGGAGGGATCGGCCTGCACGGCGCCCCTGAAATAGTCCAGCGCCTTGCCGCGGTTGCCCAGCGCCTGGTAGACGGAGCCGGCGTTCATCTTGACGTCGGGGCGGGACGGGTCGAGCCGCTCGGCCGCCAGGAAATCCTCCAGCGCCTCGGCGTAATTGCCGTCGCGGGCCCGCACGATGCCGCGCAGCTGGTGGCCCATCGGGTTCTTCGGGTCCAGGCGCAGCGCCTCCTCGAACTCGTCCAGGGCCTTGGCCGGCTCGCCGAGCCAGTACAGCGCCGAGCCGTAGAGCAGGCGCGGCCAGGCGCTGGCCGGGCTTTTCTGCGCCGCCCTGAAGAATTCGTCGGCGGCGGCGGGATATTTCTGCTCCTCCATCAGCGAGTAGCCGCGCTTCAGGTTTATCGCGCTCTGGTCCTCCATGATGCGGTCCCAGACGGTGCGGGCCCCGGCCGGCGCGGGGACGCAGGCCGCCGGGGCGGCCTGCAGCAGGCAGGCGGCCAGGACGGCGGCGATACTCGGTTTAGGTCTCATCGGCGGACGGGAGTTTTACCTCGGGCCGCCCACCTTGACGGGGCGCGGCGCGCTGAACTTGCCTTCGAAGCCCAGCAGGTCGATGAGGGCCACGCGCATGTAGTAGTTGCCCGGCGGGAGGAGGCTGTTGAGGTTGATATCCTCGAAGGAGTCGTAATTCTTGTCGAGCACGGTGCTGGAGAAGGTCTGCTCGCGCGAGACCTGCAGGTGATAGCTCTGCACCGGGTTGCCCACCGAGATCAGCTTGATGATCTCGGCCGCGTCCAGCGACTTGTCGTTGAGGTCGGGCACCTTGGCCCCGCCGGGATCGGCCTTGGGCAGGTCGCCGCCGGCGGGCTGCTTGCCCGGCCTGCCCATGTTCAGCGAGACCACGCCGCCGGTGGTGGTGAGCTGGGGCGTCTTGCCTCCGGAGGCCAGGGCGGTGCGGGTGGCGTCGAAATCGGGCAGTTTGGGCAGCTTGACCGGGTTGGAGGGCTGCATGTCCATCCGGACCTCGGAGGCGAAGCCCGCGGGCACCTCCACCGTCTTGCCGCCGGCCTCTACGTCGGCCTTTCCCTTGTAAACCTGCACCAGCGTCGTCAGGTCGTCCTTGATCTTGGCGCCGAACTCGGTGTCCTTGGTCTTGGGCGTGATGCGGGCCGAGGCCGTCACCACGCGCGAGCGCAGGCCGCGCATTTCGCCGGCCATCAGGCGCACGTCGGTGTCCTTGTCTCCGGGCGGGCGCAGCACCGCGATGGAGTTGGGGTAGAGGTTGAGGATCTCGCCGGTGTAGAACTTCACGTCGGCCCTGGCGCCCGCCCGGGTGCGCAGCGTGTCGGCCTTGAACAGGTCCATGCTGGCGCTGACGTTCTTCCAGTCCGAGACGCCGCTGGGGCGCAGCAGCACCTCGTTGAGGAAATAGACCAGCTTGGCCGCGCGGTACTGCGCCTTGAGCAGGCTGACGGGCACCTTCAGCGCCATGCCGGGCAGGGCGATGGACGGGTCGGAGGAGGGCAGGCGGTTGTGCTTGAGCAGCTCGTTCCAGCGCTTCGGGTCCTTGAGATAGGTATTGGAGATGCTCCAGAGCGTGTCGCCGGGCCTCACGATTATCGTCTGCAGCTCCTCGGCGGCGCCCGCGTACGACGGGCCCAGCAGGGCCAGCAGGCCCAGGATCAATCTTTTCATACCGTCCCCCCCGGATTAACGATCACCTTCCCGGACTCGTCCTTGGCCAGGCCCTTCGGGAAGGAAAAAAGGAACTTGGCGCCCTGGCCGGGCGCGGACTCGGCCCAGATGCGGCCCAGGTGGGCGGAGGAGACGAACTTGCAGATGGTCAGGCCCAGGCCCGTGCCGCCGGCCTTCTGGCCTTTCACCTGCTCGAATTTCTCGAAGACCTTGTCGAGGTACTCCGGCGGGATGCCGTCGCCGGTGTCGCGCACCCAGGCGGTGATGTGGTCGCCGTCGTCGGACAGGCCGGTGGTGATGGTGCCGTTCTCGGGCGTGAACTTGATGGAGTTGCCGATGAGATTGGTGAACATGCGCTCGATCAGGCCGGCGTCGGCGTTGACCACCACGTTCTCCGCGCCTTCCAGGTCGAACTTGATGTGCTTGCGCTGGCCCAGCGGCTCGAGCAGCGAGTTCACCCTGGAGGCCACGTCGCGCAGGTTGACCGGCGCCAGGCTGATCTCCATCTTGCCGGCCTCCATCTTGGCGGAGTCGAGGATGTTGTTGATCATGCCCAGCAGGCGGAACGCGGCGCGGTCGATCGAGACCAGCATCTTCTTCTGCGCCTCGTTGACCGGGCCGGGGATCTCCTTGAGCATGAACTCCACGAAACCCTTGATGGCGCCCATCGGGTTGCGCAGGTCGTGCGTGATGGAGTGGAGGAACTCGTCCTTGATGCGGGCCAGTTCCTTGTCGAGCGTGATGTCGTAGAAGCCTATCAGGCGGCCCAGCGCCCCCTCCTTGCCGGGCGCCACGATGGGCGCCGCGAAGCACTTGAAGAAGCGGGTGGAGGTCTCCCGCGAGAGCTCGACCTCCCGGAAATATTTCTCCTGCTCGCTGCCGAACACGTCCAGCACGGCCTCCCGGATGGCCTCGGAGGTTATCAGCTCCTCCAGCATCTTCCCCTCCACGGGGGCGTCCTGGGCGATGCCGAGCACGGAGCGGGCCTTGCGGTTGGCCACCTGCACGCGGCCGGCCATGTCCGTCATCATGATGCCGTCCTCGGTGGAGAAGAGGATGGCCTCGGTATTCTTCTGCTCGCGGATGATTCGGTCCACCTGGATGTCGGAGTAGGCCTTCAGTTTCGCGGTCATCGTGTTGAAGGTCTCGGCCAGGTCGCGCAGCTCGTCGGAGGTATGCACCTCGGCCTTGCGCGAGAAGTCGCCGTTGGCCACGAATTCGGCCGCGCGGGTGAGCTCGGTGATGGGGTTGGAGAGGCTGCGGCTCATGAACCAGCCGGCCGCGGCGGCCAGCAGCAGGAAGACGAGCACGACATAGACGGCCTGCCGGCGCATGAACATGGCGTAGGAGTAGGCCTCCTCGCTGGGCTGGCTGACCACGACGGCGCCGCGCAGCTCCGAGATGGGCGAGTAGGCGCCCAGCATCTCGCGCCCTTCGGCGTCGGTGAACTCCGAGGAGCCGGCGGAAAGGGATTTGACCGCGTTGGCCGAGATCTCCCATGCGGCGGCCGCGTTGGCCTTCTCCTGCGTCAGGCCGCCGGGCCAGCCTATCGGCTTGCCGGCGGCGTCGAGGATGACGGGGAAGCCTTCGGTGCCCACGCGCTGCAGGGCCATGGAATTTATGAAAGCGGGCAGGTCGGCCTCGGCGCGCAGCACCATGTCCTTGCCGAAAGGATAATAGAAGACCGCCGCGCGCGTATTGTCGTCTATGGACAAATGCCTGGCGCCGCCCATGGCGGCCTTGAAGCCGGGAGCCGTTCCGTACTTTTTCAGCTCCTCGCCGGTGCCGGCGTAAGGCGAAATGATCTTCACCACTTCAGCCCCTTCCTTGGAAAGGGCCGAGAGCTGCCTGATCTCCGGCCGGGTCTCCAGCAGGGCCGTGAGCATGGTCTGCTTGTTCTCCCAGTCCATCCGGCCCATCGCGGCGATGGCGGCGCGCAGCGCGCCGTCGGCGCTCCTGATATAGCCGTTCACGTCCGCGGCTATCCTGTCGGCCTTGGAAAGGTTCAGTTCCATGATGGCCGTGCGCACCCCCAGCTGCCCCAGGCTTATCAGCCGCAGGCCGAGCAGGGCCATCGGCAGCACCGAAACGAGGGCCATGACCGCTATAAATTTGTGCAATAGTCGTATGCGCATAGTTGTATCTTTAATTATAGCAGATAAGGCCGCGGCGAGGACTCAGGGGGCGGGAAAAAGTTCCAGGAGGGCCGGCAACAGCCCTTTGAGGGAGGCGGCCCGGTGGCTGACGGCGTTCTTTTCGGCTTCGGAAAATTCGGCGAGCGTGCGCGGGCCGCGGGCCACCTCGAACAGCGGGTCGTAGCCGAAGCCGTTGGCGCCGCGCGGGACCGCGGCGATGCGCCCCTCCAGCGTGCCGCGGGCCGTTTTGACCTCCCCGGAGGGCAGCGCCAGCGCCGTCACGCAGGCGAAGCGCGCCAGCCGCCGCTCCGGCGGCAGCCCGGCCAGCGCCAGGAGCAGCCGCGCGTTGTTGTCGGCATAGGAACAGCCCTCGCCGGCGTAGCGGGCGGAGCGCACCCCGGGGGCCCCGCCGAGCGCGTCCACCTCCAGCCCGGTATCGTCGGCCAGGGCCGGCAGGCCGGTATAACGGGCCGCGGCCACGGCCTTCTTGACGGCGTTGGCCTCCAGCGTGGCCCCGTCCTCTTCGGCCGGCACGGAGCCGGGGAAGGACGACAGCGCCCGCAGCGCGGCTCCCAGGCCGGGCAGGATAGCGCTTATTTCAGCGAGTTTATGCGGGTTGAAGGTCGCGATGACCAGCGTCTTGTCCATGTAAAAAAGGCCGGGTAAATATATTAAAATGTATTTGTGGCGGAGAACACGCAGAATCTTAACATTTTTGAAGGCGCGCCCGGGCGGTTCGCGGACGCGCTGCCGCTTTTCGCCGGCCTGGCCGGCGCGGCGCTGCCGGTGCGCCGGGAAGCCGCTGGCGCGGCGCAGCTCTACACGCTCGCCGAAACCGCCGCCGACGGGCGGCAGGCGCTGGCCGCCTTTACCAGCGCGGAGCTGCTGAACCCGCCGCTGATAAACCGCGGCCTCGCCGAGACCGCGCTGCTCTTCTTCCACGCCCCCCACCACGACCTTTTCCTGTTCAACCCGGAGCACCCCCAGGCGCGCTACACCTGCGCGGGGCTCAGGGCCACGCGCCTGGACATGTCGCTGCTGGCGGGCTACACCCGCTCGGCAGGCAAGGCCGCGCAGGGCGACCTGGCGCGCGCCGCCGACGGGGAACTGGGGCTGGGCAACCTGCACGGGGCGCATTACCTCTACGCCGCCGCCGCGGCCCGCAACCCGGCGTCCAGGGCGCGTTTTTCGATGTGCGCCGCGCTGATAGAACTGGGGCTGCTGCAGGAGGCCTACGACAACCTCAAGAGCGACTGGGACCCCGAGGCGAAACTGCTGCTCGCCGTGATACACCGCAAGACCGGCAACCCGGCCGAGGCGCGCTCGCTGCTGGCCGCCCTGGACCAGGTGGCGGCCCTGCAGGAGCGCAGGGCCGTGGAAGCCGCGTGGCTGGACCTGGAAGAGGGCAAGGACGCCGAAGCAGAGAAGGCTTTTCAGAAACTTTCCTCGGCCGCCTTCGAGAAAACCGAAGCCCTTTCAGGGCTCGGCGCGGCCATCTCCAAGACCGCTTTCAAGACCAAGGACAAGGGGCGGCTGGACGCGGCCGCCTCGGCGCTGCGCTCGGCGCTGGTGACCCCCTCCCCGGCCTCGGCCCGCATCTTTTTCCAGCTGGGCAACCTGCACTTCCGTTCGGGGGAAATGCCCCGGGCCGAGGCCGCCTACCGTCGCGCGGCGGCCCTGAACCCGTCGGTGCAGGCCCTCGCCAACCTGGCGCTCGCCCTTATCAGGACCGGCAAGCACGAGGAAGCCGCCGCCATAACTTCGCAGGTGGCCCTGACGGACCTGCCTTCAGCCAGGCGCCTGGCGGCA
>PHAL01000035.1 GCA_002840355.1 Elusimicrobia bacterium HGW-Elusimicrobia-3 | reverse complement strand
GGTTACCACTTGTCGCCGCCGTAACCGCCGCCGCGACCACCGCGGTCGCCACCGCGGCCGCCGCGGTCCCGATCGCCGCCGCCGAAGCCGCCGGTGCGGGGGCGGGCTTCCATCGGGCGAGCCTCGTTCACGGTCAGCTTGCGGCCGCCGAAATCGGAGCCGTTCAGCTTTTCCATGGCGGCGTTCGCTTCTTCGTCATTGGGCATCTCGACGAAGCCGAAACCGCGGGACTGGCCGGAGTACTTGTCGGTGATCAGCTTGGCGCTGGAAACCGCACCGTACGCCGCGAAAAGGGTGTTCATTTCCTCTTCGGTGGTTTTAAAGGGCAGACCGCCCACGTATATTCTCTTGCTCATTGTACTATCCTCCTAGCTATCTTTACCTGATCTCAACTCTTTCTGCTCTCTCCTAACTCTACTGCTAGCAGGATAGGCTTGAAAACTTGAGTCTCGGTTTAAACTACCCAGATATTATGCCATTTTGACCGCCCGGGGGTCAAGCGGCCGCGCCCGGCTAGATCTTTCCCCTCTGTATGAGCATGCGCGCCCGTATGGCCCCCTCCAGGGCGTCCAGGTTGGGCGGCTTGGCCGTATAGTCGAAAGCGCCCTTGGACAGGCAGGCCCGGGCTATCTCCTCGTCCTCGTTGCCGCTGACCATCATGACGCCGGTACCGGGCAGCAGCTCGCTCAGTGTCTGCAGCACCTCCACGCCGTTCTTGCCGGGCATGAAGATGTCCAGCAGGGCTATGTCCGGGCGCCGCTCCAGGGCCAGGCGCTCGGCAGCCAGCCCGTCGGTGGCCGTTATAACGGTGTAGCCGGCATTGCGCAGACAGCTGGTCAGCACGCCCAGCATGCTCTCGTCGTCGTCGGCTATCAGCACCAGGCCAGAGGCCGTACCGCGGGGCGTCTCGGCGCGCGGCCTGGCCGGCGTGCCGGGGGCCGGCGTGACGGGGGCCGGCGCGGCGCTCTTCTGCACGCCCAGCACCTTTTCAACCTCGGTCAGTACGTTGGAGAGGCCGTCGCCCTTGGAGAGGAAAGAGGCGGCGCCGTGCTTGAGGTATACGGCGGCCTCTTCGGGCGCGTCGTAGCCGGTCAGCACTATGATGGGCACCGTGGTGGAGATCTTTCTTATCTCCTCGAAAACGCCGGAACCGCTGATGAAAGGCAGGTTGCGGTCGAGGATGACCAGGTCGGGGATATCGGATTTGAAAACCTGTATGCCGTTGACGCCGTCGGCGGCGGTAACCACGTGGTGCCCGGCCCGCACGAGGAAAACGGTGAGCGCGTCCCGCACTATGCCGTCGTCGTCTATTACCAGTATTTTAGCCATGATGTTTCAATTATAGTAAATAGCCCCGCCAAAACCCGCGTCCACGTTCCCCCCGCGCCGCCGCGGCTGCTGCCGGCCCGGATCTCCCGGCCGGCTAGGGTTTCTGCTTCTTAAGGCAGTCGCTGATGGCCGCCAGCAGGGCGTCGATAGCGTAGGGCTTGATCATGAACCCGCATCCCAGCCGCTCTATGGCGTCCATTACCGGGCCGGGCTGCACGTAGCCGCTGGCGAAAATAAAACGGGCGCGCGGATTGAGCTCCTTCATGGTCGCAACCATTTCGGTGGCATTGCCGTCCTTCAGGACCACGTCGGCGAAGACCAGGTCGAAGTGGCCCTCCGCGGCCCTGAAGACGGCGAGCCCCTCCCGGGCGCCGTACGCGGGGGTTACCGCGTAACCGGCGGCGGTGAGGGCCTTCGCGGCCATCCTGCACAGGTCCTCGTCGTCCTCCACTATCAGCACGCTGGCGCCGCCGCTTTGTCCCGCGGGCGCCGCAGGTACGGGCTCCGGCCGCGGGGCGGCAGGAGCGAGCGCGCCGGCCGGCAGGAAAAAGGAGAATTCCGAGCCCTTTCCCTCAGCGGTCTTCACCTCCAGCCAGCCGTTATGCTGCCGGGCTATGCCGTAAACCGTGGAAAGCCCCAGGCCGGTGCCTTTGCCCTTCTCCTTGGTGGTGAAGAAAGGCTCGAAGATATGGTCCATGGCCGCGGCGGGGATGCCGGTGCCGGTATCGGAAACCGCTATCCTGATGAACAGGTGCCCGGCCGCATCGGGGTTAGCCGATAGCACCTCGTGGCCCTCCCGCTTCACCGCTTCCGCCTTTACCGTAATGACGCCGCCGGCTGGCATGGCGTCCCTGGCGTTGACGAAAAGGTTCAGCAGCAACTGCTCCAGCTGGCCCGGGTCGGCCATGGTCTGCGGCAGGCCGGGGGCGACTTCGACTATAAGCTCGATATTCTCGCCGATGATGCGCTTGACCATGTTGCGCAGGTTGTCTATCAGCGCGGCGGGGGATACCGGCTCCTTGCGTATGGCCTGCTTGCGGCTGAAGACCAGCAGCTGCTTGGTCAGCGCCGAAGCCTTGGCCACGGCCCGGCGTATCTCGCCGAGGTCCCCCCAGAGCGGGTCTGACTCTTCGAGCTTGCGCATGCCCAGCGTGGCGTAGCCTTCGATGGCGCCCAGGATATTATTGAAATCATGCGCTATGCCGCCGGCCAGGCGGCCCACGGCCTCCATCTTCTGCGCCTGCCTGAACTGCGCCTCCAGGCCGCGCTGCTCGGTGATATCCCTGAAGATGCCCTGCAGGTACAGCACCCGGCCGCCGGCGCCCCTCGGGTAAAAGGCGCCCTGCACGGCCTTCTCCTCGCCGGAGGGGGAAAGGAACACGGTCTCGAACTGTGACGGCGGCTCTCCGGCTATCGCGGCGGCGATGGCGGCCGAGAATTTTTCCCGCTCCGCGTCGGGGACCAGGGCCCCGGTCCTGAGCGTGGCCAGCTCGGATTGTGAACGGCCGGTCAGCGTCCTGAAAGCGGGATTGGTAATGGTGATCCCGCCCTCCGGCGAGACCAGGAAGATCAGGTCTGTGGAACACTCGAAGAGCTCGCGGTAGCGGGCCTCGCTCTCCTCCGTCTCACGGCGGGCGCGGTCGAGTTTGCGCCGCTCCTCTTTCTCGGCCAGCGCGCGGTTTATGGCCGCCGGCAGCCGAGACAGCCTGTCCTTTATGATGTAGTCGGTGGCGCCGGAGCGCAGCAGTTCCACGGCCTGCTCGTCGGGCACCGTGCCCGTCACTATGATGAAAGGCAGCCCCGGGGCCAGCCGGTTGCGCAGTTTCAGCAGGTCCTCGGCGTTGAACTTTTTGAGCGAGAAATCGGAGAGGAAGACGTCGAACCCGCCGCGGGCCAGCAGCGCCTCTATCTCCGCCAGGTCGGCGCTGACGGTGCAGTCGTGCCGCAGGCCCTGCCGGGTCAGCTCGCGCGCGGTCAGCTCCGCGTCCGCGGGAGTGTCTTCTGCGTAAAGTATTTTTACGGTGTCGCTCATAGTTTCCATCCTGCCGTCCCCGGAATGTTACTAAAATTCCGCGCCGTCCCGCTCCGCCTCCGGCAGCGCGAAGAAGAACTCCGCCCCGCCGCCAGGCCTGCCGGCGCAGCGCACCTGCCCGCCGTGCCTGGCGGCTATGCGCTTTACCAGAGACAGCCCCACGCCGTTGCCCGGGAACTCGGCGTCCGAGTGCAGCCGCTGGAAGATGCCGAAAAGTTTGTCCGCGCGGGCCGGCTCGAAACCGGCCCCGTTGTCGCTTACGCTGTACTCCACCATGCCGCCGCGCCGTGCCGCGCCGACGCGCACCAGCGGCGCCGGAGTCCGGGAAGTGAACTTGACGGCGTTGGAGAACAGGTTGAGCCAGACCTGCCTGAGCAGAGCCCCGTCCCCGCGGACCGGCGGCAGCTCCCCCAGCTCGAAAGTCCCGGCCCAGCCCGGCGGCGCCGTCTCCTCCCAGGCCGCCCTGGCCAGGGCCTGCATGTCCGCCGTGCCCATCGACAGTTCCTTGCGCGCCAGCTTGGAGAAGGAGAGCAGGTCCTCTATCAGCCGCCCCATCTTCAACGTATTTCCGCGTACCAAGCCGGTGAGCCGCCGGCCCTCATCGTCCAGCCGGGGGCCGTAGTCCTCCTCTATGATGCGGGAAAAGCCCTCTATCGCGCGCAGCGGGGCGCGCAGGTCGTGCGAGACCGAACAGGAGAAGGCCTCCAGCTCCTTGTTGGTCTCCTCCAGCTGCGCGGTGCGCGCCGCTACGCGCTCTTCCAGCGTGCGGTTGAGCTCGCGCAGCCGCTCCTCGGTGGCCTCCCGCATATTCATCTCGGCGCGCAGCAGCAGGTAGAACAGGGCAGCGCTGGCGGCGACATAGGCCCAGCCTTTATAGGTCTGCAGCAGGGCCTGGCGGGCCGGGTCGCTGACCGCCAGGTAAAGGACCCGGTCGCTGAGCAGTATCCACAGCGCGCCGAAGAACAGATACGCGGCCGTAACCCGTACTTCCGCCCTGGCGAAAAGCCCGGCCGGCCGGCCTTTAAAAGATTCCATCCTCCCCCCTAGCCCGCTATTCGAATTTATAGCCATGGCCGGTGACGCTCTGTATGCGCTCACCCAGTTTTTCACCAAGCTTGCGCCGCAGCGAAGACACGTGGGTCTCCACCGTATGCGGCTTATCGTAGGTGGCCATGTCGTAGCCCCAGACCGTCTCCAGCAGGTAAGGCACGCCCAGCACGCGCCCCTTCTTCTCCAGCAGCAGCGTCAGCAGGTCGAACTCCTTGCGCGTCAGCTGCACCGGCTTGCCGCCCACCCTGGCCGTCCTGCCCTCCGGGTCCAGTTCCAGACCCTTCTCACGCAGCACCGTGGCCGCCCGGCCCGCGCCGTAGCGCCGCAGCACGGCGTTGATCTTGGCCGTCAGCACCTGAAAATCGAAAGGCTTGGCCAGGTAGTCGTCGGCGCCGCGGTCGTAACCCTCCACGATATCTTCGTCGTCGGTGCGGGCCCCGGAGATGATGATGACCGGCATATGCGCCGTCTCGGGAGCGGATTTCAGGGCCAGGCAGAGCGAGAAGCCGTCGAGCCCCGGCAGGTTGGCGTCCAGCACGGCAAGGTCCGGTCTGGAATCCCTGGCCATGACCAGCGCCTCCGAACCGTTCCCGGTGCATATCACCCGGTAGTCGTGGTTCTCCAGGTACCGGCGTATCACGTCGAGCATCTGGCGGTCGTCCTCCACCACTAGTATTTTCGTGTTTGACATAGAGCCTCCTAAGTTGCCTTACTCCTGTCCACCAGCCGCGAGAGCGTTTCGGCGAGGTCCTCGTAGCGGTACGGCTTGGGCAGCACCGCGTCGAAGCCGAAAGCCTTATAATCCGCCATCACGGGCTCGTCCGAATAACCGCTGGATACTATTATAACCGCTTCCGGGTGCAGCCGGCGCAGTTCGGCGCCGGCCTCCTTGCCGCCCATGCCGCCGGGTATGGTCAGGTCCATGATCACCGCGTCGAAAGGTTTCCCCGCCGTTTTCTCCGCCGCGTAGCGCGCCAGAGTTTCCGCCCCGTCCCCCGTCACCTCGCACTCGTAGCCCAGCTCGGACATCATCCGCCGGGCCGACCTCACCACGATATCCTCGTCCTCCAGCATCAGTACGCGGCCGGCGCCTTTCACGACCCCCCTGCCCGGCGCGCTCGCCGGCTTGACCAGCCGGCCGGTAGCCGGCAGCAGCGCTTCGAAGCGGCTGCCCTTGCCGGGCTCTGAAGAGGCGTGTATATGGCCGCCGTGGTTCTTGATCACGGACCAGGTCATGGACAGCCCCAGGCCGTGGCCCTGCGTCTTGGTGGTGAAGTAAGGCTCGAACACGCGCGCGAGGTACTCTTTCGGTATGCCGATGCCGGTATCCGACACGGTAACGCGCACGTATTTCCCCGGGGGCAGCGGCGACTCGCCGCCGGAGAGTTCGACGTTCTCGGCCGTGAGGTTCAGGGTTCCTCCCGAAGGCATGGCCTGCAGGGCGTTCACCAGCAGGTTATTGATGGCCTGCTTCAGCTGCCCCTCGTCCCCCTCCACGCTCCAGAGCCCCTCCTGCACGCGCAGGTCGTGCGCGGCTTTGGCGCCGCGCGTGGCCAGCGTGAAGATATCATTCAGAGCTTTATCCAGGCTGAACTCCTTCTTGACCGGCTTTCCGCCCTTGGCGAAGGCGAGCAGGTGGGTGGTGAGCGTCTGCGCGCTGCGCGCGGCTTCCAGCGTGTCGCGGATGATGTCGGCGTTCTCGCCGTCGCCGCTCCTGGCGGCGAGCAGCGAGAGGTTGGCCATGATGCCGGTGAGCATGTTGTTGAAGTCGTGCGCTATGCCTCCGGCCAGCGCCCCGAGGGACTCCACGCGCTGCATGTTGGCCATCTCAGCCATCATGCGCTCCACGCTCTTGCGCTCGGTGATATCGCTGGCCACGGCCAGAAAAAAGCTCTCACCCTCGTTCTCCACCAGCTGCAGCCTCACCTCCACCGGGTAAGCACTGCCGTTCTTGCGGGTGTGCTCGGTCTCGAAGCGCAGCATATGCTGTTCCTTGCGCAGCAGCGGCGCCACGGCGGACCGGAAAGAGGCCTCGGTAAACGAGTGCTTAAGGTCCCAGGGAGTAAGCTTATGCAATTCAGCCGGGGAATAGCCGAGGTTGGCGAAAGCGCTGTGGTTGGCGAAGATAAAATGGAATTCCTGCGGGTCGAAAATATATACCTCGTCGAAGCTGGCGCTGATGGCGGTAGTGAGCAGCCGCATCTGCCGGCTCTGCTCTCGGCTCTCGGTAATGTCCGTGAAAACACAGTAAGTCCGCCTGAATATGCCGTCGCTGTCGTGCGCCACTTTGCCGCTGTAGCTCAGCAGGCGGCGGGAACCATCCGACCTGAGTATCTCCAGCTCCAGGTTCTCCTGTACGCCCTCCCGCTTGAACTTCTCGAAACCCTCGGCGAAGATCCCGGCCTGCCCAGGCGCCAGGAAATCCGTCAGCGGCCGGCCTACAGCCTCTTCGCGGGTGAAGCCGAACACCTTGCACCAGGTATCGCTCACCGCCAGCAGCCGGCCCTGCGCATCGATGGACTGATACCCGACGGGGGTCTTCTCGAACAATTCCTGGAAGCGGGTCTCGGATTCCTTCAGCGGGGTGATGTCTGTCCAGGAACCGGTCACTTCCCGGCCCCCTCCGGAGACGGTCAGCTGCGCGTGCACCCAGAAGTAATCCCCGCCTTTGCGCCGGAAACGGAAATCCTGCGTGATGCCGCCGCGATCGAAGATATTGCGCTGTTGCTCGACCACAGCCTGCCTGTCTTCGGGGTGTATGTTCTCCGTCCACCAGCCGGGGGCGAACATCTCCTCCGTGGAGTAACCGGTCAGGGCCGCGGAATTGCCGCTCACCCAGTCCGGAGTCAGCGCGCCGGCGGGCGAGGGCTTGAGAGTGAACAGGATGATGGGCGTGACGTCCATGATATGCGCCAGCTGCGACGAGGTGCGCTCCAGCGCCGCCTGGGCCGCGGCCCGCTTCTCTTCCGACGCTATAGCGTCGAGGACCAGCGAGATGTCGGCCCTGATCTCTTCGAGCAGTTTAAGCTCCGCCCCGGAGAAGAAACCGGCCTCCTCCGAATATATGGTCAGCGCGCCGATCAGCCGGCCGTTCTCCTCGAGCGGTATGGCAGCCGAGGACCTGTAGCCGTGGGCCAGCGCCATTTCGGCCCAAGGGGCCATGTCCGGATCGGACGCTATGTCGGCGCAGGCCTGTATACGGCGCAGGCTGGCGGCCCTGCCGGCGGGCCCGCCGGCCACGGGGCCGTTGGCGGGCACTTCTATCCTGACGTCTTTCAAGTACCCCTCCACCACCCCGGCCCAGCAATGCGGGATAATGCGGCCCAGGTCGGTGTCCAGCAGGCCTATCCAGGCCATGCGCAGCCCGCCGGCCGCCACGGCCACGTCGCAGATCCTGCGGAACAGCGCACCGCGGTCCCTGGTCTGGCTGGCCGCCAGGTTCACCTGGGCGAGGAAAGTGTAGAGGTGCAGGTTGCGCGCCGTGCTTTTCTGCGACGTCTCCAGCTCGCGCAGCAGGGCTATTTTCTCCAGCGCTTTGCGCACCGCCGGCAGCAGGCTGTCCAGGAAATCGTTGTTCTTTACCAGGTAGTCGCAGGCGCCGGCCTTCATCGCCGCCACGGCCACGTTCTCGTCGCCGCGGCCGGTCACTACCATGAAGGACGGCAATTCCACGCCGGCGGCTTTGACCGCCTCTACGAACTCCAGCGCGTTGGCGCCCGGCAGGGAATAATCCACCAACATCAGGGCGGGAGTGGCGGCCCGCAGGGCGGCCATCGCGTCCTCAACGCTGTGGGATTTGCGTATCTCCAGCCCCAGCGGCTCCAGCCGCTGGGCTTCGAGCTCGCAGGTGCCCTTGTCGTCTTCCAGCAGCAGCAGGCCGCCGCCATCTTTAGTTGAAGCCATATAACTCTCGCCTTATTTAACCTTGTTCACCCGCACCACCATCAGGAACAGGCCTAGCCGCTTGATCACTTCGGAGAATTTTTTGAACTCCACCGGCTTGGTCAGGTAACTGTTGCAGCCCAGGGCGTAGCAGGTCTCCACCTCTTTCGGATCGTCGGTGGTGGTCAGCATGATCACGGGGATGGTCTTCAGCCTCGCGTCGCTCTTTATGCGCCTGAGCACCTCCACGCCGTCCAGGCCGGGCATGCGTATATCCAGCAGCAGCAGGTATTCGCGCCCGTTCTTCAGTTCCGGGCCGTTAAGGTATTCCCAGGCCTCGGCCCCGTCGCGGAAGCGCACTATGGCGTTCTTCACGCCCACGCTCTCGAAGCGCTCTTCCACCAGGCGGGCATGCCCGTCGTCGTCCTCCGCCATCAGTATGGTCAGGTTTTCGTTCATGTTCCCTCCGTTCCCTGGGCGGACGGCAGTTCCACCACGAATACGCTCCCCCCGCCGGGGTTCGCTTCCACCCGTATGCCGCCGCTGTTGCGCTCCGCTATGCGCCTGCACATGGGCAGGCCTATGCCTTCGCCGCTCTTTTTCCCGGCCCTGGCCGGCTTGTAGAAAACGTCCCAGAGCCGCTCCAGGTCGGCGGCCGCTATGCCCGGGCCGTTGTCCGCTACCCGGTAAACCGCCCTGCCGCCCCGGGTCTCGCCGCTGATCTCTACGACCAGCTTACGCGCGGGGTCGCGGTATTTCACGGCGTTGTCTAGCAGATTGCTGAACAGCTGGCTGACCGAAGCGGCGTCGGCCCGGCAGAGCGGCAGCGGCCCGATCTTTATCTCGGCGCCGGCCTCCCGCACCTGAAAGATCATCGTGTCCACCAAGCGCGCCAGCATCGCCCCCATCTCGAGGGGCTCGGGCTTAAGCTCCTGCCGGCCCAGGCGCGACACCTTGAGCAGGGCGCTGAGCAGCATGTCCATCTTGGCCGAGCTCTCCAGCACGAAGCCGAGGGCTTCCGGGACCTTTTCTTCGGAGAGTTTCTGGGTCCGCTCCTTGCGCGCTTCCGGCAGGCCGGCTTCGGCCAGCGCGGCGCGGATCTCGGCCAGGTCGCGCTGGATGTTCTGGCTGAAGCCCTGTATATTCACCAGCGGGCTGCGCAGGTCGTGCGTGGTGATGTAGAGGAAATTCTCCATCTCCTTGTTCTTCGCGGCCAGCGCCTTGTTCAGATTTTCCTTCTCCAGTTCGGCCTGCCTGCTCTGCGCCAGCGCCCGCGCCAGCTTGATCTTGCCGTAGCTAAGCGTGGAAATAAGCTCGGATACCTGGCGGTAGAAACTGATCAGCACTTCCACGTTCCTCCGGCTGAAAACGGGGATGCGGTCATAGGCCGCCAGGTATTCCTCTTCGTCGAAACCATAGCGCCGGGCCTGCTCCCTGACCTTCTCTATGTCCCGCGGGTCGTCCTCATACAGGAACTGGCCAAGGAAGAAGTTGCCCACGTGCGCTCCGCCCACGATCAGCGGAGTCGCCACGTCGCGCATGTTATTTTTGCAGAAATATGACCGAACCTCTCCCGGGGGTATATCCCTGCTGAGGATGGTGTCGCTTTCCAGACAGTGCCGGCAGGTCTCCGGGTTCACCCTGTGGAACTTGGTGCAGATATCCTGCCAACCGGAGGCCACTAGTACTTTCCCGTTTATGTCCAGGATGGCGCTGGTGATGCGCGTAAGCTGGTACATATCGTCCATCATCCGCTGAAGGGCCGGAATATCGAAAATATCCTCCAGCGGAATGCTGCCGATATCCCCCTCCGGGGACATGATAGCGTTAAGCTTATTGCGTACCGCGTTCTCGCTTTTCCGCAGGGCCTCTTCCGCCAGCTTGCGGTCAGTGATGTCGGTGATGATGCCGTGCCAGAGCGTGCCGCCGTCGGGCAGGCGCTCGGGCCGGGCGTCGCACAGCCGCCAGCGCAGGCCCTGCTTCGGAAGCACCACGCGGAACTCCAGGTGAAAGATAGAAAGATCCCGGCCCGATGCGGCTATGGCTTCGCCGGTGCTCTTAAGGTCGTCCGGGTGCAGGCGGCCGAATACCGGGGTGGCGTCCTCGCGCACCTCTTCGGGAGTCACCTCGTAGATCATCTCCATGCCCGAACTGGCGTAAGGGAAACAGGAGCGGCCGTCGGGATACAGGCGGTACTGGTAGACCACCCCCGGCACCTGGTCGGTAAGCCTGGCCAGCATCTCCTCTGCCTTTTCCACCTGCCCGCGGAACAGCACGAAAGCAACGGACCCGATGGCGACCAACAGCGACAGCACCAGCAGGGCCAGCAATACGGCCAGCGTCCCGGTGCCTTTCATCACCTCGTCGCGGTCCAGTTTGGTGACCATGGCCCAGTTGGTGCCTGGCACAGGCCCGACCGCGGCCAGTACAGGCACGCCGCGGTAATCCAGCCCTTCTACGACGCCGTTTTTACCCCTCAGGCCCATGGCCGCCGGCAGGGCTTCCGCGGTGAGCGGCCGGCGCAGGCGCATGGCCGCGTCTTTTACGTGGCGCAGGTCGTTGAGGAACACCAGCTCATCGCCGTCCCGGCCCACCAGCAGTATTTCCCCGGTGGCGCCCTTGGCGGACCAGGCCTGCAGCAGGGGGTACAGAAAATTTGCGGGGTCCAGGCGCAACAGCAGGTAGAGGTCCCTGACGGGCGCGGCCCGGACTGCCGGGGCGACGATATCTATATGCGGCGTGGTCTCCCCGGGATGCAGGTAGAAATCCCCCAGCTGCGGGAGGCCGGAAGCCTTCGCCTTGGCTATCAGCGAAGTTACCCCCGGACACATTTTCTCAGGCTTGCCCCCGGTGGAAAACAGCAGTTTGCCGTCCAGCCCGGCCATGGCGGCGAACTGGTAGCCGTTGCGCTCTATAAAAGTCCGCAGCCTGGCCCGCAGGCCGTCGGCCGCTTTTTTGTCGGACGGGTCCGCGGTCAAGGCGCGCAAATAGCCGGCTATCTTGTGGCCGTCCAGCAGCGAGAGAGCGGAGTTGGCCCTGTCCTCGCGCCAGAGCTGCAGCTGCTCCAGCTTGATCTGCTCTATGGAGAGCAGCATTTTAGCCGCTTCGGCGCGCAGCGAGGCCTGATGCTGCCTGTGGGCCACTACACCGCTGGCTATTAATACAATAGCCACGGCGAAAAAGACCGCCGCTAGGCGGCGCTTTAGGCCGGACAGGTCTGCGAGTGTGGAATTTCCCAATTTAACCCCCGGGGTTCCCTTGCGGACAAGGGACGCCCCTACTGACCCCTGATGAATCCATTATATACATAATAAAGACGCACTGTATAGCGGCCGAGCGGCTTTATTTGAGGCGGCTTGTTTTGCGGAGTAACCGGAAAGGGTATTGGGCGGGCGATCAGCCGGGCTAGGAGAGGCCGGGCGGGGCTATTCCCCGATGTCCTCGTTCCAGAGTTCCGGTTTGGCCGCGATGAAATCGGCCATCATTTTTTTGCACTCAGGCAGGTCCAGGTTTATCAGGTCCACGAACTTCCTGGAATAGCTCTCAGGCCCCTTAAAGGTGCTGTTCTCGCCGATGACTACGGTGGGGATCTTGTAGAGCAGTATGGCGCCGGTGCACATGGCGCAGGGCGAGAGGGTGGAGTAGATCTCGCACTTTTTATAGTCGGCGGCCTTGAGCCGGCCGGCGTTCTCCAGGCAGTCCATCTCGGCGTGCAGGATGGCGGACTTTTTCTGCACCCGGCGGTTATGGCCGCGGCCGATTATTCTGCCGCCCTTCACCAGCACGGCGCCTATCGGTATGCCGCCTTCTTTTAAACCTTTGCGCGCTTCATTTATGGCTGCCGCCATGAATTTCAAGTGTCGGCGGCTTAAGTTTTTTCGCATCGCTGCCCCCTTTTGAGCCCTTTTTGCCCGCGGCCCTGGCCGGCGGGGATGAATTCTTCCGGAATTTACCGCGAGAAGTGCCCACCAGCGCCGAGGCCTCGAAGACGGCCACGCGCTTGTCCTCGCTGATCTTGATGGAGCCGTTGATGAACGCGGATTTCAGCCGCACCTCGCTCTCGCTGACAAAGCAGGCCAGGAAGGTGAGTTTGGGCAGGCCGGGCACGCCGGCGTTGACGGTATAGCAGTTGTACTCTCCGGCGGGGCCGGCCATGAAAGTGCCGGTGCCGCCGCCGCAGGGCCCGTTAAAGCTGAAAGACCCGCGCATCAAGTTGTTGCGCTCCTTGATCAGCGAGGTCACCTTCCAGGAGCAGTCGCCCGGAGTGGTGATCACCGCGCCGGTCCAGGAGCCGGAGAAGTCGGCCAGCCTGGCCGCGCCCGCGGGCGCGGCGGCCAGCAGCAGGGCTAGAACACCCGGCAGAATATGCACTTGAGGTATTCCCCCTCCGGGTAATCGGCCGCTACCGGGTGGTCGGGGCCCGCGCCGGATTTCTTGAGGATCTGCACCCGGCGGCCGGCGTTGGCGGCCGCGCCGCGCAGGATGAAGGAGAATTCCTCCATCGAAACCATGCCGCTGCAGGAGCAGGTGACGAAGATGCCGCCCTCTTCCACCAGGGACAGCGCTATGCGGTTGAAGTCGCGGTATTTGAAGATGCCCTTGTCGCGCTCCTCGCGGTTGGAGACCAGCTTGTACGGGTCCAGCACGACGAGGCCGTACTTGCGCTTGAGCTCTATCATCTGGCGCATGTAGGTGAAGGCGTCGGCGCAGACGGGGTCCACCTTGACCTTGTTGATATTGGCGTTGCGCTTGCACATCGCGCTGGCCTCGGGATCCAGCTCCACGCAGGTCACGTCGGCTGCCCCGCCCAGCTTGGCCGCGTAGATGCCGAAGCCGCCGGTATAGGCGCACAGGTCTATGACGTTCTTGCCGGCCGCGAACTGGGAGGCGTAAAGCCGGTTCTCGCGCTGGTCGCAGAAGAAGCCGGTCTTGTAGCCGGCCTTCATGTCGATCTCGAACTGCACGCCGTTCTCGACCACGCGGGTCTTGCGGCCGGGGCCTTCCTCCGGCTTGATCTTGAAGCCTTCCATCTCCTGCGTGTAGGAGCTGGCGCGGTGCTGGAAGGACGCCTGCGGGAAATGCTTCTTGAACGCGGCCTCGATGTTGGGCCACAGGCGGTACATGCCGAGGGAATAGAATTCCAGCGAGATCTGGTCGTTGTAGATGTCCACCGTCAGGCCGGGCAGGCCGTCGGCGTAGTCGTGCACCAGGCGGCAGGCGTTGGTCTTGTCCTGCAGCTTGAGCACGTCGCGGCGCAGCGACACGGCGCGGGTGACGCGCTCGTCGAAGAAGCGGTCCACCTGGAACTCTTCCGGGTTCTCGCGGGTGAAGATGCGCAGCGTGATCTGGCTGCGCGGGTTGTAGATGGCCACGCCGTAGGGGTTGTTGTTCTTGTCGTAGACGGCCACCATCTGGCCGGGTTCGGCCCGGTCGGCGATGTCTATCATGCGCTTGAAGGCGTTAGGCCCGGCGGGCGCGTGGGAGAGCTTCACCCTGGGCAGACCGCCGGCTTTGGAGAATATTTTTTCAGCCATAATCAGATTATACCAAGTCACCGTTTCAATATGTCTATCCTGCGCCACAGCCCGGAGCGGAACCGCAGCCCGAAGAAGACGAACAGCAGGAAAACGTAGAAGCCCGCCCAGGCCCAGGCGTGGATCAGCTCGCCGCCGCCCTGGTGCGTGATGTACCAGATGCCCGGGACGAAGAGGAACCAGGCCGCGGCGCTGCCCCCCAGCATCTGGAAGCGGGTGTCGCCGGCGCCGCGCAGCGCGTCGGCGTAGACCATGCCGACGGAGTCGAAGAACACGAACACGGCCAGCACCTTCATGACCGGGCGGCTCATGGCCAGGATCTCCGCGTACTCGGCCGCGTGGCCGGAACCGAAGATGTTGACGAACAGCCCCGGCGCGGCCACGAAGATCACGCCCAGCGTCAGCGCGTAGAGCCCCGCCATCCGGGCGCCGTTATGCGTCACGCGCACGGCCACGTCGGGCTTGCGCATGCCGATATACTTGCCGGCCAGCGTCATAACCCCCATGCCCAGCCCGACTACCGGCATAAAGACCAGCAGATTGATGGAGGCGATGATATTGCTGGCGGCCAGCGAGACCTTGTCCAGCGCGCCCACGATGAAGATGAAGGCGCCGAAAGAGGCGATGTCGAGGAAGAAGCCCACCCCGTTGGGGGCGCCGTACTTGATGAGCCTCATAAAAAGGCCTTTGTGCACGCCCACCAGCCGGGCGGTGCGGTAGCGGCGGCGGTTATAGGGCGACAGGATGAGCGCCAGGTACAGCCCCAGCATCACCGCCTGGCCGGCCACCATGGCGTAGGCCGCGCCCTTTATCCCCAGGGCCGGCACCGGACCGGCGCCGAAGACCAGCAGCCAGGAGAGCAGCACGCAGACGCCGTTGCCGGCGATGCTGACGGCCATGGGCACCTTGGTCAGGCCGCGGCCGGTGAAGAAGGCGGACAGGGCGGCGCTGGTCAGGAACACGATGCCGCCGGAATTCAGGATCAGGAAATACTGCTTCTCCAGCGCCACCACGGCCGGCGCGTGGCCGGAACCCTCTATGATGAAGTAGCCCAGCGGCGTTAGCGCCAGCAGCAGCAGGCCCGAGGCCAGCGCCAGCCAGACGCCCTGCCAGACGGCCACCGAGACGCTGGCGGCCTTGCCGCGGCCGAAGTACTGGGAGACGAAAGCGTTGGTGTAGGAGACCACGCCGAAGAAGAAGCAGGCGAACACGAACGAGAGCAGGCCGGCGGGCACGCAGGCGGCCAGCGCGTCCGGGCTGTAATGGGCCAGGAAGACGCGGTTGATGAACTGCATGACCGTGCTCGAGGCGGTGGACAGGATCAGCGGGTAGGCGACCTTCATCAGTTCGCCCGCGCCGCCCTCGCCGCGCGTGAAGAATTTCATAGCATGTCCGCGTAGGCGCCGGCCAGCAGGTCGGCTTTCTTAATTCCGAGGGCCAGCATCAGCCCGGCGGCCTCGCGGCGGCCGGCGGCGGCGCTTTCCCCGGGTTTCAGCACCACTTCCAGCTCTATGAAGCGCCCCAGGCCGCGCACCTCGTCGAAGTGGATGCGCGCGCGCCCGGCGTGGCAGACCAGCCGCTTCTTGAAGACTTTCTTGGTGACGCCCAGCAGGCGGGCCAGCGACCGCCGGGTTTTCGCGGCGTCGGGCACGGGCACGAGGGTGTACACGCTGGCCTTAGGCCCCCTGGCCGCGGCCCGGCGATAGAAGACCAGGTAGTCCTCCCCGCCGCGCTGCGCGCGCAGCTTCAGCCGGCCGTTGGAGCAGTTGAAGAAGGTGTCGGCCTGCGTCAGGCGCTCGGTCCTGTCCGCAAGGGCCAGGCCCTTTTCGAGCTGCTCAAGCCAGGCGCGGGCGCGCGCCTTTATTTCGACATTGGTCGGCATATCAGAACTTTTTGAGCATGAACGGGAGCGCCGTAAGCAGCGCGCCCACCACTATAATGAGGAGCGCGCCGGGAACGAAATAGGAATAGGCCAACAGCGCTACGCCGCATACCATGCGGGTGACATCCCCTTCGTTCTTGCCCTGCTTCAGATATACCAGGCCGACCATCGAAAAGACCAGGGAGGCCAGCAGGGCCCAGGGGTTCATCAGTCGTATTCCTTCTCGCCGCGCTTGCGCTTGCTGTGGTCCAGCACCTTCTTGCGCAGGCGCAGGCTTTTCGGCGTGACTTCCACGAACTCGTCCTCCTCGACGTATTCGATGGCCTGCTCCAGGCTCATCTGGCGGTGCGGGGTGAGGGTGATGGCCATGTCGGCGGTGGAGGAGCGCATGTTGGTCTGCTTCTTTTCCTTGCAGGGGTTGACCACCAGGTCGTTGGCCCGGCAGTGTTCGCCCACTATCTGCCCGGAGTAGATATCCTCGCCGGTGCCCACGCACATGATGCCGTGGTCCTGCAGGCTGTTGAGCGCGTAGCCGGCCGAGGTGCCGTCCTCCTTGGCGATGAACACGCCGTTGCGCTTGGGGCGGCTGAAGCTGCCCTCCGGCAGGAAGCCGTGAAAGCTGTGGTGCATCAGGCCCGAGCCCTTGGTGAACGACATGAACTCGGACTTGAAGCCGATGAGGGCCTTGGAAGAGATCACGTACTCGAAGCGCACGCGGCCGTCCTCGCCGACGCTCATGTTCTTGAGCTGCGCGCCGCGGCTGCCCAGGCCGTTCATGACGGCGCCCTGGAACTCGGCGGGGCAGTCGAGCATCAGCATCTCTACGGGCTCTACGGTCACGCCGTTCTCCTGGTGCGTGATGACGACCATCCTGGAAACGCAGAGCTCATAGCCCTCGCGCCGCATGGTCTCGATGAGGATGGAGAGGTGCAGCTCGCCGCGGCCGGAGACCTTGAAGCCCGGCTCGCCGGGGATCTCCTCGATCTTCAGGCCGACGTTGATCTGCTGCTCTTTATAGAGGCGGTCGCGGATCTGGGTCACGGTGACGAACTTGCCCTCGCGGCCGGAGAAGGGCCCGTCGTTGGGGTAGAATTCCATGGCGAGGGTGGGCTGCTCGATCTCGAGGCCGGGCAATGTGCCGGGGTTCTCGGGATCGGAGACGGTGTCGCCGACCTCGATGCCCTCCAGGCCGGCCACGGCCACGATATCTCCGGAACGCGCCTCCTTGATGACTATGCGCTCGAAGTTCTTGTAGCCCATCAGCTGCATCACCTTGCGGTTCTTGAACGGGGTGCCGGGCGAAGCCACGGCCACCTGCTGGCCGGCGGTGATGCGGCCCTGCACTATGCGGCCCACGCCAATGCGGCCGGTATAGGAGCTGTAGTCGAGCATCGTCACGAGCATGCGCAGCGGGTATTCGTCGAGGTCGAGCGGGCCCGGGACGTTCTTGATGACGGTCTCGAAGAGGTGGCTGAGGTCCTTGGCGGGGTGGTTGTAGTCGGCCGAGGCCCAGCCGTCGCGGCCGACGGCGTAGATCACGGGGAAGTCCAGCTGCGCGTCGGTGGCGCCGAGCTCCATGAACAGGGCGAAGACCTTGTCCAGGGCGGCGTGCGGGTCGCAGTTGAGGCGGTCCACCTTGTTGATGACGACGATGGGCCGCAGGCCGAGGGCCAGGGACTTCTTGAGCACGAAGCGGGTCTGCGGCATGGGGCCGTCGAGGGCGTCCACCAGGAGCAGCACGCCGTCGACCATGCGCAGCACGCGTTCGACTTCGCTGCCGAAGTCGGCGTGGCCGGGGGTGTCGACGATGTGGATCGTGGTGTCCTTGTAGCGGACGGAGGTGTTCTTGGAAAGGATGGTGATGCCGCGCTCTTTTTCCAGGTCGTTGGAGTCCATGATGCAGATGGCTTCCTCGCCGCTTTTGTCGTGGTAGGCGCCGGTCTGCTTGAGCATGGCGTCGACGAGCGTGGTTTTGCCGTGGTCGACGTGGGCGATGATGGCGATATTGCGCAGGTCGGGCCGGCGCTTGGCGTTGTCTTGTTGCATGTGTTTTTTGGTGCTCCTTAAAATCTTACTGCGGCGCGGGGGCGTTTTCGGCGGCTTCTATGGCTTCGAGTTCGGCCGCGAAGGCGGCGATCTTGGCCTCGAGGGCGGTGATCTTGTCGCCCAGTTCTTTGACCTGCTTGTAATCGGAGTGGATCTCGGGCGCGGACATTTTCGCGGCCAGGCCTTCCACCGTCTTGCGCGAGTAGGCTATTTCCTTCTTCAGCGTCTCGGCGCGGCGGGTCTTTTTGCGGGCCTCGGCCTCCTGGCGCTTTTTCTCCTCGTATTCCCCGGAGGGCGCGGCGGCGGCCCGCTGCTCTGGCTCGGCCTTCTTCTTCTGGCCGGCGGCCTCGCGGGCCAGCTGCTCCTGCCGGTAGCGGAAGTAATCGTAGTTGCCGGGGTAGACGGTGGTCTTGCCCTGCTCTACGTGCACCACGGAATCGGCCAGCGCGTTGAGGAAATAGACGTCGTGGCTGATCAGGCACAGCGTGCCCTCGAACTCCTTGAGGGCGGCTATCAGCGCGTCCACGCTGGCCATGTCGAGGTGGGTGGTGGGCTCGTCCATCAGGATGACGTTGGGCGGGTCCACCAGCAGCTTCACAAGCATCAGGCGGCTCTTCTCGCCGCCGGAGAGCACCTCGGTCTTCTTATAGACGTTGTCGCCGGGGAACAGGAAGGTGCCGAGCACCGTGCGCACCATCAGCTCGGGGTTCATCCGGTCGTTGTCCATGGCCTCCTGCAGCACGGTCTTGCGCGGGTCCAGGATGCCGTCGCGGTGCTGGGAGAAATAGCCGGTCTTGACGTTGAGGCCGAGCACGCGCTCGCCGGTGTCGGGCTCTATCACGCCGGCCAGCATCTTGAGCAGCGTGCTCTTGCCGGCGCCGTTGTGGCCCACGAAAGCCATCTTCTGGCCGCGCTCGAGGGAGAAGTCGAAATTGTCGTAGACCTTGATGTCGGGGTGGTCGGCCACCTTGTAGGTCTTGCTGATGCCCTTGAGCTCCAGCACCTTGGTGCCGGTGCGGCCGGGCTGCGGGAAGCGCATCTTTACGGTCTTGGTCTCGGCCGGCAGCTCTATGCGCTCCATCTTCTCCAGGCGCTTGAGCATGCTCTGCGCCCGGTTGGAGGTGCTGACGCGCGCTCGGTTGCGGGCCACGAAATCCTCCATCTGGGCGATCTGCTCCTGCTGCAGGCGCCAGGAGGAATAGATCTTCTCCTTCTCGGCCTCGCGCTGGGCCAGGAAATGCTCGTAGTCGCCGTGGTAGACGCGCAGCTTGTGCTCCTGCAGGGAAACGATGGAATTGCAGATCTTGTTGATGAAGTCGCGGTCGTGCGAGATGACGAAGATGGCTCCCTGGTAGCTCTGCAGGTACTCCTCCAGCCACATCAGCGAGTCCAGGTCCAGGTGGTTCGTAGGCTCGTCGAGCAGCAGCAGGTCGGGCTTCTTGAGCAGCAGCTTGGCCATGGCCACGCGCATGGCCCAGCCGCCGGAGAGCGTGTTGACCCTGCGGGTGAAGCCGTCCACCTTGAAGCCGAGGCCCATCAGGATGGCCTTGCCCTCGGCCTCTATGCGGCCGTCGTAGTCCTCGGCCCCGTCCAGGATCTCCTCCACCACGGTCCGCTCGGACGTGGGCGGGTTCTCCTGCGGCAGGTAGCCCACCACCACGCCCTTCTTGAACTGTATGTCGCCGTCGTCGGCCTCCTCGGTGCGCAGCATCATCTTGAACAGCGTGGACTTGCCGGCGCCGTTGGGGCCTACCAGCGCGAAGCGGTCGCCGTCGTTGACCTGCAGCGAAGCGTCCTCGAACAGGACCTGCGAAGAAAAAGATTTATGTACGTTCCTAAGCGTTATCATAGGTGTGAGGCCCGCACGCGCGGGGATTAGCAGTAAAATTTGCCGGAGACTAACGGAACCGCGGGATCTGCCGGGACTGCCTACGGCTATATTTTATCATTTTTCACCCCCCTCCTTTTCTTTGATACTTAAAAAATATACACTACGCTTAAGTTCACGGAGGTTCTTATGCTCGACACTATTATCAGCGTAGCCTGGGCCCTGGTCTTCGCGCTGGCCGGCGGCACCGCGGGCGCTTTCCTGCTGATGTGGCTTTCCGCGCGCATCCCGGCCGTCTTCGAGCGCATCACCCCCGACCTGGACGAGGGCAAGGAGATCGTCCGCGGCAACCGCGCCGTGGGCGACTACTTCGGGCGCATCGTCTCGGCGGCCATCCTGGGGGTGAGCATCATCATCGCCGCGGCCGTGCTCGGCGGCCTGCTGGCGGGCCTGCGCTAAAATGAAGACGCTGCTGCTCTCGGCCCTGCTGGCCTGCGCGGCGGCCCCGGCCCTGGCCGGCGGCCTGCCGGCCGGGACCCCCGTGCTGACCATAGACGGCAGCGTGCCGGTGGAGGAGGTGCGCCCGGGCGACCGCGTGCTGGCCTACTCCAACGAAAAGCTGCTGCAGGTGGAAGTTAAGTCGATAGTGAAGAAACGGACCCGCCTGCTGCTGGTAAAGACCTCCCGCGGCTCCCTCAGGGCGGCGCCTGAACACCCGGTGCTCACCCGCTTCGATTTCACGGAAATGCGCGCCCTCAAGAAGGGCGACGACGTGGCGGTCTTCAAAGACGGGCGCCGCGTGTGGGCCAGGGTGCGCCTTGTAAAGACGGCCGGCGTGGCCGAAGCCTACAACCTCTCCGTGGACCCGCCCCACACTTTCATAGCTGGCGGCTTCGTGGTGCACAACTACTACTACCGCCGCCGCAGTTACGGCACCTTCGACCTGGTGATCTTCGGCGTGGTCGCCATAGTGCTCTTCATAAAGAACCAGTTCCGGCGCACCTCCTACGGCCGCGGCGGCTCGTATAATTCCTACAACTCCTACGGCTCCGCCGGCGGCTATGGCACCGGCGCCTACAACCCGCCCAGCGCCTACCGCCCTGCCGCGGCCGGCGGGCGCCTGCAGGACGGCGCCATAGCGCCGCGGGCGCAGCGGACGCTGGAGATACTGAAAGTCCTCGGGACCCGGGACCCCGACTTCAACCCCGACGAGCTCGCCGCCTTCGCCCGCAAGGTCTTCACCAAGTTCAAGGCGGCCCAGCAGGCCCGCGACTTCTACGCGGTGCGCGGCCTGCTGATGCCCAGCATCCTGGCCTCGCACAGCGCCAAGGCCGAGTCGCAGCGGGTGCGCGGCGAGGTCAACATGATCGAGGACCTGAAGGTGCTCGACGTGGATTTCATGCACCTGCGCTGCCCCCGCGAGAAGGAGGGCCGCTCGTTCACCGTGCTGGTCTCGTACGCGGCCAAGGACTATACCGTCAGGGAGAACTCCAATATCGGCTACCGCGGCGTCTCCGAGCCGGCCTCGCGCCTGCAGGTGGCCGGCGGCAGCCCGGAGCCGCAGAACTTCCAGGAGTACTGGACGTTCAACCAGCTCAACGGCAGCTGGGCGCTGGCCCGCATAGACCGGCCCGGAGAGATGGATTTCATCAACGCCCCCAACCTGCCGGACACGCCGCAGGCGGCGGCCTCTTTCCCGATGGCGGCCGGCGCCGCGGCGGCTATAGCGGCGGCCGCGGCCGCAGTAGCCGGCGACCACAGCGCCTATATGCCGCCCGGTTCCCCCGCCCCCGCGCGGCCTCAGCCCCCGGCAGCAGCGCTGCCGCCGGCCGCCGCCAAGCCTCCCGCGGCCGAAGGCGACCACTGGAACCGGCAGCGGATGGAGATAGCCGCCACGCTGGCCTTCGAAAGCATCTACGAGGCCTGGGGCAGGAACGACAGCGCGCTGCTGACCGGCGAGTATGTCTCCGCCGAAGCCCTGGTAAAGCTCAAGGCGGTAATGGACGCCCGCAAGGCCGAAGGCCTGCTCTTCGAGTTCAAGAGCCTGTTCCCGCGCAGGGCCGAGATAGTGCTGACCAGCCCGGCGGCCAGGAGCAAGCTGCATATAGACGAGTTCACCGCCCGCATCTCGGCCACCGCACTGCGCGCCATGTCGCGCAACGGCAAGGTACTGCACCGCGACGAGGCGCCCGAGCCCTTCACCGAGTACTGGGTGTTCGGCAGGCAGGACAAGGCCTGGAAGCTGCGCGACATACTGCCGCGCATGGACCACGAGGCCGACCGCACCCAGGACGGCGCGCCCGGCCCCGCCCAGATAGAGTGGTACTGGCGCTCCTAGGCCCGCCAAATAAAAAGCCCGCGCTTCCGGAAAGGAGCGCGGGCTTTTTTATTTACGGTCCTGTTACTTCACGCGGTTGAGCATGGGCACCACCGCGTTGATCTTGCCGGCCAGCACGCCATGCAGGCCCAGCGCCTTGCGCAGCGCCTCGAGGAACTTGTGCTCGGGGGCTACCACCTTGCGGTCCGAGGCCACCATATAGACGGCCCAGGCGTAGGCGGTCTCGCGCAGTGAGGGGGTCAGCAGTTCGGCCGCCCGCTCCAGGACGGCGGCGCGGCCCTTGTCGGTTATGGCCGCGGCAATGCAGCCCATGTACTCGCCGGCGTCTTCCACCTCTACGAACAGGGGGCTGGAAGCCAGCACGCCCTTGATGTTATTGATTTCCTTGTCTTTAAGCTTTCCGTCGGAGGACACGGCCAGTATGGCCACGGCCATCACGGCGTCGGCCGGGCTCAGCAGCGTCTCCTGCTGGCAGCCGCAGGCGCAGCCGCACTCTTTCTTCTCGGTTTTCTTTTTCATCGTACCTCCAGATCTCGTCCCTAGATTGTAACAGATTCCCGGTTAGCCCAGCAGGCGCACCTTGTAGCCCGCGGCCTCCAGCTCGGCTTTCACGAAGTCCCGGCGGTCGCCCTGCAGCTCCAGCACGCCGTCCTTCACCGCGCCGCCGGCGCCCAGGCGCTTCTTGAACTTGCGCAGCAGCTCTTCCTTGCCGGCGGGATGCATGGGCAGCCGCTCCACCAGCGTAAGCCCGCTGCCCTTGCCCGTCCGCCTGAATGAGATGCGCACCGGCTCGGTTTGGTTTCTTTTGCGCAGCTCACCGGCCAGCCCCTCCGCGCACGCGCAGGGGGTTTTGCCGCAGTTGGGGCAAGTGATCTTGCCGTCGGGGCCCGTGGAATAGACCAGCCTGTCGTTGTCGCCCATTTATTTCGCCTTCGCGGGGGCGCCCTTGCCCCCGGCGACCGCGGCCTTCGTCTTTGTCTTGTCCAGCATGCCCCGCAGCGCGCGCATGTCGGCCTTGAAAGCCTTGCTCTTTGAGTAGGCGGCGAACAGCCTGTCCGCCAGCCGCTTGCCGGCCTCTATGTCGGCCGGGTGGTGCACGCCGCCTATCACCCGGTCCAGCCCGGCCTCGTCGGCGCGCTTCAGGAATTCGGCCCGGCGGGCCGGCGCCAGCTCGGAGAGCATCAGCGCGAACAGGCGGGAGATGGTGGCGTGGCCGCTGGGGTAGGCCAGGCCTCCGGCCCTGCCGAGGCAGGGATCTAGCGCGGGGTCGCGCAGGAAAGGACGCTTGCGCTTGAACACGTCCTTCACGTCAGCGGCCGCCCCGTCGGTCTCGGTCTTGACCCGCCGGAAGATAGCGGCCGCCCCGGCCGGCAGCGGCGACGGGAACGGGGCGATATCGCCGAAGAAATTCTCGAAGCCGGCGTGCGCGGCGCTCCTGGCCCGGGCGCACTGCTCGGGCGTGCGCCGCTGCTGCCAGTCGAAGACGGCCTTCAGGTCGGCCCTGTCGGCGGCGGAGCCAGGCTCGGGCGGGGCCGGGAAATCCGGCATCCGCTGCTGCTCGGCGCTGATATAGTAGGTGGTGCGGGGAATTATCCATTCCTCGCAGGCGGCGGGCGCGGCCGCCAGCAGGGCCGCCGCGGCTAAAAGGAGTTTATAAATATGCATGGTTAAATTTTACCAAATCGCGGCTATTTCCCCCCGCTCCGGCAAAAAGATATAATTACTCCATTATAGCGGGCAGGAGAACCTATGAGCGCAATAGTCAAAGAGAGGGCAAAAACCATGAAGAACGATTTTAAAGTAAAAGATATCAGCCTGGCCGCCTGGGGCCGCAAAGAGATAGACATAGCCGAGAAGGAAATGCCCGGCCTGATGGCCATCCGCGAGAAGCACGCCGCGAAGAAACCCCTCAAGGGCGCGCGCGTGATGGGTTCCCTGCACATGACCACGCAGACCGCCGTGCTCATAGAGACGCTGGCCGCCCTGGGCGCCGAAGTGCGCTGGTGCTCCTGCAACATTTTCTCCACCTCCGACCAGGCCGCGGCGGCCATCGCCAAGGCCGGCATCCCCGTGTTCGCCTGGAAGGGCGAGACGCTGGCCGAGTACTGGTGGTGCACCGAGCGCGCGCTGGACTTCGGCGGCGGCAAGGGGCCGCACCTCATCGTCGACGACGGCGGCGACGCCACGATGATGATACACCGCGGCGTGGACGCCGAGAAGGACGCCTCCATCCTCAACGTGAAATGCTCCGGCGAGGACGAGCAGGAACTCAACATTTGTCTCAAGGCCATCCTGAAGAAAACCCCCCACCGCTGGCATAACGCCGCCAAGGACTGGAAGGGCGTTTCCGAAGAGACCACCACCGGCGTGCACCGCCTCTACCAGATGCACGAGGCCGGCAAGCTGATGGTGCCCGCCATCAACGTCAACGATTCCGTCACCAAGTCCAAGTTCGACAACCTCTACGGCTGCCGCGAGTCCCTGGCCGACGGCATCAAGCGCGCCACCGACGTGATGATAGCCGGCAAGGTGTGCGTGGTGTGCGGCTACGGCGACGTGGGCAAAGGCTCCGCCCGCTCGCTGCGCGGCTTCGGCGCACGCGTGATCGTGACCGAGATCGACCCCATCTGCGCGCTGCAGGCGGCGATGGAAGGCTTCGAGGTGAAGACCGTCGAGGACACGCTGGGCGAGGGCGACGTCTACGTCACCACCACCGGCAACAAGGACATCATCCGCCTCGAGCACATGCTCAAGATGAAGGACCAGGCCATCGTCTGCAATATCGGCCACTTCGACAACGAGATCCAGGTGGAAGCGCTCAAGCAGGCCAAGGGCGTCAAGCGCATCAACATCAAGCCCCAGGTGGACCGCTACGACCTCCCGAACGGCCGCACCCTCTACCTGCTGGCCGACGGCCGCCTGGTGAACCTGGGCTGCGCCAAGGGCCACCCGTCCTTCGTGATGAGCAACTCCTTCTCCAACCAGACGCTGGCGCAGCTCGAGCTCTGGACCAAGAAGCACGAGATCGGCGTGACCCGCCTGCCCAAGCACCTCGACGAGGAAGTGGCCCGCCTGCACCTCGAGA
This sequence comes from Elusimicrobia bacterium HGW-Elusimicrobia-3, assembly GCA_002840355.1. GTDB lineage: Bacteria > Elusimicrobiota > Elusimicrobia > Elusimicrobiales > UBA9959 > UBA9959. The sequence goes on along the minus strand of PHAL01000035.1, from coordinate 2,588 downwards.
AGATCGGCGTAAAGCTGACCAAGCTCACCCGGGAACAGGCCGACTACATAGGCGTCAAGCAGAGCGGCCCCTACAAGCCGGACCACTACAGGTATTGAACCCTGACCGCCGCACAAGAAAAGCCCGGGGCCACCCCCCGGGCTTTTTTGTATCATAACAGCCGGGGAACCATGAAGCTCAGTTTTCTTACCATCAACGCCCATAAGGGCTTCTCGCATCTGAACCGGCGCTTCGCGCTGCCGGAGCTGCGCGAGTGCGTGCACGCCTCGGGCGCGGACATCGTCTTCATGCAGGAGGTGGTGGGCCAGAACCTGCGCCACGCCGAGCGCTACTTCGGCTGGCCGGTAAAGCCGCAGCACGAGTTCATGACCGAGGTCTCCGGGTTCAGCCACGCCTACGGCAAGAACGTGGTCTACACCGCCGGCCACCACGGCAACGCCATCCTCTCCCGCTATCCCATCCTGCATTCCGAGCGCGTGGACATCTCCACCAACCGCGTCGAGAAGCGCGGCCTGCTCTACGCCAGGATACAGCTGCCCGGGGGTAAGCCGCCGCTGCACTGCGTCTGCGTGCACTTAGGCCTGCTGCGCCGCTCGCGCGTAAAGCAGTTCGCCAGGATCTGCGAGTTCGTCAAAGCCGTGGTGCCGGACCAGGAGCCGGCGGTGGTGGCCGGCGATTTCAACGAGTGGCGCAAGGGCAAGAAGGACGAGCTGGAGACCTGCCTGCTGATGAAGGACGCCGGCCTGTCGCTGCACGGCCGCAAGCTGCGCACCTTCCCGGCCGCCCTGCCGGTGCTGCCGCTGGACCGCATCTACACCCGCGGCTTCAAGGTGACCAGGGCGCAGGTGCTCTGCTCCGGCCCGTGGCGGGACGTCTCCGACCACGCCGCCTTCCAGGCCGAAGCCGAGTACGCCTGGGAACCGGCCGCGAAAGGCCTATAGACCCTGCCCTTTCGTCAGGCATTTTTCTATAATCATTGTAATGACAAAATACGTCGCCGTATTCGCCGCCCTCTTTAATTGCTTGCCCGCCGCAGCCCAGCCGGCGCTGGAAACCCTGAAAGACGCCGCCCCCGCGGCCGAACTGAATATCCCCGAGCCCCGTCTGGGCGGCGGCGACAGCCAGCCCGCGGACGTAGCCGGGCCCGCCGGTTTCCCGGCCCAGGCCGCCGCGGCTTACCGCTCCCTGCCCAACTACATCACGCTGCACGCCATCCCTTCCCCGCGGCCCATGAACTGGACCAGCGTCTCCTCCCTGGCCCTGTCGTTCGCCCGCAACGAACTGGCGGTCAATTATTTCGGCCAGACCAATTCCATAGGCCATGTCTCATTCGAGATCGGCTGCACGCTGCCGGACGGCAGCCGCAGCTTCACGATGACGGGCCAGTCCCCGGTCAGCATGAAGGGCTTCACCGAACAGGTGAAGGCCGGCAGCGGCTACGGCGCTTTCTTCGGCTACGTGGAAGGCCGCCTGCAGACCCCGCAGGAGCTGGACAAGGCGCTGACCAGGCTTTCCGGCCAGAAAGGCGAGGTGGCCTTCCTGACGATGCGCGTCTCCCGCGACTCCTGCCTGGAGGCGGCGCGCTACATGGCCGCCTACCGCGCCGAGGGCGTTTATACCCGCTACGGCCTGGGCGTCAGGCCGCTCTACGCCGAGGGCGGCGGCTGCGCCAACGTCGGGGCCAGCGTGGTGGAGGTGGCCGGCCCGGCCGTATTCCCCCAGCTTTCAGAAAAATGGAGCCGCACCATCTACCTGCCGAAGAAGCTGATGGGCGGCCCGGAGAACCACGTCGGGGCCGGCGACATCGCCCCCTACCTGCTGACCGACTGGACCAAGAAGCCCTCCTACCCCAGCAAGACCCTGTTCTTCTACGACCCCGACCTCATCTACGACTGGATCCTGGCGGCCCACAAGGCCGGCGCCTCTGAAGGCCGCCCGGCGGCGCGCTACGCCATCAACAAGGCCCGTGGCGTGCTGCTGGATTATTCCGGCGACACCGCGCCCACCGCCTGGTGGAAGACCGAAGGCGGCGGGGAGTAACTCCGCCACGCCGGACGGCCCCTCCCGGGGCCTTTTTTTGGGGATAATATAAACGATGTTATTGCCGATACAGCAGAACGCCGCGCAGCTGGTCAAGGCCGTCTCCGCCGGCCGGCGCCTGATCGTTTCCTCTCCTCCCGGCTCCGGCAAGTCCACCAAGGTGCCGCAGATCCTGCTCGACTCCTGCGGCCTCAAGGGCCGCGTGGCGGTGCTGGAGCCGCGCCGCCTGGCCGCGCGCATGCTGGCCGACCGGGTGGCCCGCGAGCGCGGCGGCGCTGCCGGCGGCGAGGTGGGCTACCGCGTGCGCTTCGAGGACAAGACCGGCCCGGCCACGCGCATCGTCTTCGAGACAGAGGGCATACTGCTGCGCGAGCTGGTCTCCGACCCGCAGCTGAAAAAGTATTCGGCCATCATCCTCGACGAATTCCACGAGCGCCACATCCACGCCGACATCACGCTGGCCGCCTGCCTGGCGCTGCAGCGGACCTCGCGCCCCGATCTGCTGCTGGTGGTCATGTCCGCCACGCTGGACGAGAAAAAGCTGGCCG
>PHAL01000034.1 GCA_002840355.1 Elusimicrobia bacterium HGW-Elusimicrobia-3 | reverse complement strand
CCCCGCCCCGACAAGGCGTCGTGACGGGCGGCCTTGGCGGAATGCAGGCTGATCATGGCGCACGAGAGGCCGGCGGCGGCCAGGGCGCGGGCCCTGGCGGGAGATAGGGTCTGGCCGTTGGTGTCCAGCTCGGTGAACAGGCCCAGCCGCGACGCGAACGCCGCTGCCTCCTCCAGGCCCGGGTACAGCAGCGGTTCTCCGCCGAAGAAGACCACCCGCGGCACGCCGGCCACGGCGGCGTCTTTCAGCAGGCGGCGCAGCAGGGCGCGCGGCATGTCGGCGGCTCCGGCCCGGCCCGAATATTTGCAATGGCGGCAAGCCAGGTCACAGCGCTCGGTCAGGCCCAGGAATAGCGAATGCGGCACGCCGGGCCGCCTGGCGGCCAGCCTGGCCTTGAGCACGGCCATGTCCAGCCTGGCTTTGGGCGGCAGAGGGGGGTAGGCCGGGCTCATGTGTTTATCCCGGCCCGCTCCAGGCTCTCCTTTACGAGAGGGCGCACGGCGGCGAAAGCGTCCAGGGCGCGGTCTATGTCGGCCGGTGAGTGCGCCGCGGTGACGCTCAGACGCAGGCGGGCCCGGCCTTTCTCCACGGCCGGGAAAATGAAAGGCGTGGCGTAGACGCCCAGTTCCTGCAGGCGCAGGGCGACGCGGTAGGCGTCGAAGTCGGCGCCTATGAGCAGCGGCACTATCGGCGTGGGGTCGCCGGTTGCCGGATAGCCCAGGGAGCGCAGGCCCGCCCTCAGCCGCGCCGAATTGGCGCGCAGCGCCTCCGGCAGCTCCGGTTCGCGCAGCAGTATTTCAGCCGCGGTCAGAGCCGCGGCGCAATCGGGCGGCGTCAGCGCGGTGCTGAACAGGAAAGCCCTGGCGTGATGGCGCAGGTAGTCCACCAGGTCCCGCGAGCCGGCCGCGAAGCCGCCGGAGGAGGCCAGCGCCTTGCTGAGCGTGCCCATCACCAGGTCCACACGGCCTTCCAGGCCGAAGTGGGCCGGCGTGCCCCTGCCGCCGGGGCCCAGCACGCCGGTGGCGTGGGCCTCGTCTACGAGCAGGGCCGCGCCGGCCTCGTCGCAGGCCCGCTTTATAAGGTCGAGAGGGGCGATGTCTCCGTCGACGCTGTAAACGCCGTCGACTATCACCAGGCGGCCCTTGTCCGCTGGCAGGGCCGCCAGGCGCGCGCGCAGGTCCTCTATATCGTTGTGAGCGAAGAGCTCGGGCTTCACTCCGGCCAGGCCGCAGGCGTCATAGAGGCTGGCGTGGGCCCGGCGGTCCATGAGCACCGCGTCGCGGCCGCTGACCAGGGCGGAAACCACGGAAATATTGGAGGCGTAGCCTGAGGTGAAGGTTATGGCCGCCTCGGCGCCGGCCAGGGCGGCCAGCCGCTCTTCCAGGCGCAGGTGCAGGTCCATGGTGCCGCCGATCATGCGCACGGACCCGGCGCCGGTACCGTAGCGCTTCAGCGCGGCGGCGGCGGCTTCCAGCACTTCGGGCCTGGTGGTAAGGCCAAGATAGTTATTGGAGGCGAGCATCACCAGCTCCCGGCCCGCCACGGTCACGCGCGGCCCGGCGGAGCCGCCGAAATCCCGCATGAAGCAGTACAGCCCCTGCGCCTTGCCGGCGGCCAGGTAGCGGTTGAAGACGCGTATGCGCTTTTCCAGGAAGCTCAATTTCTGGCCCTCCGCAGCGGCGCGGACAGGGTGACGAAAGTGTCCGACCCTTTTATGCTTTCCACTACCGTCAGCTTGAATTCTTCGCCCCGGCGCAGCAGCGAGACTCCAGGGCCGCCGGTTTCCATGTCCCATAATCTCCCGGTGAGAAAGGGCTGCACCCCGCCGCGGGCCCTGGTGGCGGCTATCCTGCCCACCAGGCCGTTCTGGAACCAGGTATCGCGGACCGTCGGGCCGGGCCCGGAGCCTTCCTCGAAGCTCTTGCCGTCGAAAGCTTTCACGGTCTTGCCGAAGACCTCCAGGCCGCCCTCGCCGAGGCTGGGGGCCGCCAGGAAGTCGGAATCCTTAAGCCGTTCGTACACGTCGGGATACCAGGAGTCGGAGCAGATCAGGACTCCGAGCCTGCCCGCCGGGGTTTCCACCGGGCGCAGTTCCTCGGCCGGCGCCGGCGTGAGGAACAGGGTCTCTTCCATGACCGGGTGCAGTTTTCTGACTATTCCCAGCAGGCTGCCGTCGGGGCCGAACACGGCGGAAGTGCCGTAGACCGGCGCCAGGGGCAGGTCCATTTCCTCCGGGCGGGGGGAGGAGATGGACCCGGCCACCAGTATCACCCGGTGCCTGGCGGCCAGGGCCGACCCGGTCTCGGTATATATCTTCCACATGGCCGCGGCCTTGTAGCGCAGCAGGCTGGTCAGGGCATAATAAGTCTGGAAGGCTTTCCAGCTGCGGGAGCGCAGCACGCTGGCCAGGTGGTAGCGGAAAAGGGCGCCGTTCCCGAGAAAGGCCTTGGCCACCACGGCGGCGCGGGAGGGGGCGGCGAGCACCTTGGGGTCTTCTCCGACAAAGGCCAGGAAGGTGCCTATGTGTTCAGGCAGCACGACGATGATCTGCTCGCCCGGCTTGCGGTCCAGGGTGGCTAGGCCGGCGGTCACGGCCTCGTCCAGGCGGCGCGCGAAGGCTGCGCTGCTGGCGTAGACGGCTGTATCCACCGCCAGCTGCACTCCTATCATGCGCACGGTGCCGGCGTCCGCCCGGGAGGCCAGCAGGGCCAGCGCGGCCGGCAGCAGTAATTTCGCGCAACGCGGAATAGCCATATCTGTTAAAATTATATAACTAATGACCGCCGCTGAGTTAACCGGAATTTTAAACCTGCCGCTTCGCCTGCGGGCGCACGTAGTGGCGCTTTTCGTGCTGGCCTACTTTGCCGTGTGCCGCCGCATGGACGGGGCCGTCTCCGCCCTGGAGCTTGGCTGCGGCCTGGGTTTCGCCGCGCTGCTGCAGGCCGGCTACCTGGCCAACAAGCTTTACGACCGTGCCGAGGACGCTTTTAACGGCGAGCCCCAGGTCCTGCCGGGCTCGGCCGCCGCCTGGCAGAGGGGCCTGGCCGCCGTCTTCGCCGCCGTCAGCCTGGCCATCGCCGCCGCCGCTCCGGCCCTGTGGCCCATACTGCTCTACAGCGCCGCGGCGGCCGCCGCTTACAGCCACCCGGCGGTGCGGCTGAAAGGCTACCCGCTGGTCAAGCCGCTGGTGAACACGGCCAATTTCTTCCTGGTCGCCGTGATGGCGCCGGCGCTGATAGCCGACGCCGGGGCCTGGGCTCACCTGCCCGCCTACCTGGCCGGCACCTGGCGGCTGCTGCTGCTGGTGCTGGGCCTGACGCTGCTCTTCGACGTGCGGGACCTGCGCGGCGACGGTCTGGCCGGGCTGCGCACGCTGCCCGTCGTGCTCGGCCGCGGGCCGGTGCTGGGCGGGATAATACTGGCCACCCTGCTCGCCGGCCTCTCCGACCTGGCCGCCGGCAGCTACTACGGCGCCGCCGCCCAGCTGCTGGTAGCCGCCGCCGCGGCCGGCGCCGTAAAAGAAAGGGGCCGGCGCTATTACGACGCGCTGGCCCTGGCCTTGCTGCTGCTCCTCGCCCTGCTGTTCTAAATGTTCACCGCCAGGCCGCGCGCGCCCCTGGCCGCGGCGCTTACCGTATTGAAATTTATCTCCGCCGCTTCGGCCGGTTCGCTGTAGGCGCCGCCGAGCAGCAGGCAGGCGGGGATGTTCCTGGCCGCGAGTTCTTCGAACAGGAAGCGGTCCCGCTCCGCCAGTCCCGCCGCCGACACGGCCAGCCCGCCCAGCGGGTCCCGCTCGTAGGCGTCCGCCGTGCAGAGCGCGAAGACCAGGTCCGGTCTGGCCAGGTCCAAAAAATCCTTTATCCCTTTTTTAACCGCGGCCAGGTAGGCCTCGTCGGCGGCGCCGGCCGGTATGTCCGCGTCCATCGTGGAGCGCACGCGCAGCCGCGGATAGCCGTCGGCCTTGTGGGCGGAGAAGGTCTTTACCTCGCCGTCCGAAAAGATGAAAGCGGTGCCGTTGCCCTGGTGAGCGTCCAGGTCTATTACCGCCGGGCTTTTTACCGCGCCCTCGGCGAGCAGGCGCCGCGCCGCTATGGCGATGTCGTTTACCGGGCAGAAGCCCTCGCCCCGGTCGGGGAAAGCGTGGTGGCCGCCGCCGGCCGGGAAAATTCCCAGGCCGCCGGTGAGGGCGCGGCGCGCCGCGGCCAGCGTGCCGCCGGCCATGCGCCAGGCCAGCGGGAATATTTTCATCGAGAAGGGCAGGGCCAGCGCCTCCTCCTCCGCGGGAGTGAGATCGTTGGCCTTGAGGCGGGCCAGCCAGGCCGGGGTATGCACCAGCAGCAGGTCCTCGTCGGCGGCCGGCGCCGACTCTTCCAGAGTGAAGCCTGCCGCGCTCAGCCGGGCGTAAAGAATGGCGTAGCGGTCCAGGCCCCTGCGGAAAGCGCTGCCGGGAGGCTCCGCGGCGCCGGGGCGGGGCATGGCGGCGGCGGGGCCGTGGTAGACGGCGCGCCCGGCCTCCAGCACCAGCGCCTCGTCGGCCAGCGCGCGGGCCAGGGCAGAGTCGTGCGTGGCGAAGACCAGCATGGCGCCGGCGCGCTTGAGCTCACCGAGGCGGGCCAGGCAGCGGCGCCGGAAATCCTCGTCGCCGACGGCCAGCGTCTCGTCTATCAGCAGCAGCCCGGCCCCGGAGGCCAGCGCGGCCATGAAGGGCAGGCGCAGGCGCATGCCTGTGGAGAGCTCGCCGGCGCGGGCGTTGCGCAAGTGCTGCAGCCCCGCCTCGGCCATGATCCGCTCGGCGTTCTCGGCGGGCGCGCCGGGCAGCTCGAAGAAGACCGCGCAGAGGCGGGCGTTCTCCTTTACGCTCAGCCGGTCCTGCAATATGGAGGCGAAACCCAGCAGGCAGGCCGTCTTGCCGGAGAAACTGATCCGGCCGGAGGAGGGCTCGGTGATGCCGGCCAGCGCCTTGAGCAGCGTGGTCTTGCCCGAGCCGTTGGGGCCGCAGAGGGCCAGCGCGTTTCCTGGGCGCAGTTCGAAGGAGACGCCGTCGAGCGCCTTGAATTCGCGCGAGGGGGAACGGCCGCTGAAGAAGCGGCGCAGGACGGAGAGGGCGTCCTCGCGCGGCAGCTCCACGCGGTAATGCTTGGTCACGCCTTCGGCGCGCAGGCCGGTCATAGCGCGTCCCCTATGGCCCGCCGCTTGAGGCGCAGCAGGGCGAACCCGGCGGCCAGCGCGGCGGCGGCCCAGAGCCAGGGTATGAGCAGCGCGGCGGCGCCCGGGGCCCCGCCGGCGAAAGCGGCGCGCGACCCTTCTATCACGGCCGTCAGCGGGCTGTAGGCCAGCAGGGCGGCCTTGCCCGGGGCTATAACGTCGAGCGGGTAGAATACCGGCGTGAGAAAGAAGCCCGCCGTGAGCAATATGGTCCAGATGCGCTCCAGGTCGGAGAAGAAGACGAACAGGCCTGCCAGCAGCAGGCCCGTCCCGGCGGCCAGCGCGAGGTAGGAGGCGTCTATGGCCAGCAGCCAGAGCCACGAGGCTGCCGGCGGGCCCTGGAAGAACGTCAGGATCAGCGCGAGGGCGCCCAGTTCCAGCAGGTGGGAGAAATAGACGCTGAGCACCGAGGCCAGCGCCGGCGCCTCGAGCGGCAGCGGATAACTTTTGAGCAGCGGGGCCCGGCGCAGGAGGCTCGACAGAGAATAAGAAGTGGCCGAGGCGAAGAAGTTCCACTGCACCAGGCCGACCAGCAGGAAGACGGCATAGTCGCCCTGCGCGCGGCCCAGCCATTTCACGAACAGGCCGTAGAGCACGGCGAACATCAGCGCGGGGTTGAGCAGCGTCCAGAGAAAACCCAGGAAGGTGCTCTGCTGGCGCAGCCGCCATTCCACGCGCGCCAGCGCTAAAAGTTTTTGGGTCCCGGCTTTCATCGGCTTAATTATATCAAAGGCTACCGGGCGCAGCGGAGGAAGCATTCGGCGCAGAACCTGCCGCGGTAGCCGGCGGCGGGGGGGCGAAGAGCTCCGGGGGCGCCCAGCGGGGCCTTGATGTCCTTGTGGAAAGGGCAAAGGTAGAACTCGCCCTCCGGGGCCAGCATGAGGAAGGTGACGCCGGCGCCGCAGGCGGCCGTGGGGCCCCCGCCGAGGAAACTGAGGGCCTGGCGCAGGTCGGCGGCCGCCGGGGAGGCTGCGGGTGTTTCTTCCAGCGCCCGGCGCAGTCCGGCGGCCAGCGCCCGGCGCGCCGCGGCGTCGAGTTCCAGCCCGGCGGTATTGGGGTTGGGGACCAGGAACTGCACGCCCAGCGGTACGCCCAGGGCGCGGGCCCCGCTCCAGGTTTCATAGAAGACGGCCGCGTTGCGGCTGGTGGCGGTGAATGTGAGGCCGGCGGAAACTCCCGGGAACTCCCGCTGTATATCCGCCAGGGCTTTCCGGAGGGCGGCGAAAGCCCCGGGTCGGCCGCGCAGGGCGTCGTGAACGGGCCCGGGCCCGTCGAGCGAGGAGCCGATGTGCAGCCGCCGCAGCACGGCCGGCGGCAGGCGGCGCAGCAGCGCGAGCGCCTTGGCAGGGAGATAGAGGGAAGTGAGCAACACCAGCGCGGCGCCCGGCCAGGCGGACGCGGCGTCGCCCAGAACCTTGGCCAGGCCTGGGTAGAGCAGCGGCTCGCCGCCGGAGAAGGAGGCCAGCCGCAGGCCGGAGAAAGCCGGGTCGCGCAGTACGGCGTCCAGCGCGGCTCGCGGCAGCCGGGCGTCGCCCCGTAGCCTGTGGTCGCAGGCCGCGCAGGCGCACGGACAGGAGTGCAGCAGCTCTATGTGCAGGGAGTTAACGCCCATCGAGCACCCCGGCGTAAACGCCGCTTACCGACGAGACTACGTCCGAAAAAGAGAATCTATTCTTTACCAGCTCCAGCGCGGCGGCGGCCAGGCGCTCGCGCAGGGCCGGGTCGCCCAGCAGGCGGGCCGCGGCGGCGGCGAACTCACCGTCGGAGCCGGCGGCCAGCAAGTGCACGCCGTCCCTGGCGCCCTCTATGCCGGCGGCGGCCTCGCGGGAGGCTGCCACGGGGAGGCCGGCGGCGAAGGCCTCGAGGATCTTGCCCTTGGCCCCCAGGCCGTAGCGCACCGGTGCGGCGAAGACCTGGGCGCGCCACAGGGCGGGCCTCAGGTCGGCCACGGTGCCGGGCACGGCGATATCGGCCCCGGCCAGCCCTTTGACAATTTCGGTCGGGCAGGAGCCGGCCAGGACCAGCGTGGCGTCGGGGCGCTCCGCCCTGACCAGCGGGAAGATGCGGCGGGCCAGCCGCAGGGCGGCGTCCTCGTTGGGATAATGCGGGTAATGGCCGACGAAGAGGATCTCCCCGTCCTTGCGCGGGGGGGGCGCGGCCGGTGCGAACTCCGCCGGGTCTACCGCGTTGGGCGTGACGGCGGCCAGGGGCGAGCGCAGGTAGGGCTGTATATCCGCGCCGTCGCTGGCGGTGATGGCGGTCGCCGCCGCGAAGCGGCCGTAATGCCGTCGGGCGTAGGCCCTGCTCCTGAAGAACTCGCGGAGCATGAGATAGCCCTTCAGGCCGGCTGTCTCGCGCAGGTAGTATTTCCAGGGGAAGAGGTAGCTGGAGTCTATCTCGGTGTAGACTGCGGGCAGGGCGGGGGGGAGGGCCGCGGCATAGCAGGCCATCTCGGAGAAGAGTATGTGCACCACCTCGGCCCGCGTCTCGGCGGCGGCCTCGGCCAGCCGGGCAGCCGCCTCGGGGGACCAGTACATGGCGGGCAGCAGCGGCAGGCCGCTTCCGGCGGCGGACCCCGGCCTGGGCAGCAGGTAGACCTTATGCAGCTCCCGGCCTTCCAGGCTCATGGCGAGGGCCGTCTGATGCGCCTCTGCTCCGCGCACGGCGAAAGAGAACAGCGAGACCTCGTGGCGCCGCGCCAGGCCGCGCGCGAGCGAGGCCGCCCATTTTTCTCCGCCGCTGAGCGACGGGAAGGGGAAGCGCGGCGCTACCAGCAGTACCCTGCGGCGGGCTTCGGGCGGGGCGGCGATGGTCATCAGCGGGCTGCGGCCTTTTTCTTAAGGCCGCCCAAATGCTCCTTGAGATAGAAACCGGTATGCGAGCCGCGCGTCTTTACCACGTCGGCCACCGGGCCGGAGTAGACCAGCCGGCCGCCGGCGTCGCCGCCCTCGGGCCCCAGCTCGATGAGCCAGTCGGAGGCGGCGATCACGTCCAGGTTGTGCTCTATGACCAGCACGGTGTTGCCCGCGTCGGAGAGGCGGTGCAGCACAGCGAGCAGCTTCTCCACGTCGGCGAAGTGCAGGCCGGTGGTGGGCTCGTCGAGGATGTAGAGCGTGCGGCCGGTGGCGCGGCGCGCCAGCTGCTCGGCCAGCTTGAGGCGCTGGGCCTCGCCGCCCGAGAGGGTGGTGGCGCTCTGGCCCAGCTTCAGGTAGTCCAGGCCCACCTCGCTGAGGGTGGACAGGATCTTGGCGATGCGCGGGATGTCGGCGAACAGCTCCCCGGCCTCGCCCACGGACAGGGCCAGCACGTCGGCTATGCTCCTGCCCTTGAACTTTACGGCCAGCGTATCCTCGTTGAACCTGTTCCCGCCGCATTCCTCGCACTTCACGTAGACGTCCGGCAGGAACTGCATCTGGATCTTGATGGTTCCGTCGCCCTGGCAGGCCTCGCAGCGGCCGCCCTTGACGTTGAACGAGAACCGGCCGGGCTCGTAGCCGCGCCGCTTGGCCTCTGGCAGCGCCGCGAACAGGTCGCGGATATGGTTGAAGACGCCGCTGTAGGTGGACGGGTTGGAGCGCGGCGTGCGGCCTATCGGGGACTGGTCGACGATGATGACCTTGTCGATGCTGGCGGCGCCCTTCATGGCGCGGAAGGCGCCGGGGGTTTCCTTGGACTTGTAGAGCTCGCGCGCCAGCGCCTTGTAGACGATCTCGTAGAGCAGCGTGGACTTGCCCGATCCGGACACGCCGCAGATGCTGACGAACAGTCCCAGCGGGATCCGCACGTCGATATCCTTGAGGTTGAACTGCCTGGCGCCCGTGAATTCCAGGAACTTGCCGGCGTGGGCCCGCGGTTCGCGCTTGAGCGTGGTGGAGCGCGCCCCGCTCAGGTAGGGCCCGGTGACGGATTTGGGGTTCTTTACGATCTCGTCGGGGGTGCCCTGGGCCACTATATAGCCGCCGGCCAGGCCCGCGCCGGGGCCCAGGTCCACGATGTGGTCGGCGCCGCGGATGACGGCCTCGTCGTGCTCTACCACCAGCAGCGTGTTGCCGATGTCGCGCAGCGCTTTGAGGGTGCCGATGAGTTTGGCGTTGTCGCGCTGGTGCAGGCCGATGGTGGGCTCGTCGAGCACGTACAGCACGCCGGTCAGGCCGGAGCCTATCTGGGTGGCCAGCTGTATGCGCTGCGCCTCGCCGCCGGACAGGGTCTCGGAGCGGCGGTCCATGGAGATGTAGCCCAGGCCGACGTCGTTGAGGAAGTTCAGCCGGGAATTGATCTCCTTGAGGATAAGGCGGGCTATCGTCTTCTCCGTGGCGCTCAGGTCGGGGGCGGTCATGGCCTTCAGGGCGGCCGCGATGGGCAGCGCGGCCATCTGGGCTATGTTCCTGCCGTCCACGATCACGCTCAGGGCCTCGGGCTTGAGGCGCAGGCCCTTGCACGACGGACAGACCGTCTCCTGCATGAACTTGGTATATATCTCTTCCTTCACGAAATCGGACTCGCTCTCCGTGTGGCGGCGCTTGAGGTTGGTGATCACGCCCTCGAAATCCCCGGCGCCGTTGAACAGCATGTCGCGGTGGGCCTTGGGCAGGTCCTTCCACGGCTTGTCGAGGTCTATGCCGTTGGCCTCGGCGGCGGTCTTGAGCATGTCGGCGTAATAGCCGGACCAGGAGCCTTTCCAGCGGTGCGTGCGCGTGGTGACCGGGTTGGCCCAGGCCTCCAGCGCGCCGTCGTTGACCGACTTGGTCTTGTCGGGCACCACCAGGTCGGGGTCTATCTCTATCTTTATGCCCAGGCCGTCGCATTCGGGGCAGGCGCCGTGGGGGGAATTGAAGGAGAACAGGCGCGGCTCCAGCTCGGGGAAACTGATGCCGCAGGAGGGGCAGGCATTCTTCTCGCTGTAGAGGTCGGCGGGCTTGCCGGGTTCCTCGGCCGAGAGCAGGCCCTTGGACTGCCCCAGCCCCAGTTCGACGGCTTCGCTGAGGCGCTCGCGGTCGCCGGCGGAGACCGTGAATTCGTCGACGAAGAGGTCGATGTCGTGCTTGACGTAGCGCTTCAGGTCCGGCGCGGTCTCGAGTGACTGCACCTTGCCGTCCACTTTGACCTTGGCGAAGCCGGCCTTCTTCAGCCGGGTGAACAATTCTTCGTAGGTGCCGCTGCGGCCGCGCACGAGGGGGGCGAAGAGGCGTACCTTGCGGCCCGCGTACCTGGCCGCAATCTCACCGGTGATGCCCTGGGCCGACCAGGCCTTGATGGGCTTATGGCAGGAGGGGCAGAACGGGCGGCCGGCCTTGGCGAACAGCAGGCGCAGGTAGTCGTAGATCTCGGTGACGGTGCCCACCGTGGAGCGGGGGTTCTTGGAGGGGTGGTGCTGCTGGATGGCGATGGCCGGGGAGAGGCCCTCTATGGAATCCACGTCGGGCTTGTCCATCTGCTCGAGGAACTGCCGGGCGTAGGCCGAGAGGGACTCCACGTAGCGGCGCTGGCCCTCGGCGTAGACCGTGTCGAAGGCGAGGGTGCTTTTGCCCGAGCCGGACAGGCCTGTGATGACCACCAGCTTGTTCTTGGGCAGTTCGAGGCTGATATTCTTGAGGTTGTGCGAGCGCGCGCCGTTAATGATGATCTTGTCCATAATAATCGCGGCCCCGGCCGCTTACCTGGCGTAGCGGTCTATGACCGTGGGCCTGGCGAACCTCGGCGAGACCGCCGGGTAGTCCACCGTGTAGTGCAGGCCCCGGCTCTCCTTGCGGGAGCGGGCGGAGCGGATGATGACGTCGGCGAGGCAGGCGATGTTGCGCAGTTCCAGCAGGTCGCGGGTGGGCAGGAAATCCCAGTAATACTTCACGATCTCGGCCGAGATCACCTTCATCCGGGCGCTGGCCCGGGCCAGGCGCTTGTCCGAGCGCACTATGCCCACGTAGTTCCACATCAGCGTGCGGATCTCGTCCCAGTTGTGCTTGATGATGACGGCCTCGTCGGAGGGGCGCGCGTTGCCGGTGGTCCAGTGCAGCGGCCGGCCGGAGCTCCGGCGGGCTACGGGGTCTTCCTTCATCGCCAGCGCCGCCCGGTGGGCGAAGACGCAGGCCTCGAGCAGCGAATTGGAGGCCAGGCGGTTGGCGCCGTGCAGGCCGGTATGCGCCACCTCGCCCACGGCGTAAAGGCCGGGCATGACCGTGCGGCCGCGGTCGTCGGTGCCTACCCCGCCGCAGAAGAAATGCGCCGCCGGCACTACCGGGATGGGCGACCGCGTCATGTCTATGCCGAGCGCCAGGCATTTGGCGTGTATCATCGGGAAGCGCCGCCGCAGGAAGGCCGGCTTGAGGTGCGTCATGTCCAGATAGACATGGTTGGCGCCGGTGCGCTTGAGCTCGGAGTCGATTGCCCGCGCCACGATGTCGCGCGGCGCCAGCTCCTGGTAGCGGGAATAGTCCTTCATAAAGGCGCGCCCGTCGGCGTCGCGCAAGATGCCGCCCTCGCCGCGCAGCGCCTCGGAGATCAGGAAAGACTTGGCCTGCTGGTGGTAGAGGCAGGTGGGGTGGAACTGCACGAATTCCATGTTGACCAGGGGCAGCCCGGCGCGGTAGGCCATGGCCATGCCGTCGCCGGTGGTGACGTCCGGGTTGGAGGTGTAGCGGTACACCTTGCCGGCCCCGCCGGAGGCTAGCAGCGTTACGGGGGCCAGGAAACTGTGCACCCGGCCGGTGGCCTCTTCCAGCGCGTAGACGCCCAGGCAGGCGTTGCGCGCCGGGCGGGTGCCGGCGGGACGGGCACGCAGGATCAGGTCCACGGCTGAAAAATAGGGGAAGAAGGTAATGTTCTTGTCGGAGCGGCAGGCCGCGAGGAGCGCGCGCTCCATCTCGTGGCCGGTGGAGTCGGCGGCGTGCAGTACGCGGCGGCGGCTGTGGCCGCCTTCCAGGCCCAGCTCGAAGACGCCGCGCCTGGCCGAGAAGCGCGTGCCCAGCGCCACCAGTTCCCTGATGCGCTCTGGGGCTTCCTTTATGGTCAGGTCCACTACCCGCGGGTCCGAAAGCCCCGCGCCGGTGCGCAGCGTGTCCTTGATATGCAGGGGAAAATCGTCGTCGGGGCCGGTGACGGCGGCTATGCCGCCCTGCGCCAGGTCGCTGTTGGAAACCTCGGGGGTGCGCTTGGTCAGCACGGCCACCCGCCCGGACGCGGCCAGCTTATGGGCGGCCAGCAGGCCGGCGGCGCCGCTGCCGACTACGATGAAATCGAATTTGAATGCTGCCATAGGTCAGGGCGGGGGGAGAGTCTTTTCCTGGCCGCCATAATTATATAGACTAATTTTATCAAATTATGAAGCAAGCCTCCTTTCGCAAAAAACTGGCCCTCTACGCTCCCGTGGCGCTGTCGCTGGGGATCCTGGCCTGGCTGATCTACCCCAACCTGGGGGCGATGTCGGAAACCATACGCAACGCCAGCCCGCTCTGGCTGACGCTCTCCTTCCTGTTCTCGGTCTCCAGCTATACCTTCATGGGTCTCACGCTCTGGGAGGTGCTGCGCATACTCGGCATCCGCCTGCCCTTCATCGAGGTGGCCGGCATAGCCTTCGTGTCCACCACCGTCAATTATTTCGTCTCTTCCGGCGGCATCAGCGGCTTCGCCACGCGCGCCCACCTGCTGGGCAAGCGCCGCGTGCCGTACGGGGCCAGCGTCACCTCCTCCGTGGTCATCACGGTGCTGATCTACCTGGCGCTGGCGCTGATAGTGGTGGAGGGCGCGGTGCTGCAGTTCATGCACACGCCGAACTTCAACCGCGGCATGGTGGAGGCGCTCATCGGCGTCATGGCCGTGCTGGGCTTCGCTTTCGGCCTGACGCTGCTGTTCTTCCACCACGAGCTGCGCGCGGCCTGGGCCCGCCGGATGTTCGTGGCGGTCAACCGCTTCATCTACTTCTTTTCCAAGAAGGAGATCCCGCACGAGAATTTCGTGAAGTTCGAGTGCCAGCTCGACGAGGGCATCCGCACCATCCACGGCCGCAAGTTCGAGCTGCCCAAGGTGGTGGCCTACGTCTTCTGCGACTGGGTCAGCAATATCCTCATCCTGTATTTCGCCTTCAAGGCCGTGGGCGTGTCGCTGGGCGCCACTACGCTGATAGCCGGCTTCGCCTTCGGCATGCTGATGACCATCATCCCGATCCTGCCCGGCGGCCTGGGCGCTATGGAGGCGGCCATGACGGCGGCCTTCTCCGGTATGGGCGTGCCGGTGGCGCAGGCGCTGACGGCCAGCCTGCTGTTCCGACTTTTCTATTACCTGCTGCCGGCCTTCGCCAGCGTCTTCATCTTCTGGGGGCTGCACGCCTCCGAGCCGCCGCATACCGACGAGCATTCTCGCCACGGGAAGGGACATAAATGACAGAGAAATTCATGGATAGCGTTCCCGAGATCTCCGGCGGGGCCTGGGTACATTCTTCGGCCTCGGTCATCGGCCGCGTGAAGCTCGCCGACGGCGTCTCCGTCTGGCCCGGCGCCGTCCTCCGCGGCGACGTGGACAGGATAGAGATAGGCAAGGGCACCAATATACAGGACCTGGCCGTGCTGCACCCGAACCGCGACAGGCCGGTGCTGGTGGGCGAGGGCGTGACGGTGGGCCATTCGGCCATCATCCACGGCTCCGTGGTGGGGCCGCGCTGCCTGATAGGCATGGGCGCGGTGGTGATGGAGTGCGAGATCGGTGAGTACTGCCTGGTGGCCGCCGGCGCCGTGGTGACGCCCGGTTCCAAGATACCGCCGCGCAGCATGGTGATGGGCGCGCCGGGCAAGGTAAAGCGCACTCTGACCGACGAGGAATGCCGCGGCCTGGAGCGGTCCGAGAAAGAGTATATGGAACTTGCGGGCTACTACAAGAACGGGGGGGACAAATGACGCCCCGCAAGATAGTGATGATAGAGGACAGCAAGGCCGCCTCCACGGTGCTAAAGGAAGTGCTCGCCTCAGAGGGGTATACCGTGCTGCACGCCGGCGACGGCGTCTCCGGCCTGGCGCTCGCGCGCCGGGAGAAGCCGGACCTGATCCTGCTGGACCTGCTGCTGCCCAAGCTCAACGGCTACGAGGTCTGCAACGCGCTGATGCGCGACAGCCTGACCCGCCACACGCCGGTGCTGATCATTTCCACGCTGGACACCTCGGAGAGCATAGAGAAGGCCAAACAATGCGGCGCGCGCAACTTCATGAAAAAGCCCTACAATCTCGACGACCTGCTCCTCGAGATAAAGCGGCTGCTTCCCAAAGAATAAGGGAGTTCTATTCCCGGCTGTACAAGGCCTTCGGCCCGCAGGGCTGGTGGCCGCTCACGCCTCCGGGCGGGGCCGCGCCCGTTTATACGCCCGGTTCCTACGGCCCCCGCGCGGCGGCGGGGGCATTCGAGATCTGTGTCGGGGCCGTACTTACCCAGAACACGGCTTGGGCCAACGTGGAAAGGGCCCTGAGCGCCCTGCGCGGGGCGGGGCTGATGAGCCCGGCGGCCCTGGCCGCCTGCCCGCTGCCCCGGCTGAGGCGTGCCGTGCGGAGCAGCGGCTATTTCAGGCAGAAGGCCCTGCGGCTGCGCGGTCTCTGCCGCCGCTTGCTCGCCGAACACCCTGAAGGCCTGCGGGCCTGGTTCGCCGCCGCGCCGGCCGCCGCGCTGCGCGCCGAGCTCCTGTCATACGACGGCGTGGGGCCGGAGACGGCCGATTCGATGTTGCTGTACGCCGCGGGCAAGCCCTCCTTCGTCATCGACGCCTATACGCGGCGGGTGGGGGAGCGGGCCGGCCTGGCTTGTTCTTTGTCCTATGACGGCTGGAAGGATCTGTTCGAGGCCGCTCTGGAGCCCGACGAGAAAGTGTATAATGAGTATCACGCTCTTTTAGTAAAACTGTGCAAGGACTACTGCAGGAAGACCAAACCGTTATGCGCCGCCTGCCCCTTGGGCAAGGTCTGCGCGAAGAAGACTATTTATGGAAAAAATCGAAAAATTGCTGGATGACGGTGAATTCGCCAAGGCGCTGGCCGCGCTGAAGAAGACCAGGCCGGGCGCCGGGAAAGGGCGCTGGCTGTTCCTGAAAGGCGAGGCCCTGCGCGGCCTCGGCCTGTTCGGTGAAGCGCTCGAACAGTACGCCTTGGCCCGCAAGGCTGCCAAGCTGGACGAGGAATTGCGGCTGGAAACCCTGCTGGGCGAGGCCCGCTGCGCCAGGGCGCTGGGCCGCGAGGGCTCGGCCCTGGCGGCCGCCAAGGGCGCGCTGGCGCTGGCCAAACGGCTCGACATGTGCCGGCCCGACGCGGAACTCGAATGGGCCCTGGCCCTGCGGCTGGTAGGCCGCCTGAGCGAAGCGGCCGCCCTGCTGGAGCGCCTGCATAAGGCCTACAAGAAGGACGGGGACCTGGCCGGCGCGGCTTTCGCGCTGTGGGCGCTGGGCGGCCTGTACCGCCTGCAGGGGCGCTACGGCGAGGGGATAAACGCTTTCGAGGAGTCGCTCGCTTCGGCCAACAAGGACAAGGACGAAGCCGCCGCCGGCTACGCCCTGTTCGGCCTGGGCGGCATACTGCGGGTGGCCGGCTTCATGGGCCGCGCGCTCGACTGCTACGTGCGGGCCCGCCGGCTTTTCGCCCGCACCGACGACGCTTTCGCCAAGGCTTACGCCGAATGCGGCACTTCCAACGTGCTGCGCCAGATGGGCCGGCTGGAGGAGGCTTACGCCGGCTACGAGCGCGCGCACAAGCTGTACTCCGGCCTCTCCGACTGGGCCGACCTGGGCTTCGTGGAATGGGGCATGGGCGAGATCAAGAAGCGCAACGGCGATTTCGGCGCCGCGCTCAAACATTACCGCCGGGCCGCCGAACTCTTCAAAGGCCGCTCCGAGCCGCGCGGCGAAGCCCTCACGCTGCTCTCGCTGGCCAACCTCTACTACCTCACCGGCCAGACCGCCAAGGCCGAGGCCCAGCATGCCGCGGCCCTGGCGCACATCCGCCGCCACGGCCTCCACACCCACCTGGAGACCTTCACCTAGAAGTGGGCCGCTAAAGTTCGGCGGCCTACCATATGGGCAGGAACGCAAAATCGGCGTCGCGCACACCGTGTGAGGCCCGGCTTTAGAGCGAGGCATAATTATGCCTCGCGCCCGGGCCGCAAGGGCGGAGGCAATTTTACAGCGAAAATTGCCGAGCCGGGGTCGCGGAAAACCGCTATGCGGTTTATCCGTGACCGAGCCTGCCGCTCACTGCGGTGTCGCTTCGCTCCACCCAGGCTCGGCGCTTACGCAAGCCTCGCCTTCCGGGGGGGGCTTTTGCTAACCCTGCCCATATGGTCTCCGCCAGCCTGCTAATTTCGAAAAGTTCCATCAAAATTCATGAGCCTCTAACGGAGGGGATGACGAGGGGGTGGTTCCGGAAGGCCCTCACGGAGGCCGAGGCTTGCATAGCGCCGAGGCCGAGTGAGGAGGGGCGGCCACGGTGTGGCCGACCCCGTGCCTGACGGGGCCACACCCTTGGCAGCCCCGACTCTGCCTCTCGCGGTCTTCTCGGGTTTATAGTTAAGGATTAGAGTTTGAAGTCCCAGCCGAGGTAGAACTCGCGGGCTTTGGGGTCGTTGAGCAGCGTCTCGGCGTCGCCGTCTATGAGGATCTGGCCGTTGTAGATGAGGTAGGAACGGTCGGTGATGGAGAGGGTCTCGCGCACGTTGTGGTCGGTGATGAGCACGCCGATGCCCTTGTCCTTCAGGTGCAGGATGATCTTCTTGAGGTCGCTGACGGTGATCGGGTCTATGCCGACGAAAGGCTCGTCGAGCAGGATGATCTTGGGGTCGTTGATCATCACGCGGGCCACTTCGAGCCGGCGCTTCTCGCCGCCCGACAGCGTCCAGGCCTTCTGGTCCTTGAGCCGCAGCAGGCCGAACTCGGCCAGCAGGGCCTCCACGCGGGCCTTCATGGCCTTGTGGTCCGGGGTGGTTCGTTCCAGGATGGCTTCCAGGTTCTGCTCCACGGTCAGGCCGCGGAAAACGGTGGGCTCCTGCGCCAGGTAGCCGATGCCGCCGCGGGCGCGCTGGAACATCGGTTCCCTGGTGGCGTCGCGGCCGTCCATGAACACCTGGCCGCCGTCCGGCTCCAGGAAGCCCACGAGCATGTGGAAAGTGGTGGTCTTGCCGGCGCCGTTGGGGCCGAGCAGGCCGCAGACCTCGCCGGAATTGATGTGCAGCGAGATGCCGTTGACCACCTTGCGGCGGCTGAAGGACTTTTCAAGCAGGGTGCATTCGAGTTTCATGGGCGGGCGGCCTCGGCGGCTTCCGGCTTGCTGGCGGTCTGCTGCGTGTCTTTGACCCAGCCGGAAACCCTATTATAGAACTTTATGTCGCGGCTATCCTTGAAGAACTTTATGCGTTCTGCGGCTATCGCGAAATCGTAGGGGGAGCGCGTGCCCACGGCCACCGGGGTGGAATCCTGCATTGTGAAGGTGCCTTCGGCGTTGTCGTAGAGGCCGCGCTGCGCGTACATGTCCAGGTTCTCCGTGGAGAGCAGGAAGGCGCCGTCGAAGGTCATCAGGCCTTTCTGGTTCTCGGCCAGCGTACGGTCGGCCCGGCCGTTGAGCACCCTGCCGTCGGGGCCTGTGTATTTCATCCGCACCGGCCGCTCGCCGCGGCCCAGCGTGGCTTCCTCCAGGGTCTCCAGGTAGTAGGCCTTTTCGCAATTCACCTCCACGAGGGAACCGTCGTCGAAGGTGCGCAGTATGTAGACCGAGCCGTTCATGGTCCAGGCCTGCCCGGGGCGCGCGTAAAGGGCGTGGTCGGCCTTCAGCGTGTAGCGCGGGTTGCGGAAGGAGACGTTGCCGTCGAAGATCTCCCGCTCGCCCACGCGGTCCATGGTCCACTTGTCGCTCTTGACCACCGAGCCGCGCAGGAAATCTTCGGCGGCCGCGGCCGGGCCGGCGGCCAGCGCCAGCAGCAGGAGGAGGCGTAAGAAGTTCATTGTCCGGATACCCTCGTCTCCTGGCGGCGTATTACTATGGCGGAGAGGTCGGGGTTGGCGGTGAAGCCGCGGCCCTTTATCACCGTGTTGTCCTTGTAGATGGTCAGCGGCTCGTCGGTCCAGATCTTGCCGCGGGCGGCGCTGTAGAAAAGCTTTGTGGTCACCAGGCGCATGCCGTCCGTCAGGGAGTCTACTACTACCTCGTCGGTAAGCACTGCCGACTTGTCGTGCATCTTCAGCGAGCCGGCCCGGGAGGAAATTTCCGAGGTGGGCTTGCCGGCCTCGTAAAAACGGACGCGGGGGGAGGTGAAAGTGATCAGGCCGTTTTTCTCGTCCATGCGGCCCTTGTCGGCTTCCAGGCGCCAGCGGGCGGCGCCGGCGCCGCTTTCGGCCATGCGGAAGTTCTCCAGCAGGCTGACGCCTGGCACGGCTTCGCCCCGGCCCGCGGATTCGCAGGCCGCGAGGGCGAGCAGCAGCAGCGGCAGCAGTCTTTTCACCCCAGGCCTTCCTTGAGCAGGTCCCGCTCGTCGATGATGCCCACGGGGCGCCCGGACTTCGAATCGGTTACCGGCAGATTGTCTATGCGGTGCTCGCTGATCAGCCGCGCGGCCTCCATGGCCGGCGTTTCGGGATGCACGGTAAGCGGGGAGCGCGTCATCACGCCCTTGACCGGCGCGGCAAGGTCCAGGCTGCCGTCCTGCAGGCGGCTGCGCAGGTCGCCGTCGGTAAAGTAGCCGGTCAGCCGGCCGCCCTTGCCCGTGACGGAAACGGCGCCGGCCCGGGTGGAGGTCATCACGCGCAGCGCGGCGGCCACGGCGGCGCCTTCCTCTACCACGGGGTTCTGGCTGCCCTTGTGCATCAGATCTCCGACTTTGAGGTTCAGCAGCTTGCCCAGGTTGCCGCCCGGGTGCAGGCGGGCGAAATGGTTGCGGCCGAAGCCCTTGAGGGTCATCAGCGTCACTGCCAGCGCGTCGCCGAGGGCCAGCATGGCGGTGGTCGAGGAGGTGGGGACGATGTCCATCGGGCAGGCCTCGGACTTCACGCGCAGGCGCAATACCACGTCGGAATAGCGGCCCATGCGGGAGCCGGCGTTATTGGTGATGGAGATGACGGGCAGGCCCTGACGCTTGAGTATGGGCAGCAGCTTGGCCGTCTCCTCGGTCTCGCCGGAATAGGACAGGGCCACGGCCACGTCGTCGGCGGCTATCATGCCCAGGTCGCCGTGCAGGGATTCCACGGGGTGCAGGTAGACGCTGCGCGTGCCGGTGGAGGCCAGCGTGGCGGCTATCTTGCGGGCGATCAGGCCGGACTTGCCCACGCCCAGCAGTACGGCCTTGCCCTGGCAGCGCTCGAGCAGGCGCACGGCCTTCACGAAGGACGCGTCCAGCGCGGCCGTCAGGCCGGAGACGGCGGCGCTCTCGGACTTGATCACGCCGCGGGCGGTCTTGAGGATCAGCGAGTCTTTGGGATTCATGCTATTTGGCCGGGGCTTTCTTAGTGTTCAGCCAGGGCGTCATCTCCGGCGGTATCTCGCGCTGGTCGTAGGGCGGCGGCAGCCGGCGCAGCAGGTAGCTGACCGCGAAGAATCCGACGACGAGCGTCAGGTATATCCAGGCCAGCGTCTTCAGATGCCAGCGCCAGTTGGGGAACCAGGCCGGCGGCAGCGTCAGGTCCGTGTTGCATTTCCTGCAGAATTTGAGCGTCGGGCGGTTTTCCTGCCCGCAGTTGGTGCATTTCATAAGCGTTCCTTAGTTCGATCCTACGCCGGCGATCTCGGTAGCCAGCCTGTCCACGCGGTTGAGGGCGGCCACCGCCGGCTTCACGGCGGCCAGCCGCAGCGAGTTTGGGCCGTCGGAGAGCGCCTTGGCCGGGTTCGGGTGGGCCTCGAAGAACAGGCCCGCTATGCGCTGCGAGGCCGCGGCCTTGGCCAGCGGCAGGATGAAGCGGCGGTCCCCGCCGGTGGCGTTGCCCAGGCCGCCGGGGCGCTGCACCGAGTGCGTGCAGTCGAAGATGACCGGGTAGCCGAAGTCCTTCATGATCTCCAGCGAGCGCATGTCCACCACCAGGTTGCCGTAGCCGAAGGAGGAGCCGCGCTCGGTGAGCATGATGCCGGCCGCGCCGCGGTTCTCGAGCTTCCTGACGATGTTCTCGGCTTCCCACGGCGAGAGGAACTGGCCCTTCTTCACGTTGACGGCCCGGCCGGTGTCGGCGCAGGCGTAGAGCAGGTCGGTCTGGCGGCACATGAAGGCCGGTACCTGCAGGATGTCGGCCGCGCCGGCCACGCTCGCGGCCTGCGACGGCTCGTGCACGTCCACCAGCAGCGGCAGTCCCAGGCGGTTCTTGAGTTCCTTGAGGAAGTCCAGGGCCGCCTGCATGCCTATGCCGCGGAAGGCGCTGTGCGACGTGCGGTTGGCCTTGTCGAAGGAGGCCTTGAGCACGAACGGCGTCTTGAGGGCCGCGAAGACCTCTTTGAGCTTCACGGCTTCGGCCTCGTAGGACCGCGCCGTCTCTATGACGCACGGGCCCACGATATAGGCCAGCGGCCCGTCGTTGGAGAACGTTACTTTGCCGACTTTAACCGCATTCTGTTTAGCCACGCGCGTCTCCTTACTTTTTCCGGTTCTTTACCGCCGCCGCGACGAAACTGAAGAACAGCGGGTGCGGCATCAGCGGCCTGGACTTGAACTCCGGGTGGAACTGCACGCCCACGAACCAGGGGTGGTCCTTGATCTCTACGATCTCGGGCAGATTCACCTTCTTGTTGACGCCGCTGACCGTCATGCCCGCCTTGGCGTACTGCGCCGCGTACTTGTTGTTGAACTCGTAACGGTGGCGGTGCCGCTCCGAGATGGCGGCCGCGCCGTAGATCTTGGAGGCGAGAGAGCCTTTCTTTATGTCGCAGGGCCAGGCGCCGAGGCGCATCGTGCCGCCCTTGTCCTTCACGCCCTTCTGCTCGGCCATCAGGTCCACCACCGGGTGGGGGGTCTTGGGATCGAACTCGGTGGAATGCGCGCGCTTGAGGCCGATAGCGTTGCGCGCGAACTCTATCGTGGCGCACTGCATGCCCAGGCAGATGCCCAGGAACGGCAGCGCGTGTTCGCGGGCGTAGCGCACGGCGGAGATCTTGCCCTCTATGCCCCGGTCGCCGAAGCCGCCGGGCACTATCAGGCCGTCGGCTTTGGCCAGGCGCGCCTCGAAATCCTCGGCTTCCACGTCCACGTAGTCGAACTCGGCCTTCACGCCGTTGGCGATGGCGCCGTGCAGCACGGCCTCGGTCAGCGACTTGTAGGAGTCCTTGAGCTTGGTGTACTTGCCGGCGATGGCGATGCGCACGGGGGCGGCGCAGGCCGCCGCCTTGAGGCGCGCGGTGAACTCCGTCCACTCGTCGAAGTCCCACTTGCCGCTGCGCAGGCGCAGCAGCATCATGATCTGCTCGTCGAGGCCCTGCTTCTTGAGCACCAGCGGCACGTCGTAGATGGAGGGGGCGTCGGGCGCGTCTATCACGGCTTCCTTGGGGACGCTGGTAAAGAGGGCGATCTTGTTCTTGATGTCGCGGGCCAGCGGCTTCTCCGCGCGGCAGACGATGATGTCCGGGTCGATGCCGATCTCGCGCAGCTTGTTGACGGAGTGCTGCGTGGGCTTGGTCTTGAGCTCGTCGGAGGCGGTCAGGTAGGGGACCAGCGTGACGTGCAGGTAGAGCACGTCGTTGCGCATGCGGTCGGGGCGCATCTGGCGGGCGGCCTCCAGGAAGGGGAGGCTCTCTATGTCGCCCACCGTGCCGCCGATCTCGATGATCGCTATGTCATAGCCCTCGCCGGCCTTGACGAAGCGGCGTTTGATCTCGTCGGTGATATGGGGGATGACCTGCACGGTCTGGCCCAGGTAGCCGCCCTCGCGCTCTTTGGCGATGACGGTCTGGTAGATCTGCCCCGCGGTCATGATGTTGACGCGGCCGGTGTCGATGCCCAGGAAGCGCTCGTAGTAGCCCAGGTCCAGGTCGGTCTCGGCGCCGTCGTCGGTGACGAACACCTCGCCGTGCTGGAAGGGGGCCATGGTGCCGGCGTCCACGTTGATGTACGGGTCGCACTTCATGATGGTGACGGAAAGCCCGTGGGACTTGAGCAGGCGGCCGATGGAGGCCGCGGTGATGCCTTTGCCGAGAGAGCTGACTACGCCGCCGGTCACGAATATATATCTGGTCATTTTATCCCCGCGCTTGCGCGCAAAAGCAATTTGAGAGAGCCGCTCCCGAGGGGGCGGCCCGGCCCGGCGTCCTCCTAACGCCCGGCGCGTTTGAGAAATCTTTCTGCGGCCCGCAAATCCGCCGGCACGTCTATGGCCGGCCCCAGCGCCGGCACCTGGGCCACGGCTATGCCCATCCCGTTCTCGAGCGCCCGCAGCTGTTCCAGCCGCTCCAGCCGCTCGAGGGGGCTGGGCTTCAGTTTTACGAATCTTTCCAGGGCGCTGCGGCGGTAGATGTAGAAGCCGCAGTGCTTGTACCAGGGGTAGCCCTGCAGGTCGGAGAGGGCGTGGTGGAAGGGGATGGGGCAGCGGGAGAAGTAGATGGCCCGTCCGGCTTTGTTCATCGCCACCTTAACGCAATTGGGATTTTCGATGTCCGCCTTGTCCGCTATGTGCACGCAGGCCGTGCCGATCTGGCAGTCGGGGGAAGCCTTGAGTTTTCTGAAAGCTTTCTTCAGCGCGGCGGCCGTCATGAAAGGCTCGTCGCCCTGTATGTTGATGACGTAGGCCGCGCGGGTGCCGCGGGCGGCCTCGTAAACGCGGTCGGTGCCTGACTGGCAGCGGGGGCTGGTCAGCACGGCGCGGGCGCCGAAGGCGCGCACCGCGCCGAGGACGGCCTCGTGCTCGGTGGCTATCGTGACCTCGCCGAGGCCGGCCTTTACGGCGGCCTCCCAGCACCACTGTATGACGGGCTTGCCGCCGAGCCGCGCCAGCACCTTGCCGGGGTAGCGCTGCGAGCCGTAGCGGGCGGGTATGACGATCAGGCAGTCTTTATCCATGATTTGGCGCTTTCCAGCAGCTCTTCCACGCTGGCCGAGGCGGTGCCCAGCTTGGCCACCACGATGCCGGCGGCAAAATTGGCGGCGGTGGCCGCTTCTTCGGGGGTGGCCCCGGCGGCCCAGGTGAGGGCCAGCGTGGAGATCACCGTGTCCCCGGCGCCGGTCACGTCGAAGACCTCGCGGGCGCGGGTGGGGATATGGGTAGAGGCCAGGGCGGAGGCCTTGCGGGTAAAAAGCGTCATGCCGTGCTCGCCCTGCGTTATCAGCAGCGAGCGCAGGCCCAGGCGGCGCATGATGTCGCGGCCGAGCTTCTCGGCCTGCTCCTGGCCGTCCTTCTGCGTCTGGCGCATGCCGCCGTAAGCTTCGGAGGTGTTGGGGGTGATGCAGGCCGCGCCGCGGTAGAGCTGGAAGTGCTCCACCTTGGGATCCACGAAGACCGGGACGCCGCGGCGGGCGGCCAGGGCGATGGCGGCCTTTATCGTGGAGGGTTCCAGCAGGCCTTTGCCGTAGTCGGAAAGTATCAGCGCCTGGCAGCCGTCCTTGAGCGCGGCTTCCAGCGAGGAGAGCGCGGCGCGGCGGGCGGGCTGGCCCAGCAGGGCGGGGTACTCGTGGTCGAAGCGCACCACCTGCTGGTGCTCGGCGATCACGCGGGTCTTCTCTATGGTGCGGAAGGCGCCGTCGCGCACCAGCGAGGAGGCGCTGACGCCGGCGGCGGCCAGCAGGGAGGTCAGTTCCTCTGCCGGCGCGTCGCGCCCGGTCACGGAGACCAGCGAGGGCGAGGCGCCCAGGGCGGCCAGGTTCACGGCCACGTTGGCGGCGCCGCCGCAGACGGAGGATTCGGAGGTGACCCGTACCACCGGCACCGGGGCTTCGGGGGAAATGCGCTTTACGGAGCCTTTGACGTAGCGGTCCAGCATCAGGTCGCCGAAAACGGCTATCTTGCGGCCGCGGAAGCCGGCCACGATGGAGGAAAGACGCTTGTAAGCAGCCTTTGTCATAATATAAATATTATAACAAATGGGCCCGCCGGGTTCAGCGGGGGTTAACGGAATTCATAGGGGCCGGGGGAGATGGTGCGGCGCACCAGTTTGGCGGTCACGGAGCCTATGAAGATCTCGGCCTTGAGCATCATGGGTACTTTCAGTTCGTCCTCGGTGATCCAGACCAGCATGCGCTTGCCGGCCTTGGCCACGAAGATACCCTCTTCTCCGGCCATCGGCTCAAGCCTGATGCATTTCTTCCTGCCGTAGGGGGTGGAGATCTTTTCGGTCTTGCCGGACTTGATGGTCAGCCGCCAGTTGCGCTTGGTGTTGACGCTCAGCTCCACGCGCGAACCCTGGGGGATCTGCATGGCCCGCAGGCGGTACAGCCCGGAGAGCACGTCGTTGACGGCCCCTTCCAGCGGGCCTTCCACTTCGGTGATCTGGCGCTTCTTGTTCATTTTCCGGCCGTAGTAGCGCTGTGCCGGCGCGTCGAAGACCAGCCATTCGTTGAGGAAATGTTTTCCCTCGGAGATCTTCCGGTAGTAACCGTAGGACTGCAGCGTCTCGGCGTCCATCCAGGAGTCGTTGCGGTCGGCCACCTTGTAGAAGTTATTTATGAAAGAGCCGGACCTGGCCTCGGAAACTATATGCCAGGCCGGGCGCGAGGAGATGTCCACGGTCTGCTCTATCTTTAGGTAGGCCCGCCCGACGTAGATCAGGCCCCAGTAGATGTCGTACTCCAGCGTTTCGCCGCTTACCAGGCCCGCCGCCACCGGGGTGACGGCGGCGGTGGAGGCCGGCAGGTTCCAGTAGGGGTGTTCCAGGAGTTTGTCCGACGCCGCGGCCGGCGCGGCCAGGGCCAGCAGCAGTAGAAGTTTAAAAACCATAGTGTATGCGGGCGGCCACCAGGCCGGCCAGCAGGGCGGTCGCCGTCATGCCCCGCCATTCCTTGTTCTTGCGGAAGACCTCGGCGGAATAGGCGGAAAGATCGAAGAAGCCGGCCAGCCCTGACGGGGTGGGCAGGATGGCGGGGGCGGCCGCCTTGTATTTGACGAAATCGTCGCCGTAGACCGACTGCAGGAACTGCTCCTCGGCCTTGATCGTGACGTAGTAGATCCAGCCGAAGGCGGCGGCGGCGGCGGCCCAGAGCGCCGCGGTCAGCGCCGGGCGGGAGGGGGAGGAGAGCATGAGCATCAGCCCGGCGGTCATGACCATGGTGCCCAGGTAGAGCGGGTTGCGCACGGCGGCGTAGGGGCCGGTGGTGGTCAGGGTCTTGGATTTAACTATCGCGGCGCTGGCCGCCAGGCGCACCAGCTGCCCCAGCAGCATGACGGCGAGGCCGGCCCAGAACAGGAGCCAGCTTTCGGGGCGGGCGGCGAGCAGCAGCAGCAGCGTGACGATCTGGGAGACGAGTATGCGTTTTTTCATTTTAGCCTTTGCTTTTGTTATTTTTGCGGAGATCGGGTACGGCCCTGGCCAGCGCCAGCAGATCTTTATAGCCCGCGGCCGAGGCGGCGCGGCCCTGGCCGGTCAGGACCAGGTAGCCTTTCAGGCCGGCGTTCCCGGCCAGCGCCAGGTCCGAGGGTTTGTCGCCGGCGACGAAAGAGCGCCGCAGGTCGGCCGGGAGGTCCTTGCGGGCCTCTCGCAGCAGGCCCGGGCGGGGCTTGCGGCAGGCGCAAGCCGCGTCGGGGGCGTGCGGGCAGAAATAGACGGCGGCCACGGGCGCGCCGGCGGCGCGCAGCTCGCGCACCAGCTTCAGATTTATGGCCTTGGCGGCGGCCAGCGTCATGTAGCCGCGGCCCACCCCGGACTGGTTGGTCAGCACCACTATCCGGTAGCCTTTCTCCGACAGGAGCTTTACTGCCCTGGCGGCCGACGCGTAGAGCTTCAGCTGGTCAGGCGAGGTGATGTAGACCCCGGCCCGGTCCCGGTTCAGCGTGCCGTCGCGGTCCAGGAAGGCCGTGGGGGCGGCGGGGCCTTTCTTGATGGTGCGGGGCCAGGCGCGCATCAGCCGCGCTCCTTTCCGGCTTTGTCCACTACGCGCATCAGCCGCTTCCAGCCGTCGAGCAGGAAGACGATCTTGACCGAGAGTATCAGCACGCCGCCGCCCAGCAGGTCCTGCCAGCCGGGGGGGAAGCGCGAGAAATCCTTGTAGGTGGTGATCAGCGGCAGGCCGGCGCGGGTCTGCTGGGCCGCGCTGAGTTCCTCCGGCGTGAAAGCGTGGTGGTCGGGATAGCGCCAGATCTGTTTGAGGTCGAGCTGCATCTTCTTGAGCACGTTCTCGAACGAGGCCGGGTCGCCTATGCCCGAGAGGGCCACGGCCGGCCGGCCGCGCAGGGAGTTGAGGTCCACGTTGACCGCGGTGGCGGGGTCGATGAAAGTCTCCGGGGCGTGCATGCTCTCCACGATCTCGGCGCGCGGCGCCACCCGCGCTATCTCGGCGCGCAGCTCGTCCACGGCGTCCTGCGTCACCTGCTCGCAGTGCGTGATGACGACGGCGGCGGCGCGGGCCAGGCCGGAGGGCGCCTCGCGCAGGTCCCCGGCGGGCAGCACCCGGTCGCGGTAGAAGGGGGCGGTAGCGTTGACCAGCACGATGTCGGCGTCGCGCTCCAGCGCGAAATGCTGAAAGCCGTCGTCCATCAGGAGCACGTCGGCGCCCAGCTCCACGGCGGCGGTGCCGGAGGCGTAGCGGTCGGCCGAGACTATCACCGGCACGCCGGCGGGCTCGAGCATGCGGTAGAGCATCAGGGCCTCGTCGCCGGCCTCGTCGAGTACCAGCGGTCGGCCCTTGGTCAGCACGGTGACGCTGTTGGGCGGGGCTTTGCGGCGGTAGCCGCGCAGCAGCACGGCCGGCTTGCGGCCGGAGCGCGCCAGCTCCAGCGCGACTGTGACCACGGTGGAGGTCTTGCCGGTGCCCCCGGAGGAGATATTGCCGAAGCAGACCACCGGCACCGGCAGCTTGCGGCTCTTGAGAAGCCGCCTCGCGTAAAGGGCTTTGCGCGCGCTGATGACGCCGGTGTAAGTAACGGAGAGCAGGCCCAGCAGCAGGCGGCCGGGCAAGCCCCGCCGCAGCGAGGCGCGGGTCCTTTCGGCGGAGAAGCTCATCTGGCGGCCTCCTGGAGTTTTGTGATATGGGCGAGGAAGCGGTCCCGGACGGTCTCGAAGGGCAGCGACGCGAGGTCGCCCTGCGCCCAGGCGTGGCGCGGGCCGGGCGGCGTCCAGCTGGCCGGGGAATTCTGGGGGGCGTAGACCGTGAAGGTAGGCGCCCCCTGGCTGACGGCCAGGTGCATGGGGGCCGAGCTGGTGCCGGCGTGCAGCGAGGCGCGCTTCTGCAGGGCCGCGAGGTCCAGCAGGTCGAAATCGGGGCAGAGTAAATGAGGCTTTTTGGCGGCGGCCATGGCGGCCTTTACGTAGTCCAGCTCGCCGGGGCCCCACAGGAAAACAGATCGGGCGCCGCAGCTCTCGGCGGCGGCGTCGGCCAGGCCGGCGAAATTTTCGGGAGCCCAGCGGCGGTGTTCGCGCGGGCTGGTGATATCGAAAGTTATCAGGAACTCGCCGGGTTTCACGCCGGCGCCGGCCAGGAAGGCCTCCGCCCTGGCCGCGTTCTCAGGCCCGATCGCCAGCTCCATTTCAGGTCCGTCGTGCGGCAGGCCCAGCGGCTCGAGCAGTTGCAGCCGGTCGAAGACGGTATAGGCGTTGTCCTGCCGTTTGACGGGCCGGACATTGTGGAAGAGCCAGGCGCCGGGGGCGTCGAAAGCCAGCCGCTTTTTGGCGCCGGAGAACAGGGCGTAGAGGCCGGAGGAAGCGGAGCGCATGAAATCCAGAGAGATGTCTATGCCGGCGGCGCGTATGGCCGCCAGCGGCTTGTCCTCGCGGTAGAACACGCCCGAGAGGCGCGGATTGTTCTCGAGGATGCGGCGCGAGGGACGGCGCGTGAGGAAATAGAGGCGCGAGTCCGGCATGCTTTTCTTGAGCGCGCGCAGCAGCGGCGTGGTCAGCAGCACGTCGCCGATGCCCTTGTAAACGATAATCAGTATTCCAGGTCCCATTTAAATTTGTACTGGCTGCCGGGTACCGCCTCGCCGGGAGCGATTTTAGGGCGCAGGGCCAAGGGCCGCAGCGGACGGCCTATCATTAAGGCCGCGGCGAAGAATGTCTGAGCGAGGCACTGTGTGCCGAGCGAGTTC
>PHAL01000033.1 GCA_002840355.1 Elusimicrobia bacterium HGW-Elusimicrobia-3 | reverse complement strand
AACGAGTGTTGCCCAGACTTTTGAATATTTGCTAAAGAAGATTGTATAAAAACTTTTTTCAACAGCTTTTGCAATAAATAGATTACAAGATAGAGGTCGGTTTTTTATTGAACCAGGAGCAGCGCCCCGCTTAAGCAGGGCGCTGCTACTATTTTATGGGGCTTGACTTTGTTGTTATGCGGATGTATAATTATGCGAGAGTGTAAGAACCATCGGAGGATATATGGCCAGGCCATCTTCGGGTACCGACATTAAACTTAAAAGCGCGGGCAGGCGGCTTCTCCAGGAAAAGGGGATAACCGGCCTGAGCGTCCGCGAGGTCTGCCGCCTGGCGGGCGTAAATACCGGCATGTTCCACTATTATTTCGGCTCCAAGAAGGATTTCCTGCATGCCGTGCTCAAGGAAATGTACGCCGAATTTATGCTAAATTTCAAGGCGGGGGTATCCGCCGGCGGTACGCCGCGGCAAAGGCTTAAGAACGCGCTGGTGGAGGTTGGCCGTTTCGCGCTCGGCATGCGCAAGACCGCGCCCATGCTGTTTGCCGACATGGCGCATGGCAAGAAGGAAGCTTTCACTTTCGCCAGCGACAACCTGACCGAGCATGTGCGGCAAATTTCCGTCCTGGCGGAAGAATGCCGGCCCGCTTCGGCCGTCAAGGAGCGTTCCCTGCCGTTTATTATGGCCGCGCTGCTCCCGGTGATGATCTTCCCGGTGCTGATAAGCGGCATGATGGAGCGCAACGGCGTACGGGCGCTGGGCGGGGTGGCGCTGGATGACCTCAAGGCGGAGCTCTTCTCCGTCGAGGGGCTGGCCGAAAGGGCAGAGATAGCGCTGAGGGGCATAGGGTTATGAAGCTAATATTAATACTCCTTATACTGGCTGCGCCGGCCGGCGCCGCCGAACTTTCGGTGACGCTGCGGGACGCCGAGACGCGCGCGCTGGCGGCTTCCAACCCGTACCGCGCCGCCAAGTACGCAGCCGAGGCCGCCGAGGCCGCCGCGCGGGCGGCGGGGGCGCCGCTCAAGCCGCGTCTGGCCCTGGAGGGCAGCCTGCGCTACGTCGCCGAGGTGGCCGAGATCGGCATGCCCGCCGCCCTGGGCGGGGCCCGGCCGCTGGGCGACAACTGGAATTACACGCTGGGACCCTCGGCCTACTGGACCTTGTACGACGGCGGCACGCTGGGGGCCGGCCGCAGCGCCGCCCGCCAGACGGCCGCCGCCCGCCGGGCCGAGGCCGAGCAGGCGCGCCGCCAGACCCTGCTCAAGGCCAGGACGGCTTATTTCCAGCTGCAGCTGGCCCTGGAGCGGGTTTACCTCATTGGCGAGACACTGCAGCTGTCGCTCGCGCAGCTCAAAGACATCTCGCTGGCCGCCAAGGCCGGCTCGCGCAGCCGGCTCGACGAGATACGCGCCAGGCAGGAGACGCTGGCGCGCCGGCGCGACCTGGTGCGGGCCCGGGCCGGCCTGGGGGCGGCGCTGCGGGAGTTCGCCTTCGCTACCGGCATGACGCCGCCCGCGGACGCCGCCCTGCCGTTGGACGCGCGCCTGGCCGGCCTCGACCTGGCCGGGGAGCAGGCGGCTGAGCTGTACGTGAGGGCCGAGCCTTATACCGAAATACTGGGCCGCCTGCTGCCGGCGGCCGACGGGGCCCTGGACGGCGCCCTGCCCTCCGTGGCCGCGCTGGAGAATTCGGCGCGGGCCCACCGGGCCGCGGCCGGAGGTTACCGGGCCGAGCGGCTGCCGCGCCTGCAGCTGGGGGCCCGCTCCTCCCTGGACTACCCTAACGGCCCCAATCTCTACTCGTTCTGGCAGAATTCCGCTTTCCTGTCGCTGAACCTGCCGCTCTTCGAGGGCGGCCGTTCCCTGGAGCGGCGCCGCGAGAGCGAGCTGCAGGCGGCCGCCGCGACCGAGCGCCGGGACGAGGCCGCCCTGTTGGCGGAGAAGGAGTACAGGAAGGCCCTGGACTCTTACGGAGCGCTGATGGCCGAGCAGGCCATAAATATAGACGCGCTCGACGACGCCGAGGAAGCCTCTAGGCTGTCCTACGCGGCTTATAAAGCCGGCGGGGCCACCTGGCTGGAGGTGGAGAGCGCCAACGTAAAGGCCCTGCAGGCCAAGACCACGGCCGCTACGGCCAACGCCGAGATACTTATCAAGCTGGCCCTGCTGGACAGCC
This sequence comes from Elusimicrobia bacterium HGW-Elusimicrobia-3, assembly GCA_002840355.1. Lineage (GTDB taxonomy): Bacteria > Elusimicrobiota > Elusimicrobia > Elusimicrobiales > UBA9959 > UBA9959. Next base: position 26,702 of record PHAL01000033.1, on the reverse strand, counting down.
TTACCGGGAGCGTGAAATAACATGAAAAAGAAGATCATACCGCTGGTACTCGTCATCGCCGTCGGGGCGGCGTTCTACCTGAAGCTGCGCGGCGGCGGGGACTTCCGCTACGCGGGCACCATAGAAGCCACCGAGACCGACCTGTCCGCCCGCATCTCCGGCGTCATAGAGCGCTACGGCGCCCGCGAGGGGGACGCGGTGAAGAAGGGGCAGGTGCTGACGGCCCTCGACTGCGCGGACCTGCGGCTCGCCGCCGCGATGGCTGAGCAGGATTATAAGCGGGCCGAAGAGCTGTACCAGGGCGGCTCGGTGTCCCGTGAGAATTACGACAGGCTGAAATACAGGCGCGACGACAGCGCCCTGAAGGTGGACTGGTGCTCCATAAAGTCCCCGGTGGACGGCCGCCTGCTCTACGCCTACAGGGAAAAAGGCGAGCTGGTGGGGCCGGGCACCAAACTCGCCACGGTGGCCGACCTCTCCGAGGTGTGGGCCTATATCTATGTGCCGCACGACGCGCTGGCCGCCCTGAAGCCCGGCATGGAACTGAAGGGCTACCTGCCCGAGGCCGGCGACAGGGAATTCCCCGGCCGAGTCTCCGTCATACAGCCGGAGGCCGAGTTCACCCCCAAGAACGTGCAGACCCGCAAGGAGCGCACCCGCCTGGTGTTCGCGGTGAAGGTCTCCTTCCCCAACCCGGACGGCACGCTCAAGCCGGGCATGACCCTGGAAGTTAAACTGCCGGACTGATATGTACGCCATCCGGACGGAAAACCTGGAGAAACACTTCGGCGCCACGGGGGCGCTCAAGGGCGTCTCTTTGGACTTTTCCGACGGCCTGATACACGGGCTGATAGGTTCGGACGGGGCCGGGAAGACCACCGTCATGCGCCTGCTGGCCGGCCTGCTGAAGCCGTCGGCCGGCAGCCTGGTCTACATCAGGGACGGGCGGCCGTCCTCCTTCGCCGAGTTCCGGCCGGGGCTGGCCTATATGCCGCAGCAGGCCAGCCTTTATCCCGACCTCTCGATAGCCGAACACCTGGAGTTCTTCCGGGACCTCTACCGGCTCGACGCCGCCACTTTTAAAAAGCGTTCCGCGGAACTGCTGGAGATAACGCGCCTCGGGAAGTTCGGTGACCGCCGCGCGGGCCAGCTGTCCGGCGGCATGTACAAGAAACTCGGGCTCATGTGCGCGCTGCTGCAGTCGCCGTCGGCCCTGCTGCTCGACGAGCCCACCAACGGCGTGGATCCCATCAGCCGACGCGAGTTCTGGGAACTGCTCTACGCGCAGAGCGGCTCCGGCATGCTCATTATAGTCTCTACCGCCTACATGGACGAGGCCGAGCGCTGCGCCAGGGTGCACCTGCTGGACTCCGGGCGGCTGCTGGCCTCCGGCGAACCTAGGGCCGTGCTGCGGGAGCGCGGCGCGGCCAGTTTCGAGGAGATCTTCATAAAGGGGGCCGCCAGATGAATACCGGACCCGCCCTGGAGGTAAGGGGGCTCTCCATCAAGTTCGGCGACTTCACCGCCGTGGACGACGTCTCCTTCAGCGTGAACAGGGGGGAAATCTTCGGGTTCCTCGGCGCCAACGGCGCCGGCAAGACCACTACCATCCGCATGCTGTGCGGCCTGCTGGTCCCCACTTCCGGCTCGGCCCTGGTCGGCGGGCTGGATTTCTCCGACGGCGGCAAGGGCATAAAAGGGAAAGTCGGCTACATGTCGCAGAAGTTCACGCTCTACAACGACCTGACCGTGGGCGAGAACCTGGATTTCGCCGCCGGCCTGCGCAAGCTCGAGCCGGCTTACGCCCTGCGGCGCAGGAAGGAGCTCTTCGAGCTGATCGCTTTCGACAGCCCCCTCTCCACCATGGTCGCCTCGCTGCCGGGGGGCGTGAAGCAGGAACTGTCGCTGGCCGCTGCCATGCTGCACGACCCGGAGATCGTCTTCCTCGACGAGCCTACGGCGGGCGTCTCGCCGGCCTCGCGCGCGCGCTTCTGGGCGCTGATACGCAAGGTCACCGCGCTCGGCAAGACGGTCATAGTCACCACCCATTACATGGACGAGGCCGAGCAGTGCGGCCGCATCGCCCTGATGCGCACCGGGAAACTGATCGCGCTGGGCTCGCCCGACGAGCTGAAGGCCTCGGCTTTCCCCGGGCCCATGGCCGAGCTGGATTTCAACGGCCCCGCTCCTTCGGGTCTTCTCAAAAACCTTGAAGCGGCGCCGGGCCTGCTGGAGCTGTCGCCGCACGGCATGCGCTGGCACGCCGCCTTCAGGGATAAGGCGGCCATGGACGCCGCCCTTTCCTCCTTGCCGGCCGCCGCGGCGCGGGCCTTGATAAAGCCCTCGCTTGAGGACGTGTTCATACGCCTCGTAGAGGGGGTGGAAAGATGACCGGCTTCGATTTTCACAGGGCCGCTGCCGTGGCCCGCAAGGAGGTCATGCACATCATGCGCGACCCGTTCACGCTGGCGCTGGTGCTGGGCCTGCCCGTGGTGCTGGTGGTCTTCTTCGGTTTCGCCATCGATTTCGACGTCAAGAACCTGGCCTTGGGCGTTTACGACAGGGACAATACGCGCCATTCCCGGCAGCTGGTGTCGGTATTCGAGAGCTCCGGCTATTTCCTCCCCGGCGCGGCGGACAGCCCGGCCGCCGCCGCGCGCGGGCTTGACTCCGGGCGCTACTCGGCGGCGCTGCTGGTAGAGCCGGGCTTCGGCCGCGAGCTGGGAGGCGGCGGGCGCGCGCGGGTGCAGTTCATAGTGGACGGCACCGACAATTCCAAGGCGCAGGCCGTGCTGGGCTATCTGCCCGGGCTCACCAAGGCGGCGCTGCGCAAGTTCGGCGCCGGGGTCCCCGCCGACCCGGTGCCGCTCAAGACGCGCTTTATGTATAACCCCGAGCTCAACAGCCGCTGGTTCGTCATCCCCGGCCTGGCGGTCATCATCATCGGGTTGCTGTCGATACTCATGACGGCGCTCACGGTGGCGCGTGAATGGGAGAACGGTTCCATGGAACTGCTGCTCTCCACCCCGCTGCGGCCCGCCGAGATCATAGCCGGAAAGATCACCCCTTATGTCGGGCTCATCCTGGCCGGAGTCTTCTTCGTCAATCTGGTGGCGCGCTTCGGCTTCGGGGTGCCTTTCCGCGGCAGCCACCTGCTCTTCCTGGGCGGCACGGTGCTTTTCGCGCTGGCCTCCCTGTCCCAGGGCATAGTGATCTCGGTAGTGACGCGCCAGCAGCAGCTGGCCATGCAGCTTTCCATGATAAGCGGGCTGCTGCCCTCGCTGCTGCTGTCGGGCTTCATCTTCCCGGTGGAGAGCATGCCCGTCTTTTTCAGGTATTTCACCATGATCCTGTCGCCCAGGTGGTTCATGGAGATCGCCCGCGGGGTGACCATCCGCGGCGCGGGCGCGGCCGACCTGGTCCTGCCGCTGGCGGCGCTGGCCGCGCTTTGCGCGCTGCTGCTGGCGGCTGCCTTTAAAAAATTCAAAACGGACCTGGAAACATGAAACGCACGCTGCTCGCTTTTATAAGGAAAGAATTCGCGCAGGTACTGCGGGACCCGCGCATGAAGGTGATCCTTTTCGTCATGCCGATGATACAGATGACCGTTTTCGGCCTGGCCCTCTCCAGCGAGATAAAGAACATAAAGCTGGCCGCGGTGCACGCCCCTTCGGACGCGGCCGCCCGCCGCCTGGCGCAGCGCTTTACCGCCTCGGGCTGGTTCCTGCCGGTGGCCGCGGAAGGGCGCGCCCCCGAAGATTTGGTGGGTTCCGGGGCCGCCGACGCGGCGCTGGTGTTCCCGGCCGGCGGGTTCGCCCGGGAAGCAGCGCGCGGCCGCGGCGGCGTGCAGCTGCTGATGGACGGCACCAGCGTGACCAGGGCACGCAGCGTGGAGGCATACGCCAGGAACATTTTTGCGGCGCATGCGGCCGCGGACGCCGGACTGGAAGGCGCGGCCGGCCCTTTCGGTTTCGACGTGAGGATCATTTACAACCCGGAAATGGAATCCCCGGTATTCATGGTGCCCGGGGTCATGGGGATGATAGTCTGCCTGGTGACCATAATACTCACCAGCATGTCGCTTACCCGGGAGCGGGAAATAGGAACTTTCGAGACCATAGTCTCGGCCCCGCTGGAGAACCACGAGATCCTGCTGGGGAAAACTATTCCCTATATCGTCCTGGGGCTGGGCAACGCCGCGCTGGTCATAGCGGCGGGTTTCCTGATCTTCGGCGTGCCGGTCAAAGGCGAGCTCTGGCGGCTCTTCTCGGCGGCGCTGGCTTTTGTGATCACCACGGTCGGCATAGGCACCATGATCTCCACGATCTCCAAAAACCAGCAGCAGGCGATGATGGGAGGTTTTATTTTCCTGTTCCCGGCGGTGCTGATGAGCGGCATCATGTACCCGGTGGAGAACATGCCCGCGCTGCTCAAGCCGGCGGTCTACCTGAACCCGCTCTATTATTTCACCACGCTGCTGCGCAATATTCTGCTCAAGGGCGGGGACCCGGCCGCTTTCGCTTATAATATGACGGCGCTGGCGCTGATGGCCGCGGCCAGCGGGACGGTGGCGTACAAAAGATTCAGGCAGACGCTGAACTAGGAGGGAACATGAAAAAGATAATGCTGGGGGGAGTGCTGGCGGTAGTCGCGGTTTCCGGAGCGGCGGCGCATTGCGACTCGCTGGACGGCCCGGTGGTGGTTGCCGCGCGGGCGGCATTGGAAAGCGGCAATCCCGACGGGGTGCTGGCCTGGGTGCGGGCTGACGACGAGGCGGCGATACATGAGGCCTTCCTGAAGGCGCGGGTGGTGCGCAAGCTGGGACCCAAGGCGGCAGGGTTGGCCGACACCTGGTTCTTCGAGACGCTGGTGCGCGTGCACAGGGCCGGGGAAGGCGCACCTTATACAGGGCTTAAGCCGGCTGGTTCCGCCGAGGAGATAGTGAAGAAACTGGACGCCTCGATAGAAAAAGGCGGGATCAAGGAAGTGGCGGAGATGATTTCCGGCCACGCCGAGCATTCCATATACGAAAAGTTCGAAAAGGTGATGGAGCTGAAGAAAACGGCCGGGCAGAGCGTGGGGAATGGCCGGGCGTACGTGGCGGCCTATGTGGAGTTCATGCATTACGTAGAAGGGGTAAAGAACGCCGTGCACGGTGCCGCGCACCACGCCGAAGCGCAGAAGGAAGAGAAAGCCGAGCATAAACATTGAGATTACTACGGAGGAAACATGAAAAAAGCTAATGAACAGAAAGACGATCTCAGAGGCCGTGCGCTGAAGGCGAAGGACCTGGTGGGTTACGACGCGGGCGCGGTGGTGAGCCGCACCATCATACAGAAGCCGGTGGGCACCGTCACCATCTTCTCTTTCGACAAGGGGCAGGGCTTGAGCGAGCATACCGCGCCTTTCGACGCCATGGTGGAGATCCTCGACGGCGAGGCCGAGGTCAGCATAGACCGCAAGCCTGTGAAGGTGAAGGCGGGGGAATTCATCATAATGCCCGCCAACAGGCCGCATTCGCTGCACGCGGCCAAGAAGTTCAAGATGGCGCTGATAATGATAAAGGCCTGATGGACCGGACAAGCCCCGGGTACTCCGGGGCTTGTCCGGAGCCGCAGTAAAAACCCGGGCAGCAGCCCGCTTAGGATAAGGAGAATACCATGAATAATATTTTAGAGAATATCCCATACCAGGAAGAAACAATGGGAAAAAGGAAACTTGTTGATGAAAAGTATTTATTAATGATGCAGGTAGCCCTTAAGCCCGGACAGAGTGTCCCTCAGCATAACGCGAATTCAAACGTTCACCTTATTATTGTCAAAGGTGAGGTAATTATTTCCCTGAATGGAGTGGAAACTCCCGCGAAAGAGGGCTCATTGGTTCCGATTGCCTTTAAAACGTCGATGAGCGTAATGAATAAGTCCGAAAAAGGCGCAAGTTTCGTGATCGTTAAAACTCCGAATCCAAGCGAAATGGCCCCTGAGTAAAGCCGCGCTTTCCATACGGTTAGGTTGAGCAGGTGGCTAATGGCTCAAAATAAACTCTGGTTTTTGGTACAGACTTTGCTTTTGCTTTCTGTTTTGTTCTGGCCTTTCAAGATGGAATTGCCCTTGCCTGCTGTTATCAGGGGCGCGGGTTTGATTTTACTGCTCGGAGGTTTAGTTCTTGCGGCTGCCGCCCTCAGCGCGCTTAAGCATAGTATCAGGTCCTCACCGGAGCCGAAGACAGGCGGAAAATTAATTACAACAGGTTTATATTCTGTTGTCAGGCATCCGGCATACAGCGCTCTTATTATTTCGGCATTCGGTTTGAGCCTCTGGGCCGGGGATGGAGTAAGACTGGCGTTATCGGTCTGTCTGTTTCTTTTCTTTGATCTAAAATCCAGAAGAGAGGAAAAACGGCTCGGGCTGGCGTACCCGGAATATGCCGGATATAAAATGCAGGTTAGAAAAAGACTTATTCCCTGGGTATATTGAGTTGCTAAGGAGAAGAAGACCGGCATGGCAACCATTTTCTCCTTCGCCAAGGGTCAGGGCCCGAGCGAGCATGCCGCCCCGTTCGACATGCCCGTCAGCGCGTCTAATCATAAAGAATGAAGAATAAGGAGTTCCCATGTCCCTGGTCATCCTGGAAAACATAAAGAAAGATTACATCACCGGAGAAATCTCCACCCCGGCCCTGAAAGGCATAAGCCTGTCCATAGAGCCGGGAAAGTTCATTTCCTTCATCGGTCCTTCGGGCTCGGGCAAGACCACGCTGCTCAACCTCCTTGGCGGGCTTGACCGTCCTACCTCTGGCAAGGTCACCGTGGCCGGCACCGAGATAAGCGCGCTCGACCGCCGCGCCTCGGCGAAGTTCCGCGGGGAGAATATCGGCTTCATCTTCCAGAACTTCAACCTTATCCCGGTCCTGTCCGTCTATGAGAACGTGGAGTTTCCGCTGCTGATGGTGCAGGAGTTGCCGCCGGCCGAGCGCCGGCTCCGCGTGACGGAGATGCTGGAAAAAGTGGGCATGTCCGACCAGGCGCATAAATACCCCGGGCAGATCTCGGGCGGTCAGAAGCAGCGCGTGGCCGTGGCCCGCGCCCTGGCCGCGCGGCCCAAACTGGTGCTGGCCGACGAGCCCACCGCCAACCTCGATCACGCTACGGCCTACAAGGTGATAGGCTTGATGCACGCCATGAAGAAGGAACTCGATACCACCTTCATCTTCGCCACGCACGATCAGAAGGTGGTGGGCGAGGCCGAACAGATCTACACCATAGAAGACGGGCTACTGTCCGCGGGGGTCAAATAATGAACAACATAATCAAGATAGCCTGGCGCAACCTGCTGCGCTACACGCGCCGTACCCTGCTTACCTCCTCGCTCATCGCTCTGGGCGTGGCGCTGGTGATAGTCTTCGGCGGCGTGGGCAATTCCTTCCGCGGCGGGGTCATAGAAATAATCACTAATTCCAACCTCGGTCACCTGCAGGTACATAAGAAGGGCTATATCGGCTCCATGGACAATCTGCCGCTGGACCTCTCTATCGGCGAAAAGGGACTGGAAGGGCTGCGCAAGGTGCTGGACTCCAGCCCCGAGGTGCTGTCCTACTCCGAACGCATACGCTTCGGCGCCATGATCAGCAACTTCGCCAGCACCACCAATATGCGCCTGACGGCGGTGCATCCCGAAAAAGAGAGCGCCACCTGCCCCGACCTGCCCGGCCGCATAAAGGAAGGAGAGTCGGACCCCGCGGCTTTTGTGAAGCCAGGCGCGATCGTGCTGCCGCAGAACATAGCCTCGGGCCTCGGCTTCAAACTGGGCGACGAAGTGGTGCTGGTGGCCAATAACAAGGACGGCTCGGTCAACGGCCTGAGTTTCCGCCTCTCGGGCATCTCGGAGAATATCATGGGTCCGCAGGGCAAGGACGGCTACATACACCTCGAAGACGCCCGGACGCTGCTGCGCATCGAGGGCGAAGAGGTGACCGAGGTGGCCGTTAAGCTGAAGGATTTCGACCGCCTGACGGGGGCTACCTCCTCCATAAAGAAGGAGCTGGCCGACCTGGCCGGCGCGGGCCAGAAACCCGGCGCCGAAGCGGCCTCCGGGGCGCAGCCGGGGCGCGGCGCCAAGGCCGGCCTTGAGGTTCATACCTGGGAGGAGCTCTCGCCTTTCGCGAGCATAGCCAAAATGGTGGCTCTGCTCATCATTGTGGTGCGGCTGGTACTGGTCTTCATAGTTCTGGTCAGCGTGCTTAATGTCATGATGATGTCGGTATACGAGCGGGTGGGCGAGATAGGTACCATGGCCTCCATCGGCACGCCGCCGAATAAAATACTGGCGCTGTTCCTGACCGAAGGTCTTTCGCTCGGCTTCTTCAGCGGCGTCATAGGCAGCGCGGCCGGCGCGGGAATATTGCTGCTGCTGAAAGCGCTGGAGATTCCTTTCACCTTCGGCAGTATGGACCTGGTGCTCTCGCCGTCGGTGCCGGTGGGAGAGATAGCCCTGGCGCTGCTGGTTGTTATAGTCATCTCGGCGCTGGCCAGTCTGCAGCCGGCTCTCAAGGCCTCCAGGATGGAGCCGGTGGACGCCCTGCGGCATGTATAAGGAGAAAAACGATGAAATTCATTAAAGTCTTTCTTTCCCTGACCTTCATGGCGGCCGCCCTGCCGGCCGCCGCCCTCGACGGAGAGGCGCTTTTAAAGCGTATAGACGCCAACCTGATGCCCCCCAGCTACGAGTCCTACCGCAAGCTGGTCAACATAGAGCCCGACGGCAAGAAGAAGGAATTTATCTTCTATTCCGTCAAGAAAGGCCGGGATTCCATGGCCATGCTCTATCTCGCGCCGGCCAGCGAGAAAGGCCGCAGTACGCTGCGCCTGGGCGATAATATGTGGCTCTATATCCCCAACGTGGGGCGCCCCATGCGCATCACCAGCCTGCAGTCGGTCACCGGCGGCGTGTTCAACAACGCTGATATCATGCAGGTGGATTACGCCGCCGAATATTCCGTGAAAGCGGCTTCTAAAACCGCGGGTGGCTACCTGCTGGACCTCAAGGCCAGGACTAAAGCCGTGGCCTATGACAGCCTCAAGATGTGGGCCAAGGCGGACGAGACGCTGGAGAAGATAGAATGCTATTCGGCTAGCGGCATGCTGATAAAGACCCTGGAGTTCAAGGAGCCCAAGGATTTCGGCGGCGGTTTCACCCGCCCGTCGGTCATGGAGACTTACAGCCCGCTCTACAAGGGCTACAAGTCCCTGATGATCTATTCGCAGGTGAAGGCCCGCGAGTTCAAGGACGAGGTGTTCACCACCGGGTACATGTCCAAGCTGGAGAATCTCCGCAAGTGAAACTTATAACCGCCATGCTCCTGGCCCTGGCGCCGGCTCTTTACGCCGGGGAATACGACTTCGCCATTCCCGGTTCCTCCGGCGAGAACGCGGCGCCCAAACTGGAGTTGGGGGGGAACCTGGACGCGCGCTATTCCCTTTTGGATACCCGGCGTACCTCCCCGCTGTACGCGCTGCAGTATTACGGCCGGGCGCCGGCGGACATCCTGTCGCAATACCGCCTGGACCTTTATTTGAACGGGGATTACCGCAGCGGGGCCACGGCTTTCCATGCCCGCACTTACGCCCAGTATTACAGCGAGGCCGAGAGCGACCTGTCCCTGCACGAACTTTACGGCACGCTGGCCCTGGGCGAGCGCGCCACGCTGACGGCGGGCAAGCGCATGTACAGCTGGGGCAAGGGCTACGCCTTCAACCCCGTCGGCTACGTGAACCCCGTAAAAGACCCGGAGAACCCCGAGCTGGCGCAGGCCGGCCTGATGTCCTTCGGCTACGAATATATACGCAGCTTTTCCGGAGTTGCGCTCAATAACGCCGCCTTTAACCTTATCGCCGTGCCGTCGGCGGAAACGCTAAACGCCCAGAATTCCGAGGCGCGCGACACCGACCTGGCGGCCAAGCTCTCGCTGCTGGCCTGGGATACCGACATGGATTTCATGGCTTATGCCAGCCGCGTGAACCCGGAGCGGGCCGGCGCGGCGGCCTCGCGCAACCTGGGTCCCAGCCTGGAGGTGCACGGCGAATACAGCCGCTTCTACAACAAGGCGCGCCATACGATAGCCGCCGGGGCGGTTTCTTCTTCGGAGCGGGACGGCGGGGAATGGCTGCTGGGCCTGCGCTGGCTTAATTCCTGGAACCAGACCGCTACGCTGGAATATTACCGCAACGACGCCGGACTTACCAAAAGCGAGTTCGGCGCTTATGACGATTTTCTGACGAACGCCGCCGTCTCCGGCAGTTCCGTAACCGCGGCCTCCGCGCTGGCCGTGAGCCGGGGCTATTTCGGATCGTCCAACTTAATGCGGGATTATATTTATCTCAAGTTGTCCTGGCCGGAGCCCTTCAACTGGGTTTATTTCACCCCGTCGGCCTACGTGATGCTCAACGCCGCCGACGGCAGCTGGTTGGCCGGCCTGCCGCTGAGCTACAAGCCGGTCACCAATTTTGAGTTCATCGCCTGGCCTGTCCTCACCGGCGGCGGCCGGGGAACGGAATTCGGCGGCCGCCAAGCCTCCGGCAAGCTGGACTTCTGGCTGCGCTTCTATTTCTAATACAGATCAATCCCGCCTTTGCTGGAAGATGGCTTCCGGGGCCGCGACACTTTTTCAGTGTAGCGGTGTCTTATATATGTAAGAGCGTTCACGCTTAAGGCAAGAAACCAAGGACCTTGTGTTCTCATTTGAAATCGGAGATACGGAACTTATTGACGCCGTTCTGAACGGGGACAATGAAGCCTTCGCGGGCCTCGTGTCCCGTCATCAGCGGCATGTAGCCGGGTTTTGCCTCTCCATGCTTTCAGATGCGCAGGCCGCCGAGGACGCCGCCCAGGATGTGTTCGTAAAGGCGTTCACCGCCCTGCCCGGTTTCCGCGGAGGGGCTTCTTTCTCGACCTGGCTTTATCGCATAGCCTACAACCATTGCTGCAACCTGCGCAGAAAAATCGCCAGGACCAGGCAGGAAAGCCTGGACGCCATGCCGGAGGCCGCCCGGGAAAAGGTACTGCGCGCGGCGGCGGAGGGGGAACCCCCGCATACCGCGCCGGTCAATCCGGAGGCGGCGCTGGGGGCTTTGCCCCCGGCCTACAGGGCGGTTATCGCCATGCGCCTGGAAGGGCTAAGTTACTCCGACATCGCCGCCTCGCTGGAGGTTTCGGTCGATTCAGTCAAGGCCAGGCTGAAACGGGCCAGGATAATACTGCGCGCCAGACTGCGACACTTTTTGCCGCAAGAGGTGTCTAAATGTACGGAGAAGAAATGAACCCGGAAGACCTTTGTTCTAAACTAGAAGCCCTGCACGACGGCGAACTGCCGGAGGTACAGGAGCGCGCCGTCAGGGCGCATATAGACGGCTGTCCCTCCTGCCGTTTGAAGCTGGCGCAGTTGGCGGCCATGGAACAGGCCCTTAAGCCGGGTATCCCGGTTGCTGATATTTCGGCGTCCGTTATGAGCCGCATAGCCGCGCTGGATGCCTGCGGCAGGCGCCGCACGCCTTCTTTTTTCAGGTGGTGGAAAGTTCCCGCGCTGGCGCTGGCCTCGTGCGCCGTATACGTGCTGTGCGTGGAGTCAGGTCTTTTGCCTTCCACCCGTTCCCAACTGCTGTCCGCGATAGCCTCCCATAAAGAAACCGAAGATTTTTCAGCCATGCTCTTCGGCAATAATGCGCCAGACAACGAACAACTTCTCACCATGCTGCTTGAAGGAGACAAAAAATGAGCATACGCTGGAACCAGGTGGCCATAGCCGCCGCGACAGGCTTTCTTCTGGGGGCGTTCTTTTCCGATTTCTACCGCATGCACCGCAAGCCCGGGCCGCCCCCGCAGCGCATGGGGAGTCCCATGGAAATATTCAACCGCGAATTAGACCTTACCGGGCCTCAGCGGGAAAAAGTTTCGGCTATTCTCGAGAAGTACCAGCCGCGGATGGAAAAGGTAATGAACGAGAACCGGCCAAAAATGGAAGAACTAAGGTCGCAGATAAAAGCCGAAATGGAGACCGTGCTTACTCCCAGGCAGATCGCCAAGTTTGAAGAAATAAAAAAGGAATTTGAGGCGCACGGCCCCGGCACTCTGCCTGGCGGACCATTCAGGCCAGCCCGCCAATGACCCCCAGGAGTTTTAAAGTTGATTTAGGCGGGCTGGAGACTGGCGAGCACAGGCTGCCAGCCAGGATAGTTAAAAGCGGCCTTATAATTGCAGCACTACTAAGGTTTTCGACAGCGCCGCACAAGAAATCACTCTGCTCTTTCATGCACTTGATGCGCAGCGCTTTACTTCTATTATGTTTCGCCTTCTTTGCGGTTTCGTCCTCGCGCGCCGGCGAACCCCTTGGGCAGGGCCCCTGGGAGGTAGCGGAAACAGCCGTAAAAGGGAATGTGAACCTAAAACCCAAGGTGATATTAAGAACCGTCAAGGCGAAGAAGGGCCGCGTTTATATGCGAAGTTCTGTTAACCAGGATATAGAGGCGCTCATTGGCCTGGGCAGCCTTGAAAAGGTGCTGGTGGATATCGAAGAGCTGGACGGAAAAGCCAGCTCAAGGAAGCACTCGCCGGTGGTCGCATCAACACGGCCGGTTCGTGTAACCTATCTGGTGCAGGAAAAACCGGCAATAAAGTCGGTAACCGTGAAAGGCGCCAAAAGTCTCACCAAAGCCGCCGTCAAAAGCGAAATGACGCTGAAAGAGAATGATTTCTTCGATACGCTCCGGCTGAACGAGGACTTGTTGAAGATAGCGGAGAAATACCACGAAAAGGGCTATATCGACGCTAAAGCGGACTACGAGGTGCGCTACGACACCGCGGCCTCGCTGTGTTTCCTGACAGTAACCGTTACCGAGGGCAAGAAGGCCCGGATAGCGGAAGTGCTCTTCGAAGGCGTTGCGGGCTTTCCCTCGAAGAAACTGGTAAAAAAGCTGAAGAACCGCCCTAAGAAGATATATTCTCCGCAGGTGCTGGACTCTGACCTGAAGAGTTTAGAGACCTTCTACAAAAACAACGGCTACGCGGACTTCGAACTGGCCGGCTCTTCCGTAGTATTTAACGAGGACCGCTCCAGCGCAACGCTGCATATCTCCGTTTCAGAGGGCAGCCGCCAGCGCTTCGGCGCGGTTTACTTCACCGGGAACAACGTTCTGCTTTCCAGCGAACTGGGAACCGCGGTGGATTTCAGGCGCGGGAAGTATTACGAGCAGGAGAGTTTCGAAACCACACTGCGGGCCATACAGGACAAATACGCCGACAAAGGCTACCTGAAGGCCCTCGTGGAGCCGGTAAAGGTGCCCAATGAAAAGACCGGCGAGACCGACATAACTTTCCATATCTCCGAGAACGGCCGGATATTCGTGTCTCACATCGACGTGGAAGGCAACAAGGCCACCAAGACGCATGTGCTGCGCAGGGAGATAACGCAGAAGGAGGGAGAGCCGTTCAGTTCCTCCAAGATCAGGCGCAGCCAGGAAAAGTTATTCAACCTGGGGTTCATCGACGACGTCAACCCGGTCATCAACCCGACGGAGGATCTGGACAAGGTGGACCTGGTCTTCGACGTGACCGAGGGCAAACCGGGAATGCTTACCGCGGGCGCGGGCGTCTCCTCCTCAGACGGGCTGGTGGGCACGCTGTCCCTGTCGCACATGAACCTGTTCGGCCGGGCGCAGAAGTTGTCCCTTTCCACCAACTTCGGCAATAAAGTGCAGGATTATAACGTGGACTGGTCCATGCCCTGGATAGGAAATTCGCCCACGTCGCTGGGATTGAACCTTTTCAACACGCGCCGCGATAAACCTTACGAGGACAGCACGGCGGCCTACGCCGAAAAGCGTACCGGCGGGAGAGTCACCGTGGCCCCGCGCTTTAACGACGACAAATACAAATTAACTACCGCATATACCTATGAAAAGGTAAGGATATACAACGTCGACGAACTGTACACTTCCGAGCTGCAGGCCGGGACCAGCGTGACTTCATCTATCTTCGTGGAGTTCGCCCGCGACACCCGCGACAGCACCTTTGACCCCACGCGCGGCTGCCGTACCTCGCTGGGGCTGGAATACGCCGGCGGCCCGCTGCAGGGCGACGTGAACTATTACAAACCAACCCTTTCTCACAGTTACAACCTTAAACTGTTTTCCGTCGGCACCTATCCGTTCGTTCTGTCCATCGCCAACAGGCTGGGCTTCATAGGCCGCTTCGGCAGCACTAAGAGCGTTCCCGTCTACGAGCGCTTCTTCCTGGGCGGGGCCGAGACGGTGCGCGGCTACTCCAATAGCGGCCAGATCGGGCCGGAGAACGGCGGCAAGGTGTACGACGTGATGAACATAGAGTTCAAGTTCCCGCTGGCGCGGGAACGGCGCCGCACTATAGTGCAGTGGGCCTTCTTCTTCGACCTGGGCAACTCCTGGGAGAGTTTTGACGATGTGTCGATGCGCTTCGGCACCGGCACCACTAACCTCAAAGCAGGCGTCGGCTTCGGCATACGATTCACCACCCCGGCTTTTCCGATACGGCTGGACTGGGGCTACGGCTTTAATCACAAGAGCGGGGAGCAGCGCTCGGATATTTACTTCACGCTCGGGAACCTGTTCTGACGAACAACTATGGAGGGCGGCTGTCCTTCCCGACCCCAGGCCCCGAAAAGCCGCCCGCCCTTTTTCAACGGTAAAGCCAAGCAGAGGCGGAAGCGTAATGAAGCGGCAGAAGCCATACGACCAGTTTATCGAATTACAAAAAGGCGCGACGCTGACGGCCGCCTCGTCCGACAGGACTCAGCGGATTACGGTTATCGCGGACAAGGTTACCGTAGGAGGAATGACGGGAAGAGCGGAGATTTCGGGCCTGGCGACCGGCCGACACGGCGGCAGCACAGAAGGATGCCTGAGCTTATGGTTTTCTAATTTCCGTTATATGCGCCCGGACGGGGTCACGGAGCATGTGGCGGGCTGGAACATAACGCTTCATCCGGCACCCGGCCAGACGGCAATGCAAACCGGTGCAGCCTTCGCCGCAGAAATAGATGCGGGCA
Organism: Elusimicrobia bacterium HGW-Elusimicrobia-3; assembly: GCA_002840355.1. Taxonomy (GTDB): domain Bacteria; phylum Elusimicrobiota; class Elusimicrobia; order Elusimicrobiales; family UBA9959; genus UBA9959. The sequence continues at coordinate 11,630 of PHAL01000033.1, read as the reverse complement.
CAAGGCCGTATAAAGCTGCGGCATACGGAAGCGACCACACCGCGGAACTGCTGATAGTTTGCGGCAGTCTGAGGGAACTGAACCGGAAATTTCCGGGTTAAGCAGAATATCCGGGCGGGCGGCCTGCTCCCCATCCTCATGGTAAAGGCCGCCCGCCACCGGTTAAAGAAGGAGAACCAGTATGGCAAAGACCGAAAAAGCGACAAAAACCAGAAAAAAGATAGGGATAGATTATCCCAAGGCCAACGAGGTTGTCTCAAGGGAACATTATGCCGTCCGGATAACCGCTGCTCCCTGCGACAAAGTCGAAATATCCATAGACGGCGGCACATGGGCGCTTTGCTCTAATTCTTCAGGTTTCTGGTGGTTCCATCTGGGCGGACTGGCAGGCGGGACGCATAGACTAGCCGCACGGGTTGCGATCTCCGGAGAGACGTCTTTTGCCTTACGTAAATTCGAGGTTAAAGTCTCGTAATATCAGATATCGGCCGGGCGGCGTTTCCCACCTCCCCTGATCCCCGAAAAAACGCCGCCCGGCCCGGTATCGGCAGACGCCATCCGGGCCTGGGCTACAAGATGCCGGCGCAGGTTTACTTCTGACAAACTGGACGGTGGGTAAACGCGGTCAGCGCGGAAAGAATATTTAGCCTTAGAGCCTGCAACTAATTCTGGACAACCCCGACCACTTTATACTACAAGTAAGGGGACCCATGACTGCGCAGAAATTAAAACACGGCAAGGCGGCTGGTAAAGTCTATATATTTATGGCCGCAGTACTGGTGTCACTTGCTACAGCGGCGCCTATACTTGCACAAGCGCCCTCTGAAGCTTCAGAGAGCTCGCCTATCGAGGCAAGAATAGCCCGGGAGAGCGGCGCAAAGCGCTCCAGCTTCGCCCTATTGGCGCACAAACCAAGTTACCTGTTGCCCGCCACATACACCTCGTCTCCCAATAACCCGGCCTACAGTTATTTTCCGGCTATCGGGGACAAGTTGGATAATATGGAGGCGAAATTCCAGATAAGTTTCAAGATACCGTTGTGGGAGGGTCTCTTTGGGGGGAAAGCGGACCTCTATGGCGCCTATACGCAACTGGCGCTGTGGCAGGCGTACAACGCCCGCATATCGGCGCCGTTCAGAGAGATCAATTATGAACCGGAAACCTTCCTGGCCTATCGCACCGATATTATTTTTCACGGGGCCAGACTGAATTACTTTACGATAGGATTCAACCACCAGTCGAACGGTCAGATAGAGCCGCGTTCCCGCAGCTGGAACCGCGTGGTGACCAGTGCGGTTATACAGAAGGGCAAAAACCACCTCATTGTCAGGCAGTGGACAAGAATGCCTGAGCGCGCCAAGACCGACGATAACCCCGGCATAGAGCGATACTTGGGCTATGGGGACATCCTCTTCCTGCGCTCCGGCAGGAACATGTCCTTCAGCGTACTCCTGCGAAATAACCTACGTACCGGGGACAACAAAGGGGCGCTCCAGGCTGACTGGCGTTTTCCGCTGCACAGGAACCTTAAGGGGTACGTGCAGTATTTTACGGGTTATGGTGAAACGCTCATAGGCTACAACCGTTCGTCCTCCCGCGTGGGATTGGGCATGGCGTTAACGGATTGGATATGAATCAAATTGGCGGCCGCGCCGGCAAGCGCGGCGCCACTTCACAGGATAAGTAATTTCACGGCCAGCACCACAGCGGCGCCGACAATGAACCAAATGCTGGAGGTTCTGGCCTTGCCGATCTCCTGGGTGAGCGACACGCTCTGCGCCTGCGCGGCGGCTTCACCCGGTGTGACGGCGCTGGCGGTTATTTTGTACCTGCCGGGTTCCTTGAATTTATAGTGCAGCTGGTAAAGGCCCTTCCCGACTATTTCTTCGGCTTCCTGTTCCGTCAGCTTCTCAACTATCCCGCCGGGCTTTTCGCGCTCTATTCTAAAGGTGACAGACGCACCCGTAACGGGGACGCTGTCCTGCAGGCGGGCCAGTTTTGTGGTCAGCCTCACCTGCGCGCCGGCGGCAAGCGGCGGTACTTCCAGGATAAGGCTCAGGTCCTTTGAGTCGATCTCCCTTATTATGGTCTTCGCGGTCTGTAGGTCTCCCGACCCGCTGACCCCGCGCACGGCCATCATACAGCCGCCCAGGTTCAGGGCCAGGAGGCCGCCTATAAGGAATTTCCCGATGGTGGATATCTTCATGATGTTCTATTTCCTTTATTCTTTGGTGTCGGGCTGTACTGATAAACGTATTTCAAGAGTAGAAGGGAACTCGGGTCTCGTCCTGGCGCCGCCCCGGCCGCCGCCGCTCCCGCCGCCGCGTTTACCTCCGCCCATCTTGCCGCCCCCGCGGCCGGACATACCGCCCTGCGGCTTCAGCCCGGGCCGGGCCCCGGCCTGCCCGCCGCCCCGTTCGGCTGCTTTTTCAAATCTTTCTTTCATCCGCTGTTCCAGGTCGGCGGAAGCGTAGGAGGTGACGAAATCCAGGTGGATTCTGCTGTCATCGGATTTTAGCATGGCCAGCGGTATCTTCAGCTCGTAGATGGGTACGCGCCCCGGTATTTCGCCGCCGAATTCGATATTCGCTGGAAGGGGGGAAGTTGAAACGGCTGTCCCGTCAACTTTGAGGAGCTCCGGCTCTACGGTGCCGGCCGGCAGCCCGTGTACAGGGACGCCGAGGGCACCGAAAGGCAGGCGCAGCCCCCAGACACGGGTTTTCCCGTCAGAGAACCAGAGGGCGACGTCCTGGCGTATTTCGCCGGTCAATAGGGCCTTCGCTCCGGCCTCATGGGCCGAAACGCTTAAACACAGGCTCTCCCCGTCATTTAAAGCCCTGAAGCGCAGGCCTGACGCGTCATAAGTCTCGCCAGGCGGCCAGTCAGAGAGCCTCCCGTCTACGGTTATGGGCGCCTGGCTCCGGGGGGCGGGCACCTTGCCCCGTCCCCAGATAGCCGCGTGGGACAGGCCGGCGCAGTACAGCAGCAGCGCCGGCAGCATAACGGAAGCCGTCTTTAGGGTATTTTTCATCATATATACAACGCCATTGAGCGGGGTTTTATTGCTTTGCCGTTTTTTTTCTGGCGAGTCGCGGTGTCGTCTTGAATTTCTCGGCCCGCCGGCTGCCCGGGATTTGCCCTTGACATAAAGTCCTGCTCTGCTAAAATGTAAACAGAGCTTTATGAGGACCAAAGTAATTTAACAGCGTGTCAGGCCCCGTCTTCCCTTAACGGGAAAGGCGGGGCTTTATATTTTCAGGGACCGGAGGACGAGCGGGTGAACCGAAAGACGGCGGCGGGAGGAATGAACAGGGCGGCGCTGGGCGCCGTCCTGGCCCTGCTGTGGCTGGCCTGCCTCGCCCCGGTAATGGCCGCCGACTACCATGTCTCCTACCTGTGGCACAACGACCGCTCCGCGGCAACGGCCTACCGGGAGCGGCTGGCGGCCATACTGGGCCCCGACACGGCCCGGCGGCTTAAAGTGGTGAAGGGCGCCGATAATTACGGCGTGGTCTACGCCAGGAGCGGCGGGCGCGAGGGCGCCGCGGCCGTAGCCAGGGCGCATTCGCGCATACTCGTTTCCAAAGGGCTGCACCCGGCCCTGCCCGTACCGGCCGGAGGCTGGGCCGCTCCTGCCCCGCCCGCCGCGCCGGCTCCCGCGGCCGCTCCCGCCCCTGCGGCCGCTCCCGCCACCGCGGCCTCTACGGCGGGGATGGAAAAACGCATAGAGGATTATATCCGCGCGCTGCGCCGGCGGGGAGCTGTCAAGTCCGACGAGCGCACTGCCTGGGTGGTCTACGATTTCTCTTCCGGCGAGAAACTGGTGAGCATCAACGAGGACCTGCCCCTGGACGCCGCCAGCCTGGTCAAGCCCTTCATCGCGCTGGCCTGGCTGCATGAGGCCAAGGCCGGCCGCAAGCCTTACGGGGCGGCGGAGCAGCGGCGCATGGAGGACATGATCAGGCGTTCCGGTAATATTTCGGCTTCCTGGTTCATGCTGCGCCTCGGTGGGCCCTCCGGGCTGCAGCGCCTGCTGCGCAAGAATTATGCCGGGATATTCAGGGACCTGCGCCTGGTGGAATACATCCCGCCCAACGGCCGCACTTTCCGCAACCAGTCCTCCGCCCACGATTACAGCCGCTTCCTCTACGCCCTCTGGAAGGACGAACTGCCAGGCTCGGCCGAGATAAAGCGCCTGATGAGCCTGCCCAACCCCGACCGCCTTTACACGGCCGTGCCCGGCGTGCCGCCCGGCACCGACGTCTACGACAAGACGGGCACCACCAGCCGGCTCTGCGGCGACATGGGGATAATGGTGGCCCGGCGGCCCGACGGCAGCAGTTTTCCCTATATCATCGTGGGCATCATAGAAAAGGCGCGCTCTACGCGCCGCTACTCCAGCTGGATGCGCTCGCGGGGGGATATCATACGGCGGGTATCAGAGATGGTCTATGAAGGGATAACCGACCTGCATGATTTCGACGGCGCGGCTTCGTTTTCGGCCGGCGGCGGGAAAGGCGGGGTTGGCGGTGAGGGGAGCGGTTCCTAAGCGCTAAGCGGCGGCCGTCCAGGCCGCAGGCAGCTCCACGCGGCCCAGGCGGCGGAACTCCCCGGGCGCCAGGTCGCCGAGCGACAGGGCCCCGAAAGAGATGCGCTTGAGCGCGCTGACCTCGTGGCCGATGGCGGCGAACAGCCGCCGTATCTCGCGGTTCTTGCCTTCGGTAAGTTCCACCATTAAATGAGTTTCCCGGGCGCTGCCTTTGCGCAGCGTGATGCGCGAGGGCTTGAGCAGTTCGCCCTCGTCCATCACGCCCGCCTCCGCCCTGGCCAGTTCTTCGGGCGTAACGAGGCCCCTGACCGTCACGGAATAGACGCGCACCACGGCGTTGGCCGGGTCGGTGAGCCAGGCGGAAAGACGGGTGTCGTTGGTCAGGATCAGCAGGCCGGTGGTGGCCATGTCCAGGCGGCCCACGGGGTGCAGGGTCCGCAGCTCGGGGGGGAGCAGGTCGAAGACGGTCTTGCGGCCTTTCTCGTCGGAGCGGGTGGTGACCACGGAGGCCGGCTTGTTGAGCAGTATGGTGGTCCAGGGGTCGCGCGAGATGGGGCGCCCGTCCACGGAGAAGCGGTCGGTCTCGGGCGTTACCAGGAACTGCGGGTCGGTGACGACGCGGCCGTTCACCTTCAGCCGCCCGGTAAGCGCCCAGTCGCGGGTCTGGCTGCGGGAGGCGGCGCCCAGTTTGGACAGCGCCCGCTCGAGCGGCACCTTCCCTTTGTTTCTTTCCATGCTCTAATTATACGAAATGGCGGGAGCTGCCCGGTCCGCTTGACAGCTACTTGGCAATTTGGCAAAATAGCAAATATGAAGACCTCGATCCTCGACTCCTACTCCGCGGAGGCCGCCGCGTTCAAAGCCCTGGGGCATCCCACCCGGCTGTTCCTGGCGCATCAGCTGGGCAAGCGCGATACCTGCGTCTGCGAGCTCACCGGGATGGTCGGCGACGACATCTCCACCGTCTCCAAGCATTTGTCGGTGCTGCGCGCCGCCGGCATCGTGGATTCGGTGCGAAAAGGTAACCAGATAATTTACAGGCTCAAGCTGCGCTGCGTGCTCGATCTCAGCGTCTGCGCCAGGTTCGGGAAGGGGAAATAACATGAACTGGAAAGAGGATTGGAAATGGCTGGCGGGCGCGGTAGCGGTGTTTTTCGCTTTCTACTTCCTGCCCGTAGGCGCGCCGCGCTTCGACGGCGCCATTACCGAAGCGCTTGAACTGACCAAGTGGTACGTGCGCGAGCACGTGGTGCTGTGCCTTATCCCGGCCCTGTTCATAGCCGGCGGCATAGCCGCCTTCGTCAGCCAGGCCTCCGTGATGAAGTATTTCGGCGCCCGGGCCAATAAAATCCTTTCTTACGGCGTGGCGTCGGTGTCCGGCGCCATACTCGCCGTCTGCTCGTGCACGGTGCTGCCGCTGTTCGCCGGCATCTACAAGCGCGGCGCCGGCCTGGGCCCGGCCATAGCCTTTCTCTATTCCGGCCCGGCCATCAACGTGCTGGCCATAGTGCTGACCGCCCGCGTCCTCGGCTTCGAACTGGGCGCGGCGCGCGCGGCAGGCGCCGTGGTCTTCAGTATCGTCATCGGGTTAGCCATGCATTTCCTGTTCAGGCACGAGGAACGCGCCAAGGCCGCCGCGCAGGCGGACCTGCCCGAGCCCGAGGTAAAGCGCCCGCTCTGGCAGACCTCGCTCTATTTCGCCTCCATGGCCGCCGTGCTGATCTTCGCCAACTGGGCGCAAGCCGAGCCGTCCGACGCCGTGTTTTACTCCATATACAAGGTGAAGTGGCCCCTTACGGCTTTCTTCGCCGCGGCGCTGGGCCTCATGCTGAAGCTCTGGTTCGGCGCCGGCGGCCTGCGCCTGGCCCTGGCGGCCGCCCCCGCGGTACTGCTGGCCTTGTTCCTGCCCGACCTGCCCATCCTTTCCTTCTCGGCGGGCTTCATAGGCCTGTCCTGGCTGCTCAATAATTCCGGAGAAGGGGAACTGAACGACTGGTTCTCCTCGTCCTGGGACCTTTCAAAGCAGATCTTCCCGCTGCTCATCGGCGGCGTGCTGGTGTCGGGCTTCCTGCTGGGCCGGCCCGGTCACGAGGGGGTCATTCCTTCGGCCTGGGTGGCCTGGGCCGTGGGCGGTAATTCCTTCTCGGCCAACTTCTTCGCTTCCATAGTGGCGGCCTTCATGTACTTCGCCACGCTTACCGAGATACCGATACTGCAGGGGCTGATAGGCTCGGGCATGGGCAAGGGCCCGGCGCTGACGCTGCTGCTGGCCGGCCCGGCGCTGTCCTTGCCCAGCATGCTGGTGCTCAAAACGGTGATGGGCGTAAAAAAGACCGCCGCCTACGTGGCGCTGGTTATAATAATGTCCACTTTCAGCGGCATGTTCTTCGGCGCGTACTTTTAAGGAGGCGATATGAAAAAGATACAGATACTCGGCATGGGCTGCCCCAAGTGCAACAAACTCTACGCGGCCGCGGAAGCGGCGGCCAAGGAACTCGGCATAGAGTACCAGATGGAGAAAATAGCGGATATCAACAAGATCACCGACATGGGCGTGATGATGACCCCCGCGCTGGCCGTGGACGGCAAGGTGCTGCTATCGGCCAAGGTGCCGACAGTCGAGGAACTTAAGAAGATCATCGGCGGGGCCGGCTAATGACGCCCCCGGCCAAGACGGTAAAATACACGCTGCTGGCCTTTGTGGCGGTGAGCGTCGGGGTGGCTGTCTACAAGGCGCTGCCCTGCTGTTCAGGTGACGGCGCCCCGGCGGCGGCCGCGGTCGAAGCGGCTGTTCCCGCGCCCGCGGCCCCTGCCGCCGCCGCGGTTCCGGCCGCAAAGCGGAAAAAGCCCGCTGCGGTGAAGGCCGCCCAGGCGAAAACCGCCGTGGTCTATTACTTCTACACCAACGCGCGCTGCTCCTCCTGCACTACCATCGAGGCGTATACGCGCGAGGCGGTATCCAAACATTTCGCGCAGCCCTACAAAGGCTGGCGGGTGGAATTCAGGGGCGTTAACATCGACGAGAAGGCGAACGAGCATTTTACGCGCGACTACTGGCTGAGCTCCAAGTCGGTGGTGGTGCAGAAGTTCGAGGGGGAGAAGGCGCTGGAGTGGGGCATGCTCAAGAGCGTCTGGCAGCTGCTGGGCGACAAGGAAAAGTTCATGGACTATGTCGCGTCCGAGACGCGCAAAGTGCTGGACGGCGCATGACGGGGGAATACTGGGCGGCGCTGGCTACGGCCCTGTGGACGGGGGTGATCACCTCGGTGAGCCCCTGCCCGCTGGCCACTAACCTCACGGCCCTGACCTGGATCTCGAAACATTCCGGGGCGCATAAACTGGCCGTGCTGGTTCACGGCCTGCTCTACGCCGCCGGGCGCGCGCTGGCCTACCTGTTCATCGGCTTCCTGCTGGTCAAAAGCCTGCTCTCGGCGCCCGCGCTGTCCTTCTTCATGCAGAAGTACGGCAACCAGGCGCTGTCGCCGCTGCTGGTGCTGGCCGGCATGTACATGCTGGGCATGTTCGGCGCCGGTTTCGAGGGGTTCAACCTTTTCGATATGTCCCGCTATAAAGCCAGGGCGGGGGCGCTGTCGTCGTTCCTGATGGGGGCGCTGTTCGCGCTGGCTTTCTGCCCCGTCTCGGCGGCGCTGTACTTCGGCGTCATCATCCCGCTGGCGGCCGGCAATTCGTCACCGGTCTCCATACCGCTGCTCTACGGCCTGGGAACGGCCCTGCCGGTGATAGGCGCGGCGCTGGCGCTGGACCTTGGGCTTAAGAAAGTCGGCGCCGTGACCGGCCTGGCCGGGCGCTTCGAGCACTGGGCCAGGCCGGCGACGGCGTGGGTGTTCATCGCCGCCGGCGCCTACCTGGGCCTGAAATATATTTTCGGGATGATCTAGGAGCTAGCAGCAGGTGCCGTCGTCGCCGCAGTCGCAGTCGGGCTCGGTGCCTTTCAGGAAACCGTTGCGCACGGCCTGCGCGCAGCCCACGCCTTTCTTTACGGTTATGGCGTCCGCCGGGCAGTTGCCGGCGCAGGCGCCGCATTCCATGCACAGGTCGGCGTTTGTGATGGCCGCCTTGCGGTTCTCCACCTTGAACACGGCGTGGGGGCAGACCGTTACGCACATGCCGCAGCCGATGCATTTCGCGACGTCCAGTTTCAGCGTCGAGACACCGCGCAAGTATTCCATGCTCATAAGAACCTCCCCGCCGCCAGTATAGCCAGCCCGGCCGCGGCGGCCAGGGCATGCGCCGGCATGGCCAGGCGCATCTCTTTCTTTACGCCGGAGAGGGAGGTGTAGGTGGAGGCGCCGGTGAAATCGAGGCCGACGAAAGAGGCGGCCGCGGAGTAGATGAGGGCCCGGGCGGCGAACTGCGCCGGGGTCTGATCATGGGCCAGGGCTATCAGGGCCGTGACCAGCAGGCCCGCCGCGGCGCTTTTTACGGCGAAGCTCCGGCCAGGCAGCCAGGGCAGCAGGGCCGGCACCAGCGCGCCGCCGGCCAGCAGGGCCCCGACGGTATAGGCCGCGTCCGCCCGGTAGCCGAGCAGGTACAGCAGCGCCGCCGCCGGCACCAGGTACCGGCCGAAATGCACCAGCTGCACCGGGGCCAGTACCATCCTGTCGGTGAAATTAAAATTGATCTTACGCATCTCCGGCGTGGCGCGGCCCAGGCGCAGGTATTCGGGCAGGTCCTCGGCCCTGACCGGACCGTAGGCGACAGTGAAACCGGTGGCGGCCTTTACCCTGTGGGCGCCGACGCCTGGCGCGCCCAGCTGCGGCAGTATCACGGTCCGGTGTTTTACCACTTTCTCCAGGCCGGTCTCGGCTATGATCCGCGCCAGTTCAAACGTGCCGAAGGTGCCTTTGCCGGCGGCGCACCAGACATTGATGCCCCGGGTGTCCAGAACGAGCAGCCAGGCGTTAACGCCTTTCAGGTTGGTGCGCAGGGCGTCGAAACTCAGCTTGTAGTTGGCGGTGGCGAAGACGGGGGCCTCCGCGCCGGGGGTGCCGAGGGCGTAAAGGCCGGGCCTGACGCGGTAGGCCATGCGGTTTATCCCCCAGCGGGCCTTCCAGGACGTCAGCCTGTCGGCGCGGGTGTAGTCGGAGGAAACGGTCTCGATAGCCGCCGGCCGCGCGGCGCTCAGCCGCGGCGACAGCGTTACCTTTAGTGTGTTTTCGTTCATAGGTTCGGGCGCGGCCGCCGCCTCGCCGTCGGGCGATTTGCTCTGCGCGTCATATATGCGTATAATAGCATATATGAAAGCCGAGCTACGCGATATCCGGGCGGCGGTCAAGGCCCTCAAGGCCCTGGCCGATGTCAACCGCCTGCGTACGGCCGCGCTGCTGGCCCGCGCCGGGCGGGAGCTGTGCGTCTGCGAGCTGGTGGACGCGCTGGAGGAGAGCCAGTACAATGTTTCGCGCCACCTGGGCGCGCTCTGCGCCGCGGGCCTGATCCGCAAGGCTAAACGGGGCCGCTGGGCCATGTACTCTTTGGTAAAGGACAGGGGCCCCCTGGCCGAATACATAGGCAGGCTGGTGCGGCCGCGCCCCTGCTGCGATATCATAGCCGCGGACCTGGCCCGGCTGGAGCGCAGGCTTACTCTGCGGCGCCGCGGCGTTTGCGTGGTGGGCGGGAATTGCTGAATTTGCAAGACAGTAATAAAGGAATGAAATAATGGAACTCAAAGACGCTGCGGTGGAAAAACTCAAGGCGGTGCTCAAGGAATCCGGCAAGACCGGCGTATTGCGCGTGTTCGTGACGGCCGGCTGCTGCGGCCCTTCCATAGGCATGGACCTCGTGGAAAAGTCCGAGCCGGGCGACCTGGAAGTCTCCAATAAAGACTTCAAGATCTACGTAGACAAAACCGCCGTGCCGATGGTAGAAAATGCCGTGCTCGACTGCGACGAGCAGGGCGATGTCATCATGAAGAACCTGCCCAAGCCCGAAGGCAATTGCAGCGACGGCTGCAGCTGCGGCCACTAGCGCGTGAAAATACTGTTCCTCTGCACGGGGAATTCCTGCCGCAGCCAGATGGCCGAGGGGTGGGGCAGGCGGCTGCTGGAGGGGAAAGCCGAGGTCTTTTCGGCCGGCACCAAACCCGGCACGGTGGACCCGCGCGCGATAGCGGTGATGGCGGAGGCCGGCGTGGATATTTCCGGCCACCGCTCCAAGCACGCCTCCGAATTCAAGGACGTCGCCTTCGACCTGGTGGTGACCGTCTGCGACCGGGCGCGCGAGAGCTGCCCCGTCTGGTTCGGCAAGGCCGAAAAGCTGCACAAGAGCTTCGAGGACCCGCCTTTCCTGGCCAAAGAGGCCAGGACCGAGGAAGAGGCCCTGGCCCATTACCGCCGCGTGCGCGACGAGATCCGGGCTTTTATCGAGACATTGCCGGTTTAGGGAGAGACCATGACAGAGGCTGCCGCGAAGAGAATGAATATATTCGAGCGCTACCTGACGCTCTGGGTGGCGATCTGCATGGCGGTGGGCATAACCATAGGTAAAATACTGCCGCAGGCCGTGGAGGCGCTGCGCGGCATGGAGTTCGGCGCCGGCTCCCAGATCAATATCCCCATAGCCATCTTGCTGTGGCTGATGATCTATCCCATGATGCTCAAGGTGGACTTCACCTCCGTGCTGGGCGTGCGCCGGCGGCCAAAGGGCATCTTCATAACGCTCGCGGTCAACTGGCTGGTGAAGCCCTTCTCCATGGCCTTGCTGGGCTATGTCTTCTTCAAGCATTTGTTCCTGCCCTGGATAGGCCCCGAGCTGGCCGACCAGTACATTGCCGGCGTCATCATACTGGCCGCAGCCCCCTGCACGGCCATGGTGTTCGTCTGGAGCTACCTTACCGACGGGGACCCGGCCTATACCCTGGTGCAGGTGGCCTTGAACGATCTGATCATGCTGGTAGCCTTCGCGCCGCTGGTGACCTTCCTGGTCAGCGGGGCGTCCGACCTCGTTGTTCCGTTCACAGTGCTCCTGTGGGCCGTGTTCATCTTCATCGTCATACCGCTTACCGCCGGGGCTGTCACCCGCTCTGCGCTGATAAAAACCCGCGGCAAGGAGTGGTTCGAGGGCG
>PHAL01000032.1 GCA_002840355.1 Elusimicrobia bacterium HGW-Elusimicrobia-3 | reverse complement strand
GCGCGGCCAGCAGCTGCCGCAAGGCGTTCATTTCTTGTGTCCCTTCGGGGCGCAGCCGGCGCAGAAGGCGTCCAGGCCCTCGGCGCTGAGGCCCCGGCCCAGGCGGCCGTCGAGGCGCTTGGCCAGCCGCCCGTCCTCGAAGTAGAGTACCGTCGGCACCACGTCCACCGAGAACAGGTCTTCGAGTTCCGCCAGGTCGTCCACGCAGACCTTGAAGGCGGCCTCCGGCGCGCCCTTGGCCAGCTTCTCGAAGGCCGGCAGGAAGGCAGTGCAGAAAGGGCACCACGCCGAATAGAAAAGGGCCAGCCGCCCCCCGGGCGCGGCCAGCTCGGCCTCGAATTCTTTTTTGGTCTTGATCGTCTTCACGCTATCCTCCCCCCGCCGGGCGGCCGGCTAGATGTCGCGCTTGGATATATCGTGGGTGGCCAGGTAGTCCAGGGCGTTCCTGGCGGCGGCCTGCTGCGCTTCCTTCTTATTCTTGCCCGAGCCCAGCCCCAGCGTCTTCTGGCCCAGGTAGACCCGTACCGTGAAGAGCTTCTCGTGCTCCGGGCCGGCCTCGCTCATCAGCTCGTAGTCGGGCGGGCGCTTGTGGCGCTTCTGGATCATCTCCTGCAGGGAGCTCTTGTAGTCGGCGTCGAGCTCGTCCGGGCCCTGGCCCTCCATCCACGGGATGATGATCTTCTCCACCTCGCCCAGGCCCCCGTCGAGGTAGACGGCTCCCAGCACCGCTTCCAGCGCGTTGGCCAGGTTGCTCTGGCGCTTGGCGCCGCCGCTGAGGTGCTCGCCGGCGCCGAAGTAAAGGTGCTGACCCAGGCCCAGCTCTTCGGCCCAGCGCGCCAGGTTGGCGCGCGAGACTATCGCGGACTTGGTCTTCGAAAGGAACCCCTCGTCTTCGGAGGGGTTCTTTATGAACAGGTAATAGGCCACCACCATCCCAAGGACACTGTCGCCGAGGAACTCCAGGCGCTCGTTATGGCGCGGCCCCCCCCTTTCAGTCGCGTGCGACTTATGGGTGAGGGCCTCGGCCAGCAGTTCCCTGTCCTTGAACTTGTAGGCTATTACTTCTTCAAGGGAAGGCATTTAAGGCGGCTCAGTCTTTCTTCGCCTTTTCCTTGATATAAGAGATCGCCATGCCGACGGTCTTGATCTTCTCGGCGTCTTCGTCCGGGATCTCGATGTCGAATTCCTCTTCGAGCGCCATGACCAGCTCGACGGTGTCGAGCGAGTCGGCGCCGAGGTCCTGTACGAACTGGGCCTGCGGGGTGACCTCGGCCGCGTCGACGGCGAGCTGCTCGGTTATGATTTTCTTCACTCTCTCTTCGAAGTTCTCAACAGCCATTGTATTGCCTCCTGCTTAGTATAAATCCGCTTGGATCCGCGTTCCCTGCTACATGTAGAGCCCGCCGTTTACGGCGAGCACCTGGCCGGTGATGTAAGCGGAATCATCCCCCGCCAGGAACAGGGCGGCTTTCGCCACCTCGCCGGGCTCGCCCATGCGGCCCAGCGGTATCATTTCAGAGATCTTGGCTTTGGCCTCGTCCTTGAGGCCGTCGGTCATGCGCGTGCGGATGAAGCCGGGCGCCACCGCGTTCACCAGCACCTGGCGCGGCGCGAATTCGCGCGCCAGCGACTTGGTGAGGCCTATAAGGCCGGCTTTCGAGGCCGAGTAGTTGGCCTGTCCGGCCTGGCCGGTCTGGCCCACCACCGAGGAAATGTTTATGATGCGGCCGGCGCGGGCCTTGAGCATCGGCCTGGAGGCCGCTTTGGCCATCAGGAAAGAACCCTTCAGGTTCACGGCGATGACGGAGTCGAAGTCCGCCTCTTTCATGCGCAGCACCAGGCCGTCCTTGGTGATGCCCGCGTTGTTGACCAGGATGTCCAGCTTGCCGAAAGCTTTTTCCGTCTCGGCCACGGCGCGCTCGCAGTCGGCCTCGCTGGTCACGTTCAGGGCAATGCCGGCGGTCCGCGCCCCGGTTTTTGCCGCGATGTCGGCGGCGGCGGCGGCGCAGTCCTCCTGCGACAGGTCGGCCACGGCCACGGCCGCGCCTTCGGCGGCGAAAGCCAGCGCTATCTCCAGGCCTATGCCGCGGGCGGCGCCGGTCACGAGGGCCGTCCTGCCTTCGAGGCGTTTCATGCGTCCTGCTCCTTGGCGGCCGAGATCTTGTCTTTTACCTGTTCCATCTGTTTCTTGATATGGGTGACCATGCCGGCGGCGGCCAGCTCGGCGCTGACGCGCACGGCGTTGAAGATGGCGTTCGAGGTGACCTTGCCGTGGCAGACCAGCACCACGCCGTTGACGCCCAGCAGCGGGGCCCCGCCGTAAATGTCCACGCTCATCTTGATCTTCATGTCGGAGAAGAGCTTGCGCATCAGCATCGCGCCTATCTTGTAGGTGAACTTGCGCATGATCTGCTCTTTGAGCATCTTGAAAACGGTTTTAGCGCTGCCCTCGTAGAGCTTGAGCGCCACGTTGCCGGTGAAGCCGTCGGCCACCACCACGTCGGTGAGGCCCTCGGGGATGTCGCGGCCTTCCACCGGGCCGAAGAAGTTGACGCCCATGTTCCTGATGAGCGGCAGCGACTCCTGCACCAGCGCGTTGCCCTTGGTCTCCTCCTCGCCTATCGAGAGCAGGCCCACCGAGGGGTTCTCCACCTTGAACAGCGACTTCATGTAGATGGAGCCCATCACGGCGAACTGCGCCAGGTGCCAGGGCTTGCAGTCCATGTTGGCGCCGGCGTCCAGCAGCACGCAGGTGCCCTTGAACGTCGGCAGCGGGGCCGCTATCGCGGGGCGGATCACGCCGGGGATGCGCTTGAGGTTGAGCAGGGAGGCCACCATGATGGCCCCCGAATTGCCGGCGGAAATGAACGCGTCCGCCTTGCCCTCGCTGACGAGGGCCGCCCCGACCATCAGCGAAGAGTCGGGCTTGGCGCGGCATTCCCCCACGGGTTCGCCGGCCATGTCCACCACCTGGGGGGCGTGGACTATCGTTATCCGTTCGGGGTTCTCCGCGCCGAGGCGACGGAGCTCCTCCCGTATTTCCGGGTCCCTGCCCACGAGTATCACCTCGTGGGGCAGCTTCTTCACGGCCAGCAGGGCCCCCTCTATGTTGGGCTTCAGGCCGAAATCACCGCCGTGAGCGTCAAGAGCTATTCGCATCTTAGCGTCCGGGGCGGTTATTTCTGCTCGTTGCCTTCTTCGCCCTTGGCGACTTTCTGCGCCACTTCGATCTTGCCGTTATAGGAACCGCAGGAAGGGCAGACGCGGTGGGGCAGGCGGAGCGCGCCGCAGTTGCCGCAGGGCGACAGCGACTTCACTTCCAGCTTCCAGTTCTGCGCGCGGCGCTTGTCGCGGCGCATCGGTGTGTGTTTGCGTTTAGGGTTCGGCATAGTTGTTGTACCTCGTTTTTTACTAAAGCTTCTTCTTCCCGGGATTTTCCGGCTTGTCCACCTTCAGGTCCTTCAGGGCTTGGAAGGAGCTGTTATATTCAGCCTTGCAGTTGCAGGTCTGGAGATTGCGGTTTACCCCGCATACCAGGCACCGGCCCTTGCATCCGTCCGAGCACAAGATCTTTATAGGCGCCAGCAGGGCTACCGTTTCCCTGACTACTTCGCGCGTATCTATATATTCTAGCGAATCAGGGTATACCTCGTCAAAAGCGTCCTCGAAGGAGCGCGTCACCGGCTCGCCGCAGCGGGCGCAGTCCAGCGCCAGCACGGCCGCCGCCCTGCCCTCCAGCAGCACGGAGTCCCCTCCGACGGAGAAAGTCATCTCGACGTCCACCTTTTTGAGCGTGTCGGGGCGCTCGAAGGCGTCGGCGTAGTCGGCCGCCGGCAGGGACAGCGTTACGGTGAGGCCGCCGCGGTCCCGGATGTCGTCGTATTTAAAAACGAGAGGGTTATTGTCCTCCATAGCCTAATACAATATCAACTATAGAGGGTGCAGTCAAACGCGGGGGCCGTTACCGGGCCCCGCCGCCGGCCTTTTCGGCCACGTTGTAGGGCGGCTTGCGGCTGGAAGAGTGGTAGGTGCGGATCAGCACCTCGGCCAGCAGGCCCAGCACGGCGAACTGCACGGCGACCAGCGCGAAGAAGATGGCCAGCAGGAACAGCGGCTGGTCCTTTACGAAGACGCCGTTGAAGAGCTTGTTGTGCAGCGTGTAGCCGGCCATCAGGCCGGCGGCCGCCATCAGGCCCAGGCTGAGCCCGCCGAAGAGATAGATGGGCTTGGTGATGAAATCCCCCATGAACTTCACGGTGAGCAGGTCCAGCACCACTTTGAAGGTGCGCAGGAGGCCGTACTTGGAACGCCCGGAGACGCGGGGGCGGTGGTTGACCTCCAGTTCCGTCACGACGGCGCCGGAGTAGGCGAGTATCGCCGGCAGGAAGCGGTGCATCTCGCCGTAGAGGTCCACGGCCTTGAGCAGCGAGGCCCGGTACACCTTCAGCGTGCAGCCGAAATCGTGCAGGCGCACGCCGGTGGTCCAGGAGATGAAGGCGTTGGCCGCGCGCGAGGGCAGCACGCGCGTGAAAAAGTCGTCCCGGCGGCGGCGGCGCCAGCCGCTCACCACGTCCGCTCCCCCCGCCGCGGCGGCCAGCAGGCGCGGGATGTCGTCGGGATCGTTCTGCCCGTCGGCGTCGAGGGTCACTATCCATTCTCCCCGGGCCGCGGCGATGCCGGCGGCCAGCGCCGAGGTCTGGCCGTAATTGCGGGCCAGGCGCAGCGCGCTCTGCCCGGGCTTGGCCGCGAAGGCCTTGAGGCTGGCGAAGGAGCCGTCGGTGCTGCCGTCGTCCACCCAGATGATCTCGTGCTCCTGCCGCGACGCCGCCAGCGCCGCCGACAGCTCGCGCTCGAACGCCTCGAGGCTCTCCGCCTCGTTGAAGACCGGTACGACCGCCGAAATTATAACGCTCATTTTGCGGGTCCTTTGCTGCCGGCCAGCTGCTCGTAAAGCTCTTCCTGCTGCCTGACCATGAAATCTATGTCGAACTCCGCCAGGTCCGTCGCCGCCGCCCCGGCCGCGAGCCGCGCGCGCAGCGCTCCGTCGTCAAGCAGGCCGGAGAGGGCGGCGCAAAAGCCGTCCAGGTCCCCCTGCGGCACGCAGCGGCCGTTCACGCCGTCGCGCAGGATGTCGGTGACGCCGTCGGTGGCGTAGCAGACGGAGGGCAGGCCGGTGCGCAGCGCCTCCACCAGCGCGCGGGGCAGGCCCTCCCACAGCGAGGTCATGGCGAAAATGTCGGAGGCGGCCAGCAGCTCGGCCGTGTCCTCGCGCCAGCCGATGAACAGGCAGGCTTTTTCCAGCTTGAGCTCCCGGACTTTGTCCTGGTATTTTTCCAGCTCTGCGCCGCCGCCGGCGAAGACGAAGCGGGCCGACGGGAACTTTGCCGCCAGGCGCCGCGCGGCCTCGATGAAGTGGTCCGGGTTCTTCTGCGGCTTGGTGTTGCCGATGCTGAACACCACGGTGTGGGTGTCGTCCAGCCCGATAGCCGCCCGTTTGGCTGCGCGGTCCGCTTTCGCGGGGTACGCGGCCAGCGCGACGCCGCTGCGTATCAGGTGGTAGCGGGCGGGCGCCCCTATGCCGATGGCCCGCGCCGTCTCCAGGTTTGACCTCGAGACGAAGATCAGCGCGTCGCTGAACCTGGCGCAGATCTTCTCCAGCGCTATATAGAGGGCGCGCTTGAGAAAATTCTGCCGCGGGTGGAAGCCGAAGCCGTGGAAGGTGTGGACTATCACCGGTATCCCTGCCGCGGCCGCGGCGAGCCGGCCCAGGATGCCGGCTTTCGATGAATGCGTGTGGACTATGTCCGGCTTTAATTCGTTCAGGATCTTGCGCAGCTCGAAGAAAGCCCGGATATCCTTCAGCGGCGATATCTGCCTGACGAGGTGCTCGGCGTAGCGGATGTGCTTGTCGGGAACCCTGTGCTCCAGGTCTCCCCGGTGGCCGCAGACGATGCTGGCCTCGAAGCGCGCCTTGTCGAGCGTGCGCGCCGTGTGCAGCGTGTTGCCCTGCGCGCCGCCGAAGTCCAGGCGGGTGATGATATGCGCCGCTTTGAGCATCTAGCGGCCCTTCCCTACCTTATATAAGGGGAAGTAGTGTTTGAGGATGTCGCGGTACTTGGCGCCGCGCGCCTTGGCCAGGCCGCCCGCGCCCAGCAGGCAGAGCCCGCCGCCGTCGCCGGTGCCGATGCCGCGCAGCAGGAAGAAGCGCGGGTATTTGCCCTCATAGACCGGCCTGATGCTGAACAGCGTGGACCGCAGCGTGCCCGCGCCCAGCACCGCGGCTATGGCTTCCGCGCCTTCCACTACGGCCGAGCCGGCCGTGCCTTCCACCCGCAGCGCCTTTATCTTGCCGTTATGGGCCCGGCCCAGCGGGATGATGGCTGTTATGTAGCCCACCTTTTTTATCCGGTTCACCCGGTTCTCTATCCACTTAGGGGCCAGCAGCAGCGTCCAGTAAACGTCGGAGCTGACGGTCTTGTCCTCCGACAGGCACAGCAGCCCGGGCGGAGGCCCGGCCAGCGTGTGCGCGTAAAGGTTGAACGGGGTCAGCCGCGGCAGCGGCCTGCCTCCGTCGCTGGCGCCGCTCTCCGTGAAGCCGCCGCAGGCCCGGTGCATATCGGCCGGCGCCAGGCCGCCGCCCGCCGTCCGCAGCGTCTCGCCTCGGGTGGCGTCGGCCGCGGCCGTGGCCGGCCCGCTCTGGGCCTGGACGCCGGGGAACGCCACGCAGTGAGCGGAATCGCAGAGGTGGTACTCGCGGCTCTCGTGCGCGAGCAGTTTGGCCAGCCGCTCGAGGCGCGTGCGCACCGTCACCGCTATGGCCTTGAGCTGCTCGGGCAGCCGCGAACTGTCGGCCAGGCGGGAGGTGGCCGGGGCCACCAGGTTTTCCAGGCGGGTCTCGTTGATCAGCCAGACGCCCTTCTCGCGCACCAGCGCGGTCAGCTCGCCGGAGACCTCCCTGTCGCCGCGGTTCACGCCGTGCGCGCCCGGCAGTTCCGGGTTCTTTATAAGGATGACGGTGCCGGGGACCTTGGGGACTATGCGCAGGCTGTTGGTGGTGGTGTGGGCCGCCGACTGCATGCTGTCGCGGATCTGGTAGACGCGGTTCATCTCGTCGTATGTGACGCTCCACTGCATGCCGGGCCTGCCGGTGGCGATCTCGCCCAGCCGGGTGTCCACCAGCGTGAACTCGCCGGCGCAGATGAAGTTGAAGGCCGTTATCAGGGACGGGACGCCGTACTTGTCGGCGTAGAGCCCGACCTTCACCTTCGCCCCCGCCTGCGGCAGGGGGTCCTTGTGGGCGGGCCAGGCCATGCGCGCCCAGTACAGCAGATTGTCCAGGCGGCCTTTTACGTATTTGCGCAGCTTCTTTTCCTTCTCTATAAAGAAGGGCTCCTCCGGGTCCATGTCCGAGAGCGTGTAATAGGTCTGCCAGGCGGGCACCTGGAAATCGGATTCATCGTAGAGCCGGGCCAGGTCCAGCTCGGCCTGGATGTTGCGTTGGTCGTAGGTGAGCGCTTCCTTAATGAAGTTAACCGCGTGCGGGCGCTTCTTGAGCCGCTCCAGGTTGGCGCTGATGAGCTGCGCCGAAGGCGAGAGCAGGTACGGGTAGCGGGTATAGACGGAGCGCAGTTCCTCGATGGCGGCGGCGGGCCCGCCCAGCTGCTCCTCGGCGAGGGCCAGGCCGAAGCGCGCCTGGCTGGCCAGGTCCCGGTCGGCCGTGAGCGTCAGCGCCTTGGAGAAGGCGGCCCTGGCGTCCTGGTGCTTCTCCAGGCTCAGCAGGTTCCAGCCTTTCTCGAAATGGATGTGGAAGTCCTCGGGGCTGAGCATCTCCCCCTTGGCGAGGTAAGCCAGCGCCTCGCCGTTCTTGCCGGCCTCGGCGAAGAGCGCGGCCAGGTCGCGCAGCGCGGCGGCGTTGAGCGCCTGGTCGGAAGAGCGGTAGACCACGTATTTCAGCGCGCCGGCGGCGTCCTCGGGCCTTCCGTCGAGCCACTGGGCGGCGGCATCGGAGTATATCTTGGAGAGGTCTTCCTGCGCGCGCGAGGCCGCGGCGTTCGCCAGCAGGGCCAGGCACAGCAGTGCGGTTTTCAGCTTCAGCATAGCACAAATTTAGCAATTATGCGGGCGCAAGGGAAGCCCTCCGCCCGCCGTAGCGAAAAAAAATATTTTGAAGTTTTTTTCCGTTTATGTATAATATTCCTGCGGGCCATTAGCTCAACGGTAGAGCAGGCGCCTCTTAAGCGCAAGGTTACAGGTTCGAATCCCGTATGGCCCAAAAGATTTGAACGCAAAGCGGAGTAATGAGTAGTCGGCGAGTAAAAGGGCGAAGGCGCGACCACCCCGGAACTCAGAACTCATTACTCCTTTTTATTTGTACGGTACAGCGGACCGTTTTCCGGGTCGGGATGGCGGAATCGGCAGACGCGCATGGCTTAGGACCATGTGGGGTAACACCCGTCGGGGTTCAAGTCCCCGTCCCGACACTCTGAAAACAAATTACTTCCGGAGGAACACATGAACATCGCTCTTGGTTTCGGCGACAAGATAAAGAAGATAAAGCAGGACGGCTGCGTGCACCTGTTCGGCGTCACGCTGGACTCCAAGCAGCTGGGCGAGGCCTCCGAGGCCGCGCTCGTGCGCCTGCAGAGCGTGGTCAGCCTGCCCGGCTTCCGCGTCGGCAAGGTGCCGCTCGCGATGATCAAGGGGCAGTTCCCCTCCATGGTCAAGGACGAGGTCCTCGACATCGCCGCCAAGTCGGCCCTGCCCGAGATCCTCAAGACCTCCCAGCTCAACCCCGTCGTGGCCCCGATGCTGCGCGGCGTGACCTACGAGCCGGAGAAGAACCTCTATTTCGAGCTGCAGTTCGAGTGCGCCCCCACGCTCGAGCCCAAGGGCTACGAGAAGATCGCCGCCACCCGCAAGACGCACAAGGTCAGCGACGCCGACGTGGAAAAGTACATCACGCAGGTGCGCGAGTACAACGCCTACCTCAAGCCCGCCGCCGAAGGCGAGGCCGCGGCCAAGGAACATTTCGTGATCGTGGACTACGACACGCTCGAGAACGGCGTCCCGGTGAAGGACGGCTCCGTGAAGGGCGAGATCGTGGACCTCTCCAGCCCGCAGACCATCGCCGGCCTGGCCGACGCCGTGATAGGCGCCAAGAAGGGCGAGAGCCGCGAGTTCGACGCGCCGTTCGGCGACAAGAAGATGCATTTCAAGGTGACCCTCAACGAGATCAAGGCCAAGGTCGTGCCGGAACTCGACGAGAACTTCCTGAAGGAAGCCGGCGTGAAGACCGTCGACGAGCTGAAGGCCAACGTGCGCAAGATGCTGGAACAGGGCGCCGCCGAGAAGACCGAGAAGGAGTTCCTCGGCCAGCTCGAGGACGCGCTGATAAAGAGCAACCCTCTCTCGCTGCCCCCCACCCTCGTCAAGGAAGAGGCCCAGGAGCTGCTGGAGCTGTTCAAGCGCCGCGCCCCGATGGAGCAGCGCCTGCCCGACGAGGCCATGCTCGAGCGCCTCAAGCCGGTGGCCGAGCGCAACCTGTCCCTTACCTATATACTGCACCACATCGCCAAGAAAGAGAAGATCGAGGCCACCGACGCCGAACTGGACGCCGAGCTGGAGAAAGTGATGGCCCGCCTCAACACCGAGGAGGAGAAGGTCAAAGGCCGCGAACTTTTCGAGAAGCGCAAGGAATATATCCGGGCCTCCATGGTGGAGAGCAAGACCATGGACCTCGTGAAGGGCAAGGCCGTGGTCAAGGAAGAGAACGTCTAAGCGGAGCGTACCGTAAGGAGAAAGCATGATAATCCCAACGATCATAGAAACCTGGAAGGGCGCCGGCTCGGCGATGGGGTATGACATATACTCCCGCCTGCTGCGCGACCGCATCGTCTTCATAGGCGACCCGGAGGGCGCGGTATCCACCGCCTCCGCCAATACCGTCATCGCCCAGCTGCTGTACCTCGACGCCGATGACTCCGAGAAGGAGATCAACCTCTACATCAACTCGCCCGGCGGCATGGTCACCGCGGGCCTGGCGGTCTATGACACGATGCAGTTCATCAAGGCCCCGATCTCCACGATCTGCATGGGCATGGCCATGAGCTTCGGCGCGGTGCTGCTGGCCGCCGGCTCCAAGGGCAAGCGCTACGCGCTCCCTAACTCCCGCATCATGATCCACCAGCCCCTCATCTGGGGCGGCGGCATCTCCGGCCAGGCCACCGATATCGAGATCGAGAGCAAGGAAATGCAGGAGAGCAAGACCCGCCTCATCGACATCATGGCCAAGCATACGGGCCAGACGGCCGAAAAGGTCCGCGCCGACATGGAAAGGAACTTCTACCTCTCCGCGGCCGAGGCCAAGGAATACGGCATCATCGACTCGGTACTCGAGCACCGCAAGCAGTAAGCCGCTCCCGCGCCCGTCCGCCCCTCCCGGGGCGGGGGCGCGGCTGTTTTTTGGGGGATATTCCGCGCCGCAGGACCATACGACATGCAAGACAAGCCGAAAACCGACAATTCCTTCCCGGCGGCCCTTCCCGCCATAGCCATCAGGGACGTGGTGATGTTCCCCTACATGGCCCTCCCCCTCTCCGTGGACCGGCCCAAATCCGTGGCCGCCATCGAGGTTTCGCTGGCCGCCGATAAATACCTGTTCGCCGTGGCGCAGCGCAAGGCCGCCGTCAACGACCCCGCCCCCGAAGAACTGTACGCCTACGGCGTGGTCAGCGCCGTCTCGCAGTCCCTGAAGATGCCCGACGGCACCATGCGCGTCTTCCTGGAAGGCCGCCGCCGCGCCCGCGTGAAAAAGATGGCCCTCGACGCCGGCAACACCCATATTTACGCCGAGGTGGAGTACATCGACGAGTCCGTAGAGAAGACCCCCGAAGTGATAGCGCTGATGCGCCACGCGGTCGAGATCTTCGAGGCCTACGTCAAGCTCGGCACCCGCATCACGCTGGATTCCACGTCCTTCCTGCAGCAGATGGAGGACCCGGCCAAGCTCGCCGACACGATAGCCGCCAACGCCATGCTGGCCCTCCCGGACAAGCAGGACCTGCTCGAGACCGAGTCCCCCCGCGAGCGCCTGGAGAAGCTCATAAAACTGCTGGCCAAAGAGGTGGAGATCCTCGACGTGGAGCAGAAGATCCACGCGCGCGTCAAGACGCAGATCGAGAAGTCCCAGAAAGAATACTATCTCAACGAGCAGATGAAGGCGATCCAGAAGGAGCTGCACCAGAAGGACGATTTCTCCAAGGAGATCGACGAGCTCAAGAAGCGGGTCAAGGCCGCCAAGATGCCCAAGGAGGCCGAGGCCGCCGCCGAGAAGGAGCTGGGGCGCCTCGCCAAGATGATGCCGTTCTCCCCGGAGACCACCGTCAGCCGCACCTACCTCGACTGGATGGTCTCGCTGCCGTGGAAAGAGGAGACCAGGGACGAGATAGACCTCGCCAAGGCCAAGAAGATCCTCGACGAGGACCATTTCGGCCTCAAGAAGCCCAAGGACCGCGTACTGGAGTACCTCGCCGTCTGCAAGCTGACCGAAAAACTGCGCGGCCCCATCCTCTGCTTCGTCGGCCCCCCCGGCGTGGGCAAGACCTCCATCGCCCGCTCCATCGCCCGCTCCATGGGCCGCAACTTCGTGCGCATGTCGCTGGGCGGCGTGCGCGACGAGAGCGAGATCCGCGGCCACCGCCGCACCTACGTGGCCTCCATGCCCGGCCGCATTATCCAGAGCATGAAAAAGGCCAAGAGCCGCAACCCCGTCTTCCTGATGGACGAGATCGACAAGATGGGCACCGACTGGCGCGGCGACCCGGCCGCGGCGCTGCTGGAGGTCCTGGACCCCGAGCAGAACACCGAGTTCAACGACCATTTCCTGGACGTGCCGTTCGACATCTCCAAGGTGATGTTCGTCGCCACCGCCAACACGCTGTGGGGCATCCCGGTCAGCCTGCGCGACCGCATGGAGATCATCGACTTCAGCGGCTACACGCACGACGAGAAGATAGAGATCGCCAAGAAATTCCTGATCCCCCGCCAGCTCCGCGACCACGGCATCAAGGAAGGCGCGCTCAAGATCGACGACAAGGGCATCGACGCCGTGATCCGCGGTTATACCCGCGAGGCCGGCGTGCGCAACCTCAACCGCGAGTTCGCCTCCATGTGCCGCCGCGCCGCCCGCAAGATAGTGGAGACGGGCGCGCAGGCCGTTAAGGTGACCCCTGAAAACGTGGGCGACTTCCTCGGCATCCCCAAGTTCCTCGAGACCAAAGCCTCCTACAACGCCCTGGGCATCGCCACCGGCCTGGCCTGGACCGAGAACGGCGGCGAGGTGCTGGCCGTGGAAGCCGTGGCCGTGCCCGGCAAGGGCGCCCTGACGCTGACCGGCAAGCTGGGCGACGTGATGAAGGAATCCGCGCAGGCGGCCTTCTCCTACGTGCGCTCCCGCGAGCTCGCCCCGGACTCCTACGTGAATTCGCATAACTTCCACGTGCACATCCCCGAGGGCGCGATCCCGAAGGACGGCCCGTCGGCCGGCGTCACGCTGGCCACCGCACTGGCCAGCCTGTTCTCCGGCCGCCCGGTGAAGCAGAACCTCTCCATGACCGGCGAGCTGACGCTGACCGGCCGCGTGCTGCCGATAGGCGGCCTGAAGGAAAAGGTGATCGCCTCTTTCCGCGACGAGATCAACACCGTCGTGTTCCCCCGGGCCAACCTGAAGGAGCTCGAGGAGATCCCCGAAGAGATCAGGTCCAAGATGCGGCTCCACCCGGTGGAGCGCATGGACGAGGTGCTGGCCATCGCCCTCGAGCCGGCGGCGCGCAAGCCCGTCCGGGCCAAGAAAGTCAAGAGCGGCAAGTAGCGCCGGCATAAGGCGCCGGCGCGCCGCAGCGGAGGATTGAGATGACAAAACTGCTTTCCACGCGGAGATCCGCCCTCGCCGCCGGCGCGGCGCTGGCCCTCCTGCTGTCCCCCGCCGCGCTGCCCGCCTTCGACGACAAGCTTTCCACCGAGGAGATAGAGGGCACCCTGGAGAGCACCAAGCTCAACGAGGTCTTCTCCCAGTACCTCGCCACCATACAGATGTACGACCCGGAGCGCGCCACGCGCCTGGGGCTGCACGGCTCGGACGCCGTGCTCACCTCCCGCTCACAGGAGCGGGTCTCCCGCCAGCTGGAAGCCATAAAGCGCCTGCGCGCCAAACTCCTCGATATCAAGAAGGCCACGATGTTCCCCGCCCTCAAGGTGGACTACGAGGCGCTCGACCACATGCTCGAGGTGGATATCTACGAACTGGAGACGCAGGGCCTGCTCTCGCGCTGCCCGCAGGCCTACCTCGAGCCGCTCTTCCTGGTCTACCAGATGATGAGCAAGGACTACGAGGACTACAACACCCGCGCCTCCAACGCCATTTCGCGCCTGAAACTGTTCCCGTCGGTGCTGGAGCAGGCGGAGCGCAACCTCTCCCGCCCGCCGGAGATCTGGACCCGCCAGGCCATCAGGCAGACCAACGAGGCGCTCAACAGTTTCGTCGCCGACTCCGCCCAGGTTTTTCGCGGCTATACCCGCTACGACCCCACGCTGAAGGGCCAGGTGGACGAGACGATGAACAAGGTCAAGACCGCGCTGTCGCGCTACGCCGATTTCCTGCAGAAGAACGTGCTGCCCAATTCCGATTCGGATTTCAGAGCCGGGGAATATACCTACGGCTTCTACCTCGAGCGCCTGCACGCGCTGGACATGACGCCCGGCTCTGCGATGAGCTACTCCAAAAAGGCCTTCAAAAAGGCCATGAAGGACCTGGCCCGCGAAGCCTCCAACATAGACGCGATGCTGGCCAAGGAGAAAGGCTGGCGCGGCGTAATGGAGAAACTGCCCAAGGAGCATCCCGCCGCCGGCGAGGTGCTGCAGGTCTTCCAGGACGAGATGGACCGCGCCTACCAGCATTTCGACGAGCATAAAGTGGTGCAGTTCCCCCGCCAGCGCCTGCTCATAAAGCGCATGCCGGCCTTCATGGCTTCGGTGCTGCCCTACGTCTATTACGCCCCGTCTTTTGCCCTCGACGACACGCGCATCTCCGACCTGTACGTGCAGCTGCCCTCCGAGTCCCTGCCCGAGGCGGTCCGCGAGCGGGTGCTCGCGGCCGGCTTCAACTACGCCCAGGTGGAGCTGCTGACGGCCTACTCCATCATGCCGGGCCTGCACCTGCGCAGCTTCGAGGCCTCCTCCAACCGCTCGCGCATCCGCCGCGTCTCGCGCCAGCCGGTGGTCTCCAACGGCTGGGCCGGCTACGCCGAGCTGCTCAGCGAGGAGATGGGCTACTACTCCTCTTACTGGTCGCGCTTCCTGCGCTGCTACGTCAGGGCGCTGCGCGCCGCGCGCGCCTACGCCGACGCCGCGCTGCACACCCGCAAGTGGACGGCCGACAAGGCCTCCGCCTTCTTCCAGGATAACCTCGGCATGACCAAGTCCCAGGCCGACACCGAGGTGCTCAAGCTCTCGCTGGCGCCCACCGACGGCTTCAGCTACATCTACGGCCTGGACCGCATCCTGCAGATGCGCCGCTACTACGAGCGCACCGAGGCCAAGTATTTCGACCTGCGCAAGTTCCATACCGTCTTCCTTAGGATGGGCGAGATCCCGATAGAGCGCATAGCCGAGGAAATGCGCCGCGTGAAGCGCGAGGAGGCGAAGATCGTAAGATGAAGCACGCCGTTTCTTTCGCGGGCGTGGGCAAGACCTATAAGCGCCCCGGCCTGCTGGGCGCGCGGTACCATACCGCGCTGACGGAGGTCTCCTTCGAGATCCCGGCCGGCGAGGTTACCGGCCTGCTGGGCCTCAACGGCGCGGGCAAGACCACGATCATGAAGCTGATCACCGGCCTGCTGTTTCCCGACTCCGGCAAGATCAGGGTCTTCGGCCATTCGCCCTCCGACGGGGCGGCCAAGGCCAGGGTCGGCTTTCTGCCCGAACTTCCCTATTTTCCCCCGCAGCTCAAGCCCGCCGACGCGCTGGCCTATTACGGCCGCCTGTCGGGCCTCTCCGGCGCGGCGCTGGCTGCCGCGGTAGGGGACGCCATGCGCAAGACCGGCCTGGAGCCGCACGCAGGCAAGCGGGTCTCCGAATTTTCCAAGGGCATGCTGCAGCGCCTGGGCCTGGCTCAGGCCCTGCTGCACGCCCCCGACCTGCTCGTGCTCGACGAGCCCGTCAGCGGCCTCGACCCCCTGGCCATCCACGACATCCGGAGCCTGCTGGCCGGGCTGAACGCCGAGGGCCGGGCCATTTTCCTTTCCTCGCACAGCATCTCCGAAGTGGAGAAGCTCTGCTCCCGCGTGCTGATCATGGTGCGCGGCAGCCTGGCCCGCACGGTCAGGCGCCAGGAATGGGAGGCTTCTTCCGCCGGGCTCGAAGGTATTTTCGTGGAGGCCGTCCGATGAGGAAATACGCCGCGCTGGTGGCCTCCGTGGCGCTGAACTCTTTTCTGGAGGGCGCCCGCAGCCGCTTCTTCACCATGTTCGCCGTCTTCGCCTTCACCGCGGTCTACGCCTCGGTGCTGGCCGGCGTGATGGCCGTGGACCAGGAGGAGCGGCTGCTGGGCGACTTCGGCCTGCTGCTCACCGAGCTGACCACGCTGGCCTACCTGCTGTTCAACGCCTCGTCTTCGCTGCTCAGGGAGGCCGAGACCAAGACGATCTACCTGGTCTTCTCCCGCCCGGTGCCGCGCTCGGCCTACCTGGCCGGCAAACTGGCCGGCGCGCTGCTGACCGGCGCGATGATGCTGCTGCTGATGGGCGCCGTACACCTGAGCCTGCTCCACTTCCGCGGCTTCGGCCTGCCCCCCTTCTACGGCTGGGCGCTGGCCGGCATCTTCCTGAAGCTGTGCGTGATAGTCTCGTTCGCCTTCTTCGTCTCGCTCTTTTCCACGTCGGCGGTGTCCACGCTGGTCATCTCGGCCATCATGTGGACGCTGGGCCATTTCGCCGCCGAGGCCCGCTTCCTCGCCGAAGAAGCGGCCGGCTTCCAGGGAGCGCTGCTGGGCCTGCTGATCAACCTGGTGCCCAACCTGCAGCTGTTCAACGCCCGCGACGCCGCCGGCGCGGCCGCCGCCCTGCCGGCCGCCGCGCTGCTGCCGGCCGCGGCCTGGACGCTGGCCTGCTACTTCGCCGGCCTGTGGCTGCTGTCGAGGAAGGAATTCTGATGCGCGGCCGGGGCTACGGCCTGCTAGCCGCCGCCCTGCTGTGCTGGGCCGCCGGCTCTTACGCCGGGGCCGCCTACCGCCTCCCGTTCCCCCCGCCTTCGGAAATGCGCTCGCCGCTCAACGGCGCGGGCGGCGACATGCTTGCGCTCGCGCTGGGGGCCCGCCGCGTCTTCGCCGACCTCTGGTTCGTGCGGCTGCTGCAGTATTACGGCAAAAAGGAAGCGCGCGTGAGCTCGGATCAGCCCGGCCACGAAACCCACGAGCACCGTGTCGACGAGCACGGCCGCACGCATTGCGATCACGGCGCCAATTACGGCAAGGGCGAGTACCCGTCGTTCCTGCCCATGGCGCGCCACATCCTAGAGGTGGACCCCTCTTTCACGGCGGCCGGCCTCTACGGGGCGGCGTCGCTGGCTTTCAACATGGAGCGGCCGGCCGAGGCCGAGGAACTGCTCAGGTACGGTTTAAAATACTCCCCGAAGGAATGGAAGTACCTGACCGTGCTGGCGGCCATCGGCTACAGCAACGCCCAGAACCCGGCGGCCGTGGCCGAAGCCATCAAGCCGCTGCTGAGCGAGCCGGACTGCCCGGTGATGCTCAAGCAGCTGGCGGCCTTTCTCAATAAAAGGGCCGGAAATCTGGCGGCGGCCGCCGCCATCTACGCCGACATCCTCGCCACCTCCCGCGACGAATTCTACGTGCGCAACGCCGAGCGGGAGCTGCGCAAGCTCGCGTGGGGCCCTGGAGGCCGCCCGTGAACATCCTCAACGTCTGCGATTCCCCGGCCTGGGACCTGGTAGGGTACCAGGCGCTGCACACGGCCGCCCGCTACGTCAAGCTGGGGCATAACGCCGCCGTGCTCTGCCCGGGCGGCTCCCGCCTGGCCGCCGAGTGCGCCCGGCTCAAGGTGCAGGTGATGCCGTTGACGCTCAAGACCAAGCTGGGCTTCTTCGACTCCGCCGGCTGGGACGTCGTAAATTTCCATAACCCCGACTCGCTGAACCCGCTCCTTCTGAAGAAGATCAAGGCGGCCGGCTCGCGCCTCTTTGTCAGCCAGTTCAGGCTGGGCAGCCCCAAGGCCTTCGAGCGGCTGGCGCAGGCGGCCCCCTATGTGACTCTTTTCCTCGGCGGCTGCGACTCGGTGCTGGAGGAGTTCATCTCCGCCGGCCTGGAGCCGCGGAGCATCTTCATGGTGCCGCCCTGCCTGAGCATCGGCCGCTGGGAGAGCGCGATGCTGATAAAGCCCGCGATGTTCCAGAAGCGCCCTTACCGGGTGGGCACGGTGAGCATGGACCCGACGTTCAGGGAGCAGGAGCTGTTCCTGCTGATGGCCAAGGAAGTGCTGGCGGTCATGCCGGAGACCAATTTCATGCTGGTGGGGCTGAGGGACGAGCGCATCAGGGCTTTCGCCCGCTCGCTGGACATCAGCCACAAGGTGGACATCCTCTCGGACCGCAACGACATGCCCGAGGTGATGGCGATGATGCACATCTACGCCAAGACCGCGCGGCGGCCCGGGCTGTCGATGTCGCTGATAGAGGCGCAGGCCTCCGGCGTGACCTGCGTGATCCCGCGGCTGAAGGGGCTTAGCGATTTTACGGTCAACGAGCGCAACGGCGTGATCGTGGAGCCCGAGGATTCTCTGGCCTGCGCGCGCGCCGTGATTCGCCTGATCGGCAACCCGGGCGCCTGCCACGCCATGTCCAAGATGGCTTTCGATTACGTCAACAACAACATGTCCGTACCCGTGGTGGCCAACATCCTGCTGCGCCTCTACGAAGACTCCCTCGCTGCCTGATACTTCGTTGGTCCCGGCCGTGACCTGGCCCCTCGCTCCTGGAAGAGGGAACCGTTGCGCGGTTCCCCCCCGAAGCGGGGCCCCCCTTCCCCAAAGTCGCTCAGGACCAGGCCCCGTCCGGGCCCTCGTCTCCTCAGCCTGCTCACTCGTTAATAATTGGGGAAATAATCGCTAATCTAAGCCACCGCCCCCCCCTAATCATACCGTGCGGAGTCTGTCGCTCGCGTGTTCAGTCGCCTCTGCCGGGCTCGCTGGGAGCGATTTTGGGGTGAGGCCCGGTAAAGAGCACGGCATAATTATGCCGTGCGTTCGGGCCGCAAGGCCGGAGGCGATTTTTCAGCGAAAATCGCCGAGGCGGGGCCGCGCAAAACCGCTATGCGGTTTATGCGTGGCCAGGGCAAATACACCCGCAGGCCCTCTTCCGCCGCGCCCGCTCTATGAGCGAGCAGCGAGCCTGGCAGAGGCGTAGGGTGGTGAGTTGCAGATGGAGCTAAAATTCGCTCCAGAAGCGGGATTTTTCGTCCCGGTGGGAGCAGTCGATGTAGAGGAGGCCGAAGTCGGGGCTGGAGCGGTCGCTGACATAGGCCCAGCCGCCGGAGTCGGTTATCGCCAGCGAGGGCGTATCGCGCACTTGTGAGTTTTTGAAGTGACCAGGCAACTTCAGGTCGGGTGCGGCCTCCAGGGTGCCGGCGCGCAGCGTCTCGCCGAAAGAGGCCGGATATTTCTTATGCTCCTGGCGGTAGAGTTCCAGCGCCAGACGGATGCCGGAGAGCTTGCGCACCACCTCGGCGGCGCCCATGCCTCTCCGGAGGTGGAAAATCCCCCAGCCGGCTCCGGCCAAGGCCGCGGCCGCCAGAATTATCATGATGATCCTGCGCTTCATAAACTCCTCCGGAATCCAAACCGCGTTTATTTTAGTAGAATAAGATTATAGAAAAACGGCAGGACCGGCGTAACCTTTAAGGCCTGCAAAAGGGGAACCTCAATGAAAATACTCTGTCTCAACTGCGGCAGTTCTTCCGTGAAATACCTGCTTTTCGACTGGAAGGCCAAAACTACCGTCGCCTCCGGCCTCGTCGAGCGCGTCGGCGTGGGCGCCTCTTTCATCAATATCGAGGCCCCCGGCCGCGAGAAGGTCACCGTAAACCAGGACTGCCCCACCCATAAGGACGCCATCCAGCTGGTCATTACCACGCTGACCCACAAGGAGCACGGCGTCATCGACAGCCTCGACGGCATCACCGCCGTAGGCCACCGCGTCGTGCACGGCGGCGAGAAGTTCGTGAAATCCGTCATCATCGACGATAAGGTGGTGGAGACCTTCCGCGAGCTTTCCTCGCTGGCTCCCCTCCATAACCCGCCGAACATCCAGGGCATAGAAGCCGCCCGCCTGCTGATGCCCAAGATCCCGCACATGGCCATCATGGACACCGCCTGGCACCAGACCATGCCGGAGTCCTCCTACATGTACGCCCTGCCCCGCGCCTGGTATGAGAAGTACGCCATCCGCCGCTACGGCTTCCACGGAACCTCCTTCCTCTACAACGCCAAGCGCGCCGCAGTGCTGCTGGGCAAGGACCCCTTCCAGACCAACCTCGTCATCTGCCATATCGGCAACGGCGCGTCGGTCAACGCGGTAAAGAACGGCGTCAGCTACGACACCAGCATGGGCTTCACTCCCCTCGAGGGCCTGGTGATGGGCACCCGCGCCGGCGACCACGATCCGGCCATCCCCCTCTACGTGATGGCCCGCGAGAGCATGAACCCCGGGGAGATGGACGCCATCCTCAACAAGAAGTCCGGCAAGCTGGGCATCACCGGCAAGTACTCGGACGCCCGCGACGTGGAAGTAGCCGCCGAGCAGGGCGACGCCCGCGCCAAGCTGGCGCTGGACATGGAAGCCAACCGTATCAAGAAGTACATCGGCGCCTACGCGGCCGCCGTGGGCGGCATCGACGCCGTCGTGTTCACCGCCGGCGTCGGCGAGATGGGGCCGCTCACCCGCGAGCCCGCGCTCGCCGGGCTTGAGTTCATGGGCATCAAGCTCGACAA
This sequence comes from Elusimicrobia bacterium HGW-Elusimicrobia-3, assembly GCA_002840355.1. Taxonomy (GTDB): domain Bacteria; phylum Elusimicrobiota; class Elusimicrobia; order Elusimicrobiales; family UBA9959; genus UBA9959. Next base: position 10,238 of record PHAL01000032.1, on the reverse strand, counting down.
GGAGAAGAACGAGATCTCCAAGACCCGCAACTCGGAGACCGAGATCTCCTGCAAGACCTCCAAGGTGAAGGTGTACGTGATCCCCACCGACGAGGAGCGCGTGTTCGTGGAGGACGTCGTGGGCCTGATGAACGGCAGTTACGACATCCATACCCGCTTCGACTACACGTTCCAGCACCCGGGCTACCGCAACCACCTGCGCGACGACGCGTTCGCCAAGCAGTGCGTCAAGAAACCGGCGCTGGCGAAAGTGGCCGTGAAGGATCCGTCGGAAGCCAGGGTCTAGGTTCCGCCCTTAAATGAAAAAGGCCGCGCTGTCAGCGCGGCCTTTTTTATTTTGCTCCTGGCGTCCGGGCGGCTACCAGATTATCACTGCCTTGCGGGCCCGGGTAAGCTGGCGCACCTTGCCGCCCCGCGTGAACGGCTTCAGCAGCGCGCGGGTGCGCTCCTCGTCGAACCGCGCGCCGTTGACGCGCATGCTGACGGCTATCTCTCTCAGCGTCTCAGGTACCGAGGCCGACTTGGTCCAGCTGTCGCGCAGGTAGACCACGCGCGGCGAGCGGCCGAGGGCGGCCAGTATCTTCAGCGCCCGCTCCGCCCCCTCGGGGGCGCGGTAGGCCACGCCGTGGCCGGCGTAGACCCGCTCCAGCAGCGCGTTGCGCCGCAAGCCGGCCCAGCCTATGAAGATCCGCAGCGGCGCGGCGGCTTCCATCTTTAAAAAGTCGGCCCGGGTCTTTACGGCGGCCGTCATGGAGGCCAGGGCTATGTCGAAGCGCCCGCGTATCCGCGCGGCGGGCACCTGCCCCCATTCAGAGCGCAGGCAGGGCGCGTTGGCTATGCCGCGCTCCCGCCGCACCCGGCGGTACACCCGCAGCATGGCGGCCGAGGAGTCCACCCCCAGCACCCGCCCGGCCCGGCCGGCCAGCGGCAGCGCGTAGACGCCGGTGCCGCAGCCTATGTCCAGCAGGCGCTTGTCCCTGAAATCCGCGCCCAGGCGCGCCAGCAGCGCCAGCATGCGGTTGATTTTCGCGGCCGTGCCCCGTGTGAAAGGGACCGGGTAATTCCGGGCCCTGCTGTTCCAGAAAAGTTTCTCGTTGGTCCTGCTGCCTTTCATATTGCCTCGCCACTATTATTATAGTTTAATAAATCCGGAGCCCTGGTACCGCTTATATATGAAATTCGGGAAGATAATCACCCTCGGACTGCCGGCCATAGTGCTGTGGATGGGCGGTATTTTCGTGCTGGGCATCTTCCTGATCAAGTGGTTCTGGATGTGGACCATCCCCGCCCTTTTTCCCGGCGCGGTGGCCTCCGGGGCCGTCGCCGGCGTAATTTCCTGGTGGACCGCGCTCAAACTCTCCGTGCTCGTGGCCCTGCTGGCCGCGATAACCAATATCTCTAAAAGCTAGCTAAAGGGGGCAGGGGTGAAGAAAACCATCATACTCGCGGTCGCGGCGGCCCTGGCCGCCTGCTCCCGCCCCGCCGCCGACGACTCAAAAACCATCGTGGTCTGGGAACAGGAAGACGCCCAGGTAGCCCCCTACATCGACTCCGTCTTCGAAGCTTTCAAAAAACTCCCCGAGAACGCCGGCGTGGAGATCGTGCGCACCCATTACCAGACCGAGGACCTGCGCTCTCAGTTCCAGGCCGCCTCGCTGGCCGGCGTCCCCCCCGACCTGCTGCTCGGCCCCTCCGACACCGCCGGGCTCTACGCCGTCTCGGGTTTCATCATGCCGCTGGAGGGCCTGTTCGACTTCGACAAGTTCAACGGCCCCGTAGTGGAGGCCATCTCCCTCGACGGGCATATCTGGGGCGTGCCGGTATCCAACGGCAACCACCTGATGATGTTCTACAACAAGAAGTTCATCAAGACGGCCCCGAAGAACACCGACGAGCTGTTCGCCTTCTGCTCCGGCGAGGCCAGGAAATACAAGCTCGAGCGCTGCATCGCCTTCGACATGGGCGAGCCCTTCTGGATGATGCCCTGGCTGGGCGCCTTCGGCGGCTGGCCGATGGAAGGCAAGACGCCCATGCTCGACACGCAGCCGATGCGCGACACGATGAATTTCTACCTGGAACTGAAGTACGAGAAGAAATTCGTGCCGATGGAATGCGACTATAACTGCATGGATTCCCTCTTCAAGGAGGGCAGGGCCGCCTTCATCATCAACGGCGACTGGGCCATCTCCGGCTACCAGAAGCATTTCGGCCGTGATTTCGGCCTGGCCGTCATCCCCAAACTTTCCAGGACCGGCCGCTGGCCCTCCCCGATGGTCAGCGGCAAGTATTTTACCGTCAGCACCGGCCTCAAGGCCGAGAAGATGGCGCTGGTCAAGCGCCTGCTGGAATTCTACACCTCCCGCGAGAACCAGGTGCGGCAGTACCAGGCGCTCACCCGCCTGCCCGCGCTCAAGGAAGCCGGCTCCGCGCCCGAGATCACCTCCGACGAGGTCTCCCGCATCTCGCTGGACCAGATCCTCAAGGGCCGCCCGATGCCGATGGCCACCGAGATGCGCGCGGTCTGGGACTCGGCCCGCAACTACCTGGGCCGGGCCGCCACCAAGAAAATGGACGTAGACACCGCCGTGCGGCGCATGCAGGAGAACACGGACAAGAAGATAGCCGAGATGAACAGGTAAGGCATGGAAATCCTAAGATCTATCTACGAGGTAGCCGGGTTCATAGTGCTCATCGCCTTCGGCGTGGCCGCGCTGGAAGGCTACTTCTACTACCACTTCAAATGCCACGACAAGCCCTGGTTCCTGCCGGTGGCGCTCGCGGCGTTCCCGGCCGCCGCGGTGGTGGCCGCCGCCGCCGTGCTGGGCGACTACCAGTTCCGGCTGTGGTTCTACTTCCTGGCCGCCGAGGCGCTCATCGCCGCCGCTTTCCGCTACGCGATAAAGGGGCGCCATACCGTGCCGTACCTGCTGCTGGCCCCGGCCTTCGTGGGCCTGGCGCTGCTGCTGGTCTACCCCTTCGTGTTCGAGGTCTACCTCTCCTTCCACGACCTCAAGCTCACCACGATCATGTCGTGGAAGAACACCGGCACCCTGCCCTTCGTGGGGCTGCGCCAGTACTACGACGTGTTCACCACCTCCCCGCTCTCCGAAGTTACCTTCTGGGCGCTGCTGCTGCGCACGCTGGTGTGGACGTTCACCAACGTCTTCTTCCACGTGGCCGGCGGCTTCGCGCTGGCGCTGCTGCTCAATAACGCCATCCGCTTCAAGGGCGCGTACCGCACGCTGCTCGTAGTGCCGTGGGCCATGCCGCAGGTGGTGGCCGTGCTGGCCATGCGCGGCGAGTTCCACTCGCAGAACGGCTTCGTCAACATCGTCATCAGCAAGCTGCTGGAGGTGTTCCCCTTCCTGGCCTCGCTGGGCGTGGCGCCGGTGCAGTGGCTCAGCGACTACCCGCTGCTCACCTGCACGATCATCAACGTCTGGCTGGGCATCCCGTTCATGATGGTGGTCATCCTGGGCGGTCTGCAGAGCATCTCCTCCTCTTACTACGACGCGGCCGACATCGACGGGGCCTCGTATTTCCAGAAGCTGCGCTTCATCACGATGCCGCTCATCAAGCCGGTGCTGATGCCCGCCGTCACGCTGGGCACGGTGTGGACCTTCAACAATATCAACGTGATCTACCTGGTCACCGGCCAGGCCGGCGGCACCGAGCAGGCCGACATTTTGGTGTCGGCGCTCTACAAGGCGGCCTTCACCTATAACCGCTACAGCTATTCCGCGGCCTTCGCCCTGGTGGTGTTCGCGCTGCTGTTCTTCATCTCGGTCACCTACCTGCACGGTTTCGACGCGGCCAAGGAGGAGCGCTGATGCACCGGATAAAGAGATTCTTCTCGGCCCTGCGCGGGGACGCCTCGGCGGTGCTGCGGGACCCCATACAGCGCCGCAAGTTCTTCAAGTACCTGCTCATCCACCTCGTCGTCGTCACCGCGGCCCTGGTCTGCATCTACCCGCTGCTGCGCATCTTCTCGGTCTCGCTGCGCCCCGGCGACAAGCTGTTCTCCACCGACCTGTCGCTCATCCCCGACAACGCCACCTTCGTGGCCTACGCCAGCCTGCTCAAGGACACGATGTTCCTGCGCTGGCTGTGGAACTCGCTGCTGATCACGCTGGCCACCTCGTTCATCGGCGTGTCGCTGGCCAGCACGGCGGCTTACGCCTTCTCCCGCTTCAAATTCCCCGGCAAAAAGGCGGGCCTCATCCTGCTGCTGTCGAGCCAGATGATCCCCGCCGGCATGCTCATCCTGCCGCTGTTCCTGATGATCATGAAGCTCAAGCTGATGAACACCTACCTCGGCATGATCATCGCCTACTCGGTGAGCTCGCTGCCGTTCAGCATCTGGATCCTCAAGGGTTACTACGACACGATCCCCCGCTCGCTAGAGGAGGCCGCGCTGGTGGACGGCACCAGCCAGGTGGGCGCCTTCTGGCGCATCATCCTGCCGCTCTCCACGCCGGCGCTCAGCATCGCTTTCCTGTTCAACTTCACCACCGCCTGGAACGAATACCTGGTGGCGCGCGTGGTGCTGTTCAGCAGCAAGCAGTACACCTGGACGCTCGGCCTCTTCGAGCTGCAGGGCCAGTACATCACCCAGTGGGGCATGTTCGCCGCCGGCTCCATGCTGGTCACCATCCCGGTGCTCGCCGTTTTCCTGTATTCCTCCAAGTGGCTCATCTCCGGTCTGACGCTCGGCAGCGTGAAAGGATAATTTATGGCTACCGTTCAATTCTCGGGCATAGTAAAGAAATTCGGCGACAATGTGGTGCTTAACGGCGTCGACGTCGAGATCAAGGACCACGAGTTCGTCGTCATCGTGGGCCCGTCCGGCTGCGGCAAGACCACGCTGCTGCGCATGCTCGCGGGCCTCGAGGAGATCTCGGGCGGCGAGATCCGGATAGACGGCCTGCGCGTCAACGAGCTGCACCCCTCCAAGCGCGAGATCGCCATGGTGTTCCAGGACTACGCGCTCTACCCCCACATGACGGTGGAGGAGAACATGAGTTTCGCCCTGCGCCTGCGCAAGACCCCCAAGGCCGAGATCGACGCCCGCGTGGACGAGGCCGCCAGCATCCTGCAGCTCAAGAGCTTCCTCCGGCGCATGCCCAAACAGCTCTCCGGCGGCCAGCGCCAGCGCGTGGCCATCGGCCGCGCGATCGTGCGCAAGCCCAAGGTGTTCCTGTTCGACGAGCCCCTCTCCAACCTCGACGCCAAGCTGCGCGAGGAGATGCGCGTGGAGATAGCCAAGCTCTACCAGCGCCTCAACGCCACCATCCTCTACGTCACGCACGACCAGGTGGAGGCCATGACGCTGGCCGGCCGCATCGTCATCATGAACAAGGGCATCGTGCAGCAGGTCGGCTCGCCCATCGAGGTGTACCGCAAGCCCGCCAACCTGTTCGTGGCCGGCTTCATCGGCAGCCCCACGATGAACTTCATGCACGGCACGCTCCGGCTGGAAGGCGAGCACCTGCGCTTCGCCAGCGGCGACATCAAGCTCACCATCCCCCCCTACCTGCTCCACGACCCCAGGAAGCACGACGGCCGCGAGGTGACCGTGGGCGTGCGCCCCGACGACGTGCTGGTGGGCCGCACCGCCGAAGGCTGCTCGGACAAGGTGGACGGCGTGCTGGAGGTCTGCGAGCTGCTGGGCCACCGCGAGAACCTGTATATCAAGGTCGGCGAGCAGCGCCTGCTGGCCACCGTAGAGGCCTTCTTCGACCGCAGCCCCGGCAGCGCCGTCACGGTGTGCTTCAATTACAAGAACATGCACGTGTTCGACAAGGCCACCGAGGCGCGCATAAGCGAATAAGCCCCTCGCTTTTAGTATAATCTGGTTGACGGATTTTTGTTAAATACACGGAGGTATAACATGAAAGCTACTGTAGACCAGGCTGCCTGCATCGGTTGCGGACTTTGCGCCAATGATTGCCCCGAGGTTTTCGAGATGAACGCCGACAAGGCCATCGTGAAGGGCGACGTCCCGGCCGGCAAGGAAGACGCTTGCAAGACCGCCGCCGCCAACTGCCCCGTGCAGTGCATCGCGGTCGCCTGACAAAGCCGTAAAAAAAGAACAGCCCGCTTCACGGCGGGCTGTTTTTTTATGTCCGGGCGCGGGCCTAGGCCGCTTTCTGCGCGTCTTTGATCTTCAGGAAGGGGATCAGCGCCATGCCGGGGATGGTGGCCGCGCAGACCGCGATGAAGAACTCGGGGTAGCCCAGCACCGACTGCAGCTTGCCGCTGACGAAGCCCGGCACCATCATGCCCAGGGCCATGATGCCCGTGGAGATGGCGAAATGCGCCGTCTTGTACTTCTCGCCGGTCAGGGTGATCATGAAGAACATGAAGGCCGTGGTGCCCAGGCCGTAGCCGAACTGCTCCACCGCCACCAGCGTGTAGACGAAGTCGGCGGGCAGGCCCAGGTTGTAGGACATGTAGACATAGACCAGGTCCGGGGCGTTGAGCATGAAGGCCAGCGGCCAGATGGTGCGCCTCAGGCCGTATTTGGAGATGATCCAGCCGCCCAGCAGGCCGCCCACTATGAGCGAAGCCAGGCCCACGGTGCCGTAGGCCACGCCCACCTGCGTGGTGGTCAGCGCCATGCCGCCCGCCGCCGCGCTGTCGAGCAGGAAGGGCGCGGTCAGCTTGAGCAGCATGGCCTCGCCGAAGCGGTAGGTCAGGATGAAGGCCAGGCCCAGGCCCACGTTCTCCAGCTTGAAATAAGCCCTGAAGATCTCGCCGAACTCGGCCAGCTGGCTGGCCTTGGCCTCGTCGGGCTTGTCGGCGGCGGGATAGGGCAGCCAGACCCGGTGGTAGACGAACAGCAGGCCCATGATGGCGGCGGCCAGCAGCAGCACCTGCGTCCAGCTGTCCTGGATGTTGCCGGTGCGGGTCTCTATGCGGCCGGCGAGCATCACCAGTACGCCCGAGCTGAACAGCATGGCCACGCGGTAGAAGAAGGCCCTGATCCCGACGAAAAAGGCCTGTTTTTTGTCGTCCATCGACAGCATGTAGAAGCCGTCCACGGCGATGTCGTGGGTGGCCGACAGGAAGGCCACGCCCATGAAGCAGACCATGGAGACGTAGAGGAAGAACGGGGTCTTGAGCGACAGCGCCGCGCAGGCTATGGCCGCGCACATCAGCGCCTGCGTCCAGGCTATCCAGGAGCGCTTGGTGGCGTACATGTCTATCAGCGGGCCCCACAGCATCTTGATGACCCAGGGCAGGTACAGCCAGCTGGTCCAGAAGGCGATCAGCGTGTTGGACACGCCCATCTTCTTGTAGACGATGACGGCCAGCGAGTTGACTATCATGTACGGCAGGCCTTCGGCGAAATAGGTGGAGGGCACGTAGGCCCAGGGGCTGCGGTTCTCTGCTTTGGCTATCATTCTCTTCTCCGTGTTCCGAGTATCTCCTAATAATAGTAAATTGCGGCCCGGCTAAAAAGCGCGGCACGCCGGCCCGGCCGCTATTTTGATAAAATTTATCTATGGACCTCCTCTCCCTGCTTTTCTCCCCCGAATCCGTGGCCTGGTCGGTGTTCGTCATCATGGTGGTGGCGGCGGCGGGCCTGGCCCTCGGGAACATCAAGATCGCCGGCATCAACCTCGGCATCGCCGGCGTGCTGTTCTCCGGCATCCTCTCCGGCCACATCGGCCTGTCCATAGACCACGTCACGCTGGAGTTCCTGCGCGACTTCGGCCTCATCCTGTTCGTCTACTCCATCGGCACGCAGGTGGGGCCGGGGTTCTTCTCCTCCTTCAAGAAACAGGGCCTGCAGCTCAACCTGCTGGCCGCCGGCGTGGTGCTGGGCGGCATCGCCGTCACGCTGGCCGTGGCGCGACTGGCCGGTTTCGATATCCCCACCGCCGTCGGCATGTACTCGGGCGCGGTCACTAATACCCCGTCGCTGGCGGCCGCGCAGCAGGCGCTGGCCGCCATAGACCCCGAGGCCGCCAACGCCGCCTCGGTGGGCTACGCGCTGGCCTACCCCGGCGCTATAATGGGCATAATCCTTACGATGATAGTGATCCGCCGCCTGTTCAGGGCCCAGGCCGAGCAGGACATGCAAGACGTGCACGCCGACAAGGCCGCCTCGGCCCTGACCAACGCCAGCATCACGGTGGAGAACAGGAACCTCGACGGCCTGAAGATAAAAGATATCCCCGCCATAGACGAGCTGGGCGTGGTGGTGTCGCGGGTCTACCACGACGGCCAGCTGGGCGTGGCGCACGACGACACGGTGCTGCGCGCCGGCGACACTGTGCTGGCGGTGGGCCTGGCGGAGAGCATCAGGAAATTCACGCTGGTGGTGGGCTCCCGCAGCGGCACGGACCTCAAGAAGCTGCCCAGCCGCATCCTGCATTCGCGCGTGGTCGTAACGCACAAGGAAGTGATAGGCAAGACGCTCGACGAGCTCGGCCTGGAGTCGCAGTACGACGTGGTGGCCACCCGCGTGGCCCGTGCCGACGTGGAATTCCTGGTCTCCGACTCCTACACCCTGCAGTTCGCCGACAATTTGGTGATAGTGGGCGAGGAGGCCGCGGTGGCCAAGGCCGCGGCCAAGCTGGGCAACTCGCCCAAGGACCTCAACCACCCGCAGCTGATCCCGGCCTTCATCGGCATAGCGGCCGGCGTGCTGCTGGGCTCCATCCCGATCTCGCTGCCCGGCCTGGACGCCCCGGTGAAGCTGGGCATGGCCGGCGGCCCGCTGATCATGGCTATACTGCTCAGCTACATCCAGCATATCGGCCCGCTCAACTGGTACCTGCCCCCGGCCGGCAATTTGATGCTGCGCGAGCTGGGTATAGTGCTGTTCCTGGCCTGCGTGGGCCTCAAGGCCGGCGGGCGCTTCTTCGAGACGCTGCTGCACGGCCGCGGCGTCTACATAGTGCTGTTCTCTTTCCTCATCACCGTGCTGCCCATCCTGGTGCTGGGCGTGCTGGCCAAGCTGAAGCTGAAGCTCAACTACATGTCGCTGTGCGGCGCCCTGGCCGGCTCGATGACGGACCCCCCGGCGCTGGCCTTCGCCAACTCGCTGAGCCCGTCCAACCTGTCGGCCATGAGCTACGCCACGGTATACCCGCTGGTGATGATACTGCGCGTCATCTCGGCCCAGGTGCTGGTGCTGCTCTTCTTCAGATGACGCCGATAATCGCCAATCTCGCCCTCGTGCTGGCCGCCGGCTGGCTGTTCCGCCGCTTCGGCATAGTCGGGGAAGGCGCCGAGCGGGCTTTCAACCAGTACCTCTATTACCTAGCGCTGCCGGCGCTCATCATCGTGAAGATCGCCGATACCCCCCTCGCGGGGCTGGGCTGGCGCTTCCTGGCGGTCAACACGCTGCCGCTGGCGGCGGTGATGGCCGCGGCCTGGGGCCTCTGGAAGGCGGGCCGGATAGACTGGCGCCTGGCGCGGCTGCTAATCATCGTGTCGGTGCTGGGCAATACGGTATACCTGGGCTTCCCGGTGGCGGACATGCGCCTGGGGAGCGGGGCCATCGGCTACGCGGCCATAGTCTCGTCGGTGCACAATGTCTTCATCTTCACTTTCGGCTTCCTGCTGATGACGCTGGTCTGCGAGCGGGACTGCCCGCCGGCGCGCTTCGCGCGGCTGATAGGGCGCAGCGTGGTGCTGTGGGCGTCGGTGGCCGGCCTGCTGATAGCGGGCTTCGGCCTGCGCATCCCCGGGCTGCTGCACGGGGTGCTGGCGGACCTGGGCAAGACCACGCTGCCGCTGTCGCTGTTCACGCTGGGCGTGGGGCTGTACGGCAAGCGCCTGGCCCACAACCTGCCGCGCATCGCGCTGGTCAGCGGCCTGAAGCTGCTGCTGCTGCCGCTGGGCTACCTGCTGGCGGCCAAGGCTTTCGGTTTCACGGGGCTGGTGTCGCGGGTCTCTTTCCTGGAGACGGCTATGCCGGTGGCGGTGATGAGCTACGTGGTGGCCAGGGAATTCGATTTCGACGAGGACCTGGTGGGGCAGAGCATCCTGCTCTCCACGCTGGCCTTCTTCCCCCTCCTCTACGCCTACGACTGGGCGCTCCTCAAGTTCCTTTAGTCTATTTCCAGGCGTCCCTGGGCATACTCCCCGTGCGCTCATAGAGCGGGCGCGGCAGAAGAGGGCCTGCGGTCCTCCGCCGGCGAAGAACTCGCTCGGCACACAGTGCCTCGCTCAGACATTCTTCGCCGCGGCCTTAATGATAGGCCGTCCGCTGCGGCCCTTGG
>PHAL01000084.1 GCA_002840355.1 Elusimicrobia bacterium HGW-Elusimicrobia-3 | reverse complement strand
GAACTGCCTGCGGAGCAGCGCGCCAGTGAGGCGCTGGAATCCCCGCCGGCGGCCAGGGCGGCCTGGGTCCCGTCGGAACGGCAGGCAACAGCCAGGAGTTCGGAGGAGTCGGAAAGCTCGAAGGAGGGCCCGCCATTGCCGGAGAAAGTGCAGCCCTCCGCCTCGCAGACCGCCAGTCCGGACAGGGCGGCGCCGGACCCGTTACCGGTGAAAGCGCAGCCCTCCGCCGCGGCGCGGGCCCGGCCGGAGAGCAGCAGCGGCGCGCCTGCATTGCTTTCAAAGCGGCAGCGGGACAGCCGGGCGCGGACTCCGCCGGATATATCGGCCCCGACCTCGTTGCCGGCAAAGGCGCAGCCGGTGGCGGCCAGGCGGCCCTGGCCCGAGCCGCAGAGCGCAGGCCCGCCGCCGGAGAAAGTGGAGTTCCCGACGCTGGCGGCGAGGCAGTCCTCGGCTTCTACTCCGGCCCGGCAGCCGGTGAAAGAGCAGTTCTCCGCGCTGAAAGACGAGGCGCGCCTTACGCGCAGGGCCGGGCCGCCGTTGCGCTCAAAAGAGCAATCCGCCGCGAGCAGGCTGCCCCGACCTTCGGCATCCACGCCGGCGGAACCGCCCGAGAACCGGCAGCTCGAAAATTCCGCGCGCTCATGGCCGCGCAGTTCGGCCGACGGCCCGGCGCCGCCGGAGAAGGAACACTCGGACAGTTCCACGCGCGCGCCGCCCCCGGCCCTGAGGCCGGCGGCGTTGCCGTCGACGGAGCAGCCGGCAGCGCGCAAGTAGGCGGGCCCCGAACAAGAGAGCCCGGCTCCCGCGCTGCCGCTAATGGCGCAGGCGCGCAGGCGTGCGGTGGAGCCGCCGGTCAACGCCAGCCCGGCGGCGCAGCCGGAGGCCGAAAAACCCGTAAAACCGGCCGCCGCCCGGCCGGAGAGTTCGGCGGCGGCTCCGCCGCAGCGCTCCGCGAGCCCGCCATAGACCAGCAGGGCGGCGTAGTCCCCCGCCAGCAGGGCCGGGCCCAGCAGGCCGGAAAAAGAGCAGTCCCGCAGCGTGGCGCCCGCCGTCCCGTAGAACTCGGCGCCGCGGGCGCCGCCGGCTACGGCGCAGTTGTCAGCCTGCGCGGAGGCGCCGTCCCGCGCCGAGAAGGCGCAGGCCGCCGAACCGGACAGCCGGGTGTGTGAGAGGATCAGGCGGCCGCTCCCCAGCGCGTAGACGCCGGAGAAAGCGGGACCGCCCAGGAGCACCGGCGCGGCGGCTTCGCCGGCGGCGCGGAACTCTCCGTACACCAGAAGTTTGGCGCCGGCGCTCTCCAGCGAGCGCGCCTCGCCGCCCAAACCGGCGCGCAGCACCGGGAAGAACCACGGCTCGCGCCGCTCAAAAACTATTTCGGTGCCCGGCAGGGCGGTCACGCGAACCCCGGGGGCTATGGTGAGGTAATCGGCCACCACTACGCGGCCGCTCCAGGTCTCGTCGGCGGTTATCCTGCCGCTCTTGACGGCGCAGGATCGGGCGGCGGGGACGCCGCCGCGCGCACTCGCGGGCAGGGCGGCCAACCGCAGCAGGACGGGATAGAAGGAGGCTTCCCAACGCAGGTAGAGGGGGTTCAGCACCCAGTAGGGCAGCAGGGGCCTGCCGGCCGCGAACAGCGCCGCGGCGCAGGCGGCGGCGAGGTATAGAAGTTTATTGGCGATCGCCCCGTAGAAGGGCAGGAGCAGGGCGCCGGGCAGGCGCCGTTCCAGTCGGTAGCGCCTGCCGCCGCGCTCCAGCGCCACCGCCAGGCCGGCGGGTTCATAGGCCGAAGGCGGCCAGTCGGGCAGAAAATTGGCGTCCCCCTTGGTAAGCAGCAGGCGCCGCCCCCCCGCGGCCGCATTGAACAGCACGCGGTGCAGCACGTAGCCGGCGGGCACGCCGCCGTCCCACTTCACCAGCAGGGCCAGGTCGCCGGTACGTGGAGCCTCCGGGGCGCAGGGACGCACCAAGGCCGCGTCTCCAGGTTCTAACAGGAAGCGCATGGAGTGTCCCAGCACCGGGTATATTCTTTCCAATCAGCCTCCCGGCCGTCAGGCTTTACCGCGCAGCCGCCGGCCGTCGCTTTCAAGATGTGGATCTATCTCGTCGAGGAACTCCAGGGCCTTGCGGCACCATTTATCCACGAACACCGCGCGGTTCTTTTCCGCCCAGGCGTAAAAATGGTCGTGCCCGCCGAAGCTGGCGTGGTGGCGGTGCCAGACGAAGACGCCCTTGGCGGCCTTCAGCTTCCAGCCGGCCTGGCGCAGGCGCAGGCAGTAGTCGAAATCCTCGAAGCAGCCGGTGCCGAAGCGCTCGTCGAGCAGCCCCACGCTCTCGAAGGCCTCGCGGCGCAGCAGGAAACAGAAGCCCACCAGCCGGTGCACCTCGTAGGCGTCCCGGCCGAACCGCAGACTCATCGCCTGCGCGAAAACCCGGAGGGCGGCGGGGTCCTTTTCCACCTTCGGGGCCAGCACCACGCGCTGCACCCCGACGGTGCGGTTGGTCACCGGGCCGCAGGCCCCGGCAGCGGGGTCGCGGTCCAGGCAGTCGGCCAGGCCCTGCAGCCCCCCCTCGTAAAAAGCCACGTCGCTGTTGACCACGGCCAGGTACTTGCCGCGGGCGGCCTTCAGCCCGGCGTTTACGGCACGCGCGAAGCCGAGGTTGGTCTTATGCCGTATCTTGACGGCGCCGCGCAGGCCGGCGATATAGCGGCGCGTCTCAGGGCCGGAACCGTTGTCCACGAGGATAAGTTCGTAAAGCCCGGGCGCCGTGCGCCGCAGGCTCTCCACGCAGGCCTTGAGGTCCGCGGGGGCGTTATAGACGGGGATGATGACGCTGATCTTAGGTTTGGCTCTCATTGTTTTTACGGCGCCGCCCGCTGCGGCCGCCGTAAATATTATAGAATTTTCCAATGACGGCCGCGGAAAAACCTCGCCTTTACCTGCTGTTCGCGGCGATAGCCGCGGCCTGCGCCCTCGCGGCGCACTTGCCCTTCGCCTCGGACGAGCTGCTCTGGGACGACGGGCAGTACCTGGCCGGCAACCCTTTCGCCTCCGACTGCGCCGGCCTGGGCGCGGCCGTGAACCCCGTGAACCTGCTCCGCGTGCTGCCGGTGCCCATGAGCGCCCGGCCCGTGGTCAACGCCTCGCTGGCGGCCGACGCCTGCGCCGGGCTGGGCCCGCGCGGCATGAAGGCCACCAACGCCCTGCTGCACGCGGGCAACAGCGCCCTGGTCTTCTTCCTGCTGCTCACGCTGGCCGGTTCAGCGCCCGGAGCGCTGTTCGGGGCCCTGGCCTTCGCCGTACACCCGGCCGCGGCGGAGACCATACATATAATCGTATTCCGCTCCCATCTGCTCGGCGCCTTCTTCTTCCTCTCGGGCCTGCTCTTCTCGCTCTTTTACGCCCGGCGGCCCTCCGCACTGACCGGCCTGGCCGCCGCCGCCTGCCTGCTGCTCGGCGCGCTCAGCGTGGAAACGGCCGCCGTGCTTCCCCTGGCCGCGGCCCTGGCTATCTTTCACGACTCGGGCAGGGCCGGTCTCAGGCGGGCGCTGCCGCTGCTGGCGGCCGCCGTCCTGGTGCTGGCCTTCTACGCCTGGTTCCGCGCCCCCCGCTCAGGCTACAGCCTGCCGGGCAGTTCCGCTGGTATAAGCGCCCCATCCCCGCTCTACCCGGCCGCCCTGCTCCCCTCCGGCCTGCCCGCGCCCGCCGTCTGGAACCTGCCGCCGCCGTGGAGTGAAGTTTACACGGACCGTGCCGCCAACCTCTTCCAGATTTTTGGTGACCACATCCATGCCCACTCCCCGGCCGGAAAATTCAGTGATGTTTTCCTTGGTGGAAAACCCCGGCAGCAGGACCAACTTGAAAATTTCGCGGTCGCTCGTTTCTTCCACCGGTTTCGTCAGAAGATCATTTTGTCGGGCTTTTTCAAGGATCCGGGTCTTGTCAAGGCCCCGGCCGTCATCCTTGATGACAATCAGCACGTCGCTACCGACGTTTTTTGCCTCCAGCACGATATGGCCGACTTTTTCCTTACCCTTGGCCAGTCGCTCTTCCTCACTTTCGATACCATGATCGATGGCATTGCGGATAATATGCATCAGCGGGTCGGAAATGTGTTCAATGATATTCTTGTCCACTTCGGTTTCTTCGCCATACAGATCCAGCTCCACTTCCCGATGCAATTTTTTACACATATCCCGGACAATCCGATTCATTTTGACAAAGGTGGTGGACAGTGGCACCATCCGAATTGACATTACCATGTCCTGGAGTTCCACAGTAATCTTATGGAGTTCAATGGAAGCCTTGTGAAAGTTTTCCGACTGGATCACTGCCACCTCGGGACACTGAGTGACCATTGATTCGGTAATCATCAGTTCACCCACCAGGTTCATCAGATTATCGAGCTTGTCGACGTTGACGCTGATCATTTTTTGGGCCGCAGCAGTGCTGCTTTTCTGGGTTTCCTCGGAGAAAGCCGGAATTGATGCCGCCGTAACCGGCTTACTGAAGTCCTGATCCGGCAGCGCAAAAGACTCCTGGGTCAAGACCTGGTTCTGTCTTGTTCGGAAGGGGTCCAGCCGCTGATCTTCAATTTCCCGGAACAACAGCTGTTCAACATAGATGATG